>CAMYBS010000001.1 GCA_947254025.1 uncultured Clostridia bacterium
AAAACTGACCTCCTTTAGTTAGTTTTTAGGTCTAACTTTTGGGGGTCAGTTCAAATGAGTAGAGAGGGTGTTTTTTATGCATGAAAAAGCTCATACATCTGTATGAGCTAGTTTTGTAATTAAGACAAATTATTCTTCTGAGAAATTATCAAAGTAACCTTTGATGTAAACGATAGGAGTGCCTTTGTCACCACTACCGCTTGTAAGGTCGCATAGTGAGCCTATAAGGTCTGTTAATTGCCTTGGTGTTGTTCCTTGTGATTCCATTGAACCAACTAGATTGCTACCTTTATTGTGTATTTTTTCTTTAATAGCTTCTTCTAGTTCTTCACCTTTTAATCCTGCAAAGCTATTGTCGGCAATGTATTTAAGTTTAATCTCATTTGGTGTACCTTTAAGTCCGTCTGTAAAGGCAGGAGAGACAACGGGGTCTGCTAACTCCCAAATCTTACCAACTGGGTCCTTGAAAGCGCCGTCACCATAAACTAGCACTTCTATCTTTTTACCAGTTTTCTCTCTTATTTTTTCTTGTATAGCGTAAACTATTTTCTCACAATCTCTTGGGAATAGCTTTATCTTATTCTCAGTGGATTTGTTAGAGCCGAGTAGGCCATATTTCTCGTTAAAGCCTGAACCATCGATTGATGAGTTTAATATTTCTGACAGACAGAATATCTTTTCTGCACCTGCATTTTTAAGTTTCTCCTTAGTTCTAACGCGAGTGTGAATGCTGCAAACTAGTATGTTCTTAGTGTATTTAAGGATGTTTCTTTCATTATTACCGAAAAGCATAACAGCTTCAGCGCCTGCTTCTTCAATAAGTTCTTTGTAGTATTCTATATAGTCAACATTTGTAAATATATGCTTTGTATTAGGGAAACACTTTTTAAATTCTTTTTCTTCGATAATTTCTCCATAGGGATTGATGTCAAAGTTATCTAGCTCATCTGGATCACATAGGTGATTACCGACTTCGTCATGTGGGTAGCTGAACAATACATACACCTTTTTAAAAGCTTTGGCTATGCCTTTTAAGCATATTGCAAATCTATTTCTACTCATAATAGGATGTATAAGTGCGACCTCATCACAGTTAAATTTATTCTTAACATCATGAGTGATGTCATCAATACTAGCAAAGTTGTTCATAGATTTAGCAACGATGGATTCAGTTAATCCAACAACATCTCTATCATCAATATTAAAGTTTCCAGCTTCACTTGCTTTAAGTATTGTATCTACAGCAATCTCTACTATATCGTCATTAGCCTTTATGATAGGGCACCTTAAGCCCATAACTTTTGTTCCAACATATCTTTTCATAGTGTTCTCCTTTGGAAATTTCTAATTTTTCTATCTGTTATTAAAACAGGTACTTTCATATCAAATCTGCTTATAATAACTCTATATACATAAAGTTCTTCAAAATTTATAGCAACAATCTTAGTTCTCTTATCAAGTGAGGATAAGAATCTGTCGTAGTATCCGCCACCGTAGCCCATTCTATATCCTCTGTGATCAAAGGCAACACCAGGGACTATAACCAAGTCAAGTTTGCTTCTATCGAAGTTTTCTTTCATTTCTGGTTCTAATATACCATAAGTTCCCTTCTTAAGTTCATCAAAACTTTTTATTTCTTGCAAAAACAGACTTCTGTCTTCTTTGATTGATATCGGCAAAATGATTCTTTTACCACTTGCAAGGGAAGTTTTAATAAAGTCGTGAGTGTTAACTTCAGTACCAAAGCTTGCAAAGGCCATGATGGTATTAGCATTTTTATATTCAACTGTTGACATCAATTTATCAATAATTATCTTTGACTTCTTATGTCTATCTTCTTCGGAGATATTTTTTCTTGTATCTAAGAGCTGAGCTCTCAGTTCTTTCTTGTTCAAAGAAATTCCCCCTTTATTTTTTAAGTGTTTTGTATTATAATGTATATGTATATTCTACCACAAAATGATTATAAATGACAAGAGGTGTTATTTTTTGATAAGATTAGAAAACGTTAGCAAAAAGTATGGAGAAGTTCTTGCCCTAAGCGATATAAACATTCACATTAAAGCAGGTGAATTTGTTTTTTTGATAGGACCTTCTGGTGCAGGCAAGTCAACTTTAACAAAATTAATATTAAAAGAAATTAGGCCCACAAGCGGCAAGATATATTTAAACAACGAAGATATAACAGATGTTAGCAATAGAAAGATACCTTATATTAGAAGGTACATAGGAGTTGTATTTCAAGACTTTAGACTATTGCCTAACAAGACTGTATATGAGAACGTAGCTTTTGCTATGGAAATAATTGGCAAGAGACCAAGAGAGATTAGAAGAAGTGTACCAATCATATTAAGCATGGTTGGCTTAAGCGATAAAGCAAAGTCGTATCCACATCAATTATCAGGAGGCGAGTGTCAAAGAACAGCTATTGCTAGAGCCTTAGTTAATAAACCTGATGTTATTATAGCTGACGAGCCTACAGGTAACCTTGACTCTGATACAGCGTGGGAAATTATGAATCTTTTACAAGATATCAATAACAGAGGCACAACAATTGTTATGGCAACTCATGCAAAGAATATCGTTGATGAATTAAAAAAGAGAGTAATCACTTTAAACCATGGAAACGTTGTAAGTGATGTGTATGAAGGTGGGTACTACTGTGAAATTTAGAGAAATGATAAACATAATTAAAGATGGATTTAAGGGCATAATAAGACATTTCAGCATGGCATTCGCGTCAGTTATATCTATTCTTTCTGTGCTTTTAATTCTTGCATCGGTATTGATTATAGTTTTGAGCGTAAATAAACTTGTTGGAGACACAAAAGAAAGGATTAACGAAGTAAAGGTATTTCTGCTTGATGGCGTTGATGATGAGGGCGTTAAAGATCTTGAAGCTAAAATTAAAGACATATCTGGAGTAAAAGAAGTAAAATTTATATCTAAAGAAGAAGGACTAGAAAGCATGTTTAAGGATTGGGAGAATAAAAGCTACTTGCTTGAAGAGTATAAAGAGGACAATCCACTTCCAAATGCTTTTAAAGTTACTGTAACTGATATTGAAAATATTAATGATGTGGCTAAAGCTATTGGCAATTTACCTGGAATAGAAATGGTTAGATACTTATCTGAAGAAGTAGTTAATCTATTGAAAATTTCTAAGTATATGCAAATTGGTGGATTTGGATTAGTAGTAGCTCTTATATTTATCTCGATATTCTTGATATCAAATACTATAAAGCTATCTATTAATTCAAGAAGAAAAGAGATAGAGATAATGAAGTATGTAGGCGCAACTAATAACTATATCACAGGTCCATATGTATTTGAAGGTATATTGATTGGCCTTATAGCTTCTATACTTGCAATGCTGTTCTTAAAGTTTGCGTACACATATTTCTACTCATATCTAAATGGTTCAAGTAGTAATTTGTTTAGAAACGCATTAGTAAGTCCAGAAAGTATAATGAAAGATTTTAGCATAATTTTCATAACACTAGGAGTTGGCATTGGTATATTAGGAAGCCTTAACTCATTAAAGAAATTATTGAAAGTTTAGGTGATTATTTGTTTAAAAATAAAAAAACAATTATTATTCTATTAATAATTGCTTTAAGTTTTCAAAGTGTCTTTGCAGCAGGTAAATTAAAGAATAAGAAAAAAAACATCGATAAAAAAATTAATGAAACGAAGACTGAAATTAATATTAAGAAAAAAGAGTCTAGTAGTGTATACAGCAAGATTTTAAAATATGGAAACAATATTTCTTCTTTAAATCTAAGCATAAATAATCTAAATAAGTCAATAGAAGATACTGAGATTAAGATCAATCGAAAGAATGAAGAACTTCTTGACGCACAAGAAAGACTTAAAGAAAATGATTCCTTATTTAGAAAAAGAATAAGAAGTATGTATATGAATACTGATGACAACTACATCACTGTATTACTTTCTTCAAAGTCACTTGACGATTATTTGTCTAAGAAGAATATGGTTCAAAGAATGGCTAAGCGCGACAAGAAGCTTATAGAAAGTATTGAAAGTGAAGTAGACAATATAGTTGCATTGAAAACATCTTTAGAGTCATTAAAAGCATCACAAGTTGATAATAAAAATAAGTTATCTAGTCAAAAAGATGAAGTTTCAAAGCTAAAGGTTGAACAAGAAAAGCAATTTAAGATTCTACAAAACGATATTGAAAAAGCTAAAAAGAGCTTAGCAAAGCTTGAGAAAGACTCAAGGAACCTTAGTGCACAAATATTAAAGTTGCAGTCAAACACTAAAAAGTTTGTTGGTGGCAAGTTAGGATGGCCACTTCCTGGATACACAAGAATCAGCTCTCCATATGGCTACAGAACTCATCCTATATTAAAAATTAATAGATTGCATTCAGGTATAGATATACCTGCTCCTAATGGAACAAATATAGTTTCTGCTGCAGATGGTGTAGTTATATTTGCAGGTAAGTATGGCGGCTATGGCAATTTGATCTTAGTTGACCACGGCGGCAAGATTGTCACAGGCTATGCTCACTGTTCTAGACTACTTAAGAGTAAGGGAGCTAAGGTTAGAAAAGGAGAAGCGATAGCCAAGGTTGGATCAACAGGATTTTCAACTGGTGCGCATCTACATTTTGAAGTAAGAAAGAATGGTAATTTTACAAATCCTATAAATTGGGTTAGGTAGTTTAAATATTGGAGGCAGAAATGAAATTAAAGAAGACATTAATAACATTATTAGTGCTAGCATTATTCTTAGTAAGTAATCTTATTTCATATAATGTTGGCAGCACTAATAATAAGACTGTCGATAAAAAGATAGTGGCTAAAAAAGAACTTGGAGAAAAACATAGTAATAAATTAAATGATGAGTATGTTTTAGAGAGAATTAATGAAGTCAAAAAGATGATCGACAAAAATTATTACAAAAATGCTGACGATTATGATGTTCTTATAGGCATGCTAAAGGGCGCTGTAAGCAGTTTAAATGACCCATACTCATATTATATGACAGAAGAAGAATATAAAAAATTTAATGAGGAAACTGATGGAGAATTTGCAGGTCTTGGTATATATGTAAGCGGCTCAATAGATGACAATCTAATTACTGTAGTCGCACCTATGAAGGGCACTCCTGCAGATAGAGCCGGTTTAAAGACTGATGATAAGATTATAAAGATAAATGGTAAAGATTTTACTGCTGACAAGATGGATGATGCAGTTAGCATAATGAGAGGAAAACCAGGAGAAAAGGTTAAGATAACTATTCTTAGAAGAGATGAAAATGGAAAGGCTAAATTCATAGACTTTGAGATAGTAAGAGAGATTATTAAAGTTCAAACAGTTTCGTCAAAATTGCTAAAAAATAATATTGGATATATTCATATTACAGGTTTTGATACTCCAACATATAACGACTTTAATAAGCAGTATAAAGAACTTAAAAAACAAGGAATGAGTAAACTTATACTAGATTTAAGAAACAACCCTGGAGGACTGCTGAGCACATCTACAGAGGTAGTAAATACATTTTTAGATGGCGGCTTGATAATGTATACACTTGACAAGCAAAACAATAAGCAAACTATAAATGCTACTAAGGGTGCTGACGATGTAAAAATAGCCGTGCTTGTAAATAAAGGATCCGCTTCAGCTTCAGAGATAGTTGCAGGTGCATTGAAAGACAGAAAGAGAGCTACTATAATTGGCACACAAACATTTGGCAAAGGCATTGTACAAACTGTATATAATATGCCAGATGGTGAAGGCTTAAAGCTTACAACAAGCGCATACTATACACCAAGTGGAGTTAATATACATGGAAAAGGCATAGCCCCAGATATTAACATAGAGCTAAATAAAGAAGTAAAATCGATATCTATAGACAATCTTAATAAAGATAATCAAATACAAAAGGCTATAGAAATATTAAATAAATAGGAGTAAAGACATGGCAAAAGATTTTGAATATGAAATATTAGAACAACTAGGAGAATTTTCCAACAACGGCAAAGGCATGATTAAAGAAGTAAATATCATTTCTTGGAATGGTGCTGATGGTAAAGTTGATATAAGAAACTGGAGAGAAGATCATAGCAGAATGGGCAAAGGTATATCTCTAACACATGAAGAGGCAAGAAGATTAAGAGATTTATTAAATGATATAGATTTAGGTTCAGATGATGAATCTAATGATGAAGAAATATAAGATATATAGATGAAAAAATATATATCGTTATTTGCTATACTAATCTCAATATTAATACTTAGTGCTTGCTCTAACGGTCCACTATTTATTAAAGATAGTGACAAGCGTTATGGCTTTGATGATATTGACTCTCCAATAAATGACACAGAGGAGCTTGAATTAAGTGAGGATGCAGAGATTTCTTTTGTACTAAGGAAGATTAATTACTTAAAAGAAATCAATGTGCAAAACGATAGAGTAGAATTTGATAAAAACGATAGTTCATTATTAAGCATGGTTATTAAGCCATGCTTAACTGATGATATAGAGGTTTCATCAGTAGTATATAAAAAGGGTAAGTTTCATATCTTGCTCAAGTCTAAGAAGAACTCAAAAAAGGTCTGTACTCCTTATATTAGTATCAAACTTCTTAACAAGCTTCCAGACGATATAGAAGCTGACGACTTTGTAATTGATAAAGAAAACATCAAAACTATTGATATAAAATACACCAAGGATAACGCAATTAACTATGTAAAACAAAAGTACAATTTGATTGCAAACATACCAGATTCTGCAGACCTTATATATACAGATAAAGCTATATGGTTAATTAAGTATAAGTTTGTATATGATAAGAATGATTATGAGCATCCAATTAAAAATATCAACATTAACTTTGATGCCAATCAAGGCAGAGTATTATCTGTAAATGAAGAGGATATATCCAAGTTTATTGATAATGGAACTATTTTTGCTCTTAACACAAAGTCTGCTTTCTACTACAACAAAAAGCTTGACAACAATAATAATATATACATCTTTGATATTAAAAATAAAGAGTCTAAGAAGATAATGTCTTTTGATGGATCGATAAAATCCATATATAAAAATAACGATAATGATGACATACTAATAAACTTTAAAGATAGCTCTTCTAAACTTAGGAGTGTTGTGTATTTTAAGAATAAAAAAGAGTTTAAGTTTATAAATTACAAAGATGACTTAGATATTGTAGATGCAAACTTCAAGGGTAGTGATACTTTGCTTATAGTTAGCAAGGGAAGTCTTAATGAAACAAAGATATTAGAACTTGATATTAATGATGAGAACTACATGAACTTATTTAGCGCTGAAGATAATATTATCAGAGCATCATACATTGGCGGATACTATGTTTACTTATCAAAGTACGATGTAAATCAAATGCTATACATTACAAAGGATTTCGAAGATTATGACTTTATAGATGAGGTAGAAAATTATTACTATAGTGATGAAAACTCCTTTGTATATAGGAATGATAATGAAATAGAAGGAGTAAATTTATATGTATATAATCTTAATGAGAGATTTTACAAGAAGCTTATAAAGGGAGATTACTTGTATATAGATAAGATTAATGATAAGTATATACTTGCTAAAAAAGATACAAAGGCAGAGACTTATGATTTATTATCATGCAAATTGGATAATAATTTTAAGGAAGAGTTTTTATTTAAAAATGTTGACAATCTTAATCTATATTTAACAAACGATTTAAAGAAACTTTTTAAGAGCACAAAAGTAATAGATAAGAATTATACAAAGAACATTATTTATGAGATAAATATTAGTAAAGGTGAAGAATAGTGAAGTTTAAATTAAAGTCAGATTACAAAGCAACTGGCGATCAGCCCAAGGCTATCGATTCATTAGCTAAAGGCATTGAACAAGGTTATAAAGATCAAGTTTTACTAGGCGTAACGGGTTCTGGTAAAACTTTTACTATGGCCAATATTATAGAAAAGACGCAAAGGCCTGCTTTAGTAATCGCACACAATAAAACTCTTGCGTATCAATTATATAGTGAGTTTAAAGAATTCTTTCCTGAGAATTCTGTAGAGTTTTTTATAAGTTACTATGATTACTATCAACCAGAGGCTTACGTTGCATCTACTGACACATACATTGCAAAGGATAGTCAGATAAATGATGATATAGATGAGCTTAGGCACTCTGCAACAGCTGCTTTATTTGAACGTAAAGACGTAATTATAGTTGCTTCAGTTTCGTGCATATATGGCTTAGGAGACCCTATTGACTATGAGAAATTGATGGTTTCTTTAAGACCGCAAATGCAAATTTCAAGAGACGATGTAATTAAGAAACTAATCAGTATACAGTATGTAAGAAATGATGTTAATTTTATAAGAGGCACCTTTAGAGTCAGAGGAGATATACTGGATATCTTTCCAGCATCAGAAAAGACCAATGCTTTTAGAATAGAGTTCTTTGGAGATGAGATAGATAAGATACTTGAGATTGACTCATTAACTGGAGAGATTGTAGGTACTAGAGTGCACGTATCAATCTTCCCAGCATCACACTATGCGACAACTGATGATAAAATTAAGAATGCGATTGAGAGCATAAAACTAGAGCTAGATGATAGACTTAAGTGGTTACACGATCAGGGTAAACTTGTAGAAGAACAAAGACTTAAAGAAAGAACTAACTACGACTTGGAAATGCTTAACGAAATCGGCTTTTGCTCAGGTATAGAAAACTATTCTAGACACTTATCACAAAGAAAGCCTGGATCAAGACCATATACTTTGATAGACTACTTTCCAAAGAATTTCATAACTTTTATAGATGAGTCGCATGTAAGCGTGCCACAAATAAGGGCGATGTACGAGGGAGACAGATCTAGAAAGACTTCATTGGTTGATTATGGCTTTAGACTTCCAAGTGCACTAGACAACAGACCTTTAAAGTTTACTGAGTTTGAGTCTATGATGAATCAAGTGATATATGTTAGCGCTACACCTGCACAATATGAGCTTGATAATTCTAAAAATACAGTTGAGCAAGTAATAAGACCTACTGGATTACTTGACCCAATCATTGAAGTTAGACCTACTAAAGGTCAAATTGATGACTTAATAAAAGAAATTAAAATTAGAGCAAAGAAAGATGAGAGAGTTTTAATAACAACTCTTACTAAGAAGATGGCTGAGGACTTAACAAAATACCTAGAAGAGCTAGGCATAGCAGTTACTTATATGCACTCAGACGTTACAGCCATAGATAGAATGCAGATAATTAAAGATTTAAGAGAGAAGAAGTACGACTGCTTGGTTGGCATAAACCTACTTAGGGAAGGACTTGACTTACCTGAAGTTTCCTTGGTCGCTATACTTGATGCGGATAAGGAAGGCTTTTTGCGCAGTGAAACATCATTAGTTCAAACAGCAGGTAGAACAGCTAGAAATGCCAACGGACTTGTAATAATGTACGCTGATACTATCACTAAGTCAATGGAAAACGCAATAAATGAAACTGCAAGAAGAAGAAAGATACAAAGTAAGTATAATGAAGAAAACCATATAACTCCAAAGACTATTAAGAAGTCGATTAGAGATGTAATTGAAGTAACTAAGGCTATGGATGATGGTGAAAAATATACTTATAGTACTAAGGGCGTACAAGATAAGATTAATAAATTAAAGACAAAGATGAATAAGGCGGCAAAGGATCTTAATTTTGAAGATGCTGCTAAGTATAGAGATATGATAGAAGAGTTGAAGAAGGAGGAACTATTCATTGGAGAATAAAATAATTGTTAGAGGTGCCAATGAAAACAATTTAAAGAATTTAGATATTGAAATACCGAGAAATAAATTCGTAGTTATAACTGGACTTTCTGGATCTGGCAAGTCTTCGCTTGCTTTTGACACGATATATGCTGAAGGACAAAGAAGGTACGTAGAGAGTCTTTCCAGCTATGCGAGGATGTTCTTAGGCAATACTACTAAACCAAATGTTGAGTTTATAAGTGGACTTAGTCCATCCATATCCATAGATCAAAAGACTACAAGCAATAACCCAAGATCAACAGTAGGTACGGTTACTGAAATTTATGATTATCTGAGACTTTTATATGCAAGAGTAGGACAGATATATTGTCCTAGTTGTGGCAAGAAGATTACATCACAAACTATTGATCAAATTGCAGATATAATCATGAGTCATAAAGAAGGACAAAAGATTTATGTATTAGCACCAATCGTTAGAGGACAAAAAGGTCAACATAAAAAAGTTTTAGAACAAATACAAAAAGACGGCTTTGTGAGATACATCTTAGATGGAGAAATGCACGACATTGCTGATAAGCCTGAGATAGATAAAAACAAAAAGCATGACATAGACATAGTTATAGATAGACTGGTTATAAAAGATGGCATTTTATCCAGATTAACTGGCTCACTTGAAACAGCAACTCATTATTCTAATGGACTTGTAAAGATAAACTATCTAGATTTGTATGAAAAGTCTTATTCTACTAAGTATGCATGCATCGACTGTGGAATATCCTTTGATGAGCTATCAACAAGATTATTTTCATTTAACAGTCCTTTCGGTATGTGCGAAAGGTGTAATGGACTTGGATATTTTAGAAGTATTGACAAGGATTTAGTTATACCAGATTATTCTTTATCCTTAGAAGAGGGTGTTATAGAGCCATTTAAGAGTGCGAAAAAAGGCACTTACTATTATAAGATATTTAAGTTTATATTGGATAAATATAATTTTAAAGAAGATGAGCCATTCACTAAAGCACCTAAAAAGATGATTGACGATATATTAAATGGAACTGATTATAATGTAAAGTTTAAATACCATTCATTGTTTACAAAAACATCAAAAGATTTCAACAAGAAGTGGCCAGGTGTTTTATCTGTCATGATGGATAGATTAACAAATTCTATGTCTCAAGCAATTAGAGATAACACTGAAGAATATGTAGAAGAAGTTGAATGCCCAGAGTGTCATGGAGCGAGACTAAAGAATGAAGCACTTGCAGTTAGAGTTGGTGACTTAAACATATATGAATTCACACAGCTTAGCATAAAAGATGAGCTAGAATATATAAATAATTTAAAGTTAAATGATACAGAAGCAAAGATTGCTGAACAAATACTTATAGAAATTAAAAAGAGACTTTCATTCTTAATAACTGTTGGTCTTGACTATTTAAATCTTTCAAGAATGGCTAAGACGCTATCAGGTGGAGAAGCACAAAGAATAAGGCTTGCAACACAGATAGGGTCAGCGCTAGTTGGTGTTATATATGTTTTGGATGAGCCATCCATAGGTTTACATCAAAGAGATAATTTAAAGCTAATACAGGCACTTAGAGAGCTAACAGATGCAGGAAATACTTTACTTGTTGTCGAGCACGACGAAGAGATTATGCATCATTGTGATGAGATTATAGATATTGGACCAGGCGCAGGCATTCACGGCGGAGAGCTTGTTGTTCAAGGCAATATAAAGAAAGTTATGAAGTGCAAAAAATCAATTACGGGCGATTATTTATCAGGCAGAAAGAAGATTCCTATAAAGGATGAATACAGAAAAAGTAATAAAAATAATGTCTTGAAAGTTATAGGAGCTAGCGAAAACAACCTTAAAAATATAGATGTTATAGTACCATTAAGTGAGTTTGTTACTGTTACAGGTGTATCTGGCTCTGGAAAATCAACACTTGTAAACGACATTATATATAAATCTCTTGCTCAAAAGATAAACAAATCAAAGTATAAGCCAGGTAAGAGAAAAGCTGTTGAAGGCATTGATAATATAGATAAGGTTGTAGTAATTGACCAAAGCCCAATAGGTAGAACACCAAGATCAAATCCTGCGACATATACTGGAACATTTGATCTAATAAGAGATGTCTTTGCTATGACACAAGAAGCAAAGATGAGAGGTTACCAAAAGGGCAGATTCTCTTTCAATGTGAAAGGCGGTCGCTGCGAAGCTTGTAAGGGCGATGGAATATTAAAGGTTGAGATGCACTTCCTGCCAGATGTCTATGTACCTTGCGAGGTATGTAAAGGTAAGAGATACAATAGAGAGACTCTTGAAGTTAAGTTTAAAGATAAAACAATAGCTGATGTACTAGATATGACAGTTGAAGAGGGACTTAAATTTTTTGAAAATCAACCGCGTATAGCAAAGAAACTACAAACGCTTTATGATGTAGGACTTGGATATATTAAGATCGGACAAAGTTCAACAGAGCTATCAGGTGGTGAAGCTCAAAGGGTTAAGCTTGCTACAGAGCTTTCGAAGAAGTCAACTGGTAGAACTATATATATACTTGATGAACCAACAACAGGTCTACATTCACACGACGTTTCTAAATTAATTAAAGTTTTAAATACCTTAGTTGACCAAAATAATTCTGTGCTTGTTATAGAGCACAACTTAGATGTAATAAAACAATCTGATTATATAATAGACCTTGGACCAGAAGGCGGAGATATGGGTGGAACAGTTGTTGCGACTGGGACACCTATCGAAGTTGCTCAAAATGAAAATTCATATACTGGCAAATTCTTGAAAGATATATTTATAAAGGAAGGAAAGCTAGATTAGATTAAAACAGAAGACTATGGGGTATATTACTACTACGGAGGTATTTATGAAAAGAAGCTTTCTTAAAAATATAATAATATTCTTATTAGTTCAAATATTTTTCTTACAACTTGTAAATGTTAAAGCAATATCTAAGCCTGAGCATAGTTTTGTTAAAGATGGAGCAAATATTATCTCACAAGATACTGTTGATTATATTAATGAAACTAATGAGAAGATGAAGGACTATGGCAGTCAAGTCGCTGTATTGACGATCGATAGTTTGAACGGTAGAGATATAGAATCTCTTTCGAACAAAGTATTTAGAGATTGGGGCATAGGAGACAAGAAAAAGAACAACGGAGTACTTTTACTTGTTAGTTTAAACGACAGGCAAGTAAGAATTGAAGTTGGTTATGGTCTTGAAGGTGCAATAAATGATGCTAGAGCCGGTAGAATAATAAGAAATATAATTAGACCAAACTTTCAAAATAAAGATTATGATAAAGGAATTAGAGATGCCTTCGATAGTATCATTTATTATATAGGCAAGGAATATAATGTAGTGTTTCAAGATATAGATATTAATAAATTGGAACATGCGGATGATGATTATATAAGCATACCTATAATAATATTTGCGATAATTATTTTTATACTTTTAACAGCTAGACTCAATAGATATAGATATATCTATGGTAGAAGAGGTAGAATGTTTAGAAGAAGACGTAGAAACATATTTTTTGATGACAATGATCCATTCGGTGGCTTCTTTGGAGGCTCGGGAGGGTCTGGCGGATTTGGTGGCTTCGGTGGATCAGGTGGTGGCAGCTTTGGTGGCGGATCATCTGGCGGTGGCGGAGCATCTGGATCTTGGTAAAATTTAGATAAAGGAGAATAATTATGGAAGAAAAAAGACAAAGAAGAGGTAGATTTTCACCACTTTTAATTATACTAGGAATAGTAATTGCATTAGGTGGTTTGGTAGCATCTAAGTACAATGGCTTAGTTAGAAAACAAGAAGATGTTAACAAAACTTGGGCAGAAGTTCAAACTCAATATCAAAGAAGAGCAGACCTTATACCAAACTTAGTTGAAACAGTAAAGGGTTATGCAAAGCATGAAGAAGAAACACTTGAAAACATTGCTAAGCTTAGAAGCGGATACACAGATGCAAAAACACCTGAAGATTATGAAAAGCTAGATACAGAACTTGCTAAAAACATTAACATAGTTGTAGAAAATTATCCAGATTTAAAAGCTAATGAAAATTTCTTAAGCTTACAAGATGAATTAGCAGGAACTGAAAATAGGATAGCAGTTGCAAGACGTGACTTTAATAACGAAGCAACTGAGTTTAATAAATCAGTTAGGACTTTCCCTAACAATATCTTTGCATCGATGCTAGGCTTTGATAAATTTAAAACATTTGAAGCTCAAGCAGGAGCAGAGAACGCACCAAGCGTTGATTTTGGTAAATAATTTAATTAAAAGTCAAACTTTAATCGTGTTTGGCTTTTTCTTGTGTATTATGTAAAATATTTATTTACTTATAGTGATTTTAGTGATATAATAACAACATAAGTAATTTTAAGGAGTGAATTAAGTGAAAGTTAATTTTGACAAAAAAGAAAAAAATAAAGTTTACTTCAATGTAGACGTAGATTGGAAAGAATTTGAGCCTAAGATAGACGAGGCTTATAAGAAGATGAGATCTAAATTCAATATTCCTGGATTTAGAAAAGGCAAAGTGCCTAAGATGATTATTGAACAAAACTATGGTGTTCAAGTGTTTTATGATGAAGCTATAAACATAATGCTTCAAGACATCTATCCAAAGGCATTAGAAGAACTTGATTTAAAAGTTGTTGATCAACCAGATGTTGATGTAAAAGACTTTAAAGAAAATGAAAAAATCAATTTCACTTTTGAAGTAGAAGTAGTTCCTGAGTTTGAATTACCGAACTTTGAAGAAATGGAAGTTGAAGACGTTAAAGAAGAATTCGATAAAGAAGTAGTAACAAATGAAATCGAAAGATTAAGAAATGAAAATGCTAGATACACTATTGTTGAAGATAGAAAAACTAAAAAAGGCGATATTGTTAAACTTGATTTCAAAGGATATGTTAATAATGAAGCATTCCAAGGCGGAGAAGCTAAGGATTACGAACTAGAAATTGGTTCTAACTCATTTATTCCAGGATTTGAAGATCAATTAATTGATAGAGCTATAGGCGAAGAATTTGATGTAAATGTTAAATTCCCTGAAGAATACCATGCTGAAGATTTAAAAGGCAAAGACGCTAAGTTTATTTGCAAGATAAATGAGATCAAGGTTAAAGAATTACCTGAACTTGATGATAACTTTGCTTCAGACGTTTCTGAATTTGATACATTAAAAGAATTCAAAGCTGACCTTAGAAAGAAATTAAAAGCTCAATTCAATGAAATGGTTGATACTCAAAGAGAAAACAAGGTTCTAGATAAAGTTATCGAAGAAACAAAATTTGACGTTCCAAACAGAATGATTGAAGATGAAGTTGAAAATGAGCTTAGAAATTTCCAATACAGATTGCAAGCTCAAGGACTTAACTACGATGATTACAAGAAATATACTGGCAAAACAGATGACGAGATTAAAGATACATTCAAAGAGCCAGCTGAAAAGAGAGTTAAACTAGGTTTAATACTTGAAAAATATGCAAAAGACAATAAGATAAAAGCCACTAAGAGAGATTATGACAAAGAATTGGATAAATTAGCAGAAATGTACAAAGCTGAAGACAAAGAAGAATTTAAGAAAACAATGAGCGAAGGCTCTTTAGAATTTTTAGATAGAGGCATATTAAACTCAAAATCAATAGACGATATAAAGAAAAAAGTAAAATATATTTAATGAGGTGATAAAATGGCATTAATTCCTATGGTTGTAGAACAAAGTTCCAGAGGAGAAAGGTCATATGATATCTACTCAAGGCTTTTAAAAGAAAGAATTATTTTCTTGTCAGGCGAAATACACAATGAGATGGCTGACCTTATAGTTGCTCAGCTATTATTCCTTGAAGCAGAAGACCCTGATAAAGATATACAAATCTATATAAATTCACCAGGAGGCTCAGTGTCAGCTGGATTTGCCATATATGATACAATGCAATATATAAAGCCCGATGTATCAACTATATGCGTTGGCTTAGCAGCATCTATGGGTGCATTCTTATTGGCAGCAGGCGCTAAAGGCAAGAGATATGCCTTACCAAACGCTGATATTATGATTCATCAGCCACTTGGTGGAACACAAGGACAAGCTGAAGATATTCGTATTCAAGCTGAAAAGATTCTTGAAATAAGAAAGAGAATTAATAAGATTTTGTCAGAAAAAACTGGTCAAGATATTGATATTATCAACAGAGATACTGACAGAGACTATTACTTAAATGCTGAGGAAGCAGTTAAATACGGTCTAATAGATAAAGTTATGGAGAAACATTAATAGATGTCTAAATATGATGAAATAAGATGTTCCTTTTGTGGTAAGACTCAAAATGAAGTCAAAAGATTAATTTCTGGACCAAATGTATATATCTGTGATGAATGTATAAACGTTTGCATGGACATTTTGGAAGAAGATCACTTATTAAATGAAGATACTTTTGATTTTGAAGATATGGTTTTACCAACACCAATGGAGATAAAAAAGTCTTTGGATGATTATGTTATCGGGCAAGATGACGCTAAGAAGACTTTATCCGTTGCTGTTTATAACCATTACAAGAGAATCACAAAGGATACTGTAGATAAAGATGTAGAGATAAAGAAAAGTAATATATTACTACTTGGTCCAACAGGAAGCGGTAAAACACTTCTTGCTGAGACATTAGCAAGAATACTTAACGTTCCATTCGCTATATGCGATGCAACTACTCTTACTGAAGCAGGATACGTTGGAGAAGATGTTGAAAACATCATACTTAAGCTTATTCAAAACGCAAATTATGATATAGATAGAGCTGAAAGAGGCATTATCTATGTTGATGAGATTGATAAGATTGCTAAGAAAAGCGAAAACGTTTCCATTACAAGAGATGTTAGTGGTGAAGGCGTTCAACAAGCGCTTCTAAAAATTTTAGAAGGAACTATTGCCAATGTTCCACCACAAGGCGGAAGAAAGCATCCTCAAGAAGAGTTTATTCAAGTTGATACAAGCAATATACTTTTTATAGTTGGAGGAGCCTTCCAAGGACTTGACGATATCATTGCCAAGAGAACCAATAAAAAATCTTACGGTTTTGGATCAGAAATTTTTGATAAATCAAAACAAAAATCTGAAGCTTTAAAACATGTTGAAAGCGAAGATTTAATGAAATTTGGTCTAATCCCAGAGCTTATTGGTAGGCTTCCTGTAACTGTCTCACTTAACGAGCTTAAAGAAGATGATTTGGTTAAGATACTTAGGGAACCAAAGAACGCTCTTATTAAGCAATATCAAGAGCTTATAAGGATGGACGGCGCTGAACTTGAATTCACTGACGATGCAGTTAGAAGGATAGCTCAAAAAGCTATTGAAATGAAGACTGGTGCAAGAGGACTAAGGAGCATTATCGAAAAAGTAATGCTTGATATAATGTATGAACTTCCATCTAAAAAGTACAATGGAACTTTAAAAATTGATGCTTCTATTATAGATGGAAAGAAAAAATTAACTTATCCAAACGAGGATAAAGGAAAAGAAGAAAAAATTGTTTCATAGATAAAGCAGACTGCTTATTTAGAAGCTTAATAAGGCCGGACATAATTGTTTCGGCCTTTTATTAAAGGAGAAAGATATGGATAATTATGAAGAAATAATCGATAATTTTTCATTTGATGATGACTATGGAGAAGATGGAATCAAGGCTCCAATCGTTTCTATAGAGAACTTAAATCTAGTTAGTAATAACTTTTACAGTGTAAATTTAGATAATGAAGACTTGGTAAATTCTATTGCTAAAGCATCTAAGACTAATGGCATCTTTGCTGTATATCAGCTAAAAGCAAACAGAAAGACTATATCTAGTACTAAGTCTGTCTACGAAATTGGCGTACTTGCTGAGATTGAATCCATAGTTCCAAATAATAAATATATGAAGATGAACTTCAGAACTCTTTCTAAGGTTTATTTGACTGATGTTTTTAAGAGCGATGGCATTGTTTATGGTCATCTTATTAAATTAAATGATGAGAATGACTATTCATTTGACAATCCTGAAAATATTACATATTCTGGAGTTGTTAAAAGTGCTCTTGACAAGTTAAATGCCTTGATTATGGAGAATCAATCAAGTAAAGACAGGATAGAGCCAAATACTGTAGATTATAATGTATTTTTGGATAGTATATTCTCAAGACTTGATATTGACAAAAAAATTACTCAAGAATATATCAATGCTAACGATAAAAAAGAAAGAACTAAGATAGTTATTGATACTATAAATAAATCCATAGTTACTATAGAAGTATTAAAAACACTGCAAGATAAAACTAAAGATGCTATGGACAAAAATCAAAAAGATTACATCCTTCATGAACAATTAAAAATTATTAAAAATGAACTAAATGCTGATAAATCAGGAGCTAAAAATATTTTCGATGTTTATAGAAACGATATCAAAAAGCTAAAAGCTCCAAAAGAAGTTGAGGAAAAGGCTTTCAAGGAGATAGAAAAGCTCGAGCAAACACCACTTACATCGCCTGATTATCCTTCAACGCTTCAATATATTGAGCTAATTAAGGATCTTCCTTGGAACACTAGAACTAAGGATACAAAAGATTTAAAACTAGCTAAGGAAATCCTTGACAGAGATCACTATGGCTTAAAAGATGTTAAGGACAGGATACTTGAGTACCTTGCAATACTTAATAATAAGAAGGCTATAAAGGGATCAATTATATGTTTTGTTGGTCCTCCAGGAGTAGGAAAGACTTCTATTGCTAATTCAATAGCAAATGCTACGAATAGAAATTTTGTAAGAATGTCACTTGGCGGTATTAAAGATGAAGCAGATATAAGAGGCCATATGAGAACTTATGTTGGATCTATGCCAGGAAGAATAATTTCTTTAATGAAGAAGGCTAAGTCAAAGAACCCAGTATTTTTATTTGATGAAATTGATAAGATTGGCCAAGACTTTAGAGGAGATCCATCAAGCGCCTTACTAGAAGTGCTTGACAGCTCGCAAAATAGTGATTTTACTGATAGATACTTAGAGCTTCCTTATGACTTATCAGAAGTTTTATTCATTACAACAGCAAATTCATTAGATACTATACCAGAAGCCTTATTAGATAGACTTGAAATTATAAGGATAGAAGGCTATACTGACGAAGAAAAACTTAATATAGCTAAAAAATATCTAGTACCAAAATCTTTAGAAAATGCTGGACTAAATAAAGATGCAATAAAATTTGAAGATGAAGCACTTTATAGACTTATCGATAATTACACAAGAGAGTCTGGTGTGAGAGAGCTTGAAAGAAAAGTTCAATCTATAATTAGAAAATTAGTTTATAAAAAATATATGGAAGATGATTTAATCAAAAAAGTTGATGTAAAAACTGTTGATAAATTATTAGAAGGACCAATATTTGAATATAACTTAGTTGACAAACAAGATAGTGTTGGTAAAGCTGTGGGTCTTGCTTGGACTAGGGTAGGTGGCGATACCATAAACGTAGAGGCGCAATTAATGCCAGGCGATGGCAAATTAAATATTACAGGTAATCTTGGAAAAGTTATGCAAGAATCTTGTCAATTAGCCATTAGCTACTTAAAGGCAAATTATGAATATTATAATATTGACAAGAAAAAGTTTAAAGACTTTGATATACATGTTCACGTTCCAGAAGGAGCCATACCAAAGGATGGCCCAAGCGCTGGTATAACAATAACTACAGCGATATTATCTGCGCTTACAGATCAAAAGATTAACAGATACTTTGCAATGACAGGCGAAATTACACTTTTAGGAAACGTACTTGCAATTGGTGGGCTAAAAGAAAAGGCTCTTGCAGCTAAGAGAATGAAGATAAAGGACCTTATACTTCCAATGGAAAATAAAAAGGACTTTGAAAAACTTCCAAAAAATATTAAAGAAAGCTTAAATGTACACTACGTTAATAATTTTAAAGAGCTTAGTAAAATTATATTTATAGATGGTGATAAAGATGCTTAAGATTAATGAACCATTCCTAGAGAGGATGGCTGTTGATGAGAAAAGTTATCCAAAAGATGGACTTAAAGAAATCGTTTTAGTTGGCAGAAGTAATGTTGGAAAGAGCTCATTTATAAATGCACTTACTAACAGAAAAAAACTTGCATATACATCATCTTCACCAGGAAAGACTAGAACAATAAACTTTTATAATATTGATAATATGTTTAGAATTGTTGACCTTCCAGGCTATGGTTATGCTAAGATATCGATGAGCGAAAGAGAAAAGTGGAAGAAAATTATCGAAGAGTACCTTGTTAAATCACAAAATATTGCTTTAATCTGTCAAATAATTGATGTTAGGCATGAGCCAACAAAATTAGACTTGATGATGTATGATTATATTCAATCAACAGGTACTGATTATCTCATCATTGCTAATAAGCTTGATAAACTAAAATCATCACAGATATTAAAACAAATTAGCATTATTAAGAAATCTTTAATTAATCTTGAAAAGGATAGCTTAATACCATTCTCCTCGCAAGATAAAAGGGGAGTAAAAGAAGTTCTAAATAAATTTGAGGAAATAATCTAATAATTAAGGCGATCGTATTGATCGTCTTTATTTATAACGCAAAAAGGTCAAGCAATAATGCCTGACCTTTTTATGTACTAGGTACATATTGATAAAAACCGAATCGTTTCAGCTTTTAAATTTTAGTTACATTTTAGTAAACATGTCTTTACCAACACCGCAAACTGGGCATACCCAATCATCAGGGATGTCTTCGAAAGCTGTTCCTGGAGCTATACCTCCGTCTGGATCACCTATTTCAGGATCATAAACGTAACCGCATGCATCGCATTCGTATTTGTCCATAATGCTACCTCCTTCCTTTCGAGATATTTATACCCAAAAGATATTATTTCTAACAATATGTTATTAATTTATTTTAGCGGGTATAAATAAACTAGTAGAGGAATGATATAATGTATAAATTTTATGGAACGGTATCTTCAAACATTGAGAGTGTTGAAGTATTTGTTGATAGGATAGTAGAAAATCTATATGAGTATCTGCCTAATGAAATGATTTTTAACATTAGGCTTGTTCTTAATGAGCTTTTGTTAAATTCAGCATCACATGGCAATCAATACAGCAAGGACAAGAAGGTTAAACTATACATATCAATAGATAATGATACTATCAAATTAAGAGTAGAGGATGAGGGCGCTGGCACTTTAAGTATTTGTTCAAACAAAGAAGTTTGTAATCTTGGAGGAAGAGGTCTTAAGATAGTTGAGGCTTTGACGGATAAAGTGGCTAGACTCGACCATGGAATAAAGTGCACTATTTTTTCAAGCTTTCTTGATCATAGGAGCTAAAATACTTGTAATTATTATAAAAAAGTATTATAATAAAAGGTAGTGTTTAGGAGGAATAATATGTTAAGAGAAGATTTAAGAAATATAGCAATCATAGCTCACGTTGACCATGGCAAAACAACCCTAGTTGACCAAATGCTTAGACAATCCGGTACATTTAGAGAAAATCAAGTTGTACAAGACAGAGTTATGGACTCTGGTGACCTTGAAAAAGAGCGTGGAATTACTATACTTTCAAAAAATACAGCCGTTATACATAACGGTAAAAAGATAAATATAATAGATACACCAGGCCATGCTGACTTCGGAGGAGAAGTAGAGAGAGTTTTAAAGATGGTTAATGGTGTTGTTTTAGTTGTTGATGCTTTTGAAGGACCTATGCCACAAACAAAATTTGTATTAAAGAAGGCATTCGAACTTAATCTACCTGTTATAGTTTGTATAAACAAGATAGATAGACCAGAAGCTAGACCAGTTGAAGTTGTTGATGAGGTTTTAGATTTATTTATAGAATTAGGCGCTGAAGATGAAGCATTAGAAGCACCTTTTATCTTTGCATCAGCTAAAAAAGGGTATGCTACAAATCAAGTTACTATAGAAAAAGATAATATGGATGATTTATTTGATGCAATTATTGAGCATATACCAGCTCCTGAATCAAATGAAGATGAGCCACTACAATTACTTATATCTACTATCGATTACAATGACTATGTAGGTAGAATCGGTATAGGTAAAATTGAAAGAGGTACTATTAAAAACGGTGCTGAGGCTGTCTTAGTTAATAAGCTTCATCCAGAAATGAAAAGAAAAGTTAAGATAGGTAAACTATATGAATTCATCGGTCTTGATAAGGTTGAAACAAATGAGCAAAAGGGCGGGGCAATAGTTGCCGTTACTGGCATTGAAGATATATCTATAGGCGACACTATAGCTGATCCTGAATGCCCAGAAGCCCTTGACTTTGTTAAAATCTCTGAGCCAACCATCTCTATGAACTTCATAGTAAATGATTCACCATTTGCAGGAAGAGAAGGTAAATACGTAACATCAAGACAAATAAAAGCAAGACTTGAAAAAGAATTACAATCAAATGTATCTTTAAGAGTTGAAGAAACTGATTCGACTGATGCATTTAAGGTATCAGGAAGAGGGGAGCTTCACTTATCAGTTTTAGTTGAAACAATGAGAAGAGAAGAATACGAGCTTCAATTATCAAAACCACAAGTATTATTTAAAACTGATGAGAACGGTAAAAAACTTGAGCCAATGGAAAAAGTTACTGTAGACGTATCTGAAGAATTTGTTGGAGCAGTTATAGATAAATTATCAAGAAGAAAAGCTGAATTACAAGAGATGAAAGAAAACTCAGCTGGCTACTCGAGGCTTATATTTAAAATGCCTGCAAGAGGCTTAATTGGATATAGAAGCGAGTTTATGACTGATACACACGGTGAAGGCATTATTAACTCAATCTTTTTGGGATATGAGCCATACAAGGGAGAAATACCTACAAGAACAACTGGCTCACTTATTGCTTTTGAAACTGGTGTAGCATCAAGCTATGGACTAAATATAGCTCAAGGAAGAGGTATATTATTTATTGGACCACAAACTGAAGTTTATGAAGGCATGGTAGTTGGAGAAAATCCAAAGGGCCTTGATATAGAAGTTAACGTTACTAAGAAAAAACAAATGACAAATACAAGAGCTGCAGGCTCAGATGATGCCATCAGACTTAGCCCTCCAAGAATACTATCACTTGAAGAAGCACTTGAATTTATTGAAGATGACGAACTTATCGAAGTAACACCTAAATCTATTAGAATAAGAAAGAAAATTTTGGATACAAATAAGAGATATAAATCAAAGAATAACAAGAAATAGGAGAAATTACATTGGATATATCAAAACATGTTTTAATAGGTTATATATTAAACTTGCTTTTAGGCTTGTTCATAGTTTTTAAGGAAAGAAAAAATATAAAGTCAACATGGCTATGGTTAATGATACTACTGTATTTGCCATTTGTTGGCTTTATACTTTATATGTTCTTTGGCCTTGATTACAGAAAAATGAAAACTTTTGATGAAAAGATGATGCTTGATCAGAAAGAGAAAAGAATTGTTGAAAATCAAAAGAAATTTTTTGCGCTTACAAAGTCTGAGGATTTAAATTCAGATCAAAAAGAGCTTATAAATCTGTGCCTATCAACATGCGATGCTACTTTTACTGATTATAATGATGTAAAATTTTATTTCGATGGAAGAGATAAATTTAAAGATTTATTTGAAGATGTAATAAAGGCTCAAGAGTATATTTATATAGAATATTACATTTTTAAGACAGATAAATTAGGAAGAAAGTTTATCAATCTTCTAAATCAAAAGCTTAAAGAAGGGGTAGAAGTTAGAATCTTAGTTGATGCTGTTGGATCAAGAAGCATTAGAAAGAAGTATTTTAGAGAATTTAAGAAGCTTGGAGGACAGATTGATTCATTCTTTCCATTGTTCTTCTCTAAATTTACAACAAGATTTAACTATAGAAATCATAGAAAGATAGTTATAATAGACGGCAAAATCGCATATAGTGGCGGTTTTAACGTTGGCAATGAATATATAAGCAAAAGTAAAAAATTTGGTTTCTGGAGAGATACTCATTTTAGGCTAACAGGGGATATAGTTGAAGAGTATTTAAGAAGGTTTAACTTTGATTATAGATTTGCAACTGGAATTAAAGCAGAGGGAGAATATTATAAAGACCATGATGAGAAGACTTTAAACAGTATGCAGCTTGTAACCTCAGGACCAGACTCAATGTTTGAAAACATAAAGAACGTTTATCTAAAAATGATAAGTACAGCAAAAACTAGACTTTGGATACAAAGTCCGTACTTTATACCAGATGATTCTATATTTGAGGCGATAAGGATAGCTGCTTTATCAGGTGTTGATGTTAGAATAATGATACCAAATAAACCTGATCACATCTTTGTTTATTGGGCAACACTCAGTCATGTAGGACAGCTATTAGAAGATAACATCAAGATATATCAATATGAGAACGGTTTTTTACATTCTAAGCAAGTTATAAAAGATGATGATATATGTACAGTTGGAACAGCTAATTTTGATATTAGAAGTTTTTCACTAAATTTTGAAGCTAATCTAGTATTCTATGATCAAAATACAAATAAACTACTTAGCGAACAGTTTTTGAAAGATATTGAAAAATCATCTGTATTAACACTTGAAAAGTATAATAAGAGAAGTAGAATCGTTAGAATAAAGGAATCAATATCAAGATTATTATCACCAGGACTATAATTTATAGTCCTTTTTTATTGTATAAATACTAATTAAACTATAAAAAATATCTATGTTTATCATATAAAACCTTGCTTAAATAAAGAATATGTGGTATAATAACTTTAAGCGTGATGCTTAAAACCAATAAAATTTAATAGGAGGTGTTTTAAGTTTGGATAAGTTTTTATCAGGCGAAGTATTGATTGCAGCTCTTCTTGCAATAGTAGTCGGAGCTATCATAGGATATATACTTAGAAAGATTATAGGCGAAAAGAAAATTAAAAGCGCTGAAATTGAATCAAGTAGAATTATCGAAGAAGCAAAGACTAAGGCAAGTCAAGAAGCAAAAGAAAAGATACTATCCGCTAAAGAAGAAATTCACAAACTAAGAAATGACCTCGACAAAGAAGCAAAAGAAAAAGAAATCGAACTTAAAAAATCGGAAAAAAGATTGATCAACAAAGAAGAAAATCTTGATAAGAGAACACAATCTTATGAAAAGAAAGAAGAACAACTAAAAAACAAGATGAACTCATTAAGCAAGAAGGAAGAAGAAGTTGAACAATTAATTGAAGAAAGAAGAAAAGAAGTTGAGCGCGTTTCTAAAATGACTACTCAAGAGGCTAAAGACATAATCTTGGATGAAGTTAAGAAAGAAATGACTCACGAGTGTGCTGCTTATATTAGGCAAGCAACTTACGATGCAAAAGAAGAAGCACAAAAGAATGCTAGAGAAATCATAGCAGATGCTATTCAAAAGAACGCTTCAGACTATGTAACTGAAGTTAGTGTCAATGTTGTTAACCTACCAAACGATGAGATGAAGGGAAGAATCATCGGTAGAGAAGGTAGAAATATAAGAACACTAGAAACTTTAACCGGAGTAGATCTAATTATAGATGATACACCGGAAGCAGTAGTATTATCAAGTTTTGACCCAATTAGAAGAGAGATTTGCAAAATTGCTTTGGAAAAACTTATAGCTGACGGAAGAATTCATCCAGCTAGGATTGAAGAGATGGTCAACAAAGCTAAGGTCGAGGTAGAGACAGTTATAAAAGAAGAAGGAGAAAGAGCCGTTATCGAAGCTGGTGTACGTAACTTACATCCTGAGCTAGTAAAACTATTAGGTAGACTTAAATTTAGAACAAGTTATGGTCAAAATGTTCTAGAACATTCTATAGAAGTTGCTAAAATATCAGCAACTATTGCAGAAGAGCTAGGAGCAGACATAAGACTTGCTAGAAGAGGAGGTTTACTTCATGACATAGGTAAATCCATTGACCAACAAATGGAAGGAAGTCATGTTGAAATAGGTGTAAATGCTTGCAAGAGATATAAGGAAAACAAAGAAGTTCTAAACATTATCGGTTCACACCATGGCGATGAAGAACCAACAACAGTCGAAGCTGTTATAGTTCAAGCTGCTGACGCAATATCTGCAGCAAGACCAGGCGCTAGAAGAGAAACTTTGGAATCGTACATCAAGAGACTAGAAACACTAGAAGGTATAGCAAATTCATTCGAAGGTATCGAAAAGTCATATGCTATACAAGCTGGTAGGGAAATCAGAATAATGGTTAAACCTGAAGTTATAGATGAAGATAAGATGCTTTTAATGAGCCGCGATATTGCAAAGCAAATAGAAGAAAATTTGGAATATCCTGGACAAATTAAAGTTACTGTCATTAGAGAAACTAGAAGTACTGATTACGCTAAATAGTATTAAATTAAAATGTGTAGATGTAATGTCTACACATTTTTTGTTTTTATTAAAAATATTTTACTTAATATTCAGTAAAAGTATTTGTATATAGAAGATAAATTCAATAAAAAATCTTTGACATTTATAAGAAAGGGTGGTATAATAGATTTAAATAAAATGTCGCTAAATATAAATTTAGTGACATAAATATATAATATCGAAAGGGGCACCTAATATATGGCAATTACACAAAAAAACGATCCTAACTATATAAAAGACTTTTTAGGATATTTAAAATCAGTTAAAGGCTTATCTATTAATACTATCCAAAGTTATTACTACGATTTAAAATCTTTCCTTAAATTTGTTGCTATTCGTTTAGAAATCTTAGATCAAAATGATGAATATTATTATACATCTGTTACTGTTAATGATATTAAAAAGCTTCAGATTAATGACCTATATGCCTTTATATCCTATGCAGATGAAGATCTTGATAATACTAACTATGGTAAATATAGAAAAGCTGCTGTAGTTCATGCTCTATATGCTTACCTAATTAAGGTTAATCTAATTGATAATAATGTTGCTAATGAATTAGAAATGCCTAAGATTGATCAGCGTCTACCTATATACTTAACTCTTAATCAATGTGAAACGCTATTAAATACCATTATGAAGAATGAAAATAATGAAATGCGTAATCGTGATTATGCTATAATCATGTTGTTTTTGAACTGCGGCTTGCGTATATCTGAGCTAACTAGCCTTAATTTAGACTCAATTAATGAAAATAGATATATCAACGTTGTTGGTAAAGGCAATAAAGAAAGACAATTGTACTTAAATGATGCTACCTTTAGTGCAATAAAGGATTATATTGAACTAAGACCAAAAGATGTTAAAGAAAGAGATAAACACGCCCTATTCATTTCTCAAAAGAAGGTTCGTATGTCAAACCGCGCTGTTCAGTATATGTTTGATAAGTATCTACTTGAAGCTGGCCTTGATAAAAATAAGTTTACAGTGCACAAGTTAAGACATACAGCCGCTACCCTTATGTACAAGTACGGCTCAGTTGATATAAGGTCCTTGCAAGAGATCCTTGGTCACACATCAGTAGCTACAACACAGATATATACGCATCTTGATAACAGTACTCTTAAAAAATCAATTGAAAATAATCCACTAGCCAATAGAAAAAAGTATTAGATTCGCTCTAATACTTTTATTTTTTACATATTTTTTTATAATGATATCTTCCCTGCGTCTACAAGGTCTTGTAGGGCTATCATAAGGCCTAATTTGCCTTGTTCTAAGGACATTGATCCTTGGAAGTATGCAATATATGGCTCTCTTATAGGGCCATCTGCTGATATCTCTATGGATGAGCCGTCTATAAAGCTACCTGACGCCATAATTATTTTATTCTCATAGCCTGGCATGTCCCAAGGCTCTGGTGTTAAGAACGAGTCAACACATGCCGCTTTTTGTATTGATTTACAGAACTTAATAAGAATGTCTGGATCTTTGAACTTTATTGCACATACTATATCTGATTTGTGTTCGTTATACTCTGGTGTGCACTCAAAACCAAGTTTTGTAAATACATATGAAAACAAGCTTTGTGTCTTTAAGGCTTCACACACTACTCTTGGTGACATATATAAGCCTTGAAGAGTTGTTCTAAGTGTGCCATAAGATAAACCAAGCTCCTTACCTAAGCCTGGTGCATATAAACGGTCTGCAGCTAGCTCTATAAGATCTTTTCTTCCTACTAAATAGCCGCCGCCTAAACTGATGCCAGCGCCAAGATTTTTAAGTAGAGATCCAGCTATGATATCTGCACCAATATCTGTCGGTTCAATACTGTCAGTAAATTCACCATAACAATTATCATACATGATAACTATGTCTGGATGTTTCTCTTTAAACTTAAGCATATCATCTTTTATTGCATGTAGATTGATTGCCTTTCTAAATTCATAGCCAATTGACCTTTGTACAACTATGGCTTTAGTGTTTTTAGTGATTTTCGATTCTAAGGCCTCAAAATCTATCGTATTTGCATTTAAGTCTACTTGCCTATACATAATACCTTTTTTCATTAATGAGTCCCTTAAATCGCCAATTAGGCCTATACTTTTTTGTATAGTATCATAAGGAGTACCGGTAACGTATATAAACTCATCACCATGGTCAAGAATCGAAGAAAGCATTATATATATAGCGTGTGTACCTGAAACTATAGAAGTTCTTACTAAAGCATCCTCTGCATTAAAGATGTCTTTGAAAATTTCTTCTATCTTATCTCTGCCTATATCGCCATAGCCATAACCAGTTGCATAATAAAAGTCTGATGCTGCTAGTTTATTTTTTTGCATAGCATGTATAACTTTTATTTGATTAATCTCTTTATTATTCTCATATTCTTTGTATGTCTCACTTAATTCATCGGCTGCATTATTGACTAAATTTATGACAGCATCTGATAATTCGTATTGTTTATAAATATTATTCATTATTCCACCTTTTCCTAATGTCCTTATATATTGCATCAATAGTTTGATCTATATCGTCAAAGTTTACATCAATGAAATTTGCTTCACTTTCACGCCTAAACCATGTTAATTGTCTTTTTGCATAATTCCTTGATTTTTGCTTTATAAGTTCAACAGCTCTATCATAAGTAATTTCTCCTTGCAAATAGCTTATAAGTTCTTTATATCCAATAGCAAGAAGAGCTCTATTTGAAGCTATTTCTTGAGTGCTCATATCCTTGATAATGTCTTTAACTTCATCTAAAAGACCAGCTTCAAGCATAATATCAACTCTTTTGTTGATTCTGTCATATAAAAGAGCTCTATCTGTTTGAAGTATATAGATAAGCTTATCGTACCCATCATTGTATACTCTAAAGTCTTTATTTTCTTCGCTGTATTTATTACCACTCTTATATATAACTTCCAAGGCTCTGATTATCCTAAAAGTATCATTTACACTAAGCTTTTCAGCATACTTTGGATCAAGCTCTTTTAATTTATTATATAAATGCTCTTTGCCAAATTCTTTAGCTTCTGTACTTAGTTTTTCTCTAAGTGCTTTGTCTTCAGCCTCACTGCTAAAGTCTAGTTTATATAATAAGGAATTGATATATAGACCTGTTCCTCCTATGATTATAGGGATTGTCCCACGCTCATTCATATCACTAATTAGCTTTTTTGCCTTCTTTTGATAGTCGTATACAGAGAAATTATCGTGTATACTTACTTCGTCTATCATATGATGTTTTACGCCAGACATCTCTTCATCAGTAATTTTTGCAGTTCCAATCTTCATTTCTTTATATATCTGCATAGAGTCAGACGATATAATTTCTGCATTTCCAAGCTTTTTAGCAAGCTCCACAGCGACCTTTGATTTACCAATACCAGTTGGACCCGATATAACTAAGATTTTTTCTTTCATCACTGTATCCTATAAAACATCTTTTCAATCATGTTCTTCTTAAGTATAATCATACTTGGTCTACCATGTGGACATGTAGTTGGATACTTACACTTCTTAAGGTCTTCAATAAGCTTATCTATCTCTATATTTGAAATTTTATCTCCCGCCTTAATTGCGTTTTTGCAAGCGTATTTCATAATTTTTTCTACTTTATAGTCATAAATATTAGTCTTTTCCGCGTCAAGTATTCCGATTATATCCTTAATTAAGTCTAAACTATAGTTACCTCCAAATATTATAGGTATGCTCCTAACAACAACGTTGTGGTCAGGATATATATCTATAGTGAAGCCGAACTTATTTAGAAGAGCCATGTTTTCTTTTATAGTTTCTTCTTCATTAACGGTTAGCTTTACAGGACTTACACCTTCTATAAATTGTGAATTTACCTTAGAATTTTTAAATTTTTCAGTAAATTCTTCATATAAAATCCTTTCGTGAGCTGCATGTTGATCTATCATGACAACGAAATCATTGTTGTAGTCATAAAGAAGTATGAAGGTATTAAATAAAACGCCTTCTATCTTATACGCGTCAAGTATATTGATGTCATCCATAAGAATTCTATTAGTATCATTTTTAATATCATCTTCAAATATTAATATCTCTTCATAATTTTGTTTAGATTCCTTAACATTATTATTTCTATATTGCAATAATTTTGTGTCATTTATGAATTCTTTATCGTCAAAATTTGGTATATCTGCATTATTTTCTCTAGTACCTATCACTTCATCATTACTAATCTCATCTTCATATTTAGTATAGCTAGAATTAGCATAAGATATATTACTCGAAGAGTTATTATCTTCTTCATAAGTAATTATTACTGAATCATTAACTTTATCGTCATTTTTCTCAACTATATTAAGCTTAGTCTCCTCTTCCCTCTCATCTTTTTTATCTGAAAAAGCAATTTTTAGCTCAACATCGTTATTTATAATGCGCTTTAGATTTGAATTAAGTAGGACTAGTAACTCCTCTATATCTTGAATTTTAACCTCAGTTTTAGCTGGATGTATATTAACATCAAGCATGCTTGGATCTATATCAATAAATAAGAAAAAAACTGGGAATCTATTTAAAGGTATGGTTGATTTATAAGCTTCATTTACAAGTTTATTGATTGCATCATTTTTAACAGTTCTATTGTTAATATAAAGTAGTTGATTCTTCTTATTGCTTCTATATAAAAGGTTATTTGAGATATATCCTCTGATTTTAAACTTATCACTCTCTATATTAACTTCCTTCATATTTATTGCCGTATCATAGCCATAAAGGCTGTTAATTCTTTCGTATAGACATTGATTGCTAAAAAGGTCAAATATCACCTTATCGTTACTCATATACTTAAAGCCAATAGCTGGATTAGCTATAGCAAGCCTATAAAGAAGATCGTTTATTAGGTTAGATTCATAAGTATCTTTCTTCAAGAATTTTTGTCTTGCTGGTATATTGTAGAATATATCTTCGACTATTATGGACGTACCTTTATTAGTGGATATATTCTCGATCCTTTTACTGCCGTTAAAGAAGCTTATCTTGGATCCAATCTCTTCGTCTTCAGTTTTACTTATAAGTGTAACATTGCTTATAGCCTTAATACTTGCTAAAGCCTCACCTCTAAAGCCCATAGTGTGTATCTTATATAAATCATCAACATTCTCGATTTTGCTTGTAGAGTGCTTAATAAAGGCAAGATTAATGTCATCTCTGTTTATCCCAGTACCATTGTCTGTTACTGAAATTTTTCTTTTGCCGCCATCATATATCTTTATAATAATATTTGTAGCACCTGCATCTATTGAGTTTTCAACTAGTTCTTTGACTACTGAGACTGGTCTTTCTATAACCTCACCAGCCGCAATTTTTTCTACTGTTTCTTTTGATAGTACTTTTATCATCTAATCACCTAATTTTTTCGCTTTTTCAATTATCTTATTTAGCTCGTTTAGAGCATCCATTGGAGTCATTGCATTTATGTTTATATCCTTGATTGAATCAATGTAAGATCTATACTTGTATTCATCCAAGCTAATATTTGCTGTTTCTTTTTCTTTTTTTCTAACGCTAAGATCTTGGTATTCAAGCCTATCCATCATTTCTTGTGCGCTTGATATAACGTCGTCATTTATGCCGCTAAGCTTTGCAACATATATACCATAACTTTTATCTTGCGCTTCGTTTTTTATCTTTCTTAAGAATATAAGATCTTCACCATCTTCAAGTATATCCATAGATATTTGCTCAACATTCTTAAAATTTTCGGTCAAATGTGGTATTTCATGGTAATGAGTACTAAAGATGGTCTTAGCTTTTATCTTTTTAGATATATACTCAAGTATAGCAAAGGCTATCGACAAACCATCATTTGTGCTCGTGCCTCTACCGACCTCGTCTAGAACAATGAAACTATCTTTTGTAGCAAACTTTAAAATCTCGTTTACCTCTTTCATCTCAACCATAAATGTTGAATTGCCTCGTGATATATCATCTGAAGCACCTATTCTTGTAAATATTCTATCAACTATCGGAAGTTTAGCTTCACTTGCTGGGACAAAAGATCCTATTTGATTTAGGTATAAAGCAATTGCTATCTGCCTCATATATGTCGATTTACCGCTCATATTTGGCCCTGTAATTACTTTTATATACTTATTAGTATCAAAGTATGCATCGTTCTCTATAAAGGCTGTATCTTTAAGATTTTTCTCTATTACAGGATGTCTTGAATTTTTAAGAACAAGAACATCTTCACTTATACTAGCTCTTACATATTTATTTTTTCTAGCAATGTAGGCTAAATTCACAATAAAGTCAAGATAAGCAATCTTTTCACTTAATTTTTTAATTCTATATAAGCTATCAAGTAATTTCTTTTTTATTTCGCTAAATAGTTCCTTTTCTAAAGTTTCAAACTTATCTTTTGCTGTTAGTATCTCTGTTTCGAGTGTTTTTAGCTCTTCAGTAACAAACCTTTCACTATTAACGAGTGTAGCGCGCTTAATAAAATAGTCTGGCACAAGATTTAAATTCGATTTTGTAATTTCATAAAAATAACCAAGTATTTTATTGTATTTTATCTTAAGATTTTTAATCTTTGTATTCTTTCTGTCCTTATCTTCAAGAAGCAGAATTTCTTTTAGTGAATCATTTTGTAGGCTTCTATACTTATCGAGCTCTTGGTTGTAGTTAAGCTTTATAATATATTCGCTATCTAATGACTCAATGGCGGTATCTATAAGCTTAATTATATCTTGTAAATCATAAAAAGCAAAATTCTTTTTAATATTTTCATCTTTAATTAAATTTACAGCATTTACAGAGTATATAATGTAGTCTTTAAGCCTTAATATATCCTGCTTACTGACAGTATTTTCATTAACTCTGTTCGATATTCTGTCTATATCTCTAATATTTTTAAGATAGTTTCTTATGCCTGTCATCTCTATTTCATTTTTATAAAAGTACTCGACTAAGTCTAATCTTTCGTTTATATCAGAACTGTTGATAAGAGGTTTAAGCATTGCATTCTTAAGATACCTTAAACCCATAGCTGTTCTTGTTTCATTTAAAATATCAAATAGAGTTTTAGAGTTATTATTATAAGATGAATCTATCTCTAGATTTAATCTAGTTTGATCGTCAAGAAGCATTGTTTTTTTCTCGCTATCAATAGATTCAAACTTAAAGTGTTTTAAATCATTCTTTTGTGTATATTCTAGATATTCAATAAGGTAGTAAATTGCAATTATCTTTCTATACTCATGTTTATTTAAGGATAATTCATGTCTATCTTTTAGAGACTTAATAATATCATCAAGATTTTTATCAATGTCATATGTTTTAACATAGTTTAATGATCTCTTATTTAGATAACTAAGAAGGTTTTCAAAATCATTGTAATTCTTGTTAATGAAGACTTCTGCAACATTATACTTAAATATGCTATCTATAATATCATAAATATTTCCTTTTAATGAATAATCATGTGCGTCTATATCTCCAGTTAAGTAATCACACTTAACAATTGACACACCTAAATCATCAATATAAAGATAAATTATATATTTATTAATCTCTTCACCATTTGAAGAGGTGCCAGGAGTAACTATTTTAACAATGTCTCTTTTTACAAGCCCTTGAGCAAGCCTTGGGTCTTCAACTTGGTCAACTATAACAACTTTTTTGTTCATTTGACCAAGTTTATTGATATAAAAGTCAACAGCCTTAGCTGGAACACCACACATTGGCGCCCTCTCATCAAGCCCACAGTCGCGGCCAGTTAATACTAGGTCAAGCATATTGCTTGCCTCTATTGCATCATCAAAAAACATTTCAAAGAAGTCACCAATCCTATACATAACTATAGCATCCTGATTCTTTTCTTTAAGTTCTACATACTCCCTCATCATAGGAGATAATTTGTCTTTATCTATCTTCAACTTTCTCACCATTCAAAGAAAATGATTTAACATCATTTATTTTTACTTTAATAATATTTCCAATATCATCATCACTAGCTTTAAAATTAACTAGTTTAAATTCTTCAGATCTTCCAGAATAGAAATTATCATCTTTTGACGATGTACCTTCCACAAGCACATTAAGCGTTTTACCTAAATACTTTTTATTCTTTTCTAAACTAATATCATTTTGAACCTCAATAAGTTTTTGTAGTCTAGCATTTTTTATATCATCTGGAATTTGATCATTCATCTTAGCAGCTATAGTACCAGGTCTTGTCGAGTATATAAAAGTAAAAGCTTGATCATAGCCAACCTTTTCAATAAGGTCTATTGTGTCATTAAAATCATCATCACTCTCTCCAGGAAAACCTACTATGATATCGGTAGATAAAGCTATGTCTCTTTTAAGAGACTTAATAAGCTTTATATTCTCTAAATAATCTTCTCTAGTATATTTTCTATTCATAAGCTTAAGTATTCTATTAGATCCAGATTGTACAGGTATGTGTAAAAATGGCATAAGTTTTTCTACCTCATCAAAAGCATATATAAGTTCTTTTGATATATCCTTAGGATGAGAAGTCATAAATCTAATTCTTTCTAGTCCATCTATCTTAGCAATTTTGTATATAAGCTCAGTAAATGATACTTTTGGGTTAAGCGTTTTACCATAAGAGTTAACATTTTGACCAAGAAGAGTGACTTCCTTAACGCCACTATCAACAAGATATTTAATCTCAGATAAAATATCATTAACTTCTCTAGATATCTCTCGGCCTCTTGTGTATGGTACAATGCAATATGTACAAAAGTTATCGCAGCCATACATGATATTTACATAAGATTTGAACATAAACTTTCTGTTTTGTCCTATTTTTTCTCTTGTTCTTAAGTTGATTTGATCAATATTTACAACTTGTTTCTTACTGTTTAAGTGCTCTTCTAATAAATCTTCTAAAATAGCTATAGAATTAGTTCCAAATATAATGTCTACATGTTTAAATTTTTCTTCTAGAAATTGCCTAGATGAGTCAATTTCCATAACACAGCCACAAACCATTATAATCTTTTCTAAGTTTTTTGCTTCCATTAAGTGCTTTAAATCACCAAGATTGCCTAATAATTTATTCTCTGCATTTTGTCTTACTGCACAAGTGTTAAATATAACAACGTCAGCACTTTCCATATCATCCACTTCAAGAAAACCTAGTTTTGATAGTATCCAACTTATAGACTCACTGTCACGCTCGTTCATTTGGCATCCATAGGTTCTTATCATAAAACTTGGCAACCTATTGTATTTGTTTTGATAATCAATAATATATTTTTCGATACTTTTCAATATTTGTCTAACTCCTAACTAATTAAAGGCACGCCTAGGCGTGCCTTTAAAAATCAATTATTATTGTTCTTCAGATTCAGAATTTTCTATTGCATTTTTAAATAACGCACCCATATCTTCAGATAAATCTTCATCTTGTACAGGTAATTCTTTTGTCTTAGCTTCCTTTTCTTCTACTACTTCAGCTTTTTCTTCTTCATGAACTTCTTCAGCTACTGGAGCTGCTTCTTCGTTTTCGTGTTCTTCTTCTTGAACTGGTTCTTCAAGTCTTCTCTTAGATACGCTAACTTTCTTATCTTCATGAATTTCTGTAATCATTACTTCAAAGCGGTCGCCAACTTTTAATACATCTTTTGGATCATTAACTCTCTTATGAGAAATTTGTGATACGTGTAATAAAGCGTCAACGCCTTCCATGATTCTTACAAAAGCACCATATGATTCAATATTAACAACTTCTACTTCAACAACATCGCCTACATGATATTTTTCAGTAAATACTGACCATGGTTCAGGAACAGTTTGTTTTAAGCCTAGTGAAATTCTGTTCTTTTCTCTGTCAACAGATAAAACTTTAACTTCAATTTCTTCGCCTTGTTTTAAAACTTCCTTAGGGTTTCTGATTCTACCCCATGTAAGGTCTGTTATATGAACTAAGCCGTCTACTCCACCTAGGTCGATGAAAGCGCCATAATCAACGATTCTAGCTACAGTACCTTTGATTATTTCTCCTTCTTTAATCTTTTCCCAAGCTTCTTCTCTCTTCTTATCTAGTTCTTGCTTTTCAACAGCTTTTCTTGAGAATACTAATCTTCTCTTATTTATATCAACGTCAATAATAACAACGTTCAATTCTTGTCCAACATATTCTTCAAGATTTTCTTTATATCTAACTGATACTAGTGAAGCAGGTATAAATCCTTGAATTCCTTCGTAGCTAACGATTAAACCGCCTTTTGTAAGTGATTTAACTTTCACTTTAACTACTTCGTTTCTTTCTTTAACTTCTTCAATTTTGTCCCAAACTTCCATCTCTTTCAACTTCTTAGTTGATAGAACAACATTGCCTTCACCGTCATCAATCTTTACAACATAAACTTTGATTTTATCGCCTTGTTTGTAAAGATCTTTTGGATTAACATCTTCTTCAGCTAGGTCTTCTTTTTTAATAATACCATCGCTTCTAAAATTGATGTTTACACTAACATCGTTGTCAGTTACATAAAGAACTTCGCCTTCAATGATTTCTCCTCTTGAAATTCTCTTGAAAGAATCATCAATTGCTTTAATCATTTCATCTTTTTTTGTTTCTTTAGCATCCTCCTTTTTCATTGTTTCATCGTGGTTTAAATTTTCCATTACTTTAATAGCCTCCTTAATTATATCATCAGGCACAGAAGCACCTGCTGTAATACCAATTTTATAATCTGGTTTTATTAAACTCATGTCCAGCTCATGAATATTTTCAAGTAAGTATGTTTTAGGATTAATCTCTTTTGATATCTCATATAGCTTTTTAGTATTAGAGCTAAAATTCGATCCAAAAACTAAAACTAAATCAACTACTTTTGCAAGCTCTCTAATAGCACTTTGTCTATTCTCAGTAGCGTTACATATTGTGTTAAATACAAGTACATCATCATTATGCTTTTCAATATAACTTGCAATCTCATAAAACTTATTGTGTATAAATGTCGATTGAGCAAAGATAGCAAGATGATTTAAGCCTGTAATATTTTTAGCATCATCTAATGTTTTAAGTATTTTAACATTAGATTTTGAACGAGATGCTATAGCTTTTACCTCTGGATGTTCCTTGTCACCCACTATAATTACATTATAACCTATATTTGAATATTTTTCCACTAATTCGTGAATTTTTTTCACTTTTATACAAGTTGTATCGCAAATATTTTTGCTATTTTCTTCTAAAAACTTAGTGTTTTCAAGAGTTTCACCATGTGCTCTTATAATAACATTGTTTGAAAAAATATTTTTATAATTATCAACTTTTTTTAGACCTCGCTTAGAAAAATCATTTATTACAGTTTGATTGTGTATTAAATCTCCAACTATCTCTGCCTCTTTATTTAGTTGTAAAAAATCATTTGCTTTCTTAACAGCTAATCTGACCCCTGAACAAAAACCATAATATTTTGCTAAATATATTTCCATTATAAAGATAATATCCTTTTCATTAAGTTTTCTGAGAAGTCTCCTTCTAGTTTTTCAAACTCTTCTACATTTATTATTTCACCAAAAGTTATTTTTACCTTAGTAAAAAGTTTGTAGTTTGTTTCAATATGGCATGGTACTATATCAGTTCCAGTTCTTTTAGCAATTAAGTGTATTCCTTCCTTTGCTTTAGCAGTTCCATCTACATTTCTCGTACCTTCTGGAAAAAATATCAAATTATTACCACTTTTTAGAGTTCTCATAACATCTTTAATTGCTCTAATATCAGCTTTTTCTCTATCAACTTTTATTGCATTAGAATTTACAAGCACAAATTTTATGAACGGGTTATCGTATAATTCTTTTTTGGCAAAAAAAGCAACATTATGCCCTAGGTTCATGGCTAAAAATACTGGATCCCAGTTTGATCTATGGTTACCTGCTAATATAAAATTGCTTTCTTGTTTCAAATTTTCTTTACCTATAATTTCAAATCTAAATAAGATTTTACATATTATAATCCCGATGAATCTAATTATTCTATACATTATTTATCACCATTTATATATGAAAGCATAAGCTCAACAGTCTCGTCAATATTCTTATCATCTGTATTAATTTCTATTGCATCAATTGCCTTTGCAAGCGGATCAATTTCTCTATGCGAGTCATAGTCATCCCTGCGGATAAGATCATTTTTTATTTCATCAAAATTTACTTCTAGTCCTTTTTCTATATACTCTTTATATCTTCTTTTAGCTCTCACGTCAGCAGAAGCTGTCAAGAAAAATTTATAATTAGCATTCTTAAGCACAACTGTACCTATATCGCGACCGTCCATGATTACAGATGATTTTGAAGCAATTTCTCTTTGTAGATCTACAAGTCGTTTTCTTACATCTCTATACTGGCAAACATAAGAAACGTTTTTGTCTATTAGTTCATTTCTTATTTTATCATCAACACAAAGTCCATCAAGAAATATATGGTTTTCAAAATAATCTATCTTAGTTTCTTCTGCAAGAGCAACAACATCTTCCTCTGATTTAGGGTCTAGATTATTATTTAAGACCTTTAATGTTAAGGCTCTGTACATTGAGCCAGTATCCACATAGTTTATATTAAGTTTCTTAGCCAACAACTTTGCTATAGTACTCTTGCCGGCACTAGTAGGTCCATCTATTGCTATCTTTAAATTCTTGTCCATATATTTATCCTTTCTTAAGGTTTTTGTTTTGCCTAAATATATATCAGTTTTATTTATATCATCATCATAAAATACAGAGGTCCTTATAACACCTTGCATTTGGTTTTCTACATACATCTCATTTAAACATATTAGTGCTGCACTATTTAGGCCAATGTATCTTGCAGCTAGAGCTGGGTATGCCTTGTCTATATCTTGCGTTGCTGTAAATAGTATGCATTTAATTTTATTTAAATCTAAATTATTTTCCCTCATAATTTCTTTTAATAAAATTATACTTTGATTAATTATTGAACTTGCTGTATTTTGAGCACTAACCGCACCCCTAATTACTACCATACAATCACCTACTCTATATTCATAGCTGCCTGATGTGCTGTTGAAAATGCAATCTGAAGATTATAACCACCCGTCAAAGCATCAACATCTAAGACTTCACCGACGATGTAGAGATTCTTTACTAGTTTTGATTCCATAGTCTTAGGGTCAATCTCTTTTACATTTACGCCCCCAGCAGTAATTATCGCCTCATCTATGCCTCTTAAAGAGTTGTATCTAAGATCAAAATGTTTTAGATTATTGACAATGGCCTCTCTTTCAATCTTAGTTATATCACAAGTTTTTTTATAGTAATCCAAATTTATTGATTTTAAAAATATATTTATTAGCTTCTTTGGAAGTAAATTTTCAAGCACCTTACCAATAGATTTAAGATGTTCCTCAATAAATATGTGCAAGAGTTTATTATCAATTTGTTCATAGTTTAATGCCGGTTTTAAATCTAAGAAAATCTTATATTCTTCGTCATTATCCATATATGAAGAAGCACTTAGGATTATTGGACCAGATATACCAAAGTGAGTAAAGAGCATCTCTCCGAACTCTTTGAATATCAATTTATTCTTTTTATTTACTACACTTACTTGAACATTTCTTAGTGAAAGTCCCATAAGTTCCAATTTTTCATCTCTGTTCAAATTTGTACTCATTGGAATTAGTGAAGCTTTAATCGGTTTTATACTATGGCCAAAACTTTTGGCTAGTTTATAGCCATCACCATTAGATCCAGTCACCTTGTAGCTCATGCCGCCGCATGCAATCACTAAGTTTCTCGAATAATCTATTGCAGAGTTACTTGTAATCTTAAAAAAATCATCTTCTTTAATAAGGTCTTTAACAGTAGTCTCACTTTTGAAGGTGATTTTTAAATCTTTTATAAGCTTTTTGAATAATTCAATGATTTCCATGGCATCGTCAGATACTGGAAATACACGATTGCCTCTTTCAACTTTAGTCTTAATGCCATTATCATTAAAGAATTTGACAAGATCTGTAGCAGTGAAGTTATTTAACGAACTATACATAAATTTACTGTTATGAACAATATTTTTAAGTATATTTTCATTATCTGAAAAATTACAAATATTGCATCTACCCTTTCCAGTTATCCTAAGTTTTCTACCTGGGAATTTATTTTTATCATACAGTATTACAGATTTGCCTCGCTTTGCACAGTTAATAGCAGCAAAAAGTCCTGCAGCACCAGCACCAACTATTGCTACATCATATACTTTATTCATTTATCTTCATAAGGATCAAAATCATATATATCATAAGACTTATAAATCCTTTCCATTTCAGTTAGATAGTTTTGAGTTGAATCAAGATTCTTAAAACTTAAACCAGCTATAATGATATTTATCAGAGATAATGGTGCTACGAATGAATCTATAAATAGTATTATGTCATTTTTTGCAATTAATACTAGGTCACTATTCTTAGCAATAGTCGTATTTGTATTATCTGTAAGTGAGATTACTTTACTACCTTTTGATTTAGCATATTTTAGTATGCTTACAGATTTTTTTGAATATCTTGGATAACTTATACAGAAGAATGTGTCCTCTTCATTCATGTGTAACATATTTTCATAAACTATGTCATCATCTGAGTTGATAATTATGGCGTCTTTACCCATTAATTTTAGATAAAAGCAAAAGTAGTTAGCAAGAAAAGATGATGTTCTAAGACCTAGAACAAAAATTTTTCTGCTTTTATTTAAGATATCTATCCCCTCAAATAATTTTTCTTTATCTAGATCGTTTTTTAGTCTCTTTACATCATGCATGTCTGTTGTTAAACATGACTCTACTAACTCGTCCATAGTTGTTATTTGTCTTAACTTAATTCTGTCAATATTTGATAGACTGATTTTAGCAAGCTCATGAATATCATCTTTTAATTCCTTGTAACCATCATAGCCTAGAAGTGTAGCAAACCTAACTACTGTTGACTCGCTAAGACCAAGCTCTAACGCCAATTTTTGAGCTGTTTGAAATGTTGATTTGTGAAAATTATTAAGAATATATTCAGCAATCAACCTCTGGCCCTTGCTAAAGTTCATCTTGTTTTGCTCTATCCTATAGATTAAATTTTTCTCCATCATTTTCACTCCTCTTCTCTAAAATATAAGTTTTACAAGGTTTATTTTTCTGATTTATGAATTCTAATTTGAGAACATTATACTCTGTCTGATCTATTTTTTTTAGAAACTCGTTAATCGCATCATCTTCCAAGCTTCCTTCTTCGTGACCAGGATATGTAGTTATCATTACAATTGCTGCATAGTTAAGTTTGTTTATAAGGCCTTCTAAAGATTTAATAGTGCTTAGCGATTTAGTGACAATACTTTTATTTGCTCTGGGTAAATAGCCCAAATTATATATAGCAAAGTCAACTTTTTCATTTATATCTGATAAATCATCATGACTTTTATTTAAGTATATACAGTTTTTGTATGCATATGAATCCAAGAGAGCCTTAGTGTTTCCAATAGCTTTCTTTTGAATATCATATAAATATATTTTGTTGTAATTTACAGCATTTTTTAAAATTCTTAAACTATCATGCCCATTACCGCAAGTCATATCTACTAATATTTTTTTGTTTTTTAAAAATGAGCTTAATAGATAGTCAATAAAATGATTTGTGTTATCTAAATATTTGTACTTCATCTAAATGATTCAACTTCTTCTCTTGATAATCTTCTAAACTCTCCAACCTTTAAAGTGCCAAGTTCTATATCGCCTATCTTGACTCTCTTAAGCATTATGACTTTGTATCCTAGTACTTTGAACATATTTCTAACTTGATGATTTCTGCCTTCACATATTGAAATAGATACTAAAGCACTGTCATCATAAACGTTTAGAACCTTAACCAAACTTGGGGCTGTCTTTATACCATCTAGATATACGCCGCTTCTAAGTTTATTAAGATCATTTTTGTTGGGTGCTTTATCAAGTTTAGCGATATATTCTTTATATATTTCATTTTTTGGATGCATTATACTATTAGACCACTGACCATCATTAGTCAAAAGCAACAAACCAGTAGTGTTTGCATCAAGTCGTCCAACCGGATAAATTCTTTTTTTTATCTTATAATCATACAAGTCCGAAATGATTTTCTTTGCATATTTATCTTTTAATGTTGTAACATAGCCTAAAGGTTTATTTAAGGCAATATATATTTTTTTATCTTTATCGATACTTATTTGTTCGCCATTTAGCTTAACAATATCAGCTTGTGGATCAACAAAGCATGGCATCTTTTCTACAACTTTATTGTTAACTGTAACTCTCTTTTTTTCTATAAGTTCATCTGCTCTTCTACGAGAAACCTCCGCATTTTCAGCTATAAACTTATTTAATCTCACTTTCTCCATTATCTTGCCTTTCTATATTAACATCCATATTTAAATCTGGTAATTGTGACAAATCCTCTAATCCAAAACTTCTAAGAAAAACTTCTGTTGTCCCGTAGAGTATTGGTTTACCTGGTGTATCAAGTCTTCCTACCTCTTCAATTAAACCCCTTTCAATTAAAGTGTTTATAGGTCCATCTGATTTGACAGACCTAATCTTTTCTACTTCCATCTTTGTAACAGGTTGTTTATAAGCAATTATTGACAACGTTTCTATAGAGGCATTGCTTAGATTGTTCTTTGGTTTTTCATTCAGTAATTTTTTTACATAATCATAATAAATGTCTCTAGTTATTAATTGGTAGCTACTGTTCATCCTTATTATTTTAAGACCGTCATTTGTTTCATCTAATTCACATCTTAATTTTTCTAATTCCTCTTGTGCTAAATCTAAATCGATGTCACAAACTTCACTTATTGCCTTTAAATCAAGAGGATCGCCCCATGCAAATAATAAAGACTTAATTATCTGTTTTAAATCACTCACGCTCATCACCCATGTACGTAAAATTTATATCTGAGAATGTAGATTCTTGTTCGTAGCTAATAATTTTGCTTTGTATTAATTCTAAAACACTTATAAACAATGTAATAACGTATGCTACGTCAACAATATCAGGTATAAACTCACTTAATTTTATTTTTTTGTTCTTTTTAAATTTTTTAACAATATCATGTGTTACCTTTTTAACACTATATTTTTCCCTTTTTATGCTGCTTGGTTCTTGCTTCAAAACAGTTCTCTTATTCGTTAGCAAAGAAACTAAAACTTTTGATAAGTTTTCCAATTCAAAATTTAAATCCAAAGTCTCTACATCATTTTCAAGTTCATCCATAGGTTTAAAAACAAAATTGTTAGACTCTTCATACATTGAATTAAGATATAGTGATACATCTTTAAATATCTTATATTCTAAAATATTTTTACTTAGTTCAAGCCTTGGATCTTCTTCTACGTTGTCTTTCTCAACTGGTATGAGCATTTTTGACTTTATTTCAAGAAGTCTTGATGCCATTAAAAGAAAGTCACTGCTCATCTCTACATCAATTTCATCAGAAGTATTGATATAATCAAGAAATTTTTCAGTAATTTCGTTTATTGGTATATCAAAGATATCCATCTTCTCTTTATCTATTAATTCTAAGAGAACGTCAAAAGGACCCTTATAGTTACTTATCTCGACATTATACATTATACAATTCTTCCTATAAGATCAATCATAAAGGACACCATAGGTATCAATATTTTATCTAGAGCTCCGCTCATAATTAATAAAAGTATTAATATGTATCCATATCTTTCATACCTAATTAAATAATACTCATACTTAAGTGGTAAGAAAGAAAATAATAACTTAGATCCATCTAAAGGTGGTATTGGTATTAAGTTAAAGACTCCAAGTACTATATTGAACCAAAATATATTCATTAATAAGTCAAAGAAAAATTTATTAACATTGATATGCTTAATTATAACAACTGATATAATAGCTAAGATGAAATTTGCAGTCACTCCTGCTATGGATACAAAGAATGTTCCTACTTTTCTATTCCTAAAGTTATTTGGATTTATCATAACTGGTTTTGCCCAGCCAAACTTAAATAAAATTAAGCATATAGTGCCTATAGGGTCTAAGTGGTGAAGTGGATTTAAAGATAGCCTTCCATCTCTTTTAGCAGTTTCATCTCCACATAAATACGCCGCAAAACCATGAGCCATTTCATGTGGTATTATGGCAACTAGAACAGCTATGGACCTAATAATAAATTCTTGAAATTTTAAATTGCTAAGCATTATTTAAGCACCTCTATAATATGTTTTTCTTTTACAGATTTATTTGTAAAGACAATTGACTTTTGAAGCCTTTTGATTTGTTCTTTTGTTAAGGATTTGTTAGAAGATATCGTGAATAACAAGTCACCCTTAGTTATTTTGTCACCAATATTTCTTTCGTTTATTAGGCCTACAGTGTAATCAATTTTATCATCTTTTTTAAGTCTGCCACCACCTAATTCATTTAATATCATAGCGATATTTTTAAGCATATAGTGATCAATGTAGCCATCATCGTTAGCTAATATTTCAGTTTTATATCTAGACTGAGTAAATTTATTTGTATTTTCAATATAAGATGTATCTCCGCCTTGATTGTGTACAAATTTTAAAAACATTTCAAAAGCTGAGCCATTGTCTAAAACATCCATTACTTTACGTTCTACTTCTGTATACTCAAGTTCATCTAAATTTGTCAAGAGTTCAAAAACTACATGCTTTATTTCTTCATATAAATCGTCATACACTTTATAATTTCCCTTTAGAAAGTCGCATACTTCAATTATTTCTAAGTTGTTTCCGACTCTTTTGCCCAAAGGTTTGTTCATAGATGTAATAATGCATGTTGTATTTCTTTGAAAAGCTTTTGAAATTGCAAGCATAGCTCTAGACAACTCTCTAGCTCTATCGATATCTTCCATAAATGCACCGCTACCACATTTAACATCTATAACTAAAGAGTCACTTCTAAAACTAAATTTTTTACTTAAAATTGAAGATGCTATTAGTGGAATCGAGTCAACACTTGCACATACATCTCTGAGAGCATATAATATTTTATCAGCTTTAGCAATGCTTTCAGATTGACTTACTATAAAAAATCCTAGATCCTTAGCTGTCTTTTCAATCCATTCATCACAATGATTAACTTCAAATCCTGGTATTGATTCTAGTTTATCTAGAGTCCCACCAGTAAAACCCAGGCTTCTACCACTCATTTTTAAGAATTTGTAGCCCATAGATGCGAGTATAGGTCCTAGAATTAAACTAAGTTTATCTCCAACTCCTCCAGTCGAGTGTTTATCTAAAATATATGAGTCAATACCTTTAAAGTCTATATAGTCACCATTATCGATTATTGCCTTAGTTAAATAATATGTCTCTTCATCGTTTAATCCATTTAAAAAGATGGCCATAAGTAAACTTGATGCTTGATAATCAGCAATTGATTCGTCCAATATGCCTTTTATGAAGTAGTTAATGTCGTCTTTATTTAATACTTTTTTATCTCTTTTCTTTTCTATAATATTAATTACGTTCATTTTTATTTTTTAAATAATCATATGCATAATTAATTGCAATTATAGAGCTTGCATTTTGAACTTCTCCGTATAGGACTTTCTTTTTCAAATCTTCAATCTCAACCTCTTCTAACTCTAAAAACTCACCGTCATCAAAATGTTGTTCGGTCTTTATTAAGTCTTCCGCAAGGAAAAGATCAATCTTTTCGTCAGAATATCCTGGAGATGTATAAAATTCCATAATATACTTAGGGTTTTTGCATAGATATCCTGTTTCTTCTTCTAATTCTCTTGTTGCAGCTTGTATAGGTGTTTCTTGTACCTCCACTAAGCCTGCAGGCACTTCTAGAAGAGTTTTATCAACAGCTTTTCTATACTGTCTTACCATTAATAATTTAGTTCCTTTAATCGCAATTATTACAACTGCTGCTTTGTGCTCTATAATTTCTCTTTTAGAATATTTTTTATTTGGCATTTCAATTGTATCAACGCGTAGGCTTAATATTTTGCCTTGATAAATTTTTTCGCTTTTTAATGTTTTTTCCGGTTCAATGTGTTCCATTCTAATCCTCACTTTTTAATAATTCTTTTGCATTTTCTATTGCTATATCACTTATTTTACCTGAACTTAAAAGTCTTGACAGTTCAAGAACTCTTCCTTCGTAGTCTAGCTTTTTGATATGACTAATCGTAGCTATATTGTCATTGTCTTTTTCAACTAGATAATGTTCTTTTGCCTTTGCTAATATTTGTGGCAAGTGTGATATTGATATTATCTGATACTTTTTAGAGAGCTCTCTCAATTTGTTTGCAAGACAAGTTGCTGTATAACCACTTAGTCCTGCGTCTATCTCATCAAATATAATTGTATCTATATTGTCAAAGTCGGCTCCTAAATTTTTTATGGCAAGCATAAGTCTTGACATTTCACCGCCAGATATTATTTCACTAATAGGTTTTACAGATTGACCTTTATTAGCACTCATCAATATCTCAACTTCATCGTAGCCATTGTCTTTCATATTTTGTTTCTTATCTACAGAAATTTCAACTTGAATATTATTCATATTCAATGTTTTTAATTCGTTTTCGAGCATTTTTGAAATCTTTGTCGCAAGATCTTTTCTCTTAATGCTTAGCTCATTTGCTTTAGCATCATATAATTTTTTATCTTCTATTAAGCTTTTTTCTAAAGCTTCTCTTTCTTTTTCTATATTTTTTATGTCTTTAAGTTTTTTATCTAGGTTCTCTCTATATGCATTTATTTCTGCAATAGTATTGCCATATTTATATTTTATTTTATTTATCTCATCAAGCCTTTTATTTAATTCATAAAGTCTTTCTTGATCATAATCAATACTTTCCGAAAAATACTTTATTTCTTGGTTTATATCTTTTATTAATTCTTGGTAATCTAGTAACTTTTCATACCATAGATTAGCATCTTTTGAATACTCTTTTAAATCATCAACAAGATTGCTTGCATCAGATAGCATTGAATCAATACTATAATTGTCACTATCCCTAAGTATTTGATTTATCATGTATGAAGTTTTTTTGATGTCTTCACTTGAATTAAGTCTTTTGATTTCTGCTTCTAGCTCAATATCCTCATTATCTAAAATTTCAGCTTCATCGATTTCGTTCTTTTGAAATTCGATAAAATCTATTTGATTATCAATTTCTTTTTGATTACTTGGAATATTCTTTAGTCGCTTATTAGTTTTATCAATTTTATTATATAAATCAATAATTTCGGATAGTAAATTTTTATAATCATTATTACCAAAATAATCTAGTATATGGATATGTTCGTTCTTGTCTAACAATGTGAACTGTTCCTTTTGTCCTAAAATATTAATGCTTACATTGCTAATATCATTTAATTCTTTAAGAGTTAAAGTAAGATTGTTAAGATAGTTAATACTAGCTTTGTCTCTATATATAACTCTCTTTAATATAAGCGGATTCTTTAAATTTGAATTTAATATAGAGTTAATCCTTCTTAATTTATCCTTATCAATATTTATATGAGCTTCTATTGTTGATGAGTCTTTGCCATCTCTGATTTGATTTTTACTAGCTTTTGCTCCTAGTACTACAGATAAGGCATCAACTATTATAGACTTACCACTACCTGTTTCACCTGATATTGCAGAAAAACCATCATCAAAATCTAATTCCAATGAATCTATTATAGCGAAATCTTTAATATATAATTTACTAAGCATTCACTCACCTACTTAAGGACTCTCTTACTAATCTAATTATATCAATGTTATCATTTGCTTTACATCTTCTAAATAAAGCAAGGTATTCTACATTACCATCACCACCTACTATTGGCGATTTGCATATATCATTTAGGTATATGCCTTTATCTTTGAAACATAGAACAATATTATTTATTGCATTTATATGTAAATCTACGTCATTAAATATGCCGTTTTTCCTTTTTATCTTGCCAGACTCGAATTGTGGCTTTATTAAAACTACAAGACTAGAATCTTCACGTAAAATAGAATTAAATGCATCTACTAATAATGTAATTGAAATAAAGCTAAGATCTGATGTAATTATATCGAATTTATGCTCAAATGTATCTTTGCCTATATTCCTGGCATCAAAAGATTCATAAGATATAACATTGCTATTTCCTCTTAGTGATGGATGAAGTTGATCTTTACCGACATCTATAGCGTAAACCAATTGTGCACCGCTTTTTACTAAAACGTCTGTAAAGCCTCCAGTTGATGCGCCTATATCGATACATATCTTATCCTTAATTTCTAATTTAAATACATCTATAGCTTTAATCAGTTTAAGCGCACCTCTAGAAACATACTTTTGGATGTCATTATCAGAGTTTATTTTAACAATATCTTTTTCATCAACGTCATAGCTTGGAGAATCAATAATTTTGTCATTCACTTGAACAAAACCACCATTAATTAACTTTTTAGCCTTAGTTCTGCTATCAATATTATTTAGTTTGCTTATATATATATCTAATCTCATACTAGTTTTTCTTTTTAAATATGTTCTTAAATTTTAGGATTATCTTAGAAATAAAGAAAATAATTTCTCTATATTTATTTATTGCGAGACCTTTGCCTAATGATTTGCCGCCTACTGTGAATCCTGCTACGCTCGCTGTTATTAGCGTTCCAATTAAAGCAATGTTTATATCATTAAATTTGTCATATATTTTACTTAACAAGCTTGCACCCAGTGCTCCAGATATAATTCCAGCCATATCACCAACAACATCATTACAAAAACTAGAAACTTTATCTGCATTTTTTATTAAATCTATAGCTACCTTGCCTTCCTGAATACGATTAGCTGCCATAGAGTGAAATAATTTTTGCTCTGCACTAGTTACACTTACTCCCACAATATCGAACAATATACCAATTAGTATAACGGAAAGCAGTAATATAACACCAACAAAGATATTAACGTCTTTAAGCAAATGGTCTAATAAATAACTTAAAGCAACGGACATCATAAATGTAAATATTGTAATAAGCAATGTCCACTTATAATCAGTCTTTACAGCCTGACGTTTCTTATTTTTTTCAACCTTATTTATACTTTTCTCTTTATATTTATTCTTAAGCATTAATTTACTCCTAATATAATATGCGCCTACTATATATTACCTTATTTTATGATATTAAAAACAAGTACTTACAATAAAAGCTGATAGTTACCTATCAGCTATAGTGGCAACTAAAAAAGTAAATCTTACGGCTTAGGTCCAGTTGGTTTTCCCTTACTAAGGCTATATGTCACCAATCATAGCGGTTTCCCATTAATTTAGTAATTATACTGTTGCCAAATATAATACTGGATTGCCACTTAGTCCGCACTGTAATCCCTTTTTAGTCATCTTACGATTTAGTCTAGAAGTTTTCCCAAACAGTATTTTATATCCTTAGCCTCTTTTGCAACTTAGGTTTCGATAACTTTTCTTATTGTCCTCTGGCCACAAGTTCAATAAAAAGACCTTATCATCCGCACTAGATCACTCAAGGCAAGCTACGCTATTTATAAAAAATAGGTTTACACAAGATAAATCTTATGCCTCCGCGACAGCAGGGTCAACGCCTACATGCCGTTGTAGATCGCCCCATCTGTCTTACTCTCAAAGAATGCCCATGACTGGGCGTCACAAGCACAAATCAAGAACTTCATCGATACGCTCTTTGGCGGATTTTTAGCCCCGCCTTCATGATATAGAATACTGACTAGAATACTACACCACTAAGTTGATTATACTATAGATGCTATGTTTTGTCAATTAAAATAAGCTTATCTGATTGGTGTCGTGCATATCTTTGAAGAAATTTATAGACTTCAAATATGTTATTACAGTATTGTTAACTTGAGTCCTCTTTTGAAAGTCTTCAATAGAATTAAATTCTCCTATCTCTCTTTCTCTAATAATATTATTTGCAGGATCTTTACCAAGCCCAGCTATGACTGTAAATGGCGGTATAACCTCTCCATTAATAACAGTAAACTTTGTAGCTAGCGACTTATCTAAATCTATAGATGACATAGTTATATTTCTAAGTTGCATCTCTTTAACTACTTCCGCTAACGACAATAGGTCACCATCTTTTTTCTTTATTTGGGGACTTTGAGATATTTCTTTTATTAGATTGTCCAAGTTTTCAATCTTATATACCAAAGCATCATAATCAAAATCGTTAATTTTTTGTGTAAAATATGTTGCATAGAAGGCAGCTGGATAGTAAACTTTATACCATGCAAGTCTATAGCTCATCATGACATAAGCAGCTGCGTGAGCCTTAGGGAATAGATATGATATCTTATGGCAACTATCAAGGTACCACTCGGGTAATGGATACTTCTTAATCTCGTCTTCATAGTTTACTATAATTGTTTCATTATCGACAACTTTCTTTTGTATTAATGGTTTACCTTTTCTAACGAATTCCATAATCTTAAATGCTGTTGACTTATCCATACCAGCATCAATAAGTTGATTCATAATGTCATCCCTTGTAGATATAACTTCTGACATTGGTACATTCATTTCATTAACTAGCTTTTCAGCGTTGCTGTTCCATACGTTTGTTCCATGCGAAAGACCACTTATTCTTACAAGGTCAGAAAATGTTTTAGGCTTTGTATCTTTAAGCATACCTCTAACAAAGTTTGTTCCAAATTCAGGTATAGCAATAGTACCTACACCATATTTTAAATCATCTTTGTCGACTCCAAGAGCTTCTGTAGATGAGAATAATGATAATACTTTTTCATCATCGAAAGGTATATCTTCAATCTTTGTGTTTGTTAAGTCTTCTAAGTTTTTAATGATGTTTGGAACATCATGACCAAGTAAGTCTAGTTTTAAAATTTTACCGCTTATTGAATGATAATCGAAATGTGTCGTAATTATATCTGTTTGCATATCATCTGCAGGTTTTTGAATTGGTGTAAAATCTAGGATGCTCTTATTCTTAGGAACAACCATTACTCCACCAGCATGTTGGCCTGTTGTTCTCTTTGAGCCCTTTATTCTCTTACTTAAGAACATTGCGTGTAAATATGAGATGCTTTTATTCTTTTTTTCTAGATAATCTAATATGCATGCTGCTGCAGTTTTGTCAGCAAGAGTACCAATAGTTCCTGCTCTGAATACAAAGTTTTCGCCAAATATTTTTTCTGTATTTTTGTGTGCTGTTAGTTGATAATCTCCAGCAAAGTTTAAATCTATATCAGGTTCTTTATCGCCATGGAAGCCAAGGAATACCTCAAATGGTATTTTTTGTCCATCTCTGTTCATTTCATGTGAGCAGATAGGACAATTTTTACGTGGTAGGTCAAAGCCTGAGTCATACTTTGAATCATCGATAAACTCACTGTGCTTACAATTTGGGCATACGTAATGAGGTATAAGTGGATTTACTTCAGTTATATCACTCATAGTCGCAGCAAATGATGAGCCAACAGAACCTCTAGAGCCAACAACATAACCGTCCGCGTTTGATTGCAAGATAAGTTTTCTTGCTATTATATATAAAACAGCGTAACCGTTACCAATAATTGAATCAAGTTCTTTATCTAGTCTTTTCTTAACTATATCAGGAAGCGGATCTCCATATATGCTTGTAGCTTTGTTGTAGCAACAGTCCCTCAAGTCCTTATCTGAGTTTTCAATAAATGGTGGGAATGTATCCTTAGGTATAGGTCTAATGTTTTCAAACTCTTCAGCAAATTTTACAGTATTATCCACTACAATTTCTTTCGCTTCTTCTTTGCTTAAATATGGAAAATTATTCAATAGCTCTTTTGTAGTTTTAAAATAATGATCAGTATTGTTGCATTCTTTTCTATTACCAACGAAGTTTTTTCTATTGAATACTAAAATTGATCTATAAACATTGTCCTTTTGATCAATATAATACACATCTCCATTAGCTAATACAGGGATGTTTAATTCTTTTGCATTATCGTATAATCTTCTATTAATGTTTTTTATTGCATCTATCTCGTGAACGCTTTCATCTTCCACTAAATATAGATATTGATCCATTGGCTGAAGCTCTATAAAATCGTAGAACTTCATCATTTCTTTAAGTTTTTCGTCCTCTTCACATCTAAGTAGTGCATTGTATATCGCACCACTGTAAGAGCCACTTCCAACTAATAAACCTTCTCTATTGTCTTCCAACTGACTCTTATATACTATAGGTTGTCTATAGTAATTATCAATGTGCGAAAGAGATATAAGCCTATAAAGATTCTTAAGGCCAGTTAAATTTTTTGCAAACATAGATACTTTATGAACATTATAGTAGTTTTTAGACTTAATCTTTGACAAAGCATCAAGGTCAAGGCAGTTTTGTTCTTTTAATAAATCTAATAGCTTTAGAAAGACAAAACCTGTAGCTGTCGCGTCATCTATAGCTCTGTGATGATTTTCAAGATTTATGTTGAACATAGATGTAAGTACATCTAGCTTGTGCTTCTTTAAATCAGGTAATAAGTATCTTGATAGTTCTAGTGTATCTATATATTCGTAATCAAAATGAATTCCCATCCTGTGCATAGAACTTTTGATAAATGATATATCGAATTCTGCATTGTGCGCAACTAAAACAGAATCCTTGCAAAAATCCATAAATTTATCCAAAATATTATCAAAGGATGGACATCCAGCAACTGTTGCATCATCAATCGTTGTTAATTCCGTAATTCTATATGGAATATGAAAACCGGGATCTGTAAATTCAGAGAAATTATCAATGACCTTACCATCTTGTATCTTTACAGCACCCATCTCTATAATTCTGTCATCAATAGGTGAAAAACCTGTTGTTTCCACGTCAAAAACGACAAATGTGTTTTTATTGTCTCCCTTATAATTATTAACTAATGATCTTGTATCATCAAATAGATTAGCCTCAACTCCATATAAAGGTTTAATTCCAGTTTCAATTGCGGCATCCATAATCTCAGGATAGCTTTGAACGACGTTTTTATCCATAAAACCGATGGATTCATAACCTCTTCTCTTAGCTTCATTGAAATATTCTTTTGCAGAAATAAAACCTTCTTGACTCGACATCTTTGTATGCAAACCTATCTCTACCCTTTTAATGTCTTCTTCATCATCTATAGTTTTATCTTCATTAATTATTTCATAAGAGTATATTTTAATACTCATTATGTTTTGAAACAAGTTAACATTGCCACAAAGGTAAAGCTTTACACCATCTTCTATATCATAATCATAATCATATTCGCCGTCTTTATTCTTTCTTATAAATTTACTAACTCTTATAGCCTCTTCGCCGTCGTCAACAGCAAATTTTAATAACGCATAATCATCTTTATCAACAAACTCATATTCAAAAACTTCGCCTTGAATAGTTATAAAGTCCATATCTGAGTTTATGTCCTTTATCTTAGTACATTTGTTCTTGTCCATTTGTTTGCTATTTTTGAAAAAGGATTTTTTACCTGAAGTATCACTGCTAGCTTCACTTTTTTTCTTTTCTTCTTTTACTATTTTAAAATTTTCACTAATTCTATCTGCGTTGTTCTTTAAATTATCTATAAACTCTTTTTTATTGACAGTTATTTCTCTACTAAGCGTTTTTATTACTTTATTTTCAAAACTAGAGCATAGAGACCTCATAAGCTCTAAACATGGATTAGCATTAAAACTATCAAGAAGTAGTTTATCGTCCAATGTAAAAATATATGATTCATCGTTCTCTTCATATGAGATTGAACCTTCATCTATATCAGAAAATTCTACTTTTATTGTTTCAAAATAATCAGTACATTTTAAATATTTTATACTGTTAATATTTATATTTTCTAAAGAGAACTTTAAAAAAGTAGACTTAATTAATTCATCTACTTCTTTAATTAAATTTAGATCATTAATATTATGATAATAAGTTATTTTAAGAGTTTCATCTTTTAAGACAGGACTCTCAAAAAAGACTTTATCTTCATTTTTTATAAAATCTAAATTAATATTTAATTCTTCTGGCTTAAATAATCTCATCGTTACTTCCCGTTCTTTCAATTTCTTTTAACAATTCTTTGACTACTTCGCTTCTGTCTAGTTTTTTAATGACTTTACCTTTTTTAAACAGATAAGCAAAGTCACTGCCCATACTTACACCAATATCTGCATGCTTTGCTTCGCCAGGGCCATTAACAGGACAGCCCATGACTGCAACGCTTATGTTTTTGTTTATATTTGCTAATAATGGCTCTAGCTCTTCAACTATAGGAATAATATCTATCTTTGTTCTTGCACATGTAGGACAAGAAACAAGGTTTACAGAATTCTTACGTATTCCTAAAGCACTTAGTATCTTCTTAGCTGCTATAACTTCTTCTACTGGATCAGATGTAAGCGACACTCTTATAGTATCTCCTATACCATCTTTTAAAAGTGTTCCTATAGCTATAGATGACTTTACTATACCCACAGATGGCGAGCCTGCCTCTGTTAAGCCTAAGTGCAGCGGATAATCACACAATGATGAGAATAACCTGTTAGCATCTATACAGGTATTTACATCAGATGATTTTATAGATACCTTTATATTGTAAAAATCTAGTTTATTTAACATTTCTACTTGTTCTAGAGCTCCATAAACAAGTGATTTCTCATTAACTCCATCATACTTTTCAAGCATCTCTTTAGATATAGAACCTGAATTTGCTCCAACCCTTATAGGTAGGTTTTTATCTTTACATATGCTAACAATTTCTCTAAGTTCTGAAATTGAGTTAAGATTACCAGGATTAATTCTTATGCAGTCATACCCCTCTCTAGCAGCCATCAAAGCAAGTTTATAATCAAATTGTATATCAGCAATTACTGGTACGTGTATCTTTTCTTTTATTAGTTTTATTGCTTTGGCATCATCTTCATCATTAACAGCCATTCTAATTATGTCAAGACCTTTGTCTTCCATTTTTAGCACTTGTTCAACTGTTGCTTTAACATCTTTAGTATCTGTATTGGTCATTGATTGTATAGTTATTGGGGCATCGCCACCTATAGCAACGTTTCCAACAAATATTTTTCTAGTCTTTTTTCTTTCTATCATCTTATCAAACCTCTGATATCATTATATGTTACAAATAAGAATAAGAGTATCAATAATGAAAAACCAATTATATTTACTGCATACTCAAACTTTTTATTAGCTTTAATACCAGTTATCATCTCAAATATTATAAATACTGCCTTGCCTCCATCTAGAGCTGGGAAAGGTAGAAGGTTAAAAAATGCAAGGTTGATGCTTATAAGTCCAAGTAAAAACATTACAGAGCTGAAACCTACCTTGGCGGCGCTCGCTATAGTTTTGATTATAACAACCGGACCCGATACCTCATTTTTCTTAACATTACCTTTAAAGGCTCTTGATAAAAATTCAAACATAGATCTAAAGGCATATCTACAAGTGTTAACACTTTCTTTGAAAGCACCCGAGAAGTCATGACGTACTTGTGGCCTAATGCCAATTTTCTTATATTCATATACCTTTCCATTATCATTAATACTGGCTAGTTCAGGCTTAATTTCTAAATTTAATAGTTTACCATCTCTTTTTATTGTGATCGTATCCATATCTTTATTTGAGTTAAGTATCATGTTTCTTAGCTCAAGAAATAATAAAGGTTTTTTACCATTATATGAAATTATCTCATCATTTTCTTGAATACCGGCAATATATGCCACTGAACCTGGCTCAACTTTATCAATGCGTAAATCAGTATAACCACTTTGCATATTAACTATCAAAAATGCTATTACTGCAAGTATAATATTCATAAAAGCACCAGCAAGTATAACTACAAGTCTCTTATAAGCTTTAGCATTGTCAAAGCTTCTTTCATCTGAACTTTCATCGTCCTCGCCTTCCATAGCGCAGTAGCCACCAAGCGGAAATATTCTTAAAGAATAAAGAGTCTCTCCACCTTGCTTTTTTAAAATCGCAGGACCCATGCCAACAGCAAATTCATTCACTTTGATTCCTGCCCATTTAGCCATGATGAAATGACCAAATTCATGAATTGTAACCAAAACTAAAAATACTAGAAAAGCTATTATCATACTCATATATTAATTACTCCTTAAAAAAAACAAATTATAACAAATGGACAAACCAATAAAACGCTATCAAATCTGTCCATCACACCTCCATGTCCCGGAAATATGTATCCATAGTCCTTAATATTATAAGCTCTCTTTAGTTTTGAAAATATTAAATCACCAAATTGTGCTACAATTGGCACTAAAAATAAGCCTATGTAATAATATTGATTGCAGTTTAAATTAAAGTATCTAATATAAAGATACGTTAGAGCTACAGTTATTATGTACGAGCCAAGCGAACCTTCAATTGTTTTATTAGGACTTACCCTCTCAATTAATTTATGCTTACCAAACAAGGAACCACATACATATGCAAACACATCGCTTGATATAGAAATTAGAAATACAAGTATAAGCACATTTCTATCTTGTATGCTGTAGAAAATTGAGAATGGATATATAATAAAAAATGTTGTAAATATCAAGCTCAAAAAGCTTTTTGATGTGAAATCTTTGTCTGCAACGCTTATTACAGAGAAAATAATACTTGCCAATAAGAATATATGTTCCATTGGCATAATAAAAATATAAGTATTAAGATAAATTAAAAGATTAATTAAAATTGCAAGGATATAAGTTAATATCTTCCTAGAATCTGCCATCATATTTAACATTTCATATGATGCAAGTGTTGCACATAAAAAGATACCAAATCTATAGATATGGTTCATATCATAAATAATTAATATTAGAAGTAATAATACAACTACAGACGTAGCTAATCTTTTAAAAAAACTTTTCATTATATTCCTCCATACCTTCTTTGCCTATGTGCAAAACTATCTAAGGCTTCAGCAAAATCTTCTTTATGAAAGTCCGGCCATAACTTATCAGTGAAGTATAACTCACTGTATGCACACTGCATAAGTAAAAAGTTTGATAATCTCTCTTCCCCACTAGTTCTAATAATTAGATCAGGATCTGGTATATATGAATTATAAAAGTATGCTTTAAGATCTTCATAAGAGTTAATCACTTTACCATCGTTATTAGCAAGATTTATAGCTCTAATTATTTCATCTCTTGAACCATAGTTTAAGCAAATGTTAAGCACAAGTCCTGTGTTTTTATATGTTCTTTCAATTGCTAAATCTATTACACTTTTTGATTCAGGATATATACCTTCCAAGTCGCCAGATACAACAATCTTAACATTGTTTCTATCTAGTTCATCAATTTGACTGTTAATATAAATTATAATTAGTTTCATTAAGAAGGATACTTCTTCCTTAGGTCTTTTCCAATTTTCTTTAGAAAAGGCATATAGTGTAAGATATTTAATGCCGTAATCAGAGGCGTACCTTACATTTTCTATAACTCTATTCATACCTTCTTTATGGCCATAAGTCCTAGGCATGTTTCTCATTTTTGCCCATCTGCCGTTGCCATCCATAATTATTGCTACATGATTTGGAATCATAACTATCTCCTTGTAAATAACCCCCCTGTAAAGAGGGGGGTTAATATTTTACACTTCCATTAATTCTTTTTGTTTTTCTTTTGTAATAAGTTCTATCTTTTCAGTGTATTTATCAGTTAATTTTTGAGCATCTTCTTCAAATGTCTTTCTATCATCTTCACTGATATCTCCATCTTTTTCAGCCTTCTTAATAGTATCCATTAAATCTCTTCTAAGATTTCTTATTATAATCTTAGTATCTTCACCTTTCTTGGAAACTATCTTAGTTAACTCTTTACGTCTATCCTCAGTTAATTGAGGGAACGGTAAACGAATTAATTTACCGTCATTTGATGGCGTAATACCCAAGTCTGATTTTTGAATTTCTTTTTCTATTTCAGGAATGCTATTTGCATCATATGGTTGAATGACTAACAATCTAGGTTCTGGTGCTGAAATATTAGCAAGTTGTTGAAGTGGAGTCATAACACCATAATAGCTAACCATAATTTTATCAAGTAAAGCTGGGTTAGCTCTGCCAGCTCTAACTGTATTTAGATCCTCTTTAAAAACTTCTATTGTTTTATTCATTTTCGGTTCATATTCTTGACTAAATCTATCAGGCATATTAATCCTCCTTTACAATAGTTCCTATCTTTTCGCCGTCTACAACTCTTACTATGTTATCAGGATCATCTATACCAAATACTACTAGTGGTATATTGTTATCCATACATAAAGATGTTGCAGTTGCATCCATAATTTTTAAATTCTTGCTTAGTATATCTAGATAAGATAAAGTATCAAATTTTTTAGCATCCTTGTTAAGCTTTGGATCGCTATCATAAATTCCATCTACACCCTTCTTAGCTAAAAGTATAGCTTCTGCGTTAATTTCTGCAGCTCTAAGCGCAGCTGTTGTATCAGTAGAGAAGTAAGGATTACCAGTACCAGCAGCAAAGATAACAACCATCTTCTTTTCAAGTTGTCTTATTGCTCTTCTTCTTATATATGGCTCAGCCACAGCTCTCATCTCTATAGATGTTTGTACTCTTGTAAGAACATTCATCTTTTCTAAAGCATCTTGCAAAGCAAGTGCATTCATAACTGTTCCTAGCATGCCCATATAATCAGATGTTGCTCTTTGTATGTTTAATGAGTCTCTTCCTCTCCAGAAGTTACCTCCTCCAACAACAATACCGACCTCAACACCTTTTTCAGTGATAATCTTAACTCTCTTGGCTATAGACTTAATAACTTCGTTATCAATACCAGTCTTTTCGCCACCAGCTAAAGCTTCACCGCTTAGTTTTAAAACGATCCTTTTATAAGCCATAAATTAATTGCCCATTTGCTTTGCTACTTCTGCAGCAAAATCTTCTTCTCTCTTTTCTAGGCCTTCGCCAACTTCATATCTAACGAAACGTCTAATCTTAATGTTTTCGCCAATCTTAGCAATTTTTTCTTTTAATAAGTCATTTACTGTAATGCTTGGATCTTTGATGAATGGTTGGTCAAGTAAGCATACTCTTTCAAAGAATTTATGCATTCTTCCTTCAACCATCTTTTCAGCGATGTTTTGAGGTTTTCCTTCATTTATAGCTTGTTGAATTAGAACTTCTTTTTCCTTATCAATAGCTTCTTGAGGAACATCTTCTTCGCATAGATATTCTGGATTTGATGCAGCTACTTGCATAGCTATATCTTTAACGAATTCTTTAAATTCATCAGTCTTAGCTACAAAGTCAGTTTCAGAGTTAACTTCAACTAAAACGCCAATTCTTCCAGAGTGAATATAAGAAGCAACTAAGCCTTCTGACGCAATTCTTGATGCTTTCTTTTCAGCAGAAGCTAAACCTTTTTCTCTTAATAGGTCGATAGCTTTATCTATGTCGCCATCAGTTTCAACTAGGACTTTTTTGCAGTCCATCATGCCTGCTCCTGTCTTTTCTCTTAATTCTTTAATTAATTGTGCACTTATAGCCATATTTACCTCCTAATTTTCTTCGTTATTTATTTCTTCTGTGTTTTCTTCAGCTTTTTCTTCAGAATGTTCTTGTTTGCCTTGCTTACCTTCGATAACTGCATTAGCCAATGTTTCAGTTATTAATTTAACCGCTCTGATAGCATCATCGTTACCTGGTATAGCAATGTCAACTTCATCTGGGTCGCAGTTAGTATCAACTAAAGCAACTACTGGAATTCCAAGAATCTTAGCTTCGTTAATAGCTATCTTTTCTTTCTTAGGGTCAACAACGAATAATAGTTGTGGCATTCCACCCATGTCTTTGATACCATTTAGGTATTTAGCTAATTTTTCTTTTTCTGCTCTTATAGTAGCAACTTCCTTCTTAGGTAAAACGCTTAAAGAACCATCTTCTTCCATCTTGTTGTATTCTTCAAGCTTTTTAATTCTACCTTTGATAGTATTGTAGTTAGTAAGCATACCACCTAACCATCTTTGGTTAACATAGAACATTTCAGATCTCTTAGCTTCTGATTCGATAGCTTCTTGAGCTTGTTTCTTTGTTCCAACAAATAGAACCTTTCCGCCTTCTTCAACAACTTCCTTGATCAATTTGTAAGCTTTTTCAATTTGATCTACAGTCTTTTGTAGGTCGATGATATAGATTCCGTTTCTTTCTGTGAAAATGAATCTAGCCATCTTAGGGTTCCATCTTCTAGTTTGGTGTCCGAAGTGAACACCTGCTTCTAATAAGTCTTTCATTGCAATTACTGCCATGTCTTTCTACCTCCAAGTTTTTTTCTTTACACTTCATTCACCTGCCGCCTTAACTATATAATAGCACCTGAGGCGTGCATCGTGAAGTGTGCATATTTTTACTAATCAATTATAACATATATGTATACAAATTACAAGCATTTTTCTTTGAGATAAAAATTTTTATTTTTATTGTTTGTCGCTAGTATACATAACTTAAATCAAAATTTAACTAGTAGTTCATTAATTAACAATTTATTTTCATTTTCATAGAAAAAGCGAGGCATATATATTACCTCGCTTTGAATATTTGAATTATAAATTAATTTTGACTGCTATATCTTGATTAGCAACGATGTCTTTTGCTTTGCTTTTATCAAGTGACTTAACTATATCCATGTTAGTGATAACTATAGGAGTAGTAGCCTCTTTACCCTTTGACTTGATATAGTCAATGTCAAACTCAATTAACTTTTGGCCTTTCTTAACATGATCGCCTTCATTGACAAAGCCTTTAAAGCCTTCACCGTTAAGTTCTACTGTATCCATGCCGATGTGTACAAGTATTTCTACATCTTTAGTTTTTAATCCTATGGCGTGAAGAGTGTGGAAAAGCTGAACAACTTCACAATCAAATGGTGCGTATAATACGCCTTCTTTTGGTTCTATTGCAACTCCATCTCCAAGTATTTTTTGTGAAAAAACTTGGTCTTTAACATCTGTTATATCAATAAGCTCTCCTGTAATTGGAGCATATAGATCAAGTTCTTTTTTCTTTGAAAATAATCCCATATTACACCTCGTGAATTTCATCTAATATAGATCCATCTCTATATTCACTGTAACCGATAATTCTATCTTTCTTCTTTATTTCTTTTGGCTCGCCCATAAAGTTATCTGCAATTGCTTTTAATTCTTGTATTGTCATAACATTTAAACCGCTTGCCTTAAACTTATCAATTAAGTCTTGTCTCAATGGATTAACTGCTATACCTCTTTCAGTTACAAGGACGTCTATAGTAGTTCCTGGTGTTGCTATAACATCTACTCTGTTTTTAATAACTGGAAGTCTTGATGAGAATAGTTTTGAAACTATGATTGACATCTTTGCTCCAGCCGCTGTGTCTTGGTGACCACCTGAGCCGCCCATTAAAACTCCATCAGCACCTGTTATAACATTAACATTAAAATCAAGGTCTATTTCAGTAGCACCTAAAATAACTACGTCGAGGTTATCAACGACAGCTGATACTTCTGGATTGCCGTATTCGGATCCACTCATTCTTAAATGATTTGCGTTCTTTTTAATAGATTCTATTGCTTTAAGGTCGAAGCATTGAACATCATAAAGAGATGTAAATAAACCTTCTTCAAGCATATCAGTTAAGTATCCAGTTATGCCACCACTTGCAAATGATCCTTTGATGTTTTCTTTAATCATATAGTCTCTTAAAAAATCAGTAACTGCAAGTGAAATTCCACCCGCACCACTTTGGTAGCTAAAGCCATCTTTAAGTAGTCCTGATGCCTTCATTACTTTAAGTGTATCTTTAGCAATCTTAAGTCCAACTGGGTCTTTAGTAACTTTTGTTGTTCCTGATACTATACCGTTTTTATCACCAATGCTATCTACTTTTAAAATGTAATCTACATAGTCTTCTGTAATATCGCTTGGATAGTTAGGATATTCAACTATTGTATCTGTTATAGCGATTTTCTTTTTAGCATAGATAGCATCAGCTATAGCATAGCCCATAGATCCGCAGGATGCTTCTCCATTAACTCCAGAGATATTACCCATAGGGTCACAAGATGGAGCTGCAATAAAAGCGTAATCAATCACCACGTCTTTATCGATTATGCTTCTAGCTCTTCCGCCATGCGATTGCATTAGTATCTTTCCTTTAAGCTTTCCTTTTGATATAGCCTTAGCCAAATCACCAGATATATATGATGTAACTATGTTTGTTATAGTTCCATCTTCAAGAAATGGAATAAGTTCTTTATGAACTGGGAATAATGATGAAGCTACTAATGTTATATCTTTTATGCCTCTCCTTTGTAGTTCAAGCATCATCATATTTAACACGGCATCACCGTTTCTTAAATGATGATGTGAAGAAACTGTTATACCGTTTTTCAATTCAAGTTTATCAAATAAATCTTTGATACTTTCATAAACTTTGCATGGCTTTGCTTCTTTCTTAGGATAATCTTTCTTATTTAATATTTTAATATCATCATTATAAAAGCTCATCATATTCCTCCTTGTAATTGCCAGACATCTTTAAGGTATTTATTGCTCTTAATATTATTGGCCTATCAACCATCTTACCGTCAAGCGAGAATGCTCCTAGACCTTTTTCTTTAGCATCTTTAAGTGCTTCCATAACTTTGATTGCGTGATTAACATCTTCCTTGCTTGGAGAGAAAATTTCATTGACTGGATCAACATGTCTTGGAGATATTAAAGCCTTACCTGTCATACCCATAGCCTTAGCTTTCTTAGTATCCATAATTAAGCCTTCTATATCATCAGTATCTGTCCATGGAGTATCAACTGCTTGTAGACCAAGCGACTTTGCACATGAAACTATTCTCATTCTTGAGTACTTAATTTCATCTGATTCTTTTGTTCTCTTTGCACCTAAGTCAAGTGTTAAGTCTTCAGCTCCTAATAAAACACCTTTTACTCTATTCGATTTAGCAAGGATGTTTCTAGCGTCTTCAACACCTTGAGATGTTTCGATTAAGCAAAATATATCATACTTTTGATTATTATCATCCAAATACTTAGAAAGCGCTTCAACTGATTCTTGGGATGCTTTGGCAAGCATAATGCCATCAAAATTTAGTCCCTTTAATGCATCTAGGTCTTTATAGAAGTAATCAGTGTCAAGAGGATTAACTCTAACATATATATCTGATCCACCCTTACCTTCAGACTTAAATGTTTTTAAATATTCTTTAACAAGTTCTCTTGCTGCGTCTTTCTCAGGTAGAGATACTGCATCTTCTAAGTCTATAATTATAGCATCTGCTCCAAGTATATCAGACGATTGCAACATACCTGGATTGTTACCAGGCATAAATAACATAGTTCTATAGTTCATTTTGACTCCTTTCGATTGCAGTTCTCATTCTCGCTCTAATGGTAAAGTCTAAAGCTCCCTTATCGTTAATGACGATATTCGCTTTCTTCACGCCTTCATCTTCAAGTACCTCATTAATAGCTTTTAGAATCATATCACCATATTGCTCCTTAACAACAGAGTTTAGTGTGATTTCTAATTTGTCAGAAGGTTCTATCATAATCATAAGATCATTTGATTCAAGCGAACCTGCCTTTGCAGCTTTGCTAATTACTCGTTCTTTTCTTTCCATTCTAAATACTCCTTCTTGCCTTCAATATATAGATCCTTTCCATTTGGGTCAACTATAACAGTTGCTGGAAACTTTTCTACAGTTATCTCTCTAAGAGCTTCAGCTCCTAAATCTTCGTAAGCAATAATCTTAGCAGTTTTTATTCTATCAGCAATAATTGCAGCAGCGCCACCTATAGCGGCGAAGTAGCATGCGCCATGCTCAACAATCTTAGCTTTTACATTGTCATCTCTCTTGCCTTTGCCTATCATGCCCATAACTCCTGCGTCCATCATTTGTGGTGCATATGGATCCATTCTATAGCTTGTAGTAGGTCCTGCTGAGCCAATTACTCTTCCAGGTTTTGCAGGTGATGGTCCTACATAGTAAATACAAGCTCCTTTTGGATCGAACGGCAATTCTTTACCTTCATTAAGTAGTTCAACTAATCTTTTATGAGCTGCATCTCTTGCTGTGTATATTGTACCTGTTATTAATACATTGTCGCCTGCTTTTAAATTTTTAAGAGTTTCTCTTGTAAATGGTGTTTTAATTTCTATAGCCATAGTAATATCCCCCTTTATAATGAAATAACTTTGTGTCTAGCAGCGTGACATTGAATGTTAACAGCTACAGGTAGTCCAGCTATGTGTGTTGGATGAGTATTTATAAAGACTCTTAAGGCTGTTGTCTTACCGCCAAATCCTTGAGGTCCAATACCTAATTCATTAATCTTTTCAAGTAATTCTTTTTCAAGATCAGCATAGAATGGATTTTTATTATAATCATCTATATCTCTCATAAGAGATTCCTTCGCCATGATACATGATTTTTCGAAGTCTCCTCCTATACCCACACCTACAACTATAGGTGGGCATGGGTTTGGTCCAGCTGTTTCAACTGTTTCAAGAATAAATTTCTTAACACCTTCAAGTCCATCAGCAGGTTTAAGCATCTTTTGCTTAGACATATTTTCTGATCCAAAGCCTTTGGCAGCAAAAGCTATTTCGAATATATCGCCTTCAACTATTTCAAAGTGAATGATAGCTGGAGTGTTATCCTTTGTATTAACTCTATCGATAGGGTCTTTAACAACAGATTTTCTAAGGTAACCATCAGTATACGCTTCTCTTACCGCTTGGTTTATAGCATCTTTTATAGATCCGTCCACATGTACGTCTTGTCCAATCTTAACAAAGCAAATAACCATACCAGTATCTTGACACATTGGAACGCTATCTCTTTGTGCAAGATTATCGTTATCTATGATAGTTGTTATTGTTTCTTTCGCTAGAGGCCACTTTTCTTTATCTCTAAGTTCAACAAGTCTGTTCATTACGTCTCTTGGTAGAACTGAAGCTATTTCCAATAGACCCTCTTTTAATTTTTTAGTGATATCACTACTTTTAATCTCTCTCAAAATTTTACCCCCTATGTATAATATGAAAGTAGCAATACAATATTGCTACTTTCAATGAAAAATATTATCTGTTATTAACTAGTGCTACTACTCTGTTCATTTCGTTATTAACGATCATGATACCTTCGTCAACACCCATACCTGGTTTAGCTAATTGTTGATCAGCTCCTGTAGCCATAGAAATATTTACTAATACTTCAGCAGATCTGTTAGTTTCATTGCAAGTACCACCGCAGTAAGCACCTACATGGTGATCTTTACAATATTTAACAGCTTCAATAGTGTTATTGATTCCGCCTAAGTCTGGAGTCTTGATTTGAATCATGTGTCCAGCGCCATTATCAACGAAGTAAACAACGTCTTCATAAGTGTTGCACCATTCATCAGCAACTAATTCTACATTGATCTTTTCATCATCAAGCTTCTTAGTTAAGTCTCTAAGAACTTCCATTTGTTTTGTTCTTTCACCCATGTCCATAGGTCCTTCAATTCTAAGTTTGAATGGTTTAGCAGCTTCTTCAAGTGTCTTTAGATATTCAGCCATCTTGTCAACATCGTTGTTAAAAGCATCCCCTATTGTTCCATATACGTCGATGTGGAAAATTGGGTTGTATGATTCATTGTGTCTATGTTCAATAATTCTGTTTCTTAACCAAACAACATATTCTCTTAATAATTCACCGTTTTTACCAGTTTTTTCTTCAACATTATTAAATAGACCGTGAGGTAAAACGTCTGCTTCTTTTATAATCATCTTGTCAGCGTTTAAATATCTGTCATCGCCTGATTGAGCAAATATAGGAACTCTCTTTATTTCAACGCCAGTATTATATTCTTTTTTAACAACTTCTGCCATAGTTACTTTATTAGTCTTAGCAACTGCATCAAGTAAAGCTTGAGTGATGCCATATCTAATGGCAGTGTGTAATCTCTTGCCATCTACATGCATGTGGTCGAACTCTTCAGCCATTTCCTTGAAAGTAGTTATTTCTCTACCTTCTAGTTTAGGTGCAATGTTTTTATTGATAAATGCAATAAAATCTTCTGCTAAGAAAAGTGGGTCTCTTCCACCTGCTCCTGAGTATTGAACTGCTGCACAGTCACCTAGTGCAACTTGTCCGTCTTCAAGAACTAACATAACTGAGATTGATTCTCCAGCTTGTCTGATTGCTTTAAAACCTGGAGTTACAGGATCTCCTAAATAAAACATTCCATCATGTTTTGCGCCTAATTTGATAGCCTTTTGGTCATCAAAGTAAAAACCTGTTTTACCTGCTGAGCAGATAACTTTTTTAATTTTCATAATCAAGTCTCCTTTTTATATTAATTATTTTTTGGTCTACCTATTAATCTTCCGAAGCCAACTGCAAATATATCGTCAGTTGTCATGTCAAAGCTTACTGGACGTCCTTCGAATTTTGCTCTTTCTTCAAGCTTTTCTCTATTGATATCAAGTATATCTTTTGTAAATGGTAAGTTGCCAGTGAATAGATATCTAACAGCACCATTATTATCTCTAGCTGGCATCATCTTTCCTGCATTGTACTTAGATGGAGCAAATGGTACGTCCATAACTCCTTGTGCAAAGCCTTCTACAGTACCAACAGCTAAGTCACCCTTACCTAATTCAAATAGTTTTTCTATAATACATCTTGTTTCTGCTTTTATTAGTTCAATTTCCGCTCTTAATTCTTTACCTTCTGGTAATAATTGACCTTCTGTCATATTAAGAACCATCTTAGTAGCTCTAATACCTTCTGCGTTTGCTTCCTTAGTTGGAATACCAATAGCTTCGTGAGGTGTCTTAACGATAACTTTTGTAGCTCCTGCTAATGAACCAGTTGCAGCACCCCAAGATATAACGCCAAAGGCTTTAGCTTCATCTTGAGGGAAGCCGCCCATCCATTGGTGGAATACTGTAGTTATTAATACATCGTTATATCCAAATTTCTTTAAGTATTCATTAACTTGTTCTTCAAGCGATCTAATTGCTGCTACGTCTTGAATTAAGTTACCGCATTGACCGTAGCCAACAGTTATGTTTTTAACTCCTTGTTCAGCTGCTAGCAAAGCTTCTACTATAGCAACTGCGTTTGATGTTGATGGTGGACAAAGTGTACCAGTAAGTGGTCCAAATGGTTCTCTGTTGATGTGTACACCATTTTCTTCATAGAAACCTACTAGTCTGTCACAATATTGCCAGTCATGTAAGCATTTATCTATAGGAACAGATTTTGCATATGGAACGTTGTAGCTTATAGCTCCACCTTCATTTGATGTGAATCCACCTGCGTGAATGATTTCAGAAAGCAATCTTGAATCTGGTGTACCATGTCTTGCTTGAAGAGGTTTAGAAACAGCATCATAAACCATTCTACAGCCTTTAACTCCGTGGTTAACTGCTGGGAAACCATTTAATAATGATCTTCCTGCTTTTAATGATTCTTTAATACCAACTTCACATTCATCGTATCTATTTTGTCTTGTGTATGAGTCAATTGTTGATGGCAATAAGTCTGCTCCACCTTGATCAGTTAAGAATGTTAATAATTCTATGTGAGCATCGATTAGAGCAACTCCGGCTCTTGGTTGTGCTAGTGTTTTGCCTTCTCTTTTTGCCTTTGCCATCACATCGGCAAAGTTCTTCTCTTCAGGAACCTTCTTTAAAAAGTCAATTGCTTCTTGTGAATCAACCTCTGCTCCTGTGGGCCATTGTTTAAGAACTTTTTCACGCTCCGCAAAAAATTCTTCATCAGTCCATCTTTTATTTTCTACTTTCATTGCTTCCCCCTATATAACTATATATTTCTTCATCATTCTAACTGCCATGTTTTTATCAATCATTGTTAATAAACCCATAGCTGAAAGTATATAATGTTTATCTACTGAAAATTCAGGATATCTAGGCTTTAATGAGTTTAAATCTTCCTGATCATAAAGTCCAGCCTTTAGTATTTCATCCGGATGTTCTGAATTAACTAGTATACCTCCAGTACCAATCATATGCTTTAGCTCAGTTAGGTCCTTACCTACTTGTTGATACATTGTTCCTAGAGGTGAATAAACAGCTTCTACATAGCCGCAGTGTCTTTTCATTGATATGTCAACACAAATCTTTGCCATCATTTCATCGAACTTAATTTCTTTTTCATCGGTGAAAACCAAATCAGTGTGATTGTATCTCTTTTTAAATTCTTCTTCTACATCATATCCGCTGATATCTAAGTACTTCTTTATCATCCTTAAACCAGATGCTTCATATACGCTCTCTGATGAGTATCTCATACCAAGGTCACCTTCAACAGTTCTCTTTGAAAGTGGTTCTTCCAAACCTCTATATATAACACCAGGTTTTGATGGTGCGCCATCTGCTATAGAGTGAATATCTGTTGTCGCGCCCCCTATGTCAACAACTACTAAATCACCAACGCCATCTTCATCAGGTGTTCCTAAACTAAAAGCTTCTGCCGCCTTTAAAACTGCTTGTGGTGTAGGCATCAATATGCCCGAGATGTCATCCTCAATGTGTGTCATACCCTTGGCTTTTGTAATTCTTTCCATGAATATGTCTCTAATTGTTTCTCTTGCAGGATTAACATTGATTTCATTAAGTTTAGGCATTACATTTTCAGTAAGTCTATATTCTACTTTATCTGCAAATATCTTCTCGATTTCATCGTAGCTACTCTTATTTCCTGCAACTACAACTGGTTTAGTAATGCCAATATCAGCAATTGATTGTGCATTATGTAGAATTACTTCTGTATTGCCTCCGTCAGTTCCTCCAGCTAACAAAATCATATCTGCGTTTGAATCCCTTAGCTCTTCAATCTCATGAGAGTTCATCTTATATGAATATGTCTTAATAACTCTAGCACCTGCTCCTAAGGCTGCTCTCTTTGCTGCTTCTGCAGTAAGCTCTGGTACTAGACCTATGGCTGCAATCTTTAAGCCTCCTGCCGCTGAAGAGCAAGCAAGCTTCTTAATAATTTCTACATCGCCATCGATCTTTGACATTAAATCCTTATAAGCATTGTGATATCCAATAGCAACATCAGTCTCAACAGTTGTATAACTCTTGGCAGTTGCTATGATTTCTTCTTTTTCGATATCTATTAGAGTTAATTTTGTAAATGTGCTTCCAAAATCGATAAAAAGATATGCTTTCATTTAATTAATTCCTAAGTCCTTTTTCATATCTGCAATTGTAACTTCAGGACTAGTTCCTGGTGGATAAACCCTATTAAAGCCCATAGCTTTAAATCTAGGTTCTACTTCTTCCCACTTTTGTTTACCAACAACTATATTGCCTCCAACATAAAGTGGTATGTCTTTAAGACCTGCTTCATCACATGCTTCTCTCATGCCCTTGCAGTCTATCTCTCCTTGACCATATAGTGATGATACACAGATTAGGTCCGCTTTAGTTTCAACAGCTGCGTTGATGAAGTCTTCTTGAGGTGATAAAACACCTATGTTAACTACGTTAAAGCCAGCATTATTAAAAGCGTGGTCTAATATAGTTAATCCAACTGCGTGACAATCTGATCCAATTACCCCTAGGATGATTGTCTTACCATTTTTTTCTTTCATTGTACTCCTCCTATTTGAATTATATTCTCATTTTATCATATAAACATATAATTTTAAATAGTAAAAACTCATTTTTTACGGCGCTTTACTTGCAATGAATAAATTTAATGTTAATTTTCAAAATCTGTCAATTATGACTTAAAAATGCGTGCTTTTTAAATATTTTTGCAACATCTTATTTTTTACTTGCAAATCAAATTGTTAAATTTTTGTCATAGTTATCTAAATGACTTTATTATTCGTTTCAAATACTCCTCATCTGCCAAATAATATGTTCCTTCATCTTCATTTGGATTAGTTCCAAAGAAAAGCTTTTTATTTGCTAACGTAGATTTATCAATAAAAACTTTATTTGATGATATGTGCAATTGATCTACATGCAACTTAGCTTTAATAAAATCAATGTTATTCTCTCTTACTCCGCCTGTGATAAACTCTAATTTACCGTGATATTTTTCATATAATGAATTAATAATTTTATAAGTATCTGTGATTTTATTATCTCCGCCCTTAGTTAATACACGTTTAAAGCCAAGTTCTATAAGCTTTTTGCAATTAGCATCTAAGTCTGGATCTATATCGAACGCTCTATGAAAAACATTGTCCATGCCTTCGCAGTATTTAAGTAGATACTCATTTGCCTTCATATTGATGCTTCCGTCATCATTCAAAACACCAAAAACAAAACCTTGCACTCCAAGCTCTTTAAGTGCTATGATATCTTCTTTCATAACATCTAAATCATACTTTGAATATGAGAAGCCTGCTTGTCTAGGTCTTATCATTGCAACAAAAGGTATATCTAGCTCGTTAAGTACCTTCTTACACAATCCAAAAGAAGGTGTAATACCGCCTAAGACAGTTGATGCTATTAATTCTACTCTATCAGCTCCTGCTCTTTGTGCTATGAGTGTTGATTCAAATGAGTCAGTGCATACTTCTAATGTATATTTCATCATATTACCTCCAATCTATCTGTTTACTTGTATTATATCATATATTACTTTAAATGATAATAATTATTGAATATTAAATATAAATATAGTATAATGTTTGCAAGGAGAAGTAATATATTTATAGGTGAGAAAATGGAAAAGAATTATTTAGAATTTACTGCAAAAGATAATAAAAAGATCAAGTATTTAGAGTGGAAAGTGGAAAACCCTAAAATGTGTGTTGAAATAATCCATGGTATGCATGATCATGCTATGAGGTATGATGAGTTTGCTAAGTTTCTCCAAGCTAACGGTATTTCTGTTTACGCTTTAGACTTAAGAGGACATGGCATGAGTGCTGTGGACAAAGAACATTTAGGTCTTGTTCCATATACAAACGCTTGGATGAAGATGGTTGATGATATCGATGTATTAAATACTATAATTAGAAAGGAAAATCCTGATAAAAAACTAGCTATGATTGGTCAATCCATGGGATCTATACTTGCCAGGACTTATGCATATAAGTTTGGTGACTATATAGATAAGTTATTACTTTTATCATGCATTAAAAGCCCAATATTTGTAAATAAATTATTTAAATTGTTTTTAAAGCTTGCTCTTGCCAAAGAAGGTTACGATGGTAAGAACGAAGCTCTTAATAAAAAAGCCTTTGACTTTATATATAAGGCTAGTAAAGATAATATGCTAACATCAGATTCAAAAGAAAATGCTAAGTTTTTAAATGATCCTTTGTGTATCTTTGAATATAGTAACGGCTTCTTTCAAATGATTATTCACGGCACAGATAAGGCTAATAGAAAAGAGAGCTTAGATTATATTCCAAAGGACTTGCCAATATATCTATTCACTGGAAAGAAAGATCCACTATCGAACTACGACACTGGCATAAAACAAATGTATGGACTTTTAAGAAGCAATGGTATTGATAACTTAGAGATGTATGAGTATGAGAACCTAAAACATGATTTGCTTCATGATATTGAGAAAGAAAAAGTATATCAAGACATATTAAAAGCTCTTCTTGCTTAAGAAGAGCTTTTGCTTTTATTGTATATTATCTATATCAACTAAGAGCATTGCGAAGTCATCTCTTTGATCTCCGAATGCATACTGAAGAACCGCTATATCAATCGCTTTAAGAAGCTTATTTGGCTTAGAAAGTATTGTTGTTATTAATCTATCTAGCCCGAATTCTTCGCCATGAACATTTTTACTCTCAACTATACCATCTGTGTATAGTAGAAGCTTATCTCCTGCTCTTAACTTAGTTTTTTTGACTTCATAATCACTTCCCAAGTCTATGCTCATTATTGGTCTACCCTTTGCTTCCAATACAGAAATATTGTTATCGTTAAAAATTATTGGCATAGAATTGTGACCAGCGTTTGCATAAACAAAATCTTCAGTCTTTGCATAATACACTCCGTAGAAAAGTGTTATATATCTGTCGCTTTGCAATGTTAGTTCCAAAAACTTATCGCTTATGTACTTAAGCGCTTTCTTTGGTTCATAATTATCCTTGTTTAAGTTTCTAACAGTCTGCCTAATAAACATTGTAAGCATAGATGCAGCAATACCATGGCCCGCAACATCCGCAATATACATTACGTATATGTCCTTTTCTATCTCAAAGATATCAAACATATCTCCTGATAGCGTTTCAGTCGCTTCATATAAGTAGTCTATGGCAATGTTCTTATGCTTAGTCTTTGTCGGAAGTATGTTCTTTTGAATTCTCTTAGTGATTTCCATATCGTGAAAAACATTCTCGTTGCTTTGTATAAGTTGAAGTTCAAGAACTCTTTCTCTTGTAACATCTCTAAAGACCTCTACTATGGCAATAGGGTTCATCTTTTCATCATATATAGGCGAACACTTAACTTGATAATAATTTTCCCCAATATTTAGTTCTTTTTGAATTATCTCATTCTTTTCTATAGCACTTGCTGTCTCACTTGTGTCAAGCTTTAGAAAATCATCCAACTCATCAGTGTTCATACCTGTTGGATCATAGCCAATAGCGTCCTTTAATGATTGATTAGCATAAAGAATCTTACCATTAATATTAACTACCTTAACCCAGTCAGCCATTGCATCAAGAACTTCTACGGAGAGTATCTTGTCTAATATTTCATCTTTTCTTTCGTTCTTCAAAATATCAGCTCCTATTTCTCAGGCTTCTTGCCATAAAATTGGTAGTAGTAAGTTTTTAAACTACCATTGTACAGCTTTCTGTTCTTATCAGCCTTTCTGTCAAAATCTCTTTCAATCTTTTCATAAGATGTTAATACATACACCGACCATGTGTCTAAATTCTTAATCTTTTTGCCAAAGTCAGTATATAGTTTTCTCAAGTCATCTTCCTCTAAACGCTTGCCATATGGTGGATTCGTTATCATAACACCATAATTATTCTTAATGTCTACATCTCTAAAGTCTTTAACAAAGAAACGTATATCATCACTTAAACCAAGATTCTCTAGATTGTGCTTAGCTATAGCAATAGACTTATGGGAAATATCACTTGCGTCTATATATACCTTTGATTTGTAGTCGATCTTCTCCATCGCTTCCATCTTGGCTTTTTTATACAAATCTTTGTTAATAAACTTAAAATTCATACTATCGAAGTTTCTATCTAATCCAGGAGCTATGTTTCTTGCTTGCAAAAGTGCTTCTATAGCTATAGTTCCAGAACCACAGAATGGATCTAAAAACGGTCTTTCCTTATTATAAAACGATAGCTTAACTAAAGCAGCAGCCATAGTCTCCTTAAGAGGAGCTGCGCCTTGCATGTCTCTATATCCTCTTTTGTGAAGGCTCTCACCTGATGTATCAAGAGTTATGCTTGCTATGTCATTAAGTAGTGAAATTTCAAGTCTGTGTCTATGAGAAGACTTTGAAAACCTACTTATTTCATATTTTGTTTGAAGCTTTTTAATGATCGCCTTCTCAGTTATCCTTTGACAGTCAGATATTGAAAATAGTTTTGACTTATGAGATCTGCCTTCAACAATAAAATTAGAATCTTCATCTAAAATTTCATTCCATGGAAGCTCATATATGCCATCAAAAAGTTCTTCAAAGCTCACTGCCTTGAAGCTCTTCAAGTTTATAAGTACTCTATCAGCACACCTTAGATTAATATTTGCTCTTGCTATATCAATGTCACTTCCATTAAAATAAATGTGACCATTATCCGTTTTAGTAACTTCTAAACCTAAATCATTCAGTTCTCTTTTAACTATCGCCTCTAGTCCAAATGAACTAGTTGCAATTAATTCATACATAATATCACTTCCAAAATAATTATAACATATAATACAGCACTTCTCAATATTAATATGTAAAATATCATTAATTATACAATATATGTGTTAAATAAATTTGATTGGGTATATATAGTGTGACAAGGGGGGTTTGATAATATGAAATTATCAGAATTAATTAAAAGCGCTGACTGGAAGAGCGAAAAACACGTTCCAGTTATTCACGTAGCAAAAGAAGCAGACGCATTAAAGGTATGCGTAAGTGTTGGAGATGAAATAGCTCATCCTAATACACTTGAACACCACATAGCATGGATGAAGTTATTCTTCGTACCTGAAGGAAAGCAAGTTCCAGTTGAAGTAGCAAGTTATGTAGCATCAGCTCACGGTGAATTAGATTTATTTACTGAACCATCTATGAGCGTAAAGCTTAAAGCAGATGCAAAGGGTACTTTACTTGCACTAAGCTACTGCAACATCCATGGCTTATGGGAAAACACAGAAGTACTATAGTTTGAAAACGGCAAAGGTGGACTTTGGGTCCATCTTTTTTCATGCCTATAGATTGACAAAAGATTTATATTTATGTTATAATCAAGGCAATTTAAAGGAGTGATTTTATGAACGTTTTTGACGTGTTAAAAGAAAGAGGTTACATCGACAATTGTAACTATGAAGATGACTTAAGAAAATTATTAGATAAAGAAAAAATAACATTTTATACTGGATATGACGCAACTGCCAACTCATTAACAATTGGCCACTACATAACACTTATGGTTATGAAACACCTACAAGCTGCTGGACATAGAGCTATATGCTTAACTGGTGGTGCAACAACTATGATTGGAGACCCTTCAGGTAAACAAGATATGAGAAAACTTCTTACTGAGGAAACTATTAACGAAAATGCTAGAATCTTCGTTGATCAGTTATCAAGATTCATTGACTTTAAAGATGGCAAAGCAATACACGTAGACAATAAAGACTGGCTTCGTGACCTAAGATACCTAGACTTTATGAGAGATATAGGTGTTAACTTCAACGTATCTAAGATGCTTGCTTATGATTGCTACAAGAACAGAATTTCATCGGGCTTAACATTCTTTGAGATGGGCTACATGTTAATGCAAGCTTATGACTTCGTTGAGTTATATAGAGAATATGGCTGTATTCTACAAGTTGGTGGATCAGACCAATGGGCTAACATGCTTGAAGGAACTGAGCTTATAAACAAACTTGAAGGTAAGCAAGCCTACGTAATGACTCTAAAATTATTAACAAATGCTGATGGAGTTAAGATGGGTAAAACTGTTTCGGGCGCTGTTTGGCTTGATAGAAATAAAACTACTCCTTACGAATTATTCCAATACTTCAGAAATGTTGATGACAGAGATGTTATTAAGTTCTTAAAGCTTCTTACTATGCTTCCAATGGAAGAGATAAATGAATTAGCTAAGCTAAAAGACAACGAAATAAATAAAGCAAAAGAAATACTTGCATATGAAATTACAAAGGACGTTCACAGTAAAGAAGATGCAGACAAAGCTTTAGAAGCTAGCCGCGCTCTATTTAGTGGATCTGCTAATTCAGAAAACATTCCAAGCACTACTATGGATAAAAAGTTATTTGAAGATGGTATAGGTCTACTAAACTTATTAAAAGAGCTTAACCTTACTAAATCAAACTCAGAAGCAAGACAACTTATTAGTCAAGGAGGCATACTTCTTAATGGAGAAAAAGAAAGTGATGCTAGTAAAGTTATTACACTAGATGACTTTAAAGATGGCGAGCTTTTAATTAAAAAAGGCAAAAAAGTATTTCACAAAGTTATTTATTAAAAATAATAATTATGCATAAAAATAGGGAGCTTCGGCTCCCTATTTTAATGTGTAAGCTAATTTTATTTATTAAGTTTTATTATTTTGCCCCTAAGGACTTCATAAGTTTACTATAAATTTCACTATCATGATATGTTCCTTCATATAATTCTGCTGTTGCGCCTAGTGCGTATATAGGCACTGGCACAGCTGTATGAGCAAATGTTGACCAGCCAATACCAGCTTTATTATCGATTATATGTGTTAGCGTAGCACTAAATGGATCATATCCTCCATATAATAAATTTGTTTCAATAGATTTAGTTCTTTTATCTTTATCTTTCATTGATTCTGCAAAAGCTGTTTTCAATTTCGCAAGTTCATAATCATTTAGCACAAATAATTCATCTTCCTTATTAGTGTTCTTATCCTTAACTATTAGTCCAAATGATTCTTTAACTAAATTTAATGCATCCTCAAAGTTAAGATTTTTATTATTTTTCTTTAATTCTTCAAATTTCTTGTCAAATTCAACATAACTTAATTTTTGTTTGTCAAATATTTCAAAATGAGTGTCATATCCTGTTCCTTGATAACCAAGGCTTAGTCCGCCTGTTTCATGATCGGCTGTAACTAGGATTAGTGTTTCATCTGGATGCTTTTTATAAAATGCAATAGCTTCTTGAACTGCATCGTCAAGCGCAAGTACTTCGTGTATTGATGAGAGTGCATCGTTTGCATGGCATGCCCAGTCAATTTTACCAGCTTCTGCCATGATAAAGAATCCCTTGTCATTGTCAAGCACTTCAATGGCTTTTCTAAGCGTATCTCTTAAAGTCATATCGCCTTTCTTTTGATCTAGTGTATACGGCATAGCGCCATCATCTTGAATTCTTTCAGTAACTGCAAATACTTTTCCAGTATTTTTGTTAATCTTTTCAAAATCTTTCTTTGTTTCAGTTACTGTGTAGCCGCTTGCTTTTAAAATATCATAAAGATCTTTTTCTTTTTTCTTCTTATCATCACCAGTTCTATGAGCTAGTGATCCTCCAGCAAAATAGTCAAATCCACTTGCTGCCATTTGCTTACCTATTTCATAATATTGTTTTCTAGAAGTAACATTAGCATAAAATGCCGCAGGAGTTGCGTGGTTTAGTGTTACAGTTGATATAATGCCTATCTTTTTGCCCTGAGCCTTCATCTTTTCAGCAACAGTAGTAACATTCTTTTGAAGATCACTTGTCTTACCTATAACACCGGAATGAGTTTTATTACCTGAGCTTATAGCTGTAGCGGTTGAAGCTGAGTCTGGACAAAAGCTTGTAGAGTCTTCTGTATTAACAAGACCAACTGTTGGAAACTTATAAAACTCTAATGGTTTTATCTCTACTTTCTTTTTGTCTCCAGTGTAGATTTGTGCAGCATTTACTTGAGCAGCCCCCATACCATCACCTATAAACAAAAATACATACTTAGCTTTTTTAGAATTTTTACTTTCAGCAAAGCTTCTTTCACCTAAGAACGAGAAACTTGATACAAAGATAGCAAGCACTAAAATTAATAAAAAGAATTTAAAATTTTTTTTCATGGAATTCTCCCCTTTCTTCGTATTAATTATAGTTCTTATATGTTAAAAATAAATATAAAAGATGTAAACTTTTTGTAAAAAAAAGAGAGCGCTTTAAAATAAACACTCCTACTTTTACTCAACATTAAATTATAATTTATATATTGATATTATATATATTTCTTTTTTTATTTTGTAAAAACCTTATTAGTCTTACTGTTCCTCTCCAAGTTAATATTCCCAAAATAGTAAAAATTATCGCAAATAAAATACCAACAATTAAAGCAGATATTCCTTTCAATTCATAAAATACAAAGATGAATTTAATCTTATCTAATAAGGATATATTAATAAATCCTTTTAATAATCCCATTATACCAGCTGCAAAACTTAGAATTCCCGATAAGAAGAAACCAATTGCTAATGTAAAAAGCGTTGGTATAACAGCTAGCCAAATTAATGAAGAGTATGAAAAAAATAATATATATTTACATAATGTTTTAAAAGATAATTTATTAGTTTTAACGAAAGCATCATCAATATAATTACCAGCCAAATCTTTTGCTGAAGGCATATTTGATATTATCTCGCTACTAGTTTGACCAGCCTTTAATCTCTCATAAAATGAACTTTTAAGTTCCGATAAAATATCTGTCTTTTCACTTATAGGTAAATACCTTAAGTATCTATCAACATGAGTTAAATATTTTTCTAAATCATTACTTATTTTTACATCTTGCATATTAGTATCACTCCTTTTCTATATCATTAATATTATCAATAAGTTTACACCAATCACACTTAAGTTTGTCTAAATATAAATTTCCAGATTTTGTTATTCTATAGTACTTTCTTGGTGGTGTACCTTCTTCTATGTTTTGCCAATAAGAATCAAGGTAATTATTTTTTAGTAACCTTCTAAGTAATGGATACATTGTGCTTTCATTTGTATTAAGCATAGTATATTTGTTTAAAGTTTGTATTAATTCGTAACCATATCTATCGCATTTATTAATTAATAACAATACAGCATACTCTAAGGTGCCTCTTTTAATTTGTGAAATCCATTCCGTATTCATTTTATACTCCTTTCATATATACATTGCTTGTCTATATACATTGTACTACACAGTATAATTAATGTCAATATATTTTATAAAAAAACCTCTCTACCATTATTTAGTAGAGAGGTAAAATAATTTATTTATTATATAATTATTCAGTTAATTTTAAGAACTCATCAATTTCTTTCTTTATAGTTTCTAGTGATGCGTCAAAGAATTCTTCTTTAGTGACATCTATACCAACTGATTTGCAGCAATCTTTAATACTCATCTTGCCTGTGTTTCTTAGAAGTGTGTCATATTTTTCTATGAAGGCGTCTCCTTCTTTCTTATATATACTGTATAAGCCTCTTGCAAATAAAAGTCCAAAGCAATATGGGAAGTTATAATAACCAAGGCCGCTACTGTAGTAGTGGGACTTGCATATCCACATGCCTTTGTTTAACTTTTCTGGATCTAGTCCATCTTTAAATGCTTCTTTTTGTGCATTCATCATAATTTCATCGAAGTCATCAGCGTCAAGAGCACCATCTTTTCTTCTTCTAAATACTTCATCTTCAAACAAGAATCTTGAATATATATCAACAACTGTTTGTGCTGCTCCTGATATAATATTTTCAAGTATAAATATCTTTTCATCATCGTTCTTAGCATCTTTAAGTGCAGCGTTATAAGTTATTGTCTCAGCAAATATCGATGCAGTCTCTGCTATTGGCATAGTATAGTCTTGATTGATTGGCGCTTCTTGGAATATAACTCTTCCGTGGTAAGCGTGACCTAGTTCATGTGCAAAGGTAATCATCGAGTCAAATGTACCGCCAAAGTTAGCTAAGACTCTTGATTCTTTTATAGCTGAGCAACTTGAGCAGAAAGCGCCGCCCACTTTACCTTCTCTAGGTTCTGTATCTAACCAATTATTTTCAAAGGCATGTTTAGCAAAGTCTCCTAACTTATCTGAGAATGAGTAATATTGTTTGATAACGAAGTCTTTTGCTTCTTCGAATGTATAAGTGATACTTCCCTTGCCTACTGGAGCAAATGTTTCATAGTAAGGAAGCTTATCATAACTAAGTAATTTAGCTTTTCTTTTAAAGTACTTAACAAAATCTGGTAAATACTTTCTAACTGATGACCACATTGCATCAAGAATTTCTTTATCAAATCTTGAATCTATAAGAGTTTTTGCTAATGGGCTTTCATATCCTCTTAATTCACATTCATTTATTACTTCGCCCTTTATTGAGCTAAGTGACATTGCTATTGAGTCTCTAATTTTGTCATAGCACTCTTCTTCAGCTATAAAACTTCTTCTTCTAAGGTCTTTATCGTCTTCATATTGTAAGTTTCTAATTGCTGGTAAATTTATTTCCTTTACTTCTCCATCAGAAAATTCTACTTTGCTTGTAACTTTACTAGTTAAATTAGAATGAAGTCTGTTCCACTCGTATGAACCTGTTTCTTTTATACGAGCAACAGCAATCTCTACATCATCACTAAGAGAGTGCTTTGCATTTTCACATCCCTCATTTAATATAAATCTATATTCTTTTAGAGTATCCTCTTCATCAATAATCTTGTTTATATCATCAATGCTCTTTAAAAATTTATCAAAACTAACTCCAAGTTCTATAAACTCCCTACGAACAGCGATAAGCTTAGACTTTTCATTAAGTGCTTCTTTATTGTTAACGTTTTCGCTTAAATTTAACGATACATATCCAAATAATCTTGCGGCATAGTTATCAATGATATTAGCTTTGTCTACATATTTAAGTAAAACTTTCTTTTTATCATCAAAATTATTACTTATAAAAGAATTTAGATCTTTAATCTCTTTTAAAATATTCTCATAATCTTCTTTGTACTTAGGATCATTAAATGATTTGTAATATGCGGATAAATCCCACTTCATATTCTTCCTCCTCTTTCAAAAAAGAGGGTAGCAAACGCTACCTTCTCTTAATAATTTTTATTTCCAACATTAATTCTGTTGATTGCCTTCTTAAGTGCAAGCTCTGCCTTAAATGTATCTGTATCTTTGTCTTCTAGTTTTTTGCTTGCTCTTTCCTTTGCTCTTTCGGCTCTGTTGATGTCTATCTCATCTTCCCACTCACAAGCGTCAGATACAACTGTTATATTGTTATTTCTCACGTCAATATAACCACCAGCACAAGCTGCAACTTTTCTTTCATCTCCATCTTTAATAACAAGTCTACCAATATCAAGTATTGTTACCAAGGGAGAGTGATTAAGAAGTATTCCTACGTCTCCTTCAATTGTTCTAGCGACAAGCATATCTATATCGCCTTCAAAAAACAATTTATCAGGTGTAACAACCTTAAGATATAATTTAGTCATTATTTTGCCTCATACTCTCAGCTTTTTTAACAGCATCATCAATTGTTCCGACAAATAAGAATGCTGATTCTGGTAAATCATCATGCTTACCATCAAGTATTTCTTCAAATCCTCTAATAGTTTCAGCTATAGGAACATATTGACCCTCTATACCTGTGAATTGCTCTGCAACTGAGAACGGTTGTGACAAGAATCTTTGTATCCTTCTTGCTCTAGCAACAGTTAATTTATCATCTTCAGATAATTCATCCATACCAAGTATTGCGATGATATCTTGAAGTTCTTTGTATCTTTGTAGTATCTCTTGAACACGTCTAGCAACTTCGTAGTGTTTTTCTCCAACTACTTGTGGATCCAATATTCTTGATGTTGAATCTAGTGGATCTACAGCTGGATATATACCTAATTCTGAAATCGAGCGTGAAAGCACTGTAGTCGCATCAAGGTGTGTGAATGTTGTCGCTGGTGCAGGGTCTGTTAAGTCGTCGGCAGGAACATAAACAGCTTGTACAGATGTGATTGATCCATTCTTTGTAGATGTGATTCTCTCTTGCAATTGACCCATCTCAGTAGCTAGTGTTGGTTGATAACCTACAGCCGATGGCATTCTTCCTAGTAGTGCTGATACTTCTGAACCTGCTTGAGTAAATCTAAAGATATTATCAATAAATAGCAACACGTCTTGATGTTTTTCATCTCTGAAGTACTCAGCCATAGTTAAGCCTGTTAAAGCAACTCTCATTCTTGCTCCTGGTGGTTCATTCATTTGACCGAATACTAGTGCAGTCTTATTAATTACTCCAGACTCTTTCATTTCGTAGTAAAGGTCATTACCTTCTCTAGTTCTTTCTCCAACTCCTGCAAAAACAGAAAGTCCACCATGCTCCTTAGCGATATTATTTATTAACTCTTGTATTAATACTGTCTTACCTACACCGGCACCACCAAATAGACCTATCTTACCACCTCTTGCATATGGAGCAATAAGGTCTATAACTTTTATACCAGTTTCAAAAACTTCTCTTGTTGTGACTTGTTCATCATAAGTAGGTGCTTGTCTGTGTATTGGGTCATATCTATCATATTTAGACTTAGGATCTTCATCAATATTCTCCCCTAAAACATTAAATAGTCTTCCTAATGTTTTATCTCCAACAGGAACCTTAATAGGACTTCCTGTATCTAAAGCCTCAGCACCTCTAACTAGTCCATCAGTAGATGACATTGAAATACATCTAACTATATCATCGCCTATGTGTTGACTTACTTCAGCTATAAGAGGCTTTCCATTAAGATCAATTTTAATCGCGTTAAGAAGGTTAGGTAGAGAATTTTGTTTAAATCTTATATCAAGAACCGGTCCAATTATTTGTACAACTTTACCAATATTTTGATTTTCCATAATTTCACCCCTTCTAATTTAATGCATTTGCACCTGAGACAATCTCAGTAATTTCTTGTGTAATTTGAGCTTGTCTTGCTCTATTAAATTTTAAAGACAAACTCTCAAGCATATCATTAGCATTATCAGTAGCATTCTTCATAGAGTTTCTTCTAGATGCTTGTTCTGAAGCTGCTGATTCAATCATAGCTCCAAATATAGTTATGGATATATAATCCTTTACTAATCTGTTTAAAACTTCTTCAGCAGATGGTTCATACTCAATAAGTCTGTTTTCCATATTGCCATTTTTATCTATTGATTCGGCTGGTAACAGTTTAACCATACTAGGCACTAAGCTAAGTACAGTAGAAAAATGAGTATAAACTAATAGTACTTCATCAATTTCTTTCTTTTTATATAAATCATAACAGATGTTACCAATCTTTGCAGCATTGTTAAATGAAGGTTCTTCTGAAATATATGAAAATTCTTCCACTATGCCACTGTATCTTCTTTTGAAATACTCTCTTGCTTCAACACCAACTAGTATAAACTTAGTTCCAATCTTATCTTCTACATATGACTCAGCCTTTCTTATAACATTGATGTTATAACCGCCAGCTAAGCCTCTGTCTGATGTTAAAACAATTATAAGTCTGTTCTTTACTTCTCTTTTCTCTAATAAATCATATCTAACACCCTTTGTATTAGCAAGTATCTCTCTAATACTTGATTCAACAGTGTTATAATATGGCCTTGTAAGCTCAAGCTTTTGTCTAGATTTACGAAGTTTTGAAGTAGATACTAATTCCATGGCTCTAGTGATTTGCTTTATATTAGATACACTTTTTATTCTTCTTTTTATTTCTTTACTTTGTTCAGCCATAATAAACCTCTAGTTAAAAGTCTTTTTAAATTCTTCTATCTTAAGTTTAAGCTCTTCTTTTATTTCGTCAGTTAATTCTTTCTTCTCAAGAATCTTCTTAGCAGTTTCGCTTGAAGTATTTTCCATATAATCTAAGAAATCTTTTTCAAATGCTTTAACTCTGTCAACAGGAATATCATCAAGATATCTGTTAGTAACAGCGAATAAAATCATAACCTCTTCTTCGACTTTTAAAGGTTTATATTGTGCTTGCTTTAGTATTTCCATAATCCTTTGACCATGATTTAGTTTATCTGCAGTATCTTTATCAAGCTCAGAACCAAATTGCGCAAATGCTAACAATTCTCTGTATTGAGCAAGTTCAAGTTTAATACCGCTTGAAACTTTCTTCATAGCCTTGATTTGTGCAGCTCCACCAACACGAGATACAGATAAACCTGCATTAACAGCTGGTCTTTGTCCTGAGAAGAATAATTGTCCTTCAAGGAATATTTGTCCATCAGTTATAGAAATAACGTTTGTTGGTATATAAGCTGAAATATCTCCAGCTTGTGTTTCTATGATAGGAAGAGCTGTTATAGATCCTCCACCTAACTTATCAGATAGTTTTGCTGATCTTTCAAGTAGTCTTGAGTGTAGATAGAAAACATCACCTGGGTAAGCTTCACGTCCTGGTGGTCTTCTAAGCAATAGAGACATTGAACGATATGCAACTGCGTGCTTTGATAAGTCATCATATATGATAAGTACGTCTTTACCTGCATACATAAATTCTTCAGCCATAGCAGTTCCTGCATATGGAGCAATATATTGTAGTGGTGCTAACTCACTTGCTGATGAACTTACTACTATAGTGTAGTCCATCGCACCATGTTCTTCAAGCACATTTACTAATTGAGCTACAGTCGAGTTCTTTTGACCGATTGCGACGTATATACATATTACATCTTGATCTTTTTGATTTATTATTGTATCGATGGCGATAGCAGTCTTACCTGTTTGTCTGTCGCCTATAATTAACTCTCTTTGTCCCCTACCTATAGGGATGATGGAGTCAATAGTTTTGATACCAGTTTGTAACGGCTCAGATACTGATTTTCTATCAATAATGCCTGGAGCATTAGCTTCTATAGGTCTAAACTTATTGCTTTCAATCTTACCCTTGCCATCTATAGCTTGACCTAGTGAATTTACAACTCTACCAATAAGTGCTTCGCCTACTGGAACTTCAACGATTCTTCCAGTTCTTTTAACTGGATCTCCTTCTTTTAAGTTCTTATCACTACCTAAAAGCACGCAACCAATATTATCTTGCTCAAGGTTTAATGCCATAGCATAAACGCCGCCAGGTAGTTCTAGTAGTTCACCAGCCATAGCATTGTCAAGTCCGTAAACTCTGGCAATACCGTCACCAACTTCAATAATAGATCCAACTTCAACCGTATCTAATTTTTTGTCATAATTTTTGATTAAATTTTTTATAACTGAGCTAATTTCTTCTGGTTTTAACCCCATTTAGATACTCACCTCACTATTATTTATTAATTCTTTTCTTAATTCATTCAATTGACCTTTTAATGTTGAATCGATAAGCTTATCACCGATTTTAACAATAGCCCCACCTAATAAAGTCTCATCTAAAATATTGCTTAATTTTACATGTGCTTTTAATGAAGCTGTCAATTTCTCTTCATATTTTTTGATTTCTTCATCACTTAATTTGTTTTTAGTAATAATCGTTCCATTTACAATATTATTATCAATATCATATAAATTATTAAATTCATCTATTACTGATGATATGATATCAAATCTTTTAGCATCAATTAAAACGAGCAAAAAGTTCATTGTTAATTTTGATATATTCTTTTCATATATATCTTTAATAATTTCCTTTTTCTCATTTTTTGATAGTAAAGGGTGATTAAATACTTCCATCAATCTAGGATTTGAATCAATAGTTTCTTTAATTAAATTTAGCTCCTCATAAACTAATTTAAGACAATCATCTTCTTTAGATGCTTCAAACATAGACTTTGCATATAAAGTAGTAGCTAATTCTTCCATTGTCCATTACCTACTTCTTCTATAGACTTTTCTATGATATCCTTGTCTTTCTTTGTGCTAATATTCTCACCAATTAGTTTTTCTGCAGCTAAAATAGCAATATTTACCATATCGCCTTTTAATTCATCCATTGCCATTGACTTTTTATTAGCAAGTTCTTTATCAGCTTTCTCCATAATTTTTCTAGACTCTTCTTTAGCATCACTAACAGACTTATTAACGATATCATCTGCTCTCTTCTTTGCTTGATCAACAATATCGTTTGCTTCCTTTTTAGCTTCTTTCAATTTAAGCTCATAATCTCTTAATGCTACTTGAGACTTCAAATTATTTTTCTCGCTATCTTCAATGTTCTTCATTATATAATCTTGTCTTTTCTTTAGTAAATCTTTTATAGGATAGTATAAAAATTTACGCAAGATGAAATATAAAACGAGAGTGGCTGTAAGCTGAACAAGCATATTGACTAAATTAAAGTCAACGCTTACATTTAAGCCTTCCATAATAAACTATACTAAAGGCTTAACTAAGATAAGAATTAGGGCAATAACTAGTGAATAAATACCTGTTGTTTCCGCAACAGCTTGTCCTAAAATCATTGTTTGAATGATATCACCTTTAGCTTCTGGTTGTCTACCTACTGCTTCAGCACCCTTACTTGCTGCAATACCTTGACCGATACCAGGGCCTAAACCTGCTATCATTGCTATACCAGCTCCTAAAGCTGACATACCTAAAATAAAATCGTGACCTGAAATTCCTTGCATTTAAAATTTCTCCTTTCAAAATTAATTTTCTTCTTGTCCCATACCCATTGCAATGTAAATCATTGTTATCATTGCGAATATGAAAGTTTGCAACACACCTGAGAATACATCAAAGTAGATGTGAAACCATGGTGCTACTATTGGTGTAAGTAAATTACTTACAAAGCCTAGCGCAGCATATACAAGAGCCATAATTAACGAACCACTTACAATATTACCAAATAAACGGAATGAAAGCGATATTGGAAGCGCAATATCACCAATAATGTTTATCGGGAACAGTATAAAGATTGGCTCGAAATAACCTTTTATGGAATCTTTTAAGCCGTTAACTTTTATCTTGTTATAATGTATCAAAACAAAAGTTATTAGCGCTAATGTGAGTGTAACATTTAAATCTGATGTTGGAGGTTTAAATCCAAATAAACCCATCAGATTTGAAGTCAATAAAAACATCATCAAGCTAAGAATGTATGGTGAAAAGCCTTCTCTGTTCTTGCCCATAGTTTGTTCGATTAGTGAATCTATTGATGTTACAGCAAGCTCTAGAACGCTAACTAGTCCAGATGGTCTAGCTTTATAGTCGGTTTTCTTTATCTTTCCATAAGCGATAAAAATAAATACTAGTAAAGCCATGACAACTATAACAGAGTTGATAACGCTTGGTGTCAACGAATATACATTCTTACCTATCTGAAAGCTTATCGACAATTCCATCTTATTACCCCCTTTTTCTTTATTCAAATCTAGTGATTTGTGAAATTATTTACCAATCCTAAACACTTCAACTATAATTATCGAAAATTTAATCATGGTAAAGCCAATTGCAGTTGTATAAAAATTAAAATTTGGATTTTTATATGCTGCATATAATATTAAACCATATATGATGAGTCTTAAATAATAATTATTAGTAGTAAATCTCTTGCTTGATTGTGCATCCTTCTCTACAGCCTTCATAGCATTTCTATACATTAACCTAAAGAATAATATACTTATTAAGGTGCCTAAGTATAGCCCCAAAAGTAAATCCTTTCTTAAGCCATAAAGTATTAAAATTGCTAAGCTTAAAAGTAAAGCTAAGATTATAGCTACTCTAATATACTTAAACGTAAAATCTTTATCATTTCTCATCATTATTTTTCTCTTTATTATTTTTCTCTTTATTATCTTTCTTCTTAAAATAATACTTAACACTTCTGTAGAAGTTGTAAAAGCCTGCTGCTACACCTATTATAATAAAAACAATAGAAAATACGCCATTCGTCCTAAATAATTTATCCAATCCATAGCCGATAAGATACGAAATAACAATGCTCGATACTATATCTATGCCTATCTGACCAACTAATGCTAGAGGCTTTAATTTCTCTATCATAATATCACCTTATTCATAAGCCTTCAGTGCTCCAACCATATCTGTTTTCTTTAACTTTTTATGAACTATAAGCATAACCATAAATATAAATAAATAAGTTAGAACTGCTGAGACTATATAGTTATACCACTGAATATTTGATACAAGTTGAATATTGCTTGGTGTGATGTATTCAAGTATAAGATGCGTTAATCCAATACCTCCTGCATATCCAAGTAAAATTCCTAATGTAGACAGAAGTATTGTCTCTCTGTAAATATAGCTTGTTAATTCTCTTGGATAGAAACCTAAAACTCTTAAAGTTGCAACCTCTCTGATTCTTTCAGATATGTTAACATTGTTTAAATTATATAATACTACAAAAGCAAGTGTTGCTGATGTAAGTATAATAAGTAATATTACATAGTTAAGATTAGATAGCCAGTCATTTGCTACACTTATTGTTTTAGATACATCAAAAACATACATAACGCTGTCAATTTTATTAAGATTTTTAATGAAATTATCTTTAAGTTCTTTATTGTCTGAGTTAAGTTTGATTATGTCTGCATTATCTTCATATTTTTTATTAAAAAGCTTTTCATAATAATCTTTACTCATGTATGCATAATGTCCCAAATAGTTTTCATTACTGTTAACAACATGCATTGTGTAATATTTATTGTTTGAATCTCTAAGCTCTATGTCATCGCCTGGTTCTTTATGGATAGACTCTAATAACTTTTTATTAATAATTATGCCTTCTTTAGGAATTTCTATCTTTTTATTTTTATTTAGTAAGTGTACATAATTATCAAATTTATCCTCATCATTTATAACCATAAGAACAACATTTTGATCCGGCATATCAACTGTGTCGGCAATAAGGCTTTCTGTTCTAATAGTCATTCTATCTTTAATATCTGTATTGTTGTCGATAAATTTAGTATATTCCTTAAGTTGATATTTAGAGAAGTCTTTGTCATAGTTAACTATAATGTCATAATTAAATATCCTGCCATATTGTCTATCTATAACTTGTGCAACGGCTCCTTGTATTGCAAAACCAAAGAACAATAAACTCATACAACCTGCAACACCTAAAAGTGTCATAAACATCCTTGATTTATACCTAAAGGTATTTCTGAATGTTACCTTGTATAAAAAGCTTAATTTCTTCCAGAAGAATGGAATTTTCTCTAAGAATATTTTAGATCCAGCTTTTGGAGCCTTTGGTCTCATTAATTCGCTAGAATTTTGCTTTAAATACTTTGCTAAAACTAAACTTACTGGTACAACTATCGAAACATAGGATATAATCGCACTAATTAGTGGGAATCTTACATTAAAATAGTCAAGTGGTTTTTTAAGAGTAAAAGATGCAGAGTATGTTCTAAAGACCATCTTAGTTAAAATATTTTGTCCTAGTGCAACACCTATGATAACACCTATAGTTGTAGCTATAAATCCATAAAACAAATATTTTTTGTATATATCAAAGTTGTTGTAACCTAGTGCTTTAAATGTTCCGATTTGTGTTCTTCTTTCTTCCGCCATACGCATAAGTGCAGTCAAAGCAACGATTGATGCGATTAAGAAGAAAAATGCTGGGAATACTAAAGCTAGTATATCCATTCTATGTCCAGAGTCGTAGAATAATTGTAAACCTTCAATATTTTCTCTATCTATAATGTTATATGTTGGTCTCTTCATATTCTTAAGAACTCTTTTTGCTTCATCTAAATCACTTTTGGCATCTTTTATCTTTTTATCAGCTTTTGTCTTTTCAGAATTATATTTTTTAAGACCATCATCATACTCTTTTTGTCCATCAGAAATCTTTCTTTTTGCATCTTTTAATTCTCTTAGTCCCGAAGCTTTTTTGCCTTCAAACTCTTTTTGACCTTCATTGTATTTTTCAAGACCATCGTTATACTTATCATAGCCTTCATTTAATTTTATTAAGCCTTCGTCGTACTTTGCTTTATTTTCTATATATGTTATTTCAAGCTTATCAATGTTTTCTTTTAACTCGTCTAATTGTGTTTTTGCCTTTTCTAACTCTTCTTTGCCATTCTTGAACTCTTGCAACTTATCTGCAGGTATACTTGATGCTGGCAAAGCAGACATAGCCTCTACAGCCTTATCCATCTCTTCTTTTTTAGCAGTATACTCAGCCATAGAACTTTCATATGTCTCTTTAAGCTCATCTAGCTTAGATTTAAGTTCGTCTAATTTAGTTTTTGCTTCATCTAAATCAGCCTTATTTTTATCCAGTGTTTCCTTACTATCATCTAGAGTTTTCTTATTATCTGCAAGTGTTTTTTCAGCATCACTTATAGATTCATTATATTTTCTCTTACCATCATTATAAGACTTTCTCGCATCAGACAATTTAATATTTGCATCATCCAATTTATTTTTAGCATCATTTAGTTTTTCTTCTGCATCTAATATCTTTTCATCAGCTTCATCTATCTTTTCTTTTATATCTGATTTAATGCTTTCAAATTTTTCTAATGATCTTTCATTAAAAGCTGTAATTAATTTCTTTCTGCTAAGTCCAACAATATCCTTATATTCTTTATCTGTAGTTTTTAAACCGTTAATACCGTCTATAAGTATTCTCGCTTTGCTCTCATCAGTATCATTAAAAGCGTCTTTGAGAACATAAGCAAAAAAGTCATAATCTCCCAGGCCTTTCTTGCTAGTACCTTTCATAACTGTAGACATATTTTCTGCAGAAACGACCTTTCCTACTACAGTAAATTTATATTTTTTTAAAATCTTTTTGCTTTCAAAATCGAATTTTGATTTTTTGCTCTCAAACTCTAATGTATCACCAATATTAAAAGAGCTTTTTATAGGATATGCGTCAATGACTATCTCATTAATGTTTTCAGGCATCCTACCTTCAATAAGTTTAGGAGTTGATATTCTATCGGGTATTGACTCAATGCTTACTATCGCCTCATTTTTAGTCTCTACCATGTCTTCACTATATACATACTCTATGTCTTTTATATTTAATATAGAGTTAATAATATCTTTATCTTTATCCTCTAATGAAAATTGTGAATTCAAATATAAATCAGCTAAATTTGATTCGTCAATAAAGGTGTCAGCGGTTTTTCTCATTAATGGACCTACTGACTTTAGGCCTGTATAAACAAATACGCCAAGAGTAATCAATAAAACGATAGATATGAATCTACCTGGAGAATTTTTAACTTCTCTAAAAATATCTTTCCATAAAGCAGTTTTTTTCATAAAATCACTACCATTCTATTTCATCTATAGATTGAATATTTTCGTTAACGTACATATTTCTAACTCTGGAGTCATTAATTTCTATAACTCTGTTTGCTATTGGAGTAATTGCTTTATTATGTGTAATAATAACTACTGTGTTGCCGTCCTCCAAGCTTCTTCTTTGTAATAACTTTAATATTTTCTTACCTGTATGGTAGTCAAGTGCGCCTGTAGGTTCGTCACACAATAAAAGTTTTGGATTTTTAGCAATAGCTCTTGCTATGGCAACTCTTTGTTGCTCTCCACCAGAAATTTGTGACGGGAAGTTATTGGCTCTATCTTCAAGTCCAACATCTTTCAAAACTTGCATTGGGTCAATTGCATCCTTTACTATTTGACTAGCAAGTTCAACGTTTTCAAGACATGTTAAGTTTTGAACTAGATTGTAGAATTGAAATACAAAGCCTATATCATATCTTCTGTAAGTGGTAAGTTCTTTTTCATTGTATTTTTGTATGTCTTTGCCATCAATTAGAATTTCTCCTTCATCAGCAGTATCCATACCTCCAATTATGTTTAATAGAGTTGACTTTCCTGCTCCTGATGGGCCAACTATAACAACTAATTCACCTTTATTAAATGAAAAATTAATATCATTGTTAGCAACAATAACGCTATCGCCCATCTTATACCTTTTATACATATGTTTTACATCTACAAACATTTTTTCACCACTACCTTAAACTAACTATTTAGAAAGTGCCTCGTCAATAGCTTTTGCCGCCTTCTTTCCAGCACCCATTGCTTCAATAACAGTTGCGCTTCCTGTTACTACGTCTCCACCTGCATATACATAATCACGTGAAGTCTTTTCTGCATCATTAACAATGATGCAGCCTTTTTCATTAAATTTAATGCCTGTACTTGTTTCTTTAATAAGTGGATTAGGTCTTGTACCAAGTGCCATGATTACAACATCAGCATCTATTTCAAACTCTGAGCCATCAATCTTAATTGGTCTTTGTCTGCCTGATGCATCAGGTTCGCCTAATTCCATCTTTATGCATTTTACTTTGTTAACGTCACCATTTTCATCTGCTAGAATTTCAATAGGACTAGTTAAGAACATAAAGTTAATGCCTTCTTCTTTTGCATTTTCAATCTCTTCTCTACGTGCTGGCATATCTTTATCTTCTCTTCTATAAACAACTGTAACATTTGATCCAAAACGTCTTGCAGTTCTAGCTGCGTCCATCGCAACGTTTCCTGCTCCTACAACAACTGTATTTACACCTACTCTGATAGGTGTTGCAGTGTCTTCTAGATATGCTTTCATTAGATTTGTTCTTGTTAAATACTCATTTGCGGAGAAAACACCGTTATAGTTTTCGCCTGGAATATTCATAAATACTGGAAGCCCAGCACCTGTGCCTATAAAGATGGCATCATACTCATCCATAAGCTCATCTACAGTTACAGTTCTACCAAGTATTGTATTTAATTTGATGTTAACTCCTAAAGATTTAATGTTTTCAATCTCTTTCTTAACAACTCCGTCCTTAGGAAGTCTAAATTCTGGTATACCATAAGTTAAAACTCCACCAGCTTCATGAAGTGACTCTATTAATGTTACTTCATAACCCATTTTTGCTAAATCTGCTGAGCAAGTAATTCCAGAAGGTCCGCTTCCAACAACAGCTACTTTTTTACCATTGCTTTTAGCATCTTTCTTGATTCGAATACCGTTCTTTAGTGCATAATCACCAGCATATCTCTCTAATTTACCTATAGCGATAGATTCGCCTTTTTTACCAAGAATACATGTCATTTCACATTGATTTTCTTGAGGGCAAACTCTTCCGCATACAGCTGGAAGTGTAGTATATTTAAACAATTCCTCAGCGGCTTCACCAGGTTTATTCTCTGCAAGCTTATGTATAAATGAAGGTATGTCTATGTTCACTGGACACATCTTAACGCATTGTGGATTCTTACATTGAAGGCATCTTTTGGCCTCTATAACACACTCATCCTCTGTATAACCGTAACATACTTCTTCAAAATTCTTAATTCTTTTATCAGGATCTTGATATTTTACTTCAGTTCTTTTAAATCTATCCATTATCTTAATCCTCCTATCAAATTGCAGAAGTGCTTTCCTTCCTTCTCTACCTTGGAATATTGTCTTGATCTTCTTAAAACTTCGTCCCAATCAACTAAGTGTCCGTCAAACTCAGGTCCATCTACGCAAGCAAAAACAGTCTTTCCATCAACAGTCAATCTACAAGCTCCACACATACCGCTTCCATCTACCATGATTGTGTTCATTGAAACTATTGTTTTAATATTGTGCTCTTTTGTTTTTAAGCACGCAAATTTCATCATTATCATAGGTCCAACAACGATTGCATATGTATATTTCTTGCCTTTATTTGTAATTAGATCTTCTAAACAATTAGTAATAAGTCCGTTAAAACCGTATGAGCCGTCATCAGTTGCAACATAGACGTTCTTAGCAATCTTTTTCATCTCATCTTCTAGTATGATTAAATCCTTGCTTCTAGCTGCAATAATAACATCTACATCGACTCCGTTGTCATGCATCCACTTAACTTGTGGATAAACAGCTGCTGTTCCTAAGCCTCCAGCTAAAAATACTATAGATTCTTTCTTAAGTTCTTCAAGTGGAATGTTTATAAAATCACTAGGCTTTCCAAGTGGTCCACACACATCTTTTACTGTGTCACCTACATTAAGTTCTCCTAGCTTTTGAGTGGTAGCACCAATCTTTTGAACAGCTATCATAACAGTGCCGTCTTCTGGATTGCTATCACAAATAGTTAGAGGTAACCTTTCTGACTTTTCGTCGATAATAATAATTAGAAATTGTCCAGGTAGAGCTTTTTTTGCAATATCTGGAGCTTTTATGTACATAAGAAATGTATTTAAAGCAATATCTTTTTTCTCTGTAATTTCGTACACTTTAAAAACCTCCTCGATAAAATTTAAGTACTCAAATATACATATATGATATCATAAAACAAGTAAATTTTCAATATTTTAAAATAAATAGGCTCACAAAAATGAGCCCCTTTACTTATTATTTCACTTAATATTTTTACTCTTTAAAAATTTATTTTTCTCAAAGTTTAAGAATAATATAAATATCAAAATTAATAATTCAATAGCAACTAAAATTTGTACAAATAGTTTGTTTTGTTCAAATGTGCCTCCAAACACTCTAAAGTACGATAAAAGCAGTGGTATAAATAAAATTATTGCTAATATAAGTTTGTTTTCCATCTGTCTTCTATAGTAGTATTCGTTGTCATCTTCGCCTAATACTTCTTCTATGCTCTCGCCAACTTTTGGTTTTGCTAAAACATATATGTGAGTAGCAAAAAGACTAGCTTTATAAGATATATCTTTAGAATTACTATCAAATGTTGCTGCCATAAATGAGAATAATGATATTTGTGATGCGCTTATAGGATATTGAAAAATTTCAATATCATTCTTCCTCGCATATGCTAGAAATGATTTAACATCTTTTTCTGGGCCCTTGAAATAATAAACTTTGTATTCGTATTTATACTCTGTTTCTTCAAATTCAAAAAATGAACCTCTTAAACTGCTTAATTTATAATTCTTTTCTCCTAAATCATTAAGCCACTTTTGCATTGAATATATAGGGTCTAAAAATTTTTTAAACTTTTTCATTAAATAACTCCATTTTGATTATTGTTGCTCATGGCCATCTCAAGTACTATAAACGCAAAACCAAAAACAACTGCAGGTATTACCCATGCAAAGCCTTCTGATCCTAGTGGAATTCTATCTAAGAAACTTCTAATTTGTTCGAATTTTCCGATATTAGCAATAGTATCAAGTAAACTTGCCATAAATGCTCCAAGTGTTGCGCCTTTATATATAGCTTTATACTTAATGCGAGTATCAAATAAGTTCAATAATATTATAACAATTGCAACTGGATATAAAACAGAAAGTATTGGTCCTGAGAAAGTTATTATAGAATCTACGCCATTAGTTGATACTATAGCGCTAAATAAGCACGTGAAAATAACTATATGTTTGTATTTTAACTTACCATGAGTTAAGTCCGAGAAAAACTCTCCTGCTGTTGCCGTAAGACCTATAGATGTAGTAAGACACGCAAGAGCAACGGTTAAAGCTAAAGCGATTGTACCGTATTGACCCATAATCTTGTTTACCATAAATATCAAGTTAGCGACTCTGTTAGGATTATCAGCATCTATAGTAAGAAATTCGCTTCCAGTAGCGCCTATGAATACAAGTCCGCCATAAACAAAAGCTAAGCAAAGTGCAGCAATAATCCCAGAGATAACTGTCATCTTGAACATATCATTTTGGCTTGTGTAGCCTCTTTTCTTAACGCTGCTAATAACTATCGTTGCCATAATTATTGACCCTATGGCATCCATTGTTTGGTAACCTTCCTTAAAACCTTTAACAAAGTTAAGAGTGCTACCAGTGTTTTTAGGCACTCCAATAGGTTTTATAATTGATGATATAATTATTGTAAATAGAATAACTAAAAGTATTGGTGTTAAAATTGAGCCTATCTTGTCTACTACTTTTGATTGGTTTAATGTAAAAAATAATGTTAAACCAAAGAATACTATAGCTACTAAGATTGGGCTGACATTACCAAATAAAGGTTGTATTGCTATTTCATATGTAGTGGCGCATGTTCTAGGTATTGCAAGTAAGGGTCCTATACATATCATTATTAATGAGCCAAATAAAATTGAAAATGTTTTGTTTACCTTGCCTGCAACATCTTCTAGCTTTCCTCCAGCTTTAGCTGCAGCTACAACTCCAAGTATAGGCAGTCCTATACCGGTCATCATAAAGCCAATCATTGATAGGAACCACTTGTCACCAGATATAGCTCCAAGTGTTGGTGGGAAAATAAGGTTTCCTGCTCCTAAAAACATCGCAAATAATGCAAAGCCAACTACCAATGTGTCAATAATTTGTTTTCTTTTCACTTCAATCCCTCCAGTACCATAGTTATTATACTATATCTATTATTTAATGTAAATATATTTTTAGCATTTTGTAACGTTCTAAAGTATTATTGTTAGTGCTGTTAGGTGTATATGAATAACAGTGCTAAAGCAAAAGGTATATGACATTATATAAGTCAGATTAATTATTTGTGATAATATATAAAAATCTTATTAGACATACAAACATAAAAAATAACTCACAGCCTAAGCCATGAGTTATTTTATATATATTTATTTTTGTCTACATCATTGGCATTCCACCAGGCATGCCTCCAGCCATTGGCGCATCATCCTTAGGAATGTCTGCTACTGCTGCCTCAGTTGTTAATATCATTGATGCAACTGATGCTGCATTTTGAAGAGCTGATCTAGTTACCTTTGTTGGGTCAACTATACCTGACTTAATCATGTCAACATATTTGTTGTTAAGTGCGTCGAAACCGATACCATCTTTTTCGTTCATTACGTTTTCAACTACAACTGATCCTTCAAGACCTGCGTTTTCAGCAATTTGTCTTACTGGTTCTTCAAGAGCTCTTAGTATGATCTTAACACCTGTCTTTTCGTCGCCTTCAAAGTCATCTACTATAGCTTTCAAAGCTTTGATTGAATCAGCTAAAACTGTTCCACCGCCTGGTACTATACCTTCTTCGACAGCTGCTCTAGTTGCTGATAAAGCGTCTTCGATTCTAAGCTTTCTTTCTTTTAATTCTATTTCACTAGCTGCACCAACTTGAACAACTGCAACGCCGCCTGTTAATTTAGCTAATCTTTCTTGCATCTTTTCTCTATCGAAATCAGAATCCGAAGCTTCGTATTGAGTCTTGATTTGTTTAACTCTAGATTCAATTTCTTCTTTATTTCCTGCTCCATTAACAATAACAGTTGTTTCTTTGTCAACTTTTACCTTTTGAGCAGTACCAAGTAGATCTATTGTAGCTTCTTTTAGGTCATAACCTAATTCTTCAGAAATAACTTTTGCACCTGTTAAAATAGCAATGTCTTGTAGCATTTCTTTTCTTCTGTCACCAAAACCTGGAGCTTTAACTGCAACGCAGTTGAATGTTCCTCTAAGTTTGTTAACAACAAGTGTAGCCATTGCATCGCCTTCGATATCTTCAGCTATTATCAATAATGGTTTTGATTGTTTAACAATTTCTTCAAGTACAGGAAGTATTTCTTGAATGTTTGTAATCTTCTTATCTGTAATTAATATATAAGGATTGTCAAGTTCTGCTACCATCTTATCAGTATCAGTTACCATGTAGCTTGAAACATATCCTCTGTCAAATTGCATACCTTCAACTACTTCTAAAGTTGTACCCATAGACTTAGATTCTTCTACTGTTATAACACCATCGTTACCAACTTTATCCATAGCATCAGCTATAAGCTTACCAATTTCCTTATCTCCAGCTGAGATTGAAGCAACTTGTGCTATAGCATCTGATGATTCAACCTTCTTTGAGTATGATTTAATAGTTTCAACAGTCTTTTCAACAGCTTTTCTAATACCATTTTGTAGTATCATTGGATTAGCACCTGCAGCTATATTCTTAAGTCCTTCTCTGATTATAGCTTGAGCAAGTAATGTTGCTGTAGTAGTTCCGTCACCAGCTATATCGTTTGTCTTAGTAGCAACTTCTTTTAATAATTGTGCTCCCATATTTTCAAATCTGTCTTCTAATTCGATTTCTTTTGCTATAGTAACACCATCATTAGTAATAAGTGGTGAACCAAATGTCTTATCAAGAACAACGTTTCTTCCCTTAGGTCCTAATGTTACTTTTACAGTGTTTGCAAGTATATTAATACCTGCTTCCATTTTATGTCTTGCTTCTGCATTGAATTTAATATCTTTTGCCATAGTAATACCTCCTAGTCTTCTACAACTGCAACAATGTCAGCAAATTTTAATACAGTATATTCTACTCCATCAATCTTTGCGCTAGTTCCTGCATATGTTGAGAATATAACTTTATCTCCAACTTTAATTTCTTTTGCTTTCTTTTCATCATTAGTGATATCAGCACCTATTGCTATAACTTCCGCCATAACAGGAGCTTCCTTTGAAGCACTTGGTAGCACAATGCCTGATTTAGTTTTTTCTTCTGCTTCTAATTTTTTAATAACTATCCTATCGGATAATGGTCTTAATTTCATAATCTATTCCTCCTTACAATTTTATATAAATTAGTTTGTTAGCACTCGTTACTATTGAGTGCTAACAATTATATTGTAGTCAATATATATTAAATATACAAGATAACATAATTTGAATTAAATAGAAATATTGAATAATTTTATTTATTATCTGTTCTATTCTCTTCTTTTTTCATCTTTTTAAAATTTTCTCTCATATAATAGAATAGATATTGTTGTGCGTATCCTGAAAGCTCGCCAAATCTTCTTTGTCCATCCTCTTGTATAAGTTTCTTATTTCTCTCTTCTCCTCCATAATATAGTTCCTCCATGACTCTCTTAACCCATACATCTACTGGAAATGAGTCAGTTCTGCCTAAGCCAAATAGCAATATGCATTGAAAGACTTTCTCGCCTATGCCTGGAACTTCTAGTAATGTTTTTCTAATATCGTCTACGCTCTTCTCTTTAAGTTCATCAAAGTTAATTAAGCCTTCCTGAACCATCCTTGATGCAATAATTATCCTTTCAGATCTAAACCCTGCTCTTGCATACTCTTTTATATCTTCTGCTTTTGCATTTGACAGAGCCGCTGGACTTGGAAAAGCATAATACTCCTCATCATCAAATGGATTGTTAAGTCTTTCTCCATACATATGAGAAATTTTCTTTATAGTATTCTTTATATTTTTTATTTGATTATTAGCGCTTATAATAAAGGATATGTACGTCTCAAATGGATCTTGCTTAAGTATCCTCATACCGCCACCAAAGCCAATAGCCTTGCTTATTACTTCGTCGTTAAGAGAAAGTTTTTCTTTTATCGCATCGTAATCAGTATTTAAGTCAAAATAGTTCAAAATTTCATTTTCATCTGAAAAATCACCTACTATCTCTATAGCACCATCTATAGAGCGTGCTTCTAAGACCATATCTCTAAATATAAATCTATATGCTTCTTCATCTAGCTTTTTCCATCTGAATGCTTGACCGCACTCAAATATATGAGAAGGGACAAAGCTAGTCTGTCCCTTTAATATTATCTTATTCATTATTTTTATTCTTTTTATCCTCTCTTAATGCTTTAAACGCTTGCTTTAGTGTCATTCTGTTTCCGTATTGAAGTGTACCTAATCTGTATATGTCACAAGCTAATTTATAAATTAAATATGCTGATATTACAAGTATTGCAAATGATAGAGCTACCTCAGTGATTGATATATTTAACATACCTGCCCTTATAAACATGACAAATGGAGATGTTAATGGGAAGTATGATAAGAATGTAACAAAACTAGATTCCGATCCAGTAGTTAATGCAAATATAGCTCCAAAATAAGCAAGTACTATCAAGATAGTTGCTGACGATATTGATTGGCTAACTTCTTCTATCTTATTAACTAGTGCTCCAAGTGTTGCAAATATGAACAAGTATAAGAAAAAGCCCGCTATCATAAACAAGATGAATGTTACAACTAATTGTATAGGTGCACTTGTAATGCTAAATAATCCTGACCAAAATTCTTTATTAAATATATATCCAAGACCAAAGCCTATAAATATAGACGATACTTGTAGTACAGCGCTAAATACTGTTGCTAAAACCTTGCTTAGTATCAAGTACTTTGGTTTAGTTGACGTGATTAAAAGCTCCATAGTTCTGTCATTCTTTTCTTTAGCTACAGATGTTGCTGTTATTTGACCATAAGTTAATATTATCATATATAGCAAGAATAACAAAATATATATGATAAAATAGTTTTGCTTTGAATCTTTTCCTAAGATGACTTCATTTATTTGATATTGATTAGCTTCTAAGGCTTTTATTTTAGAATAATCCAAGCCTTCAGCTTCAATAAGTTTTTTGTATCTGTATTCATTTAAAGCCCCATCTAAGCCATCGCCCATATCAGTAAGTTTAGAGTTTAATACAAATTTTTGAATTGAGTCAGCATCGATAATTGCCCCTCTATCAAGTTCTTTACTTAGTACATCATCTTTTAGCTTTTCTTCATCAGTATATAAATGAACTTCATAATTACTTAAAAATGATTTTAATTCACTTTCGTCAATACCATCATCATTTATGATTATTCCTAGCTTTTGAGTCTTATTTAATTCTTCAGTGATGGATTTGAATAAATTACCTTGTATAAGTCTTGGTGCAAAAGCTGCAAGCAAGGCTAAAGCAAAGAATATCGCAGTAGTTATCTTATATGATTTATTTTTTATGAGCTGTTTAAACTCAAATGAACTTATTAGTTTTATCTTATTTAGCATCGTTATCACCTACCGCTTCTATAAATATCTCTTCAAGACTTGGTTCATACTTAGCTATAGCTCTAAAATTATCTCTATTAATCGCATAGTTTGCAAGTTCACTAGCTTTATCAGCTGTTCTTACAATTATGTCATTATCATTAATCTTAACATTGTCTTGTCCGACCATATCAAAAATATCCTGTAAATAATTTACAGCATCATTGTAAAAACTTAGTCTTAATCTTCCTTCGCCCATATTTTTCTTAATTTCTTTAAGATCTCCAGTCAAAACATTGCTGCCATCTTTAATAAGAGCAATATTGTCGCAGAAGTTTTCAACATGGCTCATTTGATGTGATGAAAAAATTAATAAAGTACCACTAGCAACAGCTTCTTTGATTAAATCAATAAGTATTTGTGAGTTAACTGGGTCAAGACCAGAGAATGGCTCATCAAGGATGATGATATCTGGCTTATTTATAAAGGTTTGTATGATTTGTATCTTTTGTTGATTACCCTTTGATAAAGTATCAAGATTTTTTGATTTGTATTCACTTAGCTTAACTTTTTCAAGCAGCTCAAGTGCATTATCATGGCTTTCTTTTTTAGAAAGTCCCTTTATTCTTCCAAAGTAAATAAGCTGATCAAGTATGGCAGTTTTTGCATACATACCTCTTTCTTCAGGTAAATATCCAAGTTTTATCTCTTTTCTGTCAATTGGTGCGCCGTCAATCAGTATCTCTCCGCTATCAGCTTTAAAAACGTCCATAAGTATCCTTATGGTAGTCGTCTTACCAGCACCGTTCCTTCCTAAAAAAGCAGTTGAACTACCGGAGCTTGTCTCTAAGTTAATTCCGTGTAAAACTTCTTTTCCAGCGAAGGATTTTTTTATATCAATTAATTCTAGTTTCATTAATTGCTCTCCTTTCTAGGTCTGCCCCTCTTCTTTGACTCTCTATATAGTCCTAATTTTTTATCATATACAATATCTTTTGCTCTATTAACATAATCATCGCTTGTGAAAGTACCATCTTTTTTGCATTTAAGTAAATAGTTTAGTGTGAATAAGCTCTCCGATAATGGCACATTCTCAACTATGATGTCCTTATCTAAATCAAGTACAGTCGGAGCAAAGTTCCAAATCGCCTTTATACCAATTTTTTCATAAGTCCTAGCAACATCTCTCGCACTATTACTAGTAACAGCTATGACACCTATATCAATAATATTATTCTTAGCAAAATTCTCAAGCTCAGATATGTTTCTTACCTTGATACCGTTAAAGCTAAGACCTATCATATTTGGATTGCTATCAAATAGACCAATGAATTTAAAGCCACTACTTTCAAACTCACGCGACTGTATTATTGCTTGGCCAATATTGCCAACACCAGTCAAGATTAAATTCTTTTTATAATCAAGGCCAAGAACACCTGTTAAGTCCATGTATATGGTCTCAACGCGATAACCGTAACCTTGTCTGCCCTCAGCACCAAAAGTGTTTAAGTCAGCTCTGATTTGAGATGCGGTAAACTTAGTGTACGCTGATAGCTCACTCGAAGAAACCCTATGTATGCCTCTTGCGTATAGATCTTCAAAAATTACATAGTATATGGGTAATCTTTTTATTGCGTTTATTGTAATATCACGAGCCATATGTCCACACCTTTCATTATTAGAACAAATATAGTATAACATATAGAGTTTTTCTTAGCAATATTTTTTTCTTTTATGTTATAATAGAACTGAGGTGTTTTTATGACTGTACTGGCATGTAATAATATAAAAAAAGTTTTTATTGACAAGTTAATTTTTGAAAACGTTTCTATTAATATAAATGAGGGCGAAAAGGTTGCCATAGTTGGTATGAATGGTACTGGTAAGTCAACTCTACTTAACATACTATCTGGCATGCTTAATTATGATGAAGGTAATATATTTATTTCCAAGGACACTAAGATTGCCTACCTTGAACAAAACACAACTATAAGAAGCAATTTAAGTGTTTATGATGAGATGAAAAAGTCGATGAAGCACCTAATTGACCTTGAAGATGAACTAAGAAATTTTGAAGATATCATAGCTAAGGATCCAAGCGAGGAGAATATGGATAGATACTCTTTCCTTCTTGAAGATTTTGAAAAGAAAGGCGGGTATACATATGACGCTGAGATAAAAAAGGTTTTAACTGGTCTTGGCTTTGCTGAAGAACAGTTTGATCAAGCATTTAACTCTCTAAGCGGCGGACAAAAATCTAAACTAATGCTTGCGAAGGCACTTATACAAGAGTCTGACATACTTTTCTTAGATGAGCCGACCAACCATCTTGACATCGACTCAATGGAGTTCCTTCAAGAATACATCAACTCATTTACAAAGACAGTAGTTATGGTAAGCCACGATAGATATTTTCTAAATGCGACTTGTAATAAGGTTATACTTATAAAGGATCACACTACTCATGAGTACAATATGGGCTATGAAGAATATATCAAGCAAAGAAAAATAAATGAAGCAATTCAAGAGAAAGCTTATATTAATCAGCAAAAAGAAATTGAAAGACAAAAAGAGATTATCAGAAGGTATAGGTCCTACGCTACTGAAAAAAGTATTATAAAAGCAAAATCGCGTGAAAAGATGCTTGCTAAGATCGTGCTATTAAGCGACGTTAATGATGATAGTGAGATTAATTTCAAGTTTAGGATGAAGGTAGAATCTGGTAACGATGTTTTGTCTGTTGAAAATATAAATAAAAGCTTTGGCGATTTTAAGCTTTTAAACGATATAAACTTTAATATATATAAGCGTGAACATGTTGGTATCATCGGTGCTAATGGTATTGGTAAGTCTACTTTATTTAAAATTATTCTTGGCGAAGAAAGTCATGACTCTGGTGAAATACGCTTTGGAACTAACGTTAATGTTGGCTACTTTGATCAAGAGTTAGAAAAGCTGGACGTAAACAAATCTATTGCCGAAGAGATATGGGACAGCTTCCCTCGCCTTACTTACTTTGAACTGAGAAAGGCGCTTGCGAAGTTTTTGTTTATTGACGATGATATTTACAAGATGATTGATGAGCTATCAGGCGGCGAAAAAGCAAGAGTTTCTCTTTGTAAAATAATGCTTTCTGATGTAAACTTCCTCGTACTTGATGAGCCTACAAACCACTTAGATATAGAATCAAAAGAAGTTTTGGAAGAAGCTCTTAATTCTTACGAAGGCACTTTACTTGTAATTAGCCACGATAGATATTTTCTAAATAAAGTAGTAAATAAAATACTTGAGCTTAAAGCTGATGGTATACACGAATACTTAGGTGATTACGAATACTATATTGAGAAGAAAAAGCGTATGCGTGAAGAAGCCTTTTTAGAAGAGCCTGAAGAAATAACTAAGACTCAAGCCAAGCTTAATAAAAAGCGTGAGAGAGAAGAAAAAGAAAGATTAAAGAAAGAAAAACAAGCGAAAGATGCACTTGAAAAAGAGATTTCTGAACTTGAAAAGCACACAAACGATATTCATAATGAGCTTGCTAATCCAGATATATATGATGATATAGATAGAGTTAACGATTTAAACTTTAAACTTAACGAGATAGAAGAGAAACTTAATGAATTATATGAAGAACTTATCTATATGGAGGAATAAAATGTTTGAGTTAATAGGCATAAAATTTAAAGATATATTAAACATAGACCACTTACTTATTGATGATAGTGGTCTTACTATGATTATAGGACCTAGTGGAAGCGGTAAGTCTACACTCATCAAAATGCTTGACAATATTATCAGTCCAGACAGTGGCAAAATCTTGTATAAATCAGATGACATAAATACTTATAAAGCACATGAGCTAAGAAGAAAAGTTATTATGCAGTCACAATTCCCTGCTATATTTGAAGGTAATGTAAGAGATAATTTAAATGTAGCAAGAAAATTCAGTAAATTATCTGATCTTGATGACAAAAAACTTCATGAACTTCTTGGTATTGTCTTGTTAGATAAAAAACTTGACGATAATCCAAAAGAATTCTCTGGCGGCGAAAAAACAAGGCTTTCTATAGCTAGAGTCTTGGCAATGGATTCTGAAGTTTATCTTTTTGATGAACCTACATCATCGCTTGATGATGATACCGAGTATAATCTTATTGAGAATGTAATTAAGTATCTTAAAGAGAAAAATAAGAAGATAATCATGGTGTCGCACTCAGAAAAATTATTCTCCCTTGCTAATCAAATTATTAAAGTTGAGAATAAAACAGCGCGTATTAAGGAGGCTTAGTATGTTGGCAGAAATATCAACATTACAGTTACTTCTATCATTCGCCTTTATATTAGTACTTCTACTAATATCCAAGATAAAAGGACTGTCAAATCAAATTTTAATCATAGTAGCTTCGCTTAGAATGACAATTCAGCTAATCATAACTGGCTACTTACTTAAGTACATACTAAAGAGCGATAGCCCATGGATAACTCTTTTGATACTTCTTATTATGCAAGCCTTTGCAATATTTAATGTATATAAGAGAAGCAAAGTCAAGACCGCTAAACTAAAACAGATTATAGCCCTATGTTTTATCGGATCCACTTTAGTATCAATTTTCTATTATATAATTGTTGTTGTGGGAGTTAGACCTTGGTATGATCCAAGATACTTCATAACAATATGCGGCATGCTTATTGGTAATACAATGACTGGCATGAGTCTTGCAATAAATTCGTATAAGAATTCATTTAAAGACCAAAGAGATACTATAGAGGCTGCTCTTATGCTAGGAGCTAAGCCAAAGGATGCAGTAGCAAAAATATCAAGTGAAGCATTTAACTCTTCAATCTTGCCTACTCTTAACTCAATGCTCGGTATGGGTATAGTACTCTTGCCTGGTATGATGACAGGTCAGATACTATCTGGAACTGATCCAATGTCTGCAATACTCTATCAAGTAACGATAATGATAGCTATAGTCGGAACCGTTGGTATAACAACAAGTATATTCACTTCACTTGCATACAAAGCCTTCTTTAATAAAAGAGAGCAAATATTATTCTAAGTTAATAAGCAAAAATAAACTCTACTAAAATCTAGTAGAGTTTATTTATATACGAATCTATTACCGACTCTTTCTTCTTTTCACTAAAAACGTTCTTCTCTTTCAATATATCCATAAGCCACAAAGCTTTTGAATGGAAGATGGCTTCCTTATAGTCACTTAGGACTATCTCATAAAGCTTTCCATTTAAGAACTTTGAATTTGTTTTAACGTAGTACGCATCAACATTCTCAAAGTCAACAAGCCTTAGTATGCTTATAGTTGTTAAATCTTTTTGATGATACAAGCTAAGTCCAGTGTTCTTGTACTCAACAAAGTACTTTCTGTGCTTGTTTGTATTCTTAATTTCATTTGCAAGCATCAGATAATACTTCGCAAGTGAGTTGTAATACTGATAGTTAAACATGCCCTTTTCAAATGAATCTATCTTGATAAAAGGCTTGATGTTTAGGCTAGTAATGAAATTAAAATTCTCTTTAAGAAATTCCTTCTTAGTCAAGTCGCCATTGTTGAACTGTATGATCAAAGAATGCCTCTTCTCAAAAAACACCTCAAAAAGATTCTTCCTCTTTACATAAAGCATTAAATACCACTTTCTAATTATTTAACTTCTTCTATATAGCTCCTTAAGTCACTATCTACTTCGTCAGCTAAGTAGTTAACATTTATAAGTATGTCTACATCGTGCTTTTCAGAAATTTCTTCCAAATTCTTAACTAAGCATTTTAAATCATCTTTCTTAATATCGATTATCTTATAAACACTGTCTATATAGATTTTCTCTAAGTCAAAGTCCATTGATAACATACCAAGCAAGAAGCCGTAGAATTTTTCAATAGTATTTATACTAAAGTCACTTAAGTTAATAAGTCTAACATTAGTATCTAAAGAAAATATGTGCTCGTCCTCAACATCTAAGAACGTAATGTTGCCGTTACCTGACTTAATGTCATCGTTAGCACCATTGATTAACCACTTAGTCTTTCCTGCGCCCTTTGCTCCTAAGATTAATTTAACCATAAAAATCATCCTCCTTATAATATTTACCTTGGTAATTTGATTTTCTCTTCATCTGTTCCAATATGGAATCTTTTATTCTCCACCAAGACTCGCCCCAGTTACAATGAATAGTTCCCTCTTCATCGGACCTGCCGACCAATCTTTGTATTATAATATCATCTTTTATATGAGTCAAGAATATCTCAACTCTGTCTACATAATCTTCTCTGTTGAGAAGTTTAAACTCATGAGCTCTATACATCTTGGCAATCTTAGTATGCTCCATAATATATAGACTGTGAAGCTTTACCTCATCTGTATTTGTCGTATTAATAAGTCTTGCATCATTGTAGATGTCGTCTATACTATCCCACGGCAAATCAAGTATCAAGTGAGCAGCCTTTCTGATGCCGTACTTAGATAATGTCTTGCATGCATCTATATAGTCCTTTGTGTTATGACACCTATTTAGAATTTTAAGGGTTTCATCGTTTGAACTCTGAAGCCCTAGTTCAACAGTTATCTCAAGATTGTACTTATCCTTAATATCACTTAAAAACTTCATATAATCATCAAAAATAAGGTCTGGTCTTGTAGATATATTGATGCCAACAACATCTTCTTCAATGGCGTTCATTATATTTTCTTTAAACTTGTCTAACGGCATATATGTATTAGAAAAGTTTTGAAAGTAGGCTATAAACTTACTTGCTTTGTGGTTCTTAGTAATGTTTATCTTATTTTGCTCTATCTGCTCTTTAACAGATAACTTATTAGATAAATTCTCAAAGCTACCACCTTGTGCAGTGCAGAATATACATCCGCCATAAGCCTTTGATCCGTCTCTATTAGGACACGTTATGTTTAGGCTTATAGGTAGTTTATAAACCTTTGTATGAAACTTGTTCCTTAGATACTCTGAGTAGACTCTGTAGAGTTTTTTCTCATCCTCAAAGCTTATAATATTACTCATCTACCTCATTTTTCTTGTAGAATTCCTCCATAAGTTCGTCAACAATTGCATCGTCAACAACTTCAAGTTCTACATCTACACCGTTTTCATTTTCGATGTATTTATAAGGATAAACATACTCTTCTTCCTCTTTCACATCAAGTGGGAACAAGAATATATAGTCATCTCCCTTAAAGTTAAATAGATCAAGTACAGCGCATTCTAGCTCTGTGCCGTCATCTAGTGTTATGATCATTGTATCTTCGCAGTCACAATCATCATGGTCGTGATCATGTCCACAGCCGCATTCTTCATCGTGGCAGCAGCAGTCATGTTCTTCACCTATAAAATCTTTATCTTTACTCATCTTTATCTCCTCTTTCTAAAATTTGTTCGGAAAAGTCCTCAAAATTAGATATATTAACTAATTCAAGGCTTATATTTTTATTAATTTCGTTTATGTTTTCATCAGTTATAAAAGAAAGTTCAGGCTTTTTCTTAAAGTCATAACTAATTTGATCAAGGTAGTAGTTGATTAAAAAGTCCTTTTCTTCCTTTGACATATCTTTATTTCTAACACTTAAGGCAACTGATTCATAGAACTTGTACCTCAAGAATATTATAAAGCCCTCAAAGTCTTCAACATTTGTTCCTTTCTCAATCAAGAAGATAATCTTGAAGAATAGGTTCCATTTGAAGTCTGTATTTATTAGTGATAATATTTCATCGCCTAGGCTTTGTGTGAATGTGTCATTAAACAGTGGCTTTCTCTCAAACTCTATATAATTAGTGATAGATCCAAGATTTTCCTGTATCTCTGATAATCTGCCAATTAAATCGACAAACTCTTGTGAGATATCCTTTGCAGACTTCCTTCTTGCCTTCATGAATAAGTACTCACTAATCATATCGCAAGAGTCTTTGTAGTCAATGATGTAGCCGAGTTCACTCTTAACCTTTGACTTGAATATATCATGTATCGTCTTAGATACTAATTTGATAAGCTGTTTCTTCTTGTTAACTTGCACCGATGAATCTGACCTGTTAAGGTGATTATATACACTCATTAGCTGCCTATCAACCATAGTCAAGTTATCTTTAATAGTTGCCATGATGTCTATAAAGAAGTCTTCTGTAAGTACATAGTTGTAGTTCTTATATAAGACTTTGTGGTCTATATCTCCCCAGAATACATTAACAAGTGATTTAATTTGAAGCTCAAAGTGTATCTTCTTGCCATCATCATCAACATATTTACCGTCTATCTTATAAATTTCGAAACCGTTCTTTTGAATTTGTGGCTGCTCCTCAGATAGTTTTAAATATATCTTTTTATTGATATGACTTGAATAATAACCTCTGTCCTCTTTATAATTGAATAAATTTAGTAAATCTCTGTATATCTTCTTTTCATCATCTATGAACCTACACTCTATCCTGACGCCAATGATGTCTGAGATGTTTTCCATAAGGTTCTCGGGTGTCTTGTAGGCAATGTATAGGTTGTTTCTAAGTATCTTCTCTCTAAGAGACATCGCTTCCTTTACCCTGCCTCTTGCAGCTAAAAAGTGATCTTTAGCACAGAAGGTGTTAGTGAAGAAATTCTCTAATATCTCTAAAATTTCCTCTAATTTATCGTTATTCTGTTCTAGTAAATCTATAGTGTCATCTATAAAATCAAATAATTCAAGCCTCATCAGCTCTCATATCCTTTCATTAAACCAAAATTTCTGGTTTGTATTTATCTTTTAAGCCGTCAATTACCTTCTTGAATGCGTTCATTTGCTTAATTTGAATAACATGAGCGCGTACTTCATCCTTAACTTCTTCAAATGGTCTAATTTTTGCTTCATTAATCTTGTTTAACTTAATTATATGATAGCCAAATTGAGTTTTTACTGGTTCAGATACTTCACCAAGACCCATAGAGAATACTTTGTCATCGAATTCTTTTACCATCTGTCCTCTTTGGAAGGTACCTAAGTCGCCACCATTAGCCTTTGATGGACAGGATGAATCATCTTTAGCAAGGCTTGCAAAGTCTTCTCCAGCATCAATCTTAGCTTTAAGTTCCTTCGCCTTAGCTTCATCTTTAACTAAGATGTGGCTAGCTGATCTTGATTCTGCTTCTGAGAATTCGTCTTTAAACTCTTCATAATAGTTTTTAAGCTCTTCGTCAGTAGGCTCGTCACATTTAAGAGCGTTCTTAAATGCCATGTTAGTTAGGATGTTTTCCTTTGCTTTAGCCATCTCTAGTTTGTACTCGTCACTCTCATCAAGCTTTTCATCAAGAGCTTGATTATATAACATAGCTTGATTAACCATCTCTTCAACAAGTTTCTTTACTCCGTCTTTAGATTGAAATTGCATTGTTAATTGTGGTCCAAGCATATTTGCAAAATTAACTACATCTTCTTTTTTAATTTCTTTGCCGCAAACTTTTGCAACTATTTCTTTATTAATTTCCAAAATATCCTCCTCAAAATATAATCGTCTACATCATTATATTACCATATATATACTTATTTTGCAAGACTATTTTTATTCTTGAAAATGTGCTATAATAATTGTAAGAGGTGATTTTATGAAATATTTTTTAGGTGGAGAAAATGAAAAAGTTTACCTATACTCTAAGATGTTAAATAGACACGGAATTATTGCTGGAGCAACTGGTACTGGTAAGACTGTTACACTAAAAGTAATTAGTGAGATGCTTAATAATGACGGCATCAATACCTTCATTACTGATGTTAAAGGTGACATTATGAGTCTTAGCGAGAATGGCGAGAGAAACGATAAGATAGACGAAAGAATTGAAAAGCTTGGCATTGATGACTACCAAGTTGACAGCTTCCCTGTTGAAATTTTCGATATATATAAAAAAGGTGTTCCATTAAGAGCCTCTGTTACTGATGTAGGCCCCGTACTTCTTTCAAAGATGCTTGGTCTTAACGAAGTACAAAGCGGCGTCATTGATGTTATGTATAAAATCGCCGATGAGAATGGACTTAAGCTTATTGATTTTAAAGATTTGAAGATTATGCTTAAGTACATGGCGGACTTTTCTAGTGATATTTCAAGTAAGTATGGTAATGTTGCTAAGCAAAGTATAAATGCTATACAAAGAACTCTTATTAGATTTGAAAATGAAGGTGCTATAGATTTCTTTGGTGAACCTTCTTTCGATGTTGATGATCTTTTAGTAAACAGTGGTGAAAAAGGAACAGCAAACATACTTAATTGCACTGAGCTTTATTTGAACTCAAAGATGTATCAATCTGTTGTCATATATCTACTTAGTCAAATATTTACTAGCCTTGAAGAAGTCGGAGATTTGGATAAGCCAAAACTTGTTTTGTTCCTAGATGAAGCTCACCTAATTTTTAAGGACTTAAATAAAAAGATGCTTGAAAATATCGTAACTATCATAAAACTTATCAGGTCTAAGGGCGTTGGTATATTCTTCGTTACTCAAAATCCTAAAGACATACCTGAAGAAGTTCTTAGCCAATTGTCTAATAGAATTGAGCACGCACTAAGAGCCTACACTCCAAATGAGATTAAGAATGTAAAGTATGCTGCAGATAGCTTTAGAAAGAATCCTAACTTTGACAGCGAAAAAGCCATACTTAATCTTAAAACTGGTGAAGCCCTAGTCTCTACTCTTAATGAAGATGGCGAACCATCCATTGCAGAGATTACCCTTATAAGACCTCCTATGTCAAAGATTGGTATGATAGATGATGCTGTATTTAATGATATTGTTAATAGCTCTGATTTTAATAAAAAATATAAAGACGCTATCGACAGAGAGTCTGCATATGAGATACTTAGTGAAAGATATGTTCAAATCAATAAAGAGATGGAAGAAGAAAAAGCCGAAAAAGAAGCGCAAAAAGAATACAGAACAAAACAAAATCAAAAGAAGAGAAATGAAGGCATGGCTGATAAAGTCATAAAAAGAGTTTTCAGCGCTTTTACTTATCAAATAGGTAAAACTGTTGCAAGAGACATAATGAATACATTTAAGAAAAAATTCTAAATAAAATAAAGCTATAGCCAGAGCACAATGATATGTACCCTCCTTAGTAATTTGTCCAGTAAGGAGGGTACATATAAAAACTAATTCGTTCTTTTATTTATCTATAGATAAGACTAATAACATTTTAAATCTTGTAATTGCAGTTACATTGTGGATTACATTTGCCGGAAATACTATTTGTTCTCCAGATTCAATCTCGATTTCTTTGTCTCCAACAAGAAGCTTTGCCTTGCCCTCAAGTGCCATGACAAGAGCATCTCCAGGAGCCTTATGAGGTTTTAGACCTTCTCCTGCATCAAAAGCCATTAAAAATACCTTAAACTCGTCTTTAGATACAAGGTCAATATTTACAATTGCTCCATCTACATAATCTAAACAGTTAATTAATTTGATTTTCTTTCCTTTTTCAATATTTTTCATTTCATCCTCCTCTAAGTTAATTGCGATTTCTAAAAATATACTTTTTTTATATGTCTCTATGTCAAAAAGTTTGTTTTTTTCAAAAAGTATTAATTCATTATTTATAAGTTTTTCATTATTAAAGTTAATCTCGCCTTTTAAAACAAAATATATTCTTTCTTCAGCATAGAATTCAGGGGAAATGTCCGTGTTTTGGTCAAGACCCATGAGTAAGATATGACGATCACATAAATCTAAGAGTTTCTTGCTTATAGTTTGATTTTCTTTTATGGGTATGACCTCTTCTGGTGTCAATATTTTTCCCTTGCTAATATTTTTCATTTTAATCTCCTACAATTCTAATTGGTATTACAGCCTCATATTCTTTTTCATGTTTTTTTATTTTTTCGAGTATAACCTCTACCCCAAAGGCGTCTTTCATATTTTCCTTACAGATAATATCAGACGTTTTGCCTATTTTATGTCTAGCATTTTCCATTAACATCAAGCATTTATCCGCTATTTCAAGAGCATGGGCTGGGTAATGAGTATTTATAATAACACTAATATTATCTATCTTGGATAGTTTTTTGATTAATGAAATTATTTTAAGTTGATTTTTAAAATCAAGACCACTTTCTGGCTCATCTAATATGATTAAGCTTGGATCTGAAATTAAGGCTCTGGCTATGAGAACCATCTGAAGTTCTCCTCCACTCATCACTGAACATGACTTATCTTTAAGATTTTCTATAGCTAAGCTTTTCATAAGATTTTCTGCCTTTTCATATTCTCTTGCACCTGGTTTTGCAAATGGTCCAAGTTTACTAGAAAGCCCTAACACTACCATATCAATTCCAGAATATTCAAAAGAAAATGATCTTTTTTGAGGAACATATGATATCTTAGACCATAAGTCTCTTCTATTAAAACTTGAAATATCTTTTCCATCCATAAAACTCTTTCCTAGTTTCCATTTTTCAAAATCACATATACATCTTATAAGGCTAGTCTTGCCAACTCCATTGGGTCCTAAAATAGATAAAACCTCACCTTGATTCAAACAAAAAGATAAATTCTTAAATAATACATTATTTTCATCATGATAAAATCCTGCATCTTTTACTTCTAACTTAATTGAAACCACCCCCGGTTTTTCTAATTAAACTTATAAAAATGGGAGCTCCAATTATTGCTGTAAGAACTGAAATAGGTAATTCTATTACAGAAACCGTTCTTGATAAAGCTTCTATTAGTACCATAAGACTTGCTCCTAAAGATATACTAAAAGGTAGGGTGTGAGTATTATTGGCTCCCACCATCATCCTTGCCATGTGAGGAATTATCAAACCAATCCATCCGACTTGACCACACATTGATATAGATGAAGCTGTAATAAGTGTTGATGCAAATATAAAAATAAGCCTAGTTTTTTTTACATTAACTCCTAGACTTTTTGCTTCATCTTCTGATAGGCTCATGATATTTAGCCTAAATATCAATAGTCTTATTATGATGACTCCCAAAATTATTAGGGGCGCAGATAACATCAAATTTTTATAAGATGATCTTGCAAAAGAACCCATAAGCCAATAACTGATGGCTGGCAACTTATCTGTCGGGTCTGCTGTATATTTTAGAAGAGACGCTAGAGCATTTGATAATGATGAAACTACAAGACCTGCTAGTATAAGCATTATCGTTGATGACCTAGTTCTACTCTTGCCAATATAAAGGGTTAAAACTACTCCAATTAATCCAAAAGCTAAAGCAAAGACTTGAATAGATAAGGTTGAAAGCGATAAAAGTATACCAATTACAGCTCCAAGACTTGCAGCTGAGCTTACACCTAGTATATCAGGAGTTGCCAAGGGGTTTGAAAAAACCCCTTGAAACGCAAGACCTGCTGTGGAAAGACCAGCTCCCACTATTAGACCAGTAATAATTCTTGGTAATCTCACATTTATTATTACTGATTCAAGCATAGGATCAAAGTCTCTTCCTCCTAAATAAGCATTAAAAAAATCGATAATCTGTCCTATGCTTAGAGGCATCCTACCTATAGCAAGTGCCAAAACGCAGATCAATATAGGTAGACTAATTAGTATCACATATGAGCTTGCTGTTATCTTTTTATCTTTGATAAAGATTTCTTTAATCATATATCAAACATATCCTCAATTTGTTCATTTGTTAATTCATAATCATACCATGTTTTATAGTAATCTTTAATCATTGCTTTTAGATCATAGTCTTTAAATTCTTCTGGGTAAGTTGATTTTGCAAGCCAAGCTAGTACAAGTGGTCCGTCTGGATTTGGTGTAAACCAATTCCACATGCCAAGCTTAGTGTTATAAACTTTTTTATCCTTAACAGCTTTCATATTTGAAAAATTGATACCTTCTACTGAATTTTCAAATACATCTTTTGTTGTAATATCAAGAAGACCAGGTCCATCAAGATAAAGTATATCTGGATTCCATTGATAAAATTGTTCAATAGAAACTTTGGCGAACCCTTTTGCTTCATTAGCTAAATTTTTAACACCAATTCTATTTAGCCAGAAATCCCCAAAAACACCTTTGCCAGCAACCATTGGTACACCTTGAACATACTTCCATAAAATCACACCAGTTGGTTTTTTACTATCATCTATTTTTGAAATTCTTTCTTCAACATCTTTTACAATATCTTGACCTGCTTTTATAAAATCATCTGTCTTTCCGTTTTCGCCAAATACATCTTCTAAGAGCTTTAACCATTGTGTGTACCTATCTATTGGGTCAGCTGGTCCATTTGTGCCAACTGTAGCAAATCCTACACACGGAATCCCTGTCTTTTTAAGAGTTTCATAGTGTTCTTTATTCGAAGCATTGTAAAAAATAACATCTGGTTTAAGCTTCATTATTTCCTCAATATTAATGTCAGATTGAGCTTGAACTGTATTTTGGCTATCAAGAAGCTCTGGAGCTATATCTTTTAAAACTGTATTTGAGATTACTTGCTTAAGAGAACCCGCATAACCAACAATATACGGAGCCTTTCCATGGTGATAAGCCATATAAGTAGATAAAATAGGAATCTGGTCTATTACTATTCTTTCAATTTTCTCAGGAACCTCTATCGTGTTACCTGCGTGGTCTGTGATTGTCCTGGTTTTTTTATTTTCATCATTAGTTTCTTCTGTCTTTTCTGTCTTTTCTTCCTTTTTCTCGGTTTGAGCTACTTCCTTACTTTCTAAATTTTGTCCAGTTTTTTTATTGCCACAAGCAGTCATGCCTGTTAAGGCAAGCACTGTCAAGCATAAAATTAATGATATTTTTTTAATAGCTTTCATCTAATCCTCCTTTTTACTTGCTAAAACTATATAAGAATTTTTTGCATTTTTAGAGTTCTCTAACATTTTTACAAATCTTTCCCTATTTTCTTCTGCATAAGCTTTTTTATAAAAATTTGCAGCCCCTACTGGTCCCTCATCTTTTATGATTGTATCCCTGTCTAAGAGAATCATCTTGCCAGTCCTTTGTGAAAAAGGTCTAAAAGAATTTTCTATAAACAGTTTGTTCCAATTTTCTACGGTTAGAGGATACACATTCATGTTTGTAAATCTTGAAAGTTGCCTTCTTATATCTTCACTTTCATTTTCCACTGCCACATCATGAGTTAATAAATAGCCGCCTTTTTTTAAAGCTCTGTGATAATTTTTAAGAGCCTTTGCTTTTTCTTCATTTGGAAGCATGGTAAGCATTGCTTCATTAATTATTAAATCAAATGTTTCATCCTCGAAATCCAACTTTAAGGCATCCATATTCATAACTTCAATTTCTTTGTCTAGACCTAAAAGCTTTAGATTTTCCATAGCTTGATCTATGACAACTTGGTCATTGTCTATGCCTATTATTTTGCATTTATATTTAGTATAAACTCTTATTAGGTTATCTCCTCTATTGCAAGCAACTTCCAAAACTTGCATATCTTTATCAATCTGTACCTGATCAAGTAGCCAATCGGTCATAAGACCGCCGCCTGGTCTGAGCCTTGTTCTTCCAAGCATCTTTAAAAAATCGTGTCCAAAAATAATTTTACTTTTTTCCATATTTTCTCCTTTCTTATAAAAATAATTATGCATGTATAATTATAATAAAATCTTTATTTTATTAATGAAGAATATCTATATAATTTTGTCAAAAAATTTTAAGGGTAGTATTGTTGTAAGCAAAAGAATTTGTTTGTTAACAATAAACAATAAAAAAAAGATTATAGATGGGATTTATGAGATTTCCGATTGTTTTTCTATAAATTCTTCTTGACAAAATTTGAAAATAGATATAGTTAGCATATGCTAACTAATGATATTATACAACTCGAGCTTTTAATTGTCAATAATTTTTGCATAAATATTTCATTTTATTGAAACATTATTATAATATCTTTATAATAATGCCCGCATATAAAAATTGGCCAGAGCATTTGCCCTGGCTTTTCACTTACAAAAAAAGACTAGAGCTTATGCCCTAGTCTTAATAAATTTATATTCTTTCTACAAATATCTTTATAGTTTTGTCGTTTAAATCTGTATCTTCAATACCAAGTTTCTTGTACTCAATACTATCAGCTACAGTCTCTTTTAATATAAAGTCTTTAAACTTGTTGAAAATTTCTTTCAAGTCATCGCTTGCTTCAACAGAGATTTTAATCTTGTCAAGAACATCAAAGTCATTTTGCTTTCTTAGTTGTTGTACCTTTGAGATGAATTCTCTTAGGTAACCTTCATCAAGTAGATCCTTTGTTAATTTAGTATCAAGTATGATGAAGACACCATTTTCCATTTCAACATTAAAGCCTTCTTTAGACTCAATTCTTACATCTACATAATCTTTCTTAATCTCAGTTGCTTCACCATTAAGCTCAATATTTTGGTCAGCGTGATCAAGCTTATCTACAAAGTCTATGCTATTAACGTTTAATAAATACTTAGTGAAGTCCTTGATCTTTGATCCAAGTATAGAACCTGCAACCTTGAAGTTTGGTTTTAAGTTGAAGTTCATATACTTCTTTAAGTCGTCTTCGTAGTAAACATGCTTAACGTTAAGCTCTTCCTTAATTAAATCAGTTAAGTCCTTAAGGTCTTCCTTATACTTACCATCGATAACTATCTCATTAAGAGGTATTCTAACCTTGATCTTAGCATTCTCTCTTGATGATCTTCCAAGCTTAACAAGTGTACGAACAAGATCCATCTTGAAGATAAGCTTTTCATCAATTAAATCCTTGTTAGCCTTTGGATAATAATCTATGTGAACTGACTCTAGGTCACCAAGTCTTTGATATAGTTCCTCGGCTGTATACGGAGCAAATGGAGCTATAATCTTAGAAACGCCAAGAAGTATTTCATATGTTGTTTGTAAAACAGCCTTCTTGTCATCATCAAGTTCTGTAGCCCAAAATCTTCTTCTTGAACGTCTGATGTACCAGTTTGATATATCTTCAACAACAAAATCTTGTATCATTCTAACAACATTTGTTAATTCAAACTTATCCATCTCTTCTTGTATTCTTTCAAGAAGCTTGTTGTACTTTGCAAGTATCCACTTGTCTATATCACTTCTCTTTTCATATGGCACGTCTAATGACTTTGGATCTATGCCATCAGTTTGCAAATACATGTAGAAGAAGTTGTATACATTTCTAAGTGTGTTAAAGAACTTTGAACTTATATCCTTAATACCGTCAACGTCAACTTTCTTTGTAGTCCAAGCTGGTGATACATATAATAAGTACCATCTAACAGCATCCGCACCATATTCTTCGAATAGTTCAAACGGATCTATAGTATTGCCTCTACTCTTACTCATCTTCTTGCCATACTTATCAAGAACTAGGTTATTAACAAGAACGTTCTTATATGGAGACTTATTCATCATATATGTTGATATAGCAAGTAAGCTGTAGAACCAGCCTCTAGTTTGGTCTATACCTTCGCAGATAAAATCTGCTGGGAACTTGTGATCAAAGTCTTCAGTGTGTTCAAATGGATAGTGCCATTGGCTAAATGGCATTGCGCCTGAGTCGAACCAAACGTCAATTACATCCTTTTCTCTTGTCATCTTGCCGTGGCAATGAGGACATTCTAGGTGAACATCATCAACAAATGGTCTGTGTAGTTCAATGTTTTCATCAATATTTTCAATAGCCTTTTCCTTTAGTTCTTTTCTAGAACCAATGCTCTCCATGTGACCGCACTCTTCGCATCTCCATATAGGAAGTGGTGTTCCCCAATATCTAGATCTTGATAGTGCCCAGTCTTTTAAATTGTCTAACCAGTTACCAAATCTCTTTTCACCAACATAGTCAGGGAACCAGTTAACAGTATCGTTATTAGCAACAATTTTATCCTTAAACTTAGTAACTTCTATATACCAAGATGGCTTTGCATAATAAAGAAGTGGTGTATGGCATCTCCAGCAATGTGGATAGTTGTGTTCTATCTTTTGTTTTCTATATAACTTATGTTCCTTCTTAAGTTCTTCTATGATTAATGGGTCGGCGTCCATTACCCACATGCCCTTCCATGGTGTATCTGTGTACTTACCTTCTTCATCAACTGGATTAAGAACAGGTAAATCATATCTTCTTGATGTATTATAGTCATCTTCACCGAAGGCAGGTGCTGTGTGTACAATACCAGTACCATCTTCCATAGTAACATAGTCAGCTTCTGTTATGAAGAAAGCTTTTTTGTCGCAATGTAGATATGGAAGTAGTTGTTCATACTCCTCACCAACTAGGTCTGAACCCTTCATCTCAGCGATGATCTCATAGTTTTCAGCATCCTTTTCAAGAGCTTTTTTGAATAGAGCCTTTGCTAAATATAAAATTTCTCCAGTCTCTTTGTGTTTTATCTTAATATAATCAGCATCTTTATTAACTGTTAAGCTTACGTTTGAAGGAAGTGTCCATGGTGTAGTTGTCCAAGCAAGGTAGTATTCATTGTCTGTGCCTTTTTTCTTGAATTTCGCATAAACTGATTCTGTTTTAATCATTTCATAACCTTGAGCAACTTCATGAGATGCAAGTCCAGTACCACATCTTGGGCAGTAAGGCATAATCTTGTGACCTTCATATATTAGTCCATCCTTAAACATCTTGTCTAGTATATGCCATACTGATTCAATGTAGTCATTGTCAAGAGTTATGTATGGATGATCAAGGTCGATTAGATAAGCCATCTTTTCAGTCATCTTTCTCCAAAGTGATTCATACTTAAATACTGACTCTTTACATTTTTCATTAAATTCTTTAACGCCATACTTTTCAATGTCTTGTTTATTATGAAGGCCTAATTGTTTTTCAGCTTCTATCTCAACAGGAAGTCCATGAGTATCCCAACCAGCTTTTCTGTTTACATAGTAACCTTGCATAACCTTATATCTGCAGACAGAGTCCTTTAAAGTTCTACCACTAACATGGTGAATACCAGGTTTACCGTTAGCAGTTGGCGGTCCTTCAAAGAACACATATCTATTGTCCTTATCTCTTTTATCATTTGTTAACTTTAATAAATCGATGCTGTTCCAATATTCTGATATTGCGTGTTCTCTATCAGCAACTCGATCATTTGATAAAGCTTTTAAGTCCATAATTACCTCCTTGAAGCATCGTATTTCGCTTCTATTTCTTTTCTAAGTTTATATACAAGCGTCTCGCTATCCAGTTCAACGCTATTATAATCAATACATTCGCCTTTTTTAACATCTCTACTAAGAGTAGCACCTTCATTGATAATTGAAATAGGTACCAGGTTCTTCTCTCTAGATTTTTCAAAATCTATGCACTTACCGTAGAAAGTAAACCCTCCAATATAATCTAGTTTATCGCCCTTCTTCATATCCTTCTTAGCTACCGCTACAACATCTGAGTAAGGTAATTCAGATATTGGTTTAATAGCTTCAAGCTTATCAAAGTGTGCTTTTAATACTGTGTTTATAGTTTCTATACTAGTTAGATGATATGGCCTATATAATACATAGTTCGGTCCATCACCCATCTTTAAGAAGCGCATCAAGTGATCAATCTTTTTTAAATCACTTTTCACTATAACAAAAACGCCGGGTGCTATACCATTAACATAGTCAACTATACCGTATGAATTAAGTATGCCGCCTTCTGACTTAAGGCAAAGTTTCTTATCAAGCGACTTAATGTCTGACTTGACACCGTGCCCTCCGTCAATATCTACTCTAAAGCCAGTAGCATTGCTCATAGTCGCCATCTCCACCATAGTCTTAGTGCCGTCGACAAAGCTTGCAAGCATCTCTTTCTTTATGCCTTTCTCTTTTGCAGATTCACTGACAGTATCTGGATTAGCCTCTAAATCTACTTCATTGTTCTTTCCCTTACCTATCGCAAGTACATCAAAGCCCATAATCTTTGCTTCATTGTAAAGCTCAAGAACTGTTCCTGGCTCGTCGCCATCTATACCTGTATATATAAGTCCTTTTTCTTTAGCAATCTTTGATAGTATAGTGCCCACACAGACATCGCTCTCTAGGTTAAATGTAATTACGTTTTTACCATTCATTAGTGCGTTATAACTAATCTCAGTGCCTACTATAGGCTCGCCTGTTGCATCTATCACATAATCAATGTGCTCAGATTTATACAAGAGCTCCTTGTCTTCGCATATATAATACTTATTTAAATCTTTAATTTCATCAGCACTTGTAATTTTAACAATCTTTTCTTTATCAATACCTGCTGCTAAATAAGCCTCAATTGCATCTTCAATGTGTCTTGAAGATATTAGCAAGGGATTTAAAACCTCGCTTTGTATATATTGACTAACTAGTGCCTTGCCCATAAAGCCTGCTCCTAGCAATGAAATATTTATCTTTTTACCTTGTTCTTTATATTCATAAAATTTCTTTTGATAATTTATCAAGCTTTCCACCTCAAAACTATATCATCATACGCAGCCATAGCTGACATCCATGCAAAGCTTAGATTGTAGCCTCCACACGGGCCGTCTATGTCAATGACTTCCCCAATGAAATATAAACCTTTAAGTTTCTTTGACTCCATAGTCTTAGCGTTTATCTCTTTGGTATTTACTCCACCAAGGCTTATCTGACCAATGCCATAGCCTTTATTCTTTATAATTTTTAGCTCAAATTCTTTTAGTATCTTTACTAATGTATGTAATTGTGCATCGCTTAGGTCTCTAGCTAGAATGTCTTTACTTATATTTAGCTTGTCAATAATAGGAACGATAAGTCTTTTGTGTAAAAATCCTATAAAGAAATCATCAAGTTTTTTATATCCGATATCTCTTCTTCTTTCAATTAATAATGTATATAGTTCAGATTCACTTAAAGTATAAAAAATATCTATGCTGAACTTATAATCACTTTCCTTACCCTTTATATATCTTGACAACTGAAATACTGTAGGACCTGATAGACCGTAGCTTGTGAATAACACATCATCAGTATTATAAGTAATTATTTTATTATCTTTTATTAGACTTAATTTAGCCTTTAATCTAAGGCCATCAAGATGCTTTAGATACTTGTAATCGCACTCATATGGAACTAAGGCTGGCTTTGTTTCATTAATTTTCATACCAAGCTTTTTAATCTGATTGAACAAATTGCCATCTGAGCCAAATTTAGGCATAGCAGAACCGCCACACGCCACAACTAAGCTCTTAGCCTTATAAGTATTTGAGTTTTGATCTTTAAGTACAAATAAGTCCCCGTCTTTATGAAAGCCTTTTACAAAGACATCAGTTTTTATAGTAACATTGTTTCTTTCATTTTCATATCTAAGCACATCAAGAACGCTTGATGCTTGTAATGACATTGGATACACTCTATCTTCTTCAATATATGGATATATGCCCATAGATTTGAACTTATACTCTATAGATTTATATCCATATTTATTTATTATATATGATGTAAAATCTGCATCATTATATGGGTTTTCACCTAGCTTAGTGTTAGTGTAATTGCATCTGCCATTGCCAGTTGTTAGAAGCTTTTTGCCAACTCTATCGTTTCTCTCGAGCATAAGTATATTTAATTTATCCTTATTAAGAGCTCCAAAAAATAGTGCTGCTGCACCTGCTCCTATAACTATAGCATCATATGTCAATTCTATCCACCACTTCTTTTAATATCTTGCCAAAGCCATCATTAAAGACAAGCTTAGCATATCTATCATAAGATGTTTTATCTTTATTTATAATAATAAGATTGTCTGAGTTAAAGTATCTAATTAGTCCAGCTGCTGGATATACTTTTAAAGATGTTCCAGCAACTAGCAATAAATCTGCCTTCGACACTTCACTTATAGCATCAAGCATGACATCTTGGTCTAAGGCTTCGCCATATAATACAACATCTGGTTTGATTATTGCACCGCACTCATCACAAGTGCATGTGCCCTTAGAGTGCTTTATATACATTGCATCAAACTCTTTATGACACTTAGTGCAATAGGATCTGTTGATATTACCATGTAGCTCTATAACTCTTTTGCTTCCTGCATCTTGATGCAAATTATCAATATTTTGAGTAATAACAGCCTTAAGTATACCCATTTCTTCTAGTCTTGCGAGTGCCTTGTGGCCTTCATTAGGTTTAACATTCTCATATATGACTTTATCTCTACAAAAGTCGAAGAATATGTCTGGATGAGCATGATAAAATTTATTACTCAAAACAACTTCTGGTTCGTATCCTTCATAAAGCCTGTCGGTATAAATGCCCCCTGCTCCTCTAAAGTCAGGTATACCGCTTTCAGTCGATACGCCTGCACCTCCGAAGAAAACCATATGCTTTGACTTTTTTACCTCTTCTACAAGAAGATCAATATCAAGCATCCCTCTTTACTCCATTTAGCATTGCGTTTAATAAAATACCAACGATAGCAGCTAAACTAAGACCGTTAAGGCTAATATTGGAAGTTATTGGAAGTTCTATAGAAAACCCAAATAGCTCTTTAAATAAACCGCCTGAGAAACCTATAAATAAAATTGATCCCATAACTATTATATTTTTAATATTAAATTTAACATGATTATCTCTAATATTTCTAATTCCGATAAAGCCTATCATTGAGAATAACATTATGGATATACCACCCATAACTGCTTGAGGTATAGTTCTTAAGAATCCGCCAAGCTTACCTACAAAGCCTAGGATAATTGCAAATACAGCTGCAAGTCTTAGTATTGATGGATCGTAATTCTTAGTAATTGCTAAAACACCTGTGTTTTCGCCATAAGTTGTATTGGCAGGACCGCCTATTAGTGAAGCAAATACTGTAGCCAATCCGTCTCCTAATAATGTTCTATTTAGACCAGGATCTTCAATGAAGTTTTGACCAACTACTGCTCCGTTAGTAGTTATGTCTCCTAGGTGTTCCATAAATACTGCGAATATTATAGGAACTATAATTATTATCGCTTCAATGTCAAATAGCGGCAAAGTAAAGTTTGGCACTGCAAAATATTGAGCGTTATTTATCGCTGTGAAGTCAACTAGTTTAAAAGCAACTGATAGTACATAGCCAAATATAACTGCAACGAGTATTGATATTTGCTTTAAGAAACCTTTTACAAGAAATGGCCAAGCTACAGCAAGAGCTAAAGTAAGTCCAGCTACAATATATGATGTCTTTGCCATATTAAATGCTGTTGGCAATAGATTGAAGCCTATAACTATAATCATAGGACCAATTACTTGAGGTGGTAGTATCTTTTGTATTTTTTCTATACCTATGCCTCTGATGAAGAATGAAAATAATACATAGACCAAACCAGCAACCAACATACCGCCTTGAGCGTACCTTAGGTCGCCATACTTTGTTGCTACTTGCGCTATAACTGGTATAAATGCAAAGGATGATCCTAAAAATACTGGCACTTTTTTCTTTGTGCAATAGTGAAATATAAGTGTACCGCAGCCTGCACTGAAAAGTGCTACTGATGGATCAAGTCCTGTAAGTATAGGAACTAATACTGTAGCTCCAAACATAGCAATCAAGTGTTGTAAAGCCAAAATCGATTTCTTAATACTAAGAGATGCTTTCATCTTATGCCTCCAATTCTTTTAATTTTTCTGCTTGTTCGTGAGTTAGTAGAGCGTCTATCATCTCATCTAAATCGCCATTCAAAAAATCTTCCAATCTATATAAAGTTAAATTGATTCTATGATCAGTTACCCTTCCTTGTGGGAAGTTATATGTCCTAATTCTTTCAGACCTGTCTCCTGAACCTACTTGGCCCTTCTTAAGCTTAGCTAGTTCATCGTTTTGTTCTTGTAGCATCTTGTCATACAGTCTTGATTTAAGAACCTTCATTGCTTTTTCTTTGTTCTTTAATTGTGATTTTTCGTCTTGGCATGTAACTACAAGTCCTGAAGGTACGTGTGTAATTCTAACAGCTGAGTCGGTTGTATTAACGCATTGTCCGCCGTGGCCGCTCGCTCTATAAACATCTATCTTAAGATCGTTTTCATTAATTTCGATTTCTACGTCATCAGCTTCAGGCATAACTGCAACTGTCGCAGCTGAAGTATGAATTCTTCCTGATGCCTCAGTCTCTGGTACTCTTTGTACTCTGTGTACCCCAGACTCATGTTTTAATCTTGAGTAAGCACCTTTTCCTGTTATCATAAATATAACTTCTTTGTAGCCACCAATACCAGTTTCGTTAGTGCTCATAATTTCTGTTCTGTAGCCTCTCTTATCAGCATACATAGAGTACATTCTAAATAAGTCGCCTGCAAATAGTGCAGCTTCTTCCCCGCCTATACCGCCTCTGATTTCCATGATAACGTTTCTTTCATCATTAGGGTCCTTTGGTATAAGCATAATCTTAAGGTCTTCTTCAGCCTTCTCGATGTTTTCTTGCAAATTCTTTAAGTCTTCTTTAGCAAGTTCTCTCATTTCATCATCAAGATTTTCATTAAGCATTTCTTCAGTATCCTTAAGTTCTTTTAGATAAGTTTGATATTCTTTATATCTATCAACTATTGGCTTTAAGTCAGCATACTCCTTCATTGTCTTTTGATACTCTTTCATATCTTTTAAAAGATCTGGGTCCATAACTTTTTCGCCAAGTTCTTTGTACTTGTCTTCAATAAAATTTAATTTTTCTAACATTTTCTCATCTCCTAAATGCAGGCAGAAATAAATCTATCAAAGCCTTCAAGATCTTTGTAGATTTTAATATTTTTATAATTATAATTTTCTAATATATCTTTAACAATATTTCCTTGATCGTATCCAATCTCGAAAAATACCATTCGTTTAATCTTCTCTCTAGCCTGTTTAATGATTTTTTCATAGTATTCATATCCCAAATCACCGCCTACTAAAGCAAGTTTTGGCTCTTTAAATAAATCCGCTTCTAGATTAATATATTCTTCCTTAGAAATGTACGGTGGGTTCGCTATAAGTATATCATATGTGTCAATAATATTATCAAATAAATCCGATAAAATAAAATTTACAGATAAATTGTTCAGTAAAGCATTTTCCCTTGATAAGTCTAAGGCATCTTTTGAAATATCAGATAAGCTTAATTCTACTGATGGATTCTCATTTTTAATAGCAAGAGCAATGGCTCCAGTTCCAGTGCACATATCTAAGATTTTGTCACCAGCTTTGATGTGTTTATTAACAATATCTATTAATTCTTCAGTGCAAAATCTTGGTATAAGTGCTCTTTCGTCGGTTTTTAGAATAATGTTTCTAAAATACTTCTTGCCTATGATGTAAGCCATGGGAGTGTCATTCAACCTCTTATTTAGCAGTTTAAAAAACTCTTCTTCGTTTACTTCAAAGTCTTTGTTCAAAGTTAAAAATAGCTTATCCTTCTGAGTAAGATGCTCTAAAAGCATGTATATCTCGCCAATAGGGTTGGGAATTTTCTTTCCTGACTCTTCTATATCTAACAAAGCCTTAATAATTAAATTCTTAACTACCAAGCGTCTAAACCCTCTTCACTAGGTATTACTTCTTTGACTGCAGCGATCGCTACTTCAACCATATCATCGTCCGGTTCCTTAACTGTAGCTATCTTTTGTAGCCATAGTCCAGGTTTGGAAGCCATCTTGCAAACTCCAACGTTATCGTACTTGCCTATGAATCTGTTGATTTCGTATGATATTGCAGCTATGATAGGCAGTGCGACAATTCTTGAGATTATTCTCATAAGTGGAGATGGCCAGCCAAAGAATGAAAGCACAATAATTGATATAAGCATAACCATGAATAAGAAGCTTGTTCCACATCTTGGATGATACTTACTCATCTTTTGTACGTTTTCAACTGTAAGATCAAGACCGTTCTCATAAGCAAAGATTGTCTTGTGCTCAGCTCCGTGGTACATAAATACTCTCTTTAAATCTTTTTGATTTGATATTAAAGTTATATATACTAAAAATATAGATATCCTTATCAAGCCTTCTACAAAGTTTAGTAAGAATATATTATTGATTTTATCCTTTAAGAAGTTAGCTATGAATGTTGGAATGACAACAAACATTGTTATAGCTATAAAAAAAGAAAAAACAAAAGTAAAAATATTAAACAAAGTATCCTTAAATTTATTAGTTTCCTTTTTATCCTCTTCGTCATCATAGAAGGAAGCAGAATAATAGAGAGCTTTAGTGCCTTCGGACATTGAGTCCACTAGCTTTGATATACCTCTTATGAATGGCAATTTAAAGATGAGCTTGTTGTTCTTAGCCGATTCATCTTTTACACTTACCTCTATCTCGCCATCAGGTTTTCTAACGGCTATAGAAGTTTTTTCTGGTCCCTTCATTAGTATACCTTCGATTAAAGCTTGTCCACCTATACTTGTTTTAAAATTCTTTTTCATTTTTTCACCTATATAATGAAAAATTAGCAGAAAAAAGTCTGCTAATTTTCGTCTTTTTTGTATCTCTTCTTGAATTTCTCTACGCGGCCACCACGTTCAGTAAACTTTTGTTTACCTGTAAAGAATGGGTGACATTCAGAGCAAACTTCTACTTTTAACTCGTCTCTTGTTGAACCTGTAACGAATGTGTTACCACATGCGCATGTAACAGTTACTTCTTTAAATTCTGGATGTATTCCTTTTTTCATTTTTTTCACCTCTCTTATCACATTAACCACTAGATTATATCATATAAACTTAATAATTTCAAGTATTTTTATAGAATTTTTTAAGAATTATTTAATTAGTTCCAAACAATAATTTGTTGTTTTATACTTCAGTCTTTCTTGAAGCACCTTCATCTTCTTAAGATTTTCTTCAAGTATCTCTTTAGACTCTTCAAGTGAGTGAAACTTAAGTATATTGTTGCCATCTATCTCTTTATTTTCTTTCAAGTCGTCAAGGTCATCTTTTATTTGAAAGCTCATTGCAAATAGTCTTGAGAAGATTAGAACGTTTTTCATCGTATCTTCATCTTTATCAGCTAAAATACATGGGACTAGAAAAGCTATATTAAATAGTCTTCCTGTCTTATTTAATATCATAGTCTTATATTCATCGTAAGTATACTCGCCTGACTCGTCACTCTCCATGCGAATGTCTTCTGACTGACCAAGTATCATGCCTTTAACACCTGATGATCTATACATGTAACTCATTGCTTTTAATATGTTTGTATTATTACTATCTTTAAGCTTATGAGCTAGATATTCCATAGACAAATTTAAAAGTGCATCACCACACAAAATTGCGTTTGCTTCACCATATTTCTTGTGAACTGTAAATTTACCGCGTCTATACTCATCATTATCCATAGCTGGCAAATCATCATGAACTAAGGAGTAATTATGAATTAGCTCAAGTGTGACCGCAAAGGCATTTATTAGCTTCTTATCGAGCTCTAGCTCTCTTCCAAGGCTATATAGAATAAAGGGTCTAAGCCTCTTACCTGCATCGTATGAAGCGTATTCTATGGCCTCTGAGATGACGTCATCGTTAAGATAGGGCTTAAGCTCCATAGGTAGCCTTTTGTCAAAGCTTTCCTTAAATGTATTAATATTCATCATCGTCGTAGTCCAAATCGTCATCGTGTGCTTCGTCAAAGTCTTTGAATGAGTCTATAGTCTCAAAATCATTGTCTTCTACTTCGTAATCGATCTCTTTAGATAGATTTAAATCGTCTATCTCAATTTTTTTAATCTTCATCTTAGCTTCACTTAATTTTTTATTCAGTTCTTTGTAAAGTTTTACTGCTTTTTCAAATTCATCTATGCTCTCATCTAAACTTAGTTCTTGACTTTGTAATTTTTCAAGAATGTCATCTAAGTTATCTAATGTTTTTTCATAATTTAATGTCATTATTTACCTCCAACACATGAGCTTTAATGCTACTATTGTATGACTTAATGAATATATCCATACCTTCTTTAATATTATTAGCGTCTTTAATTGTTTTATTATCTAAATCGCTTAATAAAAAATAGCCTCTTCTTAATGTCTTATAAATATCATTTATAGTAAGTCTTAGCTTGAACTTTTGTAGATCCTCAGTCATTGCACTTAATTTATTATTCATAGCTTGATTTATGCTTGTTATTCTCTTTTCGATAGTATTAGTCGATTCGTCTATCCTTTTACTAACTGATGAATATATAAGCCTTGAAGCGAGCATATCGACTTTTTTCTCTTTAGAGTAGATGTACTTATCCATCTCTTTTTTAATAAGTATCATCAGATTGTTTGTCTTTGAATAAAAATTGTCAATTAGAGTTTTAGTGTTTAAGCTATTTATCAAATCACGTTTATTCTTTAAATTAGCTTCTTCGCTTGAAATATAGTGATTCATTAAAAAACTTATCTGAATTATGTTTTGATCAAGTATATCTGGTAGTTCATAGTAGTACTTGGATATGATCTCAGCCGCTTCTGATGGTGTTGCGCATCTCTTATCTGCTACAAGGTCCGCTATAAAGCTATCGATCTGGTGACCAACGGCTGTCATTACAGGTATCTTTGATGCGAATATTTTCCTAGCCATGCTCTCGTCGTTAAAAACGGCTAGCTCTTCGTAGCTACCGCCGCCTCTTGCGATAAGTATGAGGTCTACATCGTTCTTTTGATTAAAGTAGTCCAGTCCACTATTGATATTGTTAACCGCCATGTCCCCTTGAACGAAGGAATCATATAGAATTATGTCAATCATATTAGTTCTACGTCTAAGCACCTTTACTATATCTCTAAAGCCAGCGCTCGTTGATGAAGCGATGAGTCCAAGTCTTCTTGGGTACTTTGGTATTTCTTTTTTATGCTCTTCATCAAAAAGGCCTTCTTTTTCAAGCTTTTCAAGTGTTTTTCTGAACTCTTTTTTAAGCTTACCTATGCCAAGTTCTTCCACATAGTCAACATTGATCTGATAAGTGCTGTTTTGATCATAAGTAGAGATTTTACCTTTTATAAAAACTTTCATACCATTCTCAAGTGTAATCTCTTCCTCGTTCTTATAACAATAGAAGGCGCACTTAATCTTGGAGCTTTCATCTTTAATCAAAAAGTATAGATGGCCTGAGTTATTTTTCTTATAATCAGCTACTTCTCCTTCTACATAAATCTCTTGCAAAAGAAAGTCTTGGCTCAAAACATCTTTTATATAGTCATTAAGCCCCGATACCGTGAATTTATTCATGGTAGTAGTTCCTTACATAATCACCTAAAATCGCATTTATAAACTTGTAAGAGTTATCATCAGAGTAATTTTTTGCAATTTCTACGATGTCGTTTATAACAATCTGATAAGCGATATCACTTTCAAATTTTATCTCAAAAATTGCAAGTCTTAACAAAGCTCTATCAATGTATGAAAGCCTTTCAAGTTTTGCATCTTTTAGAACATCTTTGAGCTCTAAATCAATCTTAGGCAAGTTCTCAACATATAGCTTAGCTCTATTGGCTAATTTAATTTTGTTCTCATCACTTATTTCAAGTGTTTCGAAGTATGCATCTAAGTCATCTACACTTGTATATTTATTTAGATCAAGCTGATATATTAAGTTCATTAAGTTTAATCTTGTCTTGTCGTATGACATATTATCCCTCACTAAAAAACTCCAGTAAAAATTACTGGAGTTTAATCTTATTACTTAGTAGTTTTGGCTGCTTCTTTAACGCCTTTAACATAAACGTTAACTTGCAATACATGTATGTCAGTCATCTCTTCTACAGCCGATTTAACGCTAGATTGAATTTCATATCCAACCTTGTCAATCTTTGCGCCATATTCAATGTCAACATATATGTCTATAATACAGCCTTCTTCACTGCTTTCAATTTTAATTGGTTTATTAAAATTCTTTACTCCTAATAATTCAGTAATGTTAGATCCTATACCGGATGATAAAGAGCAAACGTGTTCAACTTCACAAGTAGCCTTGCTAGCTATAGTTGCTATAACATCATCAGATATAGTAATATTTCCAATATTATTATTTTCCATAGCTTACTCTACTTAGAGTCTTCCTCCTCATCATCTTCTGGGTATTCGAAATAATCATCGTCGTCATCATAGTCATAATCATCGTCATCATAATCGAAATCGTAATCATCGTCGTCGTAGTCTTCACCATAGAAGTCATCTTCTAAATATGAAAGATCTTCGTCAACTTCAAATATATAGTCTTCTAGGTCTTCAAGTCCTGCTGCGTTATCGCAAACAGTGTCAGCCATTTCATCAAGAATATTGATGATTTCAGTTAAAATCTTTTCTTCCTTACTTTCGTCCTTCAAGCCTAAGCCTTCTGCAAGTCCCTTTAAATAAGAAACTTTCTTTGATAGTTCGTACATTTTTCTACCTCCTTAAACTCTAGATAAATATTCTCCACTTCTTGTGTCTATCTTAATTCTATCTCCAATATTTACAAATAGTGGTACATTTAATGTAAATCCTGTTTCTACAGTTGCTGGTTTAGTAGCTCCAGTAGTTGTGTTTCCTTTAACACCAGGTTCAGTTTGAGTAACTTCTAGTTCAACAAAGTTTGGTGCTTGAACTGAAAATGCTTTGCCCTTGTAGAATCTAATTACAGCTGTATCATTTTCTCTCAAGAATTGAATTGCTTCTTTAACTTCGTCTTTGTTTAATGGAAGTTGCTCATATGTCTCATTGTCCATGAAATAATAAAGTTCATCATCGTTGTATAGATATTGCATTTCTTTTGTTTCCAATTGTGCATCATTGAACTTTTCTGTTGGGTTGAAAGTTAATTCCTTTGTAGCCCCACTAAGTACGCTTCTGATAGTTGCTCTAACAAAAGCAGCTCCTTTACCTGGCTTTACATGTTGAAAGTCTAAGACTTGATAAACGTCTCCATCCCATTCAAATGTAGCGCCATTTCTAAAATCACTTGCCGATAACATATATTTCCTCCTAAATTCAAATATCTACAACTATTATATCAGTAATTGTATAATTTAACAAGTATTTTTTTACAATATTGAAATTTTTTTGCAAAAGAAAAGTCGAGGCATTCTAGCTCGACTTACTTATCCTTATTATTCCTTTATATTCTTTGCACTCAGTATATACAGTTTTTAAAGATTTAAGATAACTTATATTGGACTTTCCTTCCATATCTAAAACATAGCCAAATATATCCTTGTTTTCTTCTACACTTAAAGTTCCGTTAATAATAATAAGACCATTGAAGTGAATAGAACCCCTAACATTTATATTGCCATCTATGATTAGTATGCCACTTCCATCTATATTTGCGTTAATGTCATTATTAAGCTCATCTTGACTTATCTTAACTATAGCCTTGCTAAAATTGAAAGTTCTATCTTCTTCATGTTCTATATCTGAAAAATAATTATTAATCTCCTCTACTTTAAACTCTTGAACATTGTTCTCCAAGATATTGTTATAAAATTTTTCTTTCTCATAATCTCTTAGTTGCTCTTTAAAGAAGATTTTGTTCATAAGAGTATAGTATGTCTCTTTAATCTTTTCCTTATTGTTTGATAATTTTTCTAAGCAAAAAATTTTAAAAGCACTTTTATTGGCAACGTCGTATGTTGCTAAAACAACTTTTTGATTTTCATACAGACTATAATCTTTTGATTTTAAATCATATATCTCGCCACCGTTCTGATATGTACCTTCTATATCTTTAACAATGACATTTTCTACAGATTCACAGTTGTAATAAAACTGTTTCATTCTAGTTCTGTTAAGATACATCATTCTTTCTATGCTTACATATTCAAATAGATATATTAATAGTGCTGTTACTAAAAATATTACTGATAAAACAACTAAGCTTGCACTAGCTTTTTTCATTCTATCACCTCTACATATTTTGTGCTTAATATCTTCTTATATTCTTTATCTTTAAATTTTAGATTTAATATAATAATATTATCATCAGGCTTATATGTGAACGTTAGGTCATTAACTCCCTTTAAAAAATATGTTTTACCTGTCAGCTCTCCACCTGCTTCTCTTTTGATCTTGTCATTATCAATTATATACTCACAAGTTTTAAATTTACTTCTGCTTCTCTTTTCAAAATATATAGAATTTTTATTAACACTAACAGTATTGTAAAGACTAAAATCATTTTCTATAAATGAAAAGAATAGATTGATATCATCCTGATCCTCTAAGTTCTCTTCATATCTTTTTGTAAAGCTGGTGAAATTTTTAAGCACAGAACTTGCTCCAAACAAAACAAGCGATAAGAGAAACAATGCGACAATAAGCTCAAGTAAGGTCTCTGCTTTTTTATTTGATGATCTGAAATTCTTCATATATCTTACCCTCGTTATCTTGTATTGAAAGTTTAAATGTGTATAAGTCAGCTGTATATGACTCTTTCACAAGATTAAATTTAATATCATCGCCTAAGTTTTCTTTAATCTTATCTGTCATTTTATAAACATCTTCACTCTCATCTGACCTTATTATTTCCATTGCATTGCTTGCAAAATTGTCAAACTTTCTTATCTTCTTCGTATCTCTTTCTAACGCCATAAAATTTTTCAAAAAAACAGACAGAAAAAGTACAAAGATTGAAAATATAGCAAAAGAAATTACAACATCCATCATTGTAAGTGCTTTTTTATACTTCTTCATACCTAACCTGTCCTCCAACTGCAGCTATTATTACATTATATTCTTTGTTATTTTTATTAGACTTAAGATGAAAATTAAAATTGCCGCTAGCGCTTTTTGTTCCACCTTCAGATGTAAAAGAGTAAGTTTCATTATTTAAAAACTTTAGCTGCTTTAATTTATACACAATTTTTGCATTATTAAGGTTAGAAACAACTATCTCGTCATCTTTTACACTAAGTTCGACAGTTATTGATTGCATAATTGCACTAACCCTTGCCTTCTTAACTATTTGCACCACATTTTTAACTTCTTCTCTTTCACTAAAATTAGTAAAGTGTGCATAAGCAAGTATAAACATAGATATGATTATAGCTGCTATGCTTATAGAAATAACTGTTTCAATATATGTGAATGCTTTTTTACTCATACCTTATCTCACCTATAGATAAATAAAAATCATTTTCATTATCGTTAATAAATTCAATTGCTACTACCTTAGAATATTTATAGTCATCACCTAAGTAGAAATATTTTAAATTTGATATTCTACTTAAAGCTATCCTTTTTTCAATGCCTTGCGTCTTTATCACTAAATTTGCATTAGTGCATCCTTCAAAATTTATATTAATTATATTCTTACAAACACTTATGTAATTTTTAGCTCTAAGTGTAATATCACCACTTTTTTTATATAATACAAGGCTGTCTTTGCTTTCATGAAAAACGCTCGCATCATTTATTTGCCATGTATCTAGTAATGAATTGTCATCGTTATCAAGTACTATTGCATCTAAATCTGCTTCTTCATCTTCAAAATATTCATTATTTATCTCTTCATTATTATTAATAAAATCATACATATTACCTTGTGTGTTATCTAGATTAGCAATATCTATGTTATTAATTAAAATATTATTTATAATCTCATTCTTATTTCTTTCTTCACCGTTAATATCTGCCTTAGCAATACTAATCTTCTTTGCTTTTTTTAGTTTTTCTTCATCTTTGCCGCCAGCAAAGTTAAATTTTTCTTTAATTTTTGTATTCTCATACTTAGGTAATTCTTTTTTCATAGGTAATAATATATTAGCAAAAATTAATACTAATATTATGAGTCCTTTATTTATATAGCTTCTCATCTTATCACCCTCAAAAGAAGTACAGCTAACAATAAAACAATAATTATATCTAAAGCTATATCTATAAACTTTGAATAATTAAAAGTCTTTTTATATTTTTTATTTAATATATCAAATAGATCTTTAAAATAAATTGCGTTACTTATCTCTTCAAGCTCTTTTATCTTAAGCAAAACTAAAACCTTGCCGTCTGTATTATTCGCTTGATTGACTATGTAGTTATATAGCTGCTCTTTATCTAAACTATACAAATTAATGTCAAAGCTTCTTCTCTCAAAAGACATATTTAGCTTATCAAACTTATATATCGCCTTGTCAGTAATAATCTTTTCTATATCGTGTTCTTTTAAATTTAAGCTGAGTATATCTATCTTCTTTAAAGTAGATAAATATTTCTCAAAACACTCATCATAATCATCTAATTTAGCAATAAAGCTATCTTTATTTAAATATTTATTGTCTTTAAACTTTTTGAATAAATACTTTGTGCTAGCCTCTTTATCACTATCGTCATAAAACAATTTTTCTGCTACTCTACTTGTTTTATTGTTCAAAAATATATATGATGAGTCAATATAAATAAGATTTTTCACTATATATGCTCCTTAAATAAGTCAAAAAGCTTTAAAGCAAAAAAAGCAAAGCTTATATACGGCACTAGTCTAACTGACTTGTCCTTACTCTTCTTTATAAAATTATTAATTAGTTTAAATAGTATTGCTAGTAACGTTGAAATGATAATAAGAAATAAATATTCCTCAAGAGGAAATATCATAAAAAGTAAAATATATAAATCCACATCTCCATCACCGATCTGAGAAATGTATTTATTTTTAAAAATATGCGAAAAGATTAAAGCTATATATATTGCCAATATCTTTATGTATGGCACATGATTAAATATAGCTATTAGTGATACTATAAATATTAAGAAATAAAAATAAAAACTATTATACTGGGCTTCTTTTACATCCTTGTATGATATATATAAAAGAACTAGAGATAAGATTATATATAAAGCTACTAGCATTTCATTTCTTTATTATTTGGAAGTGCCACCACCAGTATTAGCTGGGCTTGTTTTAGTTCCTGTAGTAATCTTATCTGGACTAACAGTAATTACACCATTAGCATCAATTTTAACGGTATATATAGTAGATCCATTTTGAGCTATGGATGAAGGGACTTTAACGTCATTCTTTAAGTAGCCCTCTTTAAACAATGTCTCAGAAGTTACATCATGTTTGTCTGGAAACTCATTGAAATATAGTAGTGCAACTGAACTTATTTGGTCAACATTTGCATTATGAGCAGTTCTTTCTGCACTCATCTTTATAGCTTTATAAGCTGGTATAGCAACAGCAATAAGTATCGCTACTATAGCTATAGATATAATGATTTCTACAAAAGTAAATCCTTTTTTGTTTTTACACTTCTTATTCATAATCTTTCCTCCTTCTAAGAAATAATGCTTGTCATCGAGTCATACATTGGTTTAAATACCATAAGTAAGATTAGCATGATTACTAAGCCCATAATTATAGTCATAAGCGGCTCTATAGAGTTTACAAACTTATCAAGTCTTCTCTTTAAGTCTCGTTTATATAGTGACAAAACATTCTCTATAATTTCAACGAGATGCTCTGACTCATATCCAGTTATCAATATGGTCTTTACATCTTCTAAGAAAATATGACTTGAATTAACAACGTTTTGAAATGTTTCTCCCTCGTTCAAACTCTTAGTCATCCTTTCAAACTCTGATCTAAGGTATATCAAATCAAAATTTTTTGAGAAGAAATCGAAAATTTCATTAACTTTACTGCCTGACTTAAGCATGCTTAGCATATAATATAAAATTCTGTAATTTATTCTAGACTTATATAAACCGTTTTTTGATTCAAGCAAATATTTTTGCTTAAAATATAAAAATTTATCATTTTGATTAAGTATAATGCTCAAAATCACAATAATAATTATTCCAAGAATATAATAAATATAGTTATACTTTATAGAATTGCTTACTATAAGCAAAAGTTTTAAACTATCTGGCATTAGATTAGTATCATTGTCAAATAAATATGAAAATTGTGGAACTAAAAAGACTATAATCATGATTATAAACGCAATCAAGGCTAGCATTAAAAACTTAGGTTTAATCATGATATTGCTGATCGTACTCTTGTACTCTTCTTGTTCGTAAAGGTTCTCGCTTATCTCTAATATTTGCTCTGAAAGGTCTTTTGAGTTTTTGCTTGTTTTTATATGTTCTGACTTCTCGGCTATCCTTAAGCTTAATAAAGATAAATTATCAAGTATATCTAACTTTGATAGTATATCCGACAATGTAAATCCATGCTCAATAAGATCTTTGATGAGTAAATAATAATTCTTCAAAGGATCGCTAAGCGCTGAAGAACTTTGATACATTTGTTCAAGAATTTGTGGCAAGTTATTATTTATCTTCAAATTAAATGCGATAATTCTGAAAAAGTTTGCTATGTCCTTTCTTCTTACGCTGTTAATTTTAAGTATCCTATAAATCTTAGCAGGTCTAAAATACTTAACACTCATAAAATCAATATTAGAATCTTTAGTCTTAAGAAAGGCTTCGTAGATGTTCTTTGCGCTCACGCTTTTTGCTGCTGCATCTTCAAATATTATTTCATATTTCATTTATGTCGCCTTCTTTAAAGTCCATGTATGTTTTTTCATCTATAAAATTATTTTCAAGCAAATAATTTATAGAGTCTTCAAAGCTTACATAATCAGATAGCTTCTTCATCTCATTGTAAATTTCACTTGTTAGTCTTGTATTGTTCTTTAGTAACAAGTCTCTTATCTTATCATTAATGAGTAGTATTTCAAATACTGCAATTCTGCCAAAGTATTTATCATTACCATCTTGAGCTATTAGGTCTTGCTTGTCATAAGAAGACCTCAAGCGCTTAACAAGTCTTTGGTTAATTATTGCATTTAGAGAAGTAAATAGATAAGACGCTTCTACATCCATTTCTAAAAGTCTGTTGATACTTGTTACTGGGCTCATACTGTGCAAGGTAGTAATAATCTTATGACCAGTTAACGAAGCCCTAACAGCAATTTGTGCAGAATCTTCATCTCTTATCTCGCCTATGGCAATAACATCTGGGTCCTGTCTTAGTATGGCTCTAAGTGTGTTTGCAAATGTTATGTCCTTATAATCATGTATTTCAATTTGATCAATATCATAAATCCTATACTCTACTGGATCTTCAACGCTAACTATGCTAAGGCGCTCTTTGTCTAGATTATTAAGCATGGTATACATAGTTGAGTTCTTGCCTGAACCTGTTGGTCCTGTTATAATCGTCATTTGATACTTATACTTAACAATCTTTTCGAATAATTCTTTTGCTTTGTCGGACAAACCAATGTTATCAACAGTAAACATGTCTTTATTGTTTAGAATCCTAATACAAATTTTCTCTCCATATATTGCTTCGATAAAGGATACTCTAAGGTCAACTTCGCCATGACTAAATCTTCCATCTTGTGGTGCGAATTTAATTGCAGTATCGCACTCAGCCTTAATCTTGATAATGTTAACAATATTTTGATAAGCATTTTTATTAATCTTTTTAAAAAACACAAGTTCGCCATCAATCCTGAGCCTAATTAATATATACTTATCATACGGTTCAAAGTGTATATCACTAGCTCTATTATCAATGGCGTAATCAATAATATTTTTAATAAATTCTTCAGCTTTTGTTGTTTGAATTTCTAAAATTCCTTTATCGTCATATAAAGAAGATAGTTTATTCATTTGCCTTCCTTCTAATCATATAATTATATTGAACTTTCTTATCATATGGTAGATAAGCTTCCTTCATAGGTGTGTTTATATTGTCAACCTCTTGCATGTTTTCATCATAAATCTTTTCAATAGTAAATTTATCATAAAACTTAGGTCCAAATATTTCTACTTCGTCTCCTATAGAGAATTTGTTTCTCTCTTGAAGCTTCATAAGCTTTTTATCTTCGTCGTAATCAAGTACTTTAGCAACAAAGTCATATAATCTTATATATGATGAGTTGTCATATGTTAAAGAAGCATTTTTAACGTCTCCAAAGAAAAATGCAGTAGTAAAGTCTCTGTGACTAACTTTTTTTATTTCGTCAAGATAAACATTGTTATCTCTATTGTAGATGTACTTATCTAAATCTTCGTAATAATCATCAATAGCTTTTCTATATTGATTAATAACAGTTGCAACATAGTACTCTGACTTAACTCTGCCTTCAATTTTGAATGAATCAACTCCCGCTTCAATTAACTCAGGAATGTAATTTATCATACAAAGATCCTTAGAGTTCATTATATATGTGCCTTTTTCATCCTCTGTTATTGGATAATATTCGCCTGGTCTAGTCTCTTCCATTAGATAATATTTATATCTGCATGGATGAGCGCAATCGCCCATGTTAGCATTTCTACCTGTCATAAAGTTTGATAAAAGGCATCTACCTGAGTAGCTCATACACATAGCTCCGTGCACAAAGGCTTCAATCATAATTTTATCTTTTACTTCATCTTTTATCTCTTTTATCTCTTTTAAGCTTAGTTCTCTAGCAAGTATAACTCTATCTGCTCCAAGACTGTGCCAAAATTCAACAGTAGCAGTATTTGTAATATTAGCTTGTGTGCTTATATGAATTTCTTTGCTTGGTGCTAGTGTTTTAACTTTTTGGAATATACCGGGGTCTGATACTATAAACGCATCTACACCCGCATCGTCCATGCTTTGTATATATTCATCAACACCTTCTAGATCTTTATTGTGAGATATGACATTTAATGTTAAATATACTTTTTTATCTAAACTATGAGCGAGCTTTGTTGCTTCTTTTATATCATCTAAACTTAAATTCTTAGAAGCAGTTCTTAATCCAAGCTTGTCTCCAGCTAGATATACAGCATCAGCTCCATATTGTATAGCAGTTTTAAATTTTTCTAAATCTCCTGCTGGTGCTAATAATTCAACTTTTTTCATCTTACTCCTTCCTTAAAAGCAATAAGCCATCGTGAACAGTAAGTAAACTTGCTGTAAACCTCTTATCGCTTTTAGTATCTTCAATAAATTTTTTTAAATTCTTTATTATGGTTCTATATCGTTTATTGTCTTCATCTTTAGCTACATAACCTCTAAATAAAATGTTGTCTATAATTATGAGAGCATTATCACTTGTTAAATCATATACTAAGTTTAGGTACTCTTCATACTGCGATTTATTTGCGTCGATAAAGCAAAAATCATATTTCTCATTATTGTCCATGCTTTTCAAAACGCTTATCGCATCATCATTAATAGCTTTTATTTTATTTGACGAGTCATAATTTTTAAGATTTTCTTCTAATATCTTAAAAGTCTCTTCATCCTTTTCTATGGTTAATATATTAGCTCCCGAAGCTTTTGCCATAATTAAAGATGAATATCCTATAGCCGAGCCTATCTCTAAAATGTTTTTAGGCTTAATAGTTTTCAGTATTAACTCTAAAAATCTTGCCACGTCTTGAGAGACAATAGGAACCCTATTTGACTTAGCATACTCGACTAGTTCAGTAAAAGATTCTCTTTCAGAGGAAAAATCTTCTACGTAGTTAAAAACGTCCTCATCTATAAATTGACTAATCATTGTTGCTCTTGTATTCCTTTTTATCATCTAAGAACTTATTGTAATCAGATGAGAAGTTATGAGCTCCATCTGAACCCGGCTTAACTACGAAGTATAAGTAGTCAACATCAGCTGGATGAAGGCTCGCAACGATGGATGCCTCGCCAGGATTGCAGATTGGTGCAGGTGGCAAGCCATCATGTGTATATGTGTTAAATGGTGAGTCAACTTTTAAATCTTCATTAGAAAGCTTTGGCTTTCTCTCTCCAAGCGCGTATTGTATTGTAGCGCAAGATTGAAGTCTTATATTCTTCTCGATTCTATTTAAGAAAACTTTAGCTATTATAGGTCTCTCCTCATCAAGTTTAGCTTCTCTTTCAACGATAGATGCTAAAGTGATAAGCTTATTCAAATCGTCAACTTCACTACTAATCTTGCTATAAATATTATTAAAAGCATTAAGCATCATAGTGACAATCTCTTCACTACTCGAGCCTATCGCAATATCGTAGGTTGCAGGAAACAAAAATCCTTCCAAAGTATCGTTATTAATACTTGATAAAAATTCATATTTTTCTTTGTATTTATCAAGATTCTTGCATTCATTTAAAAAGTCTTCACTTGAAACAAGACCCTTTTCTTCTAATCTTTGAGCAATACGTGTTAATTCGAAACCCTCTGGTATAGTTACTTTAACAGTTTCTCCTTTTTCACCCTCACCCTTGCCTGCAATTATATTTGCAATTTCTAGTAAAGTCATAGATTTTTTCAATTTAAAAGTACCGCTTTTTATATGTTTTTCAAGATCGTTCTCCTTTAGTACATCTTTAAAAGCAGTTCCATTCCTAATAATTTTATTTTCATAAAGCTCTCTCGCTACGTCAGAAGCACCGCTTCCTTCAGCGATTTCGATAGTATATTCAGTATCGTCATTTACATCGTAAGGTTTATACATGCTCGATACGCATGAGTTTACCTTCCATATAATTGCAATAACTATAAGTATTAAGACAGTTATTGTAATTATCCTTCTTTTTTTCATTAAATCACCTTTTTAATTCTGTTATCGTAAATATAATATATTATTGATCCAAATACTGCAACGCTTATAGCTTCTCCGCCCATGATACCTAATACTGTTGTAAAATATGGAATATTTGAGAAATATGATACCCATATTGACACTAAAAATCCATTTAATATTATAGGTGGAAGCATAGCTAAATACTTAGATTTTGATTTTCTTGTTAAATATGCAGCTACTAGTGTAACTAAGCTACCGCAAATAATGTCTATCATGCCATAACCTGACATAAAGGATAAAAATATGTTTGATATTAAACATCCTATGAATAATCCAGGAACTGCTGCAGCTTCCATCAGTGGAAGTACTGTTAATCCTTCAGCAAGTCTAAGCTGTATCGGTCCAAATGTTAATTGTTGGAACGGTAATATTGTTTGCAATAGTATAAGTATTGTGTAAAGTGTAGCAATTAAAGCCGCTTTTGTAATTGTGTTTGTTTTTGTCTTCATTTTTAGTCTCCCTCGTTGAAATTTATGTAAATGAGTAAACCTATAAGCCGTGTTCTGTATTAGATGGTTATCTATCTAGTTTTAATGTTACCATTAAAATCAAGCAACTTACCTTACAGGAGGTTACGAGCAATAACCTTTTATCCTTCTTTGTTTTGCTCCGAATGGGGTTTACATGTCACCTTTAGTCGCCTAAAAGTAGGTAGTCTCTTACACTGCCTTTCCACCCTTACCAAAATGGCGGTCTATTTCTGTTGCACTATCCTTGAAGTCGCCTTCACTGGACGTTATCCAGCATTCTGCTCTGTGGAGCACGGACTTTCCTCATGCCTAAGCACGCAACCATCTGGTTTACTCATTACAAAGTTTATTATACTACAAAAAGCATAAAAATTCTATATTATTTCTACATTATCAGTGAAAGAAGAGAAATTTTTAACTATCTCAATGCCATTTGTATGTTTCTTTAATATATCCTCTATGATATTAACAAAAGCACTCTCGCTACTGTTGTGGTCTTGTATAATTAAATTAATCTTTGCATTTCTTAGTGCTTGTATGTCATGATATCCCAAATCAGATGTTATAACAGTGTCAGGCCTTTCTTCGATAGCATTTTCTACAAAATCTCTGCCACTACCATTTAGTATCATAAGCCTGCTGTTACGATTATTATTTTTATATACTTGTATATATTTCGCATTATTAATATCTTTAATGATATATCCCAAATCTTTTAATGATACATCCTTTATGTCTCCGACAACTCCATAGCCCCTATCATCATTTACCTTGATAGCAAAATCTGTATTAGAAAGCTTTAGCTTGTCTTTGTAAAATTTATAAAAACCAGAGCTTTGAACATCGAATGATGTGTGAGCGCTATAGTATATGATGTCATTTTTAATCATATGCTTAATTAGCTTTGAGCTTGCATTCATATCAATCTCTTTTATGCCTTTAAAAATTAAAGGATGATGCGTTATCACCATATCCACATCATCCAGTTCTTTAATATCATCATATAAGAGATCAACGCTTAAATAAATCTTTTTTATATCTTCTTTGTCTAGATCTATTATCAATCCAGAATTATCCCAAGGCTCTCTATACTCCTTTGGGAAGATACTTTCAATTATCTTTATAATTTCATTCTTTTTCATTGATCTTCTCCATATATTTTTTAATTTTATATAAGTCTTTACTTAACTCATCAAACTTATTTAAGTTCTTATCTTTATTAATCCTATTAAGTATATCTTCTATGCTCTTAATTTCATTTTCATAATACACTTTAAGATATTCAAGGTCTTGCACGTCAAAATTAACTGGCAAAGTATAGTCTTTAACATTAGTTTTCTTATTAATCACTTCATAGAGTCTATAGTATTTTTCTTTCTCAATAAACAAACGTTCTTTCTTTATGAAAAAATCATTCTCCTTAAAATACTTTCTAATGTTTGAGCCTTCACCCATAGCTTGTATTATTATACTACTGAAGCATCTTACCTTGTCTAAGCTCTTCGATAGTATGCTTACTATAGTCTCTTCGCCCATGCCAGCAATTAAAAGTGTATCGTATCCTTTGCTGTCTATATTTACAAGACCATCGCTTACAATAAATTTAATTTTATCTTTATATTTATCGCCAGAAAGCAATAGCTCAGCTTTTTCTAACGATTTTTCACTTATATCGCTTTCAATAACCTTATCTATAGTGCCATTATCCAAAAGCATCTTTGCTATATAGCCGTGATCGCAACCAACATCTATAAGCGAGGAACCTTTTTTAATGGACTTAGATATCTCAATAAGTCTCTTTGAATAATTCATTATAGTTCAAGGAAGTCTCTAAGCTTTTTAGATCTACTTGGATGTTTTAGCTTTCTTAATGCTTTTGCTTCTATCTGTCTAATTCTTTCTCTAGTAACGTCAAAGGCTTGTCCAACCTCTTCAAGTGTTCTTGTTCTGCCATCATCAAGGCCGAATCTTAAAGCTAAAACTTTTCTTTCTCTATCTGTTAACGTGTCAAGAACAGAAATTAATTGTTCTCTAAGCATAGTGTTTGTCGCTGCATCTGATGGGGACAGTATTTCTTCATCAGGTATAAAGTCTCCTAAGTGCGAGTCTTCTTCTTCACCAATAGGTGTCTCTAATGATACTGGTTCTTGAGCAATCTTTTGTACTTCTCTAACCTTTTCTACATCCATATTCATTAATTCAGCAACTTCTTCTGGAAGAGGGTCTCTACCTAATTCTTGTACTAATTGTCTTTGTGCTCTAACTAACTTATTTATAGTCTCAACCATGTGTACAGGTATTCTTATAGTTCTGGCTTGGTCTGCTATGGCTCTTGTGATTGCTTGTCTAATCCACCATGTTGCATAGGTACTAAACTTAAATCCCTTCTTGTGCTCAAACTTATCAACCGCTTTTATTAAGCCCATATTGCCTTCTTGGATCAAGTCTAAAAATTGCATACCTCTACCTACGTATCTCTTAGCAATACTAACTACAAGTCTCAAATTTGCTTCTGCAAGCTTATCTTTAGCTGACTCATCGCCTTCTTCTATCTTTTTTGCAAGTTTAACTTCTTCTTCAAAAGTAAGCAAAGGAATTCTACCTATTTCCTTAAGATACATCCTCACAGGGTCGTCAGTTATAACTATTTTGTTCTTGCCCTTTTCTTTAGCTAATTCAAGTTTATCATCCTTGCTTAATTCTTCCTCAAAAGATCTTAGCTCCTCTAAGTCAATGTCTTCTTCGTCATCGTCATCATCATCTTTATCAACATCAAAGTTTTCATCTAAGTCGATTTCTTCATCTTCATCTTTAGTGTCAATGATACTAACTTGAGCTGCATCTAGTGCATCGTAGAAAGATATAACTTCGTCTTCAGTTACTTCAAATTTATCCAAACCATCCTCAATCTCTTTATAGTTGATGTAACCTTTTGTTCTTCCTTCGTTTAGTAGCTCATACATGGCTTGTCTTTTATCTTCGCTAACGTTTTCATCTATTATCTTTATTGCTTCATCCGTTACTTTTTCTTTTTTAATTTTCTTTGTGCTAGCATTCTTTTCTTTTTTCATAAGAACACTCCCCTTCATCATTCGTTATCTCTGTGCTTTTTAATTAGTTTTAAAAGCTCCATTGCATCACCTTTGCCATCATTAATTTGTTCCAATAAATCACTCACATAGTCTTTTGATTTTAGCTTCATTCTTTTTTCAATTAATTCTTTTAGATTGATGTATGTAGATTCTTCAGATTTCTTCCTAATATCATCAATCTCTAAAAGCGCATTATCTTTATCCGCTATATCAAAATCACTAAGTTCTATCTCATTATTGCCTTCGTACTTCGACTTTAGTAGTGGCATGTTTATCTTAAATACTTTACTATAATTATCTATAGAAATTTCATTTATTATATATTTAAAATATTTAATATCCGCTAATGCATATATTAAAAGATTCTCATCTATAATTTCTATATCTAATTTTTTAATTTTTGGTACTTCTGGTACAGTATATTTTTCTCTGTATTTGTTAACATAATTTGTTTTTGAAACTTGATTGATTAGCAAACTCTTGTCAATAGAGTAGACTCTCGAAATGTAGTCTATATAAATTTCTCTCTCAATTTTGTCATTTATTTTTGACAATAGTCTCGACAACTCGTTAATTAGTTCTAATAAGTTTTCCGGATTGTTTACATCATAAAGCTGCATTAGCTCAGAAACTTCATATTCAACAGAGTTTTTTGCTTCATTAAGCTTGGCAGTAAAACCAGAAAGTCCATATTTTTTAATAAAATCATCTGGATCTAAGCCTTCTTCAAGCACCACAACATTAGCTCTAGCATTTATAGATCTAAGTATCTCTATAGCCTTATGTGTTGCATTTTTGCCTGCTTTGTCTCCATCATAACAAATATAAATTTTCTTTGCGTTTCTATTCAATAAGTTTGCTTGATTTATAGTAAAAGCTGTACCCAAATTAGCAACAGCATAATTTACACCTGCTTGATATAAACTCATAACATCAATATTGCCTTCAACAAGAAGTATTTTATCTCTATCAGCTTCTTTTTTATAAATATTGTAGCCGAATAGTAACTCTCTCTTCTTAAAGACAATATTTTCACTTGTATTTAAGTACTTAGGCATACTGTTATCCAAGCTTCTTGCGCTAAAGCCAAGCACATGATTATGCACATCAAATATAGGAAAGACTAATCTGTTTCTAAATACATCATATGAACTATCTTTTCCTTCTTTTATCTTGGCTAAACCTGCTTTAACTATGAAATCTTCACTGTATCCTTTGCCTATTAAGTAATCTTTAAGTGCTGTCCATTCATTTGGCGCATAACCTAGTTGATACTTTAAAACAGTTTCCTTGCTTAATTTCCTCTTAAGTAGATAGTCAATAGCTATCTTTGACTTTAATATTTGACTTTGGAAGAAATCAAGAGCTATTTTATTAATATCATAAAATTTTTCTATGAGATCAATTTCAGTTTTTTTTTACTTGTTGCTTCTTGTAGAGTTATATTCGCTCTGTCAGCTAAATACTCAACTGCTTCTTGGAAACTTAAGTTCCTATACTTCTCTATAAAAGTAATGACATCCCCAGACTCTCCGCAGCCAAAACATTTGTAGTATCCATCTTTACTATTAACATGAAATGACGGCGTCTTCTCCTTGTGAAATGGGCACAGTCCAGTATATGATGCGCCTTTCTTATCTAGTTTTATATTCTCGCCAATCACATCTTCGATGTTATTGTACTCTTTAATTTTATCAATTACTGCTGCATTAATTACTTTCATATCATAACCTCATTCTTCCAAGTTTGTGGTACATATATCTTTTTAAATTCATTTATTGCATATATGTCTGACATACCCGCAATGTAATCACAAATTTCTTGATTCTTTGTTCCTTGAATCTCTTTAATATTGTCAGGAAGTTTTTCTGGATGCTCATCATAATAATCATATAACATTGATATTATGTTCTTGGCCTTGTCATGTTCCTTAGTTGTAATTGGATTAAAATAAACTTCTTTAAACATGAAAGCCCTTAAGGAAAGCATTGCTTCACCAACTTCATCAGACATTTTTATATAGTTTTGTCCATAACTTTCTTTAAGTATATCTGTAATCATAGTGTTGATTCTCTTTGAGTGGGAATCACCTAAAATTTCGATAAGGTCTTTAGGTATATCTTTCTCGTGCAAAACACCAGCTCTGATTGCATCATCAATATCATGATTGATATATGCAATTCGATCTGCAAACTTAACTACTCTGCCTTCTAAAGTATATGCTTCGTTCGCTCCGCTATGGTTTACAATTCCATCTCTAACTTCGTCGCATAAGTTAAGTCCAAACTTTCCATTTCTTTTCTCAAGCACATCGACAACTCTTAAGCTTTGTTCATAGTGCCTAAATCCGCCTAAATCCTTACACTTCTCATTAAGTGCGCTCTCTCCAGCATGTCCAAATGGTGTATGCCCTAAGTCATGTCCCAAAGATATCGCTTCAACTAAATCTTCATTAAGTCTTAAAGCTCTAGCAATGGTTCTGGCTATTTGGCTAACCTCAAGTGTATGTGTAAGCCTTGTCCTAAAGTGATCTCCTTTAGGCGCTAGAAACACTTGAGTCTTGTGCTTAAGTCTTCTAAATGCTTTTGAGTGTAGAATCCTGTCTCTGTCTCTTTGGAAGTCAGTTCTTATATCACACTTTTCCTCCGAAACTTTTCTTCCTCTACTATCTGAACATTTGCATGCATATTCCGAAAGGTAAGAGTCTTGAAATTTTTCATAATTTTCTCTAAAATTAATCATTCATCTCACCAAAATTTTTACTTAAACTATCTATTATAATTGAAGCTGTCTCTTCTATAGCTTTATTTGTAACATCAATAACTTGGCATCCAAGTTTTCCCATAATTTCCTTAGAATATCTAAGCTCTTCGTTAATTCTATCTGTGCAAGCATAGTTGCCTATATCTTCAATACCTAAAGACTTCATTCTTTCTATTCTGATTTCATTAATCTTTCTATCAGAAGCAATAAGTCCAAATATCCTTCTCTTGTCTTTTTCAAATAAAAACTCACTAGGTTCTATCTCGGGAAGTAAAGGTACGTTTGCTACCTTGTAATTCTTATTAGCTAAATACATAGAAAGAGGTGTCTTCGAAGTCCTTGATATACCTAGAAGAACAACGTCAGCAAGGATAATGCCTCTAGGATCCTTTCCATCGTCATACTTAACTGCAAACTCGATAGCAGAAACCTTATCAAAGTACTCTTGGTCAAGTCTTCTAATAAGTCCTGCCTCTCTAATAGGTGCTTGATGTAAAACTGATTCAATAGAGTCCAAAACTTTACTCATAACGTTAACAGTTGGAATATTATATTTTCTTCCTAAGCTTTCAATATAATGTGCATGCTCTTCCAACACAGTAGTGAATATAACAACTGAAGGAACTAGTTTTGCCTTTTCAAAGATATTAAATATCTTGTCCTTGCTGTCAACATAAGGGAACCTCTTAATCTCGTAAGCGTCTGGTGAAAATTGCTTGATACATGATCTAGCAATCTTTCCAGCTGTTTCACCTATAGAGTCTGAAATTACAAATATAGTTATTTCGTTCAATTAAATCTCCTCTATTTCTTTAAAATCTAAAATGGAGTTAAATTCATTTAGTATTAATGATATTAATGAAAGTCTGTTGTTCTTTATTATTTTATTATCAACTAAAACCATAGTTGAGTCTAAGAATTTATCAATGCTTTCTTTGTAAGTAGCAAGTATCTTAATTGCTTCTGTTATATCTATATCGGAAATATTTTCTTCCTTTGACTTCAAGTCTCTGTATAGATTGAATAATTCTTTTTCACTCTCTTCCATTATGTCTTGGTTAGGATCAACTTTTTCAAATTCTTTTCCTTTTGATATCTGATATATTCTCCTAAACGCAGCTAAAGCATCTTTAAAATCATCACTGTCTTTAATTCCGTCTAACTTTGTTAGGACTTGTTTTATAGTTAATAAATTTAAGTCTTTATGTTTATTCATAACAGCGTTTATTAAGTTTGCATCATAGTTACTATCTTGCAATATACCTATGAACCTTGTCTTAATATAATCTAAAACATTCTTCTTAACCTCGTCGTAATCAAACTTTAATTCATTTATATTGACATAGTTGTACAATGTTTCTTCAAGTAAGGAATCTATAGATACATCCAAAGACTTTTCTAATACTATATTTATAATACCCAAAGTAGCCCTTCTTATACCAAATGGGTCTTGTGATCCACTTGGTTTTGTGCCAATTGAGAATAAACCTGATATTGTGTCAAGTTTATCTGCTACAGCAAGTATTACTCCTGCAGTAGTGCTTGGAAGTGAATCTTGGGCATATCTTGGTAGATAGTGTTCATATATTGCTTCTTGCACACCTACAGTTTCTCCTGATAGCTTAGCATATATCTTGCCCATAACGCCTTGAAGTTCAGTAAACTCTACAACTAGCTTAGTTGCAAGGTCAGCTTTTGATAAATATGCAGCTCTCTTAGTAGTCTCTACTGTCTCTTCTCCAACATTTAGGTCTTCACAAATCTTTTCAGATAGTTTAATGTTTCTTAATGTTTTATCGTATAATGTTCCAAGCTTATCTTGGAAGACAATTGTTCTTAAATCATTGACGTAGTCTTCTAAGTTTTTCTTCCTATCTTCATTAAAGAAGAATTTAGCATCTTCCAGCCTAGCAGCAAGAACTTTTTCATTCCCTTTTCTAACTATGTCAAGATATTTATCGTCACCATTTCTAACTGTAATGAAGTGATTCATAAGTCTGTTCTTTGAATCTACAACTGGGAAGTATCTTAAGTGATCCTTCATTGGTGTGATAACCACTTCATCAGGAAGCTCAAGATATTGATCCTTAATAGTTCCAAGTAGTGGTGTTGGATATTCAACTAAGTTTGTTACTTGATCAATGATAGCTTCATCATTTTGTATCGATCCACCAACAGATTTAGCAAGTCTTTCTGACTCTAGTCTAATTCTTGCTTTTCTTTCGCTGTTATCAACAATAACAAAGTTATCTTCCATAATCTTCATATAGTCATGAGCATCAGATATCTCTATATCCTTCTTAGATAAAAATCTGTGACCATTTGTTAAATTTGATACTCTTATATTCTCTAAGTTAAATTTAACAACTATGTCATTATAAAGAGAGACAATCCATCTAATAGGTCTAGCAAATTTTAAGTCTCTTCCGCCCCATTTCATAGATTTTGGAAAGACTATCTTTCTAATAATACTTTCTGCGTTTCGTTCAATAAGCTCTGTAAATGTTAAGCTCTTGTGCTCTACATTAGCAAAAACATATTCAGTGCCACCCATATCTTTAAAGAAAATATCTTTTACATCTAAGCCCTTTGACTTTAAAAAGCCTTGAAGTGCCTTTGTTGGGTTGCCAGCATCATCAAAACTAATTGACTTAGAAGGACCCTTGATTTCTTCTTTTTCTATGCTTTCATTTTCTATGATATTGTCAATTATAGTAGTAATTCTTCTTGGTGTTGTATATACGTTTACTTCATAATCTTTGTATGAGTTTTCATTTAATAATTTCTCAAAAGCACTTTTAAATTGTTCTATAGCTAATTTTGAATAACTAGCAGGTAGCTCTTCCATACCTACTTCTAATAAATATCTATTTGCCATCATTAAAACCTACTTTCTTAGTAAATGGAAAGCCCATCTCTTTTCTTTGTTCTACGTATTTACTTGCTATTAGCTTAGCCAAACTTCTAACCTTTAGTATATAGTTTGCTCTTTGTGATACTGATATAGCTCCAAGTGCATCAAGCACGTTGAATGTATGTGAGCACTTTAATACATAGTCATACGCTGGTAATATAAGTCCTTTTTCAATAATTCTCTTGCATTCGGCTTCATATCTTTCAAACATCTCTTGTAGTAAGTCCTTGTCTGCTAATTCAAAGCTGTAAACAGAGTGCTCATACTCAGCTTTCTTGAATATATCACCATATGTGAAATTTTCATTCCATTGTATATCGTAAACATTGTCAACATCTTGTAAGTACATAGCAATTCTTTCAAGACCATATGTTAGTTCTGAGGATTCAATCTCTAGATTAAGTCCACCGACTTGTTGGAAGTATGTGAATTGAGTTATCTCCATACCGTCAAGCCAAACTTCCCAGCCTAGTCCCCACGCACCAAGTGTAGGTGACTCCCAGTTATCTTCTACGAATCTTATATCGTGTTTTAACGGGTCTATACCAATTGCTTTCAAACTATTCAAGTACAAATCTTGAACATCATATGGCGATGGTTTTAGTATTACTTGCAATTGATGGTGTTGGTAAACTCTGTTTGGATTTTCACCATATCTTGCATCCGCTGGCCTTCTTGATGGTTCTACATATACAACTCTCCAAGGCTCAGGTCCTAGTGATCTAAGAAAAGTGTGTGGATTCATTGTTCCTGCGCCCTTCTCAACATCATAAGGCTCCATTACTAAGCAGCCTTTATCCTTCCAATAATTTAGTAAATTCATCATTAAATCTTGAAAATACATTTTGTCCTCCTCAATATTTGACTTTAAGAGTCTTAAATTCGTCTTTATCAAATATATATAAAATATAATTTATAAACAAAGTTTTTAAATTTTTTATATATTTATCATTGTATTTAACATTAACTAAGTCTTTAAATTTGCTGTCAAGCAAAAAATTGATTAAGCTTAGTTCTTCTTTTAAAAGTAAGTTCTTTTTATAGTTATTTAGTTCAGCTTTTATTGTTCCATGTTCATATTCAAATCTATAAGTATCTACTTCATTTCTTGTTTGTATTCTAGGAAAGTATCCTAATACATATATAAGCTTTAGCATAAATGCCAAGATAAATAATTCTGCTCTTTCTGGATAAATATCCATAACATTTACTAGTGTTATTATCATCGAGTAAATATACTCATCTGACTCCTGAGTATTCAAAAGCGTTGATAATAGCTCTGATAAAAAAGCAAAGTTGTGAAGCTTTTTAATATCTGCGTTCATTAGCTGTGCTGAATATAATACCTTTGAATCATTTACTAAGAATAATTCTTTATACTTAGATAGCATGAACACTGACTCTGTAAAAACAAATGAACTTCTTGAAACATTGCTTCTCAAATCATAAGCGCTTCGTACATAAGCTTTTATACGCCCAGCATTAACTGTGTATATTTCAAGTATTTTGCCGTTCTTTTCATCGCTCTTGCTAGCAATAACTATGCCTCTGTACTCTTCGGACTTACTTGTATCCAAAAAACTTCACCTGGTCTTCGTTCTTTCTCCAATTCTTGGCAACCTTAACATTTAATTTAAGATTAACTTCTGTATCAAGCATGGCTTTTATATCTTTCTTTGCAGCAAGTCTAATCTTTTTAATCATAGAGGCTTCTTTACCTATGACCATGCCCTTGTGGCTTTCTCTCTCGCAATAAATGATTGCATCTATGTTTACAGCATCTTCTTTTTCTTCATACTTAAGTATTTCAATGTTTATACCATGTGGTATCTCATCTGATAAAAAGTTTAGGCACTTTTGTCTAATTATCTCTGAAACAATAAACTTCATTGGTTTATCAGTTAAATATTCACCATCATAATACATAGGACCTGGTTTCAATACTTTCTTTATTTCGTCTAGAAGCTTATCTAAGTTATCATCGTTAGCCGCGCTTATTGGAACAGTAATTGAATTAAGTTTTCTAGAATTTATCTCGCTTATAATTTCTTCTATATGAGATTCGTCTTTATCAATTTTATTTATAGCAATAACTACATTCTTGTTTGCACTTGTAACTATGTCCATAAGCTCTTTTTCACCAGCTTTAATAGGTACAGATCCATCAATTATGTATAGTATCATATCTGCATCCTCTAAAGCGGCTCTCATCGCCTTATCCATGTAGTCGCCTAACTTGTTTTTCGCAATTTGATAGCCAGGAGTATCCATGAATATAATTTGTGCATCATCATCTGTGTATATAAAATTAATTATATCTCTAGTAGTTTGTGGTTTATCTGAGATGATAGATATGTTAAACTTAACAAGTTTATTAAGTAGTGTTGATTTGCCTGCATTTGGTCTACCTACAACCGCTACATAGCCTGATTTAAATTCCATTGTTTCACCTCTTTTACTCATCTAATGAAAAAGATTCTGGGAGCAGATCTTTTATATTATAAATTTTATAATCATTTACATCCTTTGCAACTATAATCTCGCAGTCTTTAGTGAACTCCATTATGAACTGTCTACACGCACCGCATGGCATAGGATATACATCCATATTTACAATTGCTATACGTTTAATGGACCTAGAGTCAGAGCTTACTATTGCGTTTGCTATTGCACTTCTTTCTGCGCATATTGTGAGACCATAAGATGCATTTTCGATATTGACACCAGTATAAACATTGCCATCATCCATCTCTACTGCTGCAGCAACCTTAAATTTAGAGTATTTACTGTATGATCTATCTAAAACTTTAAGTGCCGATTCAATAAGCCCTTTAGTATCCATTAGCGTCCCTCCAAGCTTTTATTATATAATATTTTACGCTTAATTTCAATACTAACGTGTAATATTAAGCTCGTCTAATATATCTCTTTGTCTCTGTTCCATAATAACTCTATCATCGTCTTCAATATGATCATATCCCAAAAGATGAAGTATGCTATGTGTGAATAAAAACATAATCTCTCTTTCAAGATTATGTCCATACTCTTTTGCTTGCTCCACAGCAACATCATATGAGATGACTACATCGCCTAGCAAAGTTTCATCTGAAGAGAAGTCTTCGATAAGTGGAAATGATAAAACATCTGTAACTTTATCAATGTCCCTGTACTCTCTGTTCAAATCTTGTATCTCTTCCTTTGACACATAAGTAAGGCCCACTTCATAATCGTCATTAAGCCCTTCTTTTTTTAATGCTAGAGATGCTATCTTTTTCATTGTGTCTTCATAACCTGCTTCTATAGGATAGTTGTTTTCGTTATTAATTACTATATCCATCTTTTTCTTCTCTTTCTTCGCTTTCTTTATTAAGCTTCTTACTTTCATAAAGATTATAAGCTTCAATGATTCTTTGAACCAGTATATTTCTTACAACGTCAGTTTGAGTAAGCTCTATGAAGCTTATGCCATTGATATTTCTAAGTATATGGCTAGCTGCTATAAGACCAGACTTCTTGCCTTTTGGTAAGTCTCTTTGAGTAATATCACCTGTAACAATCACCTTAGAGTTGAAGCCCATTCTTGTTAGGAACATCTTCATTTGCTCTTCTGTAGTATTTTGTGCTTCATCAAGTATTATGAAGGCTTTATCGAGTGTCCTTCCTCTCATATAAGCAAGTGGCGCTACTTCTATAAGCCCTCTTTCAGCATTTTTTTCATATTGCTCTTTGCCCATAATCTCATATAGAGCATCATAGACCGGCCTTAGATATGGATCAACCTTTTCCTTAAGGTCACCCGGTAAGAATCCTAGGTTCTCACCTGCTTCTACAGCTGGTCTTGTTAATATAATCTTAGATACTTCTTTATTCTTAAAAGCATTAACCGCCATAGCTATGGCCAAATATGTTTTACCAGTACCTGCTGGTCCTATGCCAAAGGTGATTCCAGACTTTCTAATCATATCAACATATCTCTTCTGACCAATAGTCTTAGGTCTTATAGTCTTTCCTTCACTAGTTATGGCTATAACATCTTTTTGTATATCGTATAAGAGGTTCTCTTTCGCTTTTTTAACTAAGTTAATTGAATAATATATATCCTCCTTACTAAGTGATTTTTGAGTATCTATAAGGCTCGATAAGGCTTTTATCAATCTTTCAGCCATAGCTTCATTCTCTTCATTGTTAGAAGCTATCAATATCTTATCTGAGCGCATATCAATCTTAATATCAAGTTCCTTCTCAATTATCTTAATGTTAGAATCTAAATTTCCGGCTAACGCCTCTTGTTTGTTGCTATCAAAATTAAGTTCTCTACTCATTAATCCTCCTTAGTGCTAGTGGTTTATCTAGTATCTCTTTCATGATTATGGCCTTTGCCACATTTGTTTGCGAAAATTGTATGCTTTCGTGTTCATAATCAAAGTGTTCATAATCAAAGTCTTCATAAGCATTCTCTTCTGCTTTTACCATTTCCTCATGCTCACTCTCATGCTCTTCTGTCTTCTTTGCCTTAAATTCTCGAAGTCTGTCTTTAATGTCCCTTGACAAATACTCATCAAGTTCTCTTGACCTATCAGAAAAATAATCATCAGCCTTAGCTTTGTAATCATCACTGATTGCCTCATCATAGTGCTTTTCCAAGTTGCCTATCTTTTTAACCTTTTCATCTGTCTTGATATTCTTAGGCTTCTTACTGTTCTTATTTTCCTGCATTGCTCTTTTATAAATTTCATCAAGTTTTTTATTAAGGTCATTGTTTTGCTTTTTCTTGTTGGCTTCTTTTAAAACCGTAGATATCGAAGATATGAACATGAATAAAAATGCTAATACAAATAATCCATCCATATTATCCTACTTATCTAATTTTTGTGTATCGGATATGGATTTTCTCATATCGGTATCTGAATTGATATTATTCATCTTGTAATAATCCATAACTCCTAGGTTTCCATTCTTTAATGCTTCGGCGATTGCTAGTGGAACCTCTCTTTCAGCTTCGACAACTTTTGATTTCATCTTTTGAACCTCAGCCTTCATTTCTTGTTCACTTGCAACAGCCATAGCACGTCTTTCTTCAGCCTTTGCTTGAGCTATCTTCTTATCAGCATCAGCTTGATCCATAAGTAATTTAGCTCCTATGTTTCTACCTACGTCTATGTCTGCTATGTCTATAGAAAGTATTTCAAAAGCTGTTCCAGAGTCAAGACCCTTCTTTAGAACTGTCTTTGAGATACTGTCTGGATTTTCAAGAACATCCTTGTGGCTTTGCGCACTACCTACTGTAGTTACAATACCTTCACCAACTCTTGCGATGATAGTTTCTTCTCCTGCACCGCCGACTAATCTCTCGATATTAGCTCTAACAGTTACTCTTGCTTTTACAACGACTTCTATACCATTCATAGCAACTGCAGATATATTTGGTGTTTCTATAACCTTAGGGTTAACGCTAACTTGTACAGCTTCTAAGACATTACGTCCTGCAAGGTCAATAGCTGCCGCTCTTGTAAAGTCTAGTGGTATATCAGCTCTTTGAGCGGCTATAAGTGCGTCTACAAGTGTATCTACGTTACCACCAGCTAAGTAGTGAGCTTCTAGTTCATTAACCTTAATGTCTAGTCCAGCCTTTGTAGCCTTAATCATTGGGTTTATGATCTTGCTTGGTGCTACTCTTCTAAGTCTCATACCAGTAAGTGTTGCCATGCTAACCTTAACTCCTGAGAAGAAAGCTGTTATCCACAAGCCAATTGGTACAAATGAAAAGAATATACTTAAGACTATTAATCCAAGTATAACAATTATAAATCCTCCTGATGCTAAAACATTAATAATGTTTCCTAATAAAAACATACTACTTAACCTCCTTGTCAACTATTAAATATCTTCCTTTAACTGCTATAACCTTCAATGCCAAACCATTATCTAGGTAGCCATCGTAGCTTACAGCGTTGTATTTAATGCCATTAACTAATACAAAGCCTGTTGGTCCAAGTGAACTTATAGACTCTGCATCCTTTCCTACGAGCTTATTTAGCTCATTAAACTCTTCTTTATTCTCTTTTAAATTTGCTTGTGTACTTAATACAAAATGACTCAGTCCCTTAAGAGTGTAGCCTTTCTTAAACATAAATTTAATGAAAGATATATTTAAGTTTAAAGATACTACTATAGCTAATAGACCATATCTATAATTACTAAACGTTAAAGCTATGGACGTAATATAGCCAAGTATACCTATAACTCCTGTTACTGTGAAGCCTGGAATGAATATCTCTAAAACTACAAAAATGCATGAAAATATAAATATTGCTATTGGATAAAAATTGTTTATCTGACATAGCACCCTACTTGCAAATAAAACAAAGTGTGTGATAAAAAATAATGTGATGTAAAGATTTTGCTTCTTATTGATCAATGCAAGGCTTAAGAAAAACGTGCCTACTAATACTAATAAAAATGCGGCTATATCTGTTGTGATAAACAGATTAGCATCTGCTACCAAAAATAAATTTTGCATTCAATCACCACCTAAGTATATTTACCCATTATGTATATATTTAATCAAAAAAATCAAGGCTGACCATTGTGACCAGCCTCTCTTGCTCTTATAACTCTTCTGATTTTTCTACGTTTTTAATCTCTTTTCTTGTTGCTCTATCTCTGAAAGCCCACTTAGCTATCTCCATATTGCATCCTTGGTTTATTTCGATTACATACATGTCCTCTTTAATTTGAACAATCTTACCTAAGATGCCGCCGATAGTTACGATTTGATCTCCTACTTTAAGTGAGTCTCTTAGCTCTTGTAACTTTTGCGCTTGTTTCTTTTGTGGTCTTACTAAAAAGAAGTACGCGAATGCTCCGAATAGAACAAATGGTAGTATCATGCTTAGTAATGATCCACTAGCATTTGCTTGTGCTTGTAAAAATGTTAATGTCATTATATAACCTCCCTCTCGTGTTAATACTATTATACACTATATTACTTTAAATATCCATATTTTTTATAAAATTCGTGCTTATACTCTAAGAAATAATCACCTAGTATCGACTCACGTATATTCTTCATCATCTTAAGTAAGAATGTTAGGTTGTGTATAGTCGCAAGTCTATATGCAAGTATCTCATCAACATTAAATAAGTGTCTTAGGTATGCTCTAGAGTAGTTTCTACAAGTGTAGCAGTCGCACTCTGGGTCTGGTTTAGTAAAGTCCTCTTTATACATTGCATTCTTTATAACAAGTCTTCCTCTAGATGTCATTAGCGTTCCGTTTCTTGATATTCTTGTTGGTAAGACACAGTCAGCCATGTCTATACCTCTTTCAACTGATTCAAATAGATATAAAGGTGTACCTACTCCCATGTTGTACCTAGGTTTATCTTCTGGCATGTAGTCAGTGACATAGTCCAAGACCTCATTCATAAGATCAACCGGCTCTCCAACTGATAGTCCACCAACTGCATAGCCAGGTAAGTCTATGGAGCAAATTTCTTTTGCATGCTCTTTACGCAAGTCCTTGTATAAACCGCCTTGTATTATACCAAATAAATTTTGATTCTCTCTATCGGTCCATGAGTTCTTGCATCTTTCAAGCCACCTAGTAGTTCTGTGCATAGAGTTAATAATATAGTCTCTACTTGCTGGGTATGGCGCGCACTCATCAAAAGCCATCATTATATCGCTACCTAGCTTAGTTTGTATTTCGATTGACTTCTCAGGTGATATAAATAGTTTTGAGCCGTCTATGTGTGAGCGGAACTCAACGCCTTCTTCAGTGATCTTTCTAATCTTTCCAAGGCTAAAAACTTGGAATCCGCCACTATCTGTTAGTATTGGCTTGTCCCAGTTCATAAACTTATGAAGTCCACCGGCTTTGGCTACTATGTCCTCGCCAGGTCTTAGGTGCAAGTGATATGTGTTAGAAAGTATAATTTGAGCACCTAGACTCTCTAATTCATCTGGTGTCATAGTCTTTACTGTTGCTCTTGTGCCAACAGGCATAAAGATAGGCGTTTCAACCACGCCATGTTTTAATTTCATTAAACCTGCTCTTGCTTTAGTTTTACTATCTTTTTTAATTAATTCAAATTCCATATTACCTATCCAATATAAACATCGCATCGCCAAAGCTAAAGAATCTATATCTCTCTTTTACAGCTTCTGCGTATGCATTAAGTATCATTTCTTTTGATGCAAAGGCGCTAACAAGCATAATAAGTGTTGACTCTGGCAAGTGGAAGTTTGTAATTAGTGCGTCAACTGCTTTATATTCAAAGCCAGGATATATGAAAATATCTGTCCATCCGTGGCTTGCTTTGATCTCTCCCTTTGCAGCTATCGTTTCAAGTGTTCTAACTGTTGTTGTACCAACAGCTATAACCCTTCTGCCTTCTTTTTTTGCTTTGTTTATGGTCTCGCTTGCTTCCTGTGAAAGATTGTAGAACTCACTATGCATCTTGTGCTTTTCTACGTCTGTTACCTTGACTGGTCTAAATGTACCAAGACCAACATGAAGTGTTAGATAAACTATCTTCACTCCTTTGTCTTCTAGCTCTTTAAGTAGCTCCTTTGTAAAGTGCAAGCCTGCGGTAGGTGCAGCTGCTGATCCAAGGTTCTTTGCATAAACTGTTTGGTACCTATCTTTATCTTCAAGTCTTTCCTTGATATATGGTGGAAGTGGCATCTCGCCAAGCTCGTTTAGTATCTCTAAGAAAATTCCATCATATTTAAATTTGATATATCTAACGCCATCATCATCTATATCAACAACCTCAGCTCTAAGAAGTCCGTGACCAAATTCGATCTCAGAACCAATCTTCATCTTCTTGCCTGGCTTAACAAGCGTCTTCCAAGTGTCTTCTTCAGTTTGTGAAATAAGTAGAACTTCTATCTTTTCTTCTATACCAGGTCTGTTGCCAAATAGTCTTGCAGGTATAACCTTGCTATCGTTAGCAACTAGAACGTCTCCTTCGTGAAGAAGATTTATGATATCATGAAATATCATATGCTCAACTTTGCCAGTCTTTCTATCTAAGACCATAAGTCTTGATTCGTCTCTTTTGTCTATGGGGTGCTGAGCTATCAGCTCCTCAGGTAAATCATAATAAAAATCTTTAGTTTCCATTAAATATTTCAGCTCCATCGTAGTAGAATTTTAGTATCTCGTCATACTTTAGTCCAGCCTTCGCCATGTTGTTTGCTCCCCATTGGCTTAGTCCAACACCGTGTCCCCAACCATGCCCAGAAATTTTTATCTTATCAGTCATATTAAGTGTTGGTCTCGAACTAACTTCTTCTGATTCAAAGTTATCTAAAAATATAACTACATTATCTTTAATAATTACAGATACTTCTTCATCAGAAGCCTTGTCTTTATTAGCAGTTTCATTAGTAGCTTTTCCAACATATCCCACTGTGTATAAACTACTCTTAAATTTGTTTGCACCAATGGCGTTTTTGAACTTATAGTTATCTACAAGCATCTCTTTAGCTCCATCTTTTATCACAAGAGTTTTTACTCTCTTACTTGAATTGTTTTCTTTAACATATATCTGATCTATGGAGTTAATAATTATACCTTGCTTTCTAAGTCCACTAATCAAATCGCTAATATTAATTTCAAAGCTCCAATTGTAGTTTGGCTCATTTATAGAGTACTTATCTTCTTTGCTGATCAAATACTTAAACTTTGTGCCCCAAACATCATTAGCATCTGCAGTATAACCGCCATTAGATGAGGAATATGTTGCATTTACCACTTTGCCATCTGATAAAAGTATTTGTCCTCTAGTTTCGTCAACCGCTTTTCTAACATTATCTCTTTCTGCATCAAATCCACCATAGACCTGGCTAGAAACACTATCATATAAATCAAATGACTTGTCCTTGTTTCTAGTAACGCTACAAACCGCATAAGATCTTGCAGCTACTGCTTGAGCTTTAAGTGCCTCATAAGAGAAAGTGCTAGGCATCTCTCTTGGAACAACGCCATAAAGGTACTCTTCAAGATCTACATTGTTTATTGCAGATAATTGATTATCAATGTAGCTAAAACACAAGTAGCCTCTATATCTCTTATTGTTAATCTTAATGGCTCTTGAACCTAATGATAATATCTTCATAGACTTATTAGTAGCTATGCTAGTTAAATAGTTTCCAGCTGCGTCAAAAGCATCATAATTTTGACCATTGAGTCTTAAAACAATATTCTTTTCAAATGTTTGGAACAAACTTAAGTTTGAATAGATATCTCTAACTTCAAAGCCGTCGTCACTATACAGCTTTAATTCGCCCATATTTTGTGCACTAATGCCTAATTTTACATCTACGCTTGTAATATGTTCGTATCCGTTTTCAGCTTTTGCGCTGTTTATCGATAATGCAAGTAAGAATATTGTAAGTATAATTAATATTTTATTCTTCATCATTGTCTCCTTTGTCATACTTGTAACCCATATGTTCATATGCAAGCTTTGTAGCAATTCTACCTCTTGGCGTTCTAGCAATGAATCCAAGTTGTATTAAATATGGCTCGTAAACATCTTCTACCGTAGTCCTCTCCTCGTTTGACGATGCTGCAAGTGTATCAAGCCCGACAGGATTGCCACCATACGTATTTATCATTACATCAAGTATCTTTCTGTCAGTTTTATCAAGACCATAGTGGTCGATTTCTAATATATCCAAGCCCTTTTTAGCAATTTTGCCTGTTATAGTCCCATCTTCAAGAACTAAAGAGTAGTCTCTAACCCTCTTTAAAAGCCTGTTTGCAATTCTTGGAGTGCCTCTTGATCTTCTAGCTATCTCTTTAGCGCCACTTTCGTCAATATCTACTTCCAAGATGCCAGCAGATCTTCTAACTATCTCGCAAAGTGATGCCTCATCATATAAATCAAGGTTTAGTATAACCCCAAATCTGTCTCTTAATGGTGAGGATAGTAGTCCCGCTCTAGTTGTTGCACCTATTAATGTAAATTTTGATAGGTCTATCCTTACAGACCTTGCTGATGGTCCCTTTCCAATGATTAAGTCAAGTGAATAATCTTCCATGGCTGGATATAAGATTTCTTCTACAGAGCGTGATATCCTATGTATCTCGTCTATGAATAATACATCATCATCTTTTAAATTTGTTAAAACTGACGCCAAGTCGCCTGGTCTCTCTATGGCAGGTCCAGATGTTATCTTGATATTTACACCCATCTCATTAGCGATGATATTTGCAAGAGTTGTCTTACCAAGTCCTGGTGGTCCATATAGAAGCACGTGGTCTAGTGGCTCGCCTCTCATCTTGGCAGCGTTGACAAAGATTTTAAGCTTTTCTTTAACGCTGTCTTGACCAATGTAGTCATTAAACCACTTTGGTCTCAATGAATTATCAAAATTTTCTTCACCCGACCTTAAGTCAGTCGTTATTAATCTATCTTCTTCCACTTAAACACCTACTTTGAAAGCCTTTTCAATAGCTCTTTAATTAAATCTTCTACTTCCATAGTCTCGTCCAAACCCTTGGCAATGCTAGTAATTTCATATTTGTTGTAGCCAAGTGAACTTAGTGCTTCAATTGCCTCGTTAAGGTTACTGCCTACACTTACAACATTTGCAAGGTCTTCAAATTCACTACCCTTGCTAACTTTGTCCTTAAGCTCAAGAATTATTCTTTGAGCAGTTTTCTTACCAATGCCAGGCGCCTTCATCAAGGCTTTTTCATCATTTGTCACGATTGCCTTTTGCAAATCAACTACCTTTTGTTCAGACAAAATACCTATGGCAGTCTTAGGTCCTACTCCATTGACTGTTGTAATTAGGTTAAAAAAGTCGAGTTCATATCTATTAGCAAAACCATATAGACTCATGTCATCTTCTCTAACTACTAAATTCATATAAATTTTTACTTCGCCATCGTAGATATCGCTATCTATAGTTTCTTTTGATGTAAAGACTTTGTAAGCAATGTTATTTACTAATAAAACTATGTAGTCTTTTTTCTTATCTACAACCTGGCCTATCATATACTCAAACATAACTACCTCAATAAAAACTGATCTTTAAAATTAATACTTGCGCTATGAGTTAAAGCAACTGCTAAAGCGTCCGCAACATCATCAGGCTTCGGAACTTTCTCTAAATGAAGAAAAGTTTTTACCATCTCTTGCATTTGCTTTTTCTCAGCTCTACCATAGCCAGTAACAGCTTGCTTAATTTGAAGTGGAGTGTATTCATATGTTGCTAAACCCTTGTGTTTTAAGCAAAGAAGAGTTACGCCTCTTGCCTCGGCAACTTGTATAACTGTCTTTTGATTCTTAAAGTAGAACAGCTCTTCTATTGCCGCCTCATCAGGATCATACTTATCGATGATAGCACCAAGCTCAAAGTAAATCTTCTCAAGTCTTTTGTCTAAGCTAAGGTCCTTGTGTGTTGTAATCGCATCGTAGAACACATCGCGTGCCTTATTGCCGTCGTAATCAATGATGCCCACACCAACTATAGCGATGCCTGGGTCTATACCTAAAATTCTCATTTTTCCTCCTACTTCTCCATTCTAAAGACTATTATACTACAAAATATGCATAAGTTCAAGCATGCATGCGTATTTTTTTGTGTATAGTGACGCATGTATGTATATCTTTGTCAAGTGAACATAAAAAAAGCTATCTAATTAGATAGCTTTCATTCATATAATTAAATTTATTTTACCACTCGCCAACTCTTAGGCCGGCATCAGATAATACTTTAGTTATGTTTGTATCATCATCAACTTCAAGTCTTAAGATGACTTTAAGTAGGCCCATAACCTTAGCGCTTGTTACAACCATACTTATGATATTAACCTTTTGATCCCTTATAATTCCTGCAAGTCTTGAAATTTGTCCAGGCATATCGAAGATATGTACAACAATTCTCTTACCTTTGTTGATACCAAATACTTCGCTGAACGCATCAAATATGGCTTTGTGTGTAAGTATGCCTGCAAATTGATCTTGTTCATCAAATACAGCTAAGAACGGTATTGATAACTTTCCAAGTGCATATGATGCTACTTCAATGTTTTCTACAATAGAAATCTTTTCGTATCTTTGTTCATTGAACTCAGAAACTAATTTTTTAGCGAACTTATCCTTGTCTGTGCAAGATAATTCATAATAAGTTCTGTAGATTGTTTCTTTGTGCAAAATACCAATTAACTTGTCACCATCGACAACTGGTAAACTTAAAAAGTCACCATCTTCGAATTTCTTGATAGCTTCTGCTACAGTTTCACTCGATTTTACTGTTGTAAGTTTTTCCTTAGGAATCATATAGTTCCTTACATACATAATACTACCCCCTATCTGTATCTTTTTAAAACCCTTTCATTTAAACCGTTCCAATAAGCATCAAAATACAAATTAGAACATGTATTTAATATAAATCTAAATGTTTCTTTATAAATAATGTTTAAATCTTCTCTCGTTATCATAGAGCTTGCAGATTTTATACCATTTCCATCAAGCTCTAATTGCCTGTCCACATATTTATTTAAAGAATAAGTTTTATCCTTGATTACTTTGTTTGAAAATTCACAAACATTAGATAATATTCTTCCACTTTTCTTCTCTCTTCTTATTAATTCACTTCTTAATCTTTTCTTGAATGTTCTTATTTCTCTATTTAAGTTCTTAAACTGGAACAAGTATTTTTTATTTACCAAGTCTTTGCTCTTATAATACTTAAGCGCCTCTTTCTCTAATGCGTTTGCTTGATTAGTACTGTTGAAGCCTTGTATATAACCATCTAAGTATATATATAGCTCAAGTCTGTTTATATCTTCGTGTATTTGTAAAGATAATGACCTGGATATGCAGTGAGCATCTGATCTGTAGGCTATGGCTTTTGCAATCTTTTTCCTAAGTATGCCCATCGATACATACTTTGGAAATATGTTTTGCACGCCCATGTTAATATCATAAAAGCTCATCAGCGACTTTAGCGAATCAATGTCTCCTCTATAAAGAAAATTATGTTTTAATCCAACACAGATATGAGATTTTGAAATCTCAACTTGCATTTTCTTACCTCCGTCAATTGTTATTTCAATTATACTACATATTCAGGCGAAAATATATTAAGAAAAAATAATTAAGTTGTGTCAAAAACTTAACAATTAATATAGGCTTGATGTGGACTTGATTAAAAATTTTTATTATCTTTTGCTAAAATAATATTTTTTTATATTCCTCATAAAATTTATAATTATTAAGACATATATAAATTTCCTCTATAGTGGATTCATTGTTTTGAAAATATGTTTTTATAGCGTTAACGGCAATCTTACTCGCCTCTTTTATATCCATTGCAAAGGCTCCGCATGATATTGCAGGTATTGCGATAGATTTAATCTTGTACTCATCTGCTAAGTGCAAAAGATTGAAGTAGGTTTTCTCTAAAAGCTTAAACTTGTTTTTATTAGAGTCAATCGGCCCAACAACGTGTATGATGTAGTCGTTCTTTAATTTATGTGCCTTTGTAATCTTAGCGCCACCAGTATATACTCCTGCGAGTTTCACTGTATCATCTAAAAGATCGTCTCCATCTTTTTCGTGTATAAGGCCATCTAAACCGCCACCTCCAAGTAAAGAATTGTTTGCAGGGTTCACTATAGACTCTACTTCTAAATCAAATATATCTGCGTAAATCGCTTCTACTTTGCAAGAATTAATTATCATACAAGCTTAACTAGTTCTACTACAGTTTCAAATGCCTTTACCATTGATTGTATTGAAGCGTATTCATATCTTCCGTGATAGTTCATACCGCCTGTGAAGATATTTGGACAAGGAAGACCCATAAACGATAGTCTTGCACCATCAGTTCCACCTCTAACTTGTGTTACTTTTGGCTCTACTCCAGCATTTTTCATTGCTTTCTTTGCTAATTCAACTATCTCTAGTCTTGGTTCTATCTTTTCATACATATTGTAATATGAATCTTTTATATCAAGCTCCATTGCATCATTATATTTATAATTAATGTAGTCTTGAGCATCTTTCATAAGGCACTTCTTTGATGCAAATCCTTCTTTAGTGAAGTCTCTTATGATGTAGTGCATTTGTGTTTCTTCTACAGAACCCTTCATATTTGTTAATAGTATAAAGCCTTCATAGCCTTCTGTATACTCTGGTCTTTCATTAACTGGTAACATAGCGTTATATTCCATAGCTACTAATTGTGAGTTAATCATCTTATTCTTAGCTGAACCTGGATGTACATTTCTACCTCTTATAGTGATTTTAGCAGAAGCTGCATTGAAGTTTTCGTATTCTATCTCTCCAAGTGGACCACCATCAATAGTAAAAGCATAATCAGCTCCAAATTTCTTAACATCGAATAAATCTGCACCTCTACCAATTTCCTCATCTGGTGTAAAGGCAATTCTGATCTTGCCATGCTTTACATCTGGATTTTTGATAAAGTATTCCATAGCTGTAACTATTTCAGCAACGCCCGCCTTATCATCAGCTCCCAATAGTGTTGTGCCGTCAGTAACTATAAGGTCATCACCTACATAGTCATTAAGCTCAGGGAAATCATTTGGGCTTAAGATAATGTTTTCTTTCTCATTTAAAACGATGTCCTTGCCATCATACTTTTCAACTATTCTAGGCTTAACGTTCTCGCCACTTATATCAGGTGATGTGTCCATATGAGATATAAGTCCTAAAACATCTTTCTTCTCATCAGTATTAGCTGGAAGTGTTGCATAAAGGTATGAATGTTCATCAAGCTCAACATCTTCTAAGCCTAATTCAATAAGTTCGTCTCTTAATTTCTTTGCAAACTCCATAATCTTTGGACTGCTTGGACAAGTTTGAGACTCCTCATCAGACTTTGTGTCAATTTTTGCGTATTTAATAAAACGATCTACTAAGATATCTTTCATAATATCACTCCTTTTTAATTTTTTACCCAATTAAAGAAAAAAAATAACAAGCATAAAGCCTGTTATTGCGTTGTTTACTAAAATTATTTACTGTACTTCTCTTCTAATTCCAATAAAGATTTTTTTACATCATTACCATCAGAGTAGTTATAGTAGCCATCTTCTTTTAACATAACAATTCTGTGGCAAGGTATAATTATAACAATGCTGTTGCCTCTGCAAGTAGCGCCTACTCCGCGAGCGTATGTCTTTTTGCCAAGTTTAAGTGCAATGTCCCCATATGTACTAGTCTCACCATAACGAACCTTTCTTATCTCTTCTAAGGCTTTATTCTGAAACTCTTTTGCTTTTACTCTAATAGGTATGTCAAATTCCTTTCTTTCGCCTCTGAAGTACTCTTCTAGCTGCTCGACAGTTCTGTCTAATATTTCATTCTTTTCAAGTTTACTTCCATATATACCTTGGTGACCAAAACGTAAGTACACAAGAGCATCATCTTCTGCTGCTGCAGTCATCTCGCCTAGCGGGGTGTTGAAGTAGTGAACAAAATATGTCTTTTGCTTATCAAAGTAGTTTGTAATCATTTGATCATCTCCTATGTATAATTATAGTATATCATTGTTCTAAAGTCAATAAAAATATTCACAATTTAAAGTGTGATTGTATTGTTTTGAGCTTCACTATATAAAACAATATTGCATAAAAAAAGAGCGAGTATTAACTCGCCCTTTCTATATAAATACTACTTACTTATTTTTCCTCTTAATGCTTGCTTGCGCAGCTGCTAGTCTTGCAATTGGAACTCTGTATGGTGAGCAGCTTACATAATCAAGTCCGATTGCATCACAGAACTCGATTGATCTAGGGTCTCCACCATGTTCGCCGCAGATACCTACGTGAATGTTTGGTCTTGTTTGTCTACCAAGTTTAGTGCCCATATCTAATAGCTTACCAACACCTTCTGTGTCAAGCGAGTCGAATGGACTTCTTTCATATATACCATGGTCAAGATATGCATTAACAAACTTACCATAGTCGTCTCTTGAGTAGCCCCAAGTCATTTGTGTCATATCGTTTGTACCAAAGCTGAAGAACTCTGCTTCTTTTGCGATTTCATCAGCAAGTAGTGCTGCTCTCGGAACTTCAACCATAGTACCGATTTCGTATTCAAGCTTCTTATTCTTTTCTGCAAAGACTTTATTAATTTCATCAACTAACTGTTCTTTAACAAATACAAGCTCTTTAAGTTCGCCTATTAGTGGAATCATAATCATAGGTTTAATGTCTTTATGGATTTCATTGCTTACGTTGATTGCAGCTTCCATGATGGCTCTAACTTGCATCTTATAAATTTCTGGCCATGTAACGCATAGTCTACAACCTCTGTGACCAAGCATAGGATTAAACTCTTTCATATCTTCAATTCTGTCTTTGATAACTTGAGTAGTAATACCCATATCTTTTGCAAGACTTTCTATATCTTCCTCAGTCTTAGGTAAGAACTCATGTAGTGGTGGGTCAAGTAATCTTATAACAACCCCCTTGTCCTCCATTACTTTGAATATGCCTTCGAAATCTCCTCTTTGATATGGAAGAAGCTTTTCAAGTGCTTTTTCTCTCTCTTCTAGTGATTTAGAAAGTATCATCTTCCTAACTTGGAATATTCTCTTGTCATCAAAGAACATGTGTTCTGTCCTACATAGACCAATTCCTTGTGCTCCAAAATCAAGCGCTTGTTTAGCATCTCTTGGGTTATCAGCATTAGCTTTTACTTCAAGTGTCCTAAACTCATCAGCCCACTCCATAAACTTAGCAAAGTTACCACTTAGTTCTGGTGTAACCTTCTTGATCTCTCCTAAATATACACGACCTGTAGAACCATCTATAGAGATAATGTCTCCTTCTTTAATTTCGCCGCCGTCATATCTAATAACTTTGGCATCTTCGTCAACTCTTAATTCAGAACATCCTGCAACGCAGCACTTGCCCATACCTCTAGCAACTACAGCTGCATGTGATGTCATACCACCTCTTGCTGTTAGTATACCTTCAGCATGAACCATACCATCAATGTCCTCTGGAGATGTTTCTTCTCTAACTAAGATAGTCTTAACGTTGTTCTTGTGATATTCAATAACCTTATCTGGTGAGAATACTACAACGCCTGATGCAGCTCCTGGTGAAGCTGGTAGTCCTTTTGTAATTTCTGTTTTGCTTTGAACATCCTTTTCTTCGAATGTTGGATGGAGTATTTGATCTATTGACTTAGGCTCAATTCTTAAGATTGCTTCTTCTTTAGTGATTAGGCCTTCATTTACTTGGTCAACCGCTATGTTTATAGCTGCCTTTGTAGTTCTCTTACCATTTCTACATTGAAGCATGAAAAGCTTTCCATTTTCAACCGTAAACTCGATATCTTGCATATCTTTATAGTGATTTTCAAGTTTTTCAACTGTTTCTTTGAACTCTTTATAAACTTCTGGTAGTTCATTTTCAAGTCTAGCTATAGGCTCTGGTGTTCTAACGCCCGCAACAACGTCTTCGCCTTGAGCATCGATTAAGAATTCACCGAATAAAACGTTTTCACCTGTAGCTGGGTTTCTTGTGAAAGCAACACCAGTACCAGAGTTCATGCCCATGTTACCAAACACCATCTCTTGAACGTTAACAGCTGTGCCAAGTGTATCAGAAATTTCATTTAGCTTTCTGTACGTCTTAGCTCTTGGTGTGTTCCAAGACATGAATACGGCTTTAACTGCGTTAAATAATTGAACGTTTGGATCTTGCGGGAATTCTTCTCCAATGTATTTTTTATATATAGCTTTGTATTCTTTAACTATTTCTTTTAAGTCGTCAGTATCTAAATCGATATCTGCTTCGATATTTCTTTTTTCTTTTTGCTTATTTAAAACTTTTTCAAATTCAGCTTTCGGGATACCCATGGCAACATCTGAAAACATTTGTATAAATCTTCTGTAACTGTCATAGGCAAATCTTTCATTATTTGTCTTCTTTGCAAGTCCTTCAACTGTCTCATCGTTTAAACCAAGATTTAATATAGTATCCATCATGCCTGGCATTGAAATCTTCGCACCGCTTCTTACTGAGAATAGTAGTGGGTTCTCTTTGTTTGAAAAGCCCTTTTTAGTTTTCTTTTCTACACTTTCAATACCATTTCTGATTTCGTCTTTTAAATCTTGCCACAACTCTTCGTTCTCTTCATAAAATCTGTTACAAGCCTCTGTTGTAATAGTAAAGCCGTTAGGTACTGGTAGACCTAAATTAGTCATTTCAGCTAAGTTAGCTCCTTTACCTCCTAACAAATCGCGCATATCTTTATTGCCTTCTTTAAAGCTATAAACATACTTTTCCATCTGTATCCTCCTATTGCTTATTTAATTTTGAAGATATCTAACTATATAGTTAGATACTTCCTCTATTGATTTCCCATACATAGATATAACAAATATTCCTAGCTTGCTATACATATCGCGAGCATATTCATTCTCATAGAATACTCTCTCTAATGATGAGTAAGTAGATACGCCTGTTATACCTAAGTCTTTGTCTCTTTCCTTCCTTATCTTTGATAAATATTCCTCGTCTTGTATCAAGCCTATCATCTTTGATCTATCAAAGTTTTTAATCAAATCAAACTGATCTACTTCAGGTACAAGTGGTATATTTATAGCGTTTAGTCCTAAAGAAGCAAGATAATAACAAAGAGGTGTCTTGCCAGACCTTGAAGGTCCTAAGATAATTACATCTGCACTTGATATATTGTCAAATGTTTTGCCGTCATCATTATCTATTGCATAAGCAAAAGATTTATTTACATCCATAGAAAATCACCACCTAAATTATACCACATTGTATATTTTTATTCAATCGTTTGCACCATATTAGTACTTAACTAATCTTTTTTAAAGAACTCAACACCTGCTTTGAATATATTTTGTATTTCAATACCTGATATATTCTTAAAAGTATCAGTCTCTACTCTTTCTGAGTGTGCCATCTTACCAAGTATCTTGCCATCTGGTGATAAGATAGACTCGATGTCATAGTTAGATCCATTAGGGTTGTCTAAATATTCAAATGCAAGTTGAGAGTTATCTCTTAATTGTTCATATAGTTCTTTATTGATTAATAGTCTTCCTTCGCCATGTGATATTGGCACTCTATATATCTTGTCCTTATCAATATACTTAAGCCATGGTGACGATGTAGTAAGTGCTTTAGTCTTTACTATCCTTGCTATGTGTCTTGCTATGTTATTGTATGTTAATGTTGGGTCGTCTTCTTCTATGTCCTTAACCTTACCATATGGTAGTAGTCCTGTCTTAATTAAAGCTTGGAAGCCGTTACATATACCAAGTATCAAACCATCGTTTTCATTAAGTAAATACTCTACAGCATCCTTTACCTTAGGGTTTCTTAAAACATTGGCAATAAACTTTCCTGATCCATCTGGTTCATCAGATAATGAGAAGCCTCCTGGTATAAATAAGATTTGACTTTCTTTAATCTTCTTAGATAAATCATCTATAGACTTATCTATGTGTTCGTTGTCTAAGTTGTTGAATACAAAGACATCAACCTTTGCACCTTCTTTTTCAAATGCATACTTAGAATCATATTCAGAGTTTGTACCAGGGAATACTGGAATAATAACTTTAACTTCGTCTACCGGCTTAGTAGATTTTGCTCTAAAATCTTTTTCAGTAAACTTATTTTCAGTCTTTTCAACTCTTGCTTCTTCTCCGAATATATCTAAAAGTGGTTTTTCATACGCTTCTTTATACTCTTCGAGGTCAATACGTCTGCCATTGATAATTATACTTGCATCAGTATTTGTTGTTCCTAAATACTCAATTCCTTCTAAGTCTTCAGTGTATTCAACAATGTATGAGCCATATAGCTCTTTGAACATGATGTCAGCGTCCATATTGATGTTAAAGCCAATGTCATTACCAAAAGCCATCTTCATAAGAAGTGGTAGTGTTGTATCTCTATTGATAGCTATTGCACTTCTAACTTTCTTTCTTGAAATTAAACTTACAAGCTCTACGCTATTCTTCTTAAATTCATTTAAATCAAGTGTATTGTCGTCATTAATAGTAGTTCTTATTAAACCAAGCTTCATATTGCCCTTAAGTTCAGGTGTTACAACGTCTTCTATGTTCATTGTTGTTACAGCAAATGAAATCAATGTTGGAGGCACATTAAGATTGTTAAATGTACCACTCATTGAGTCCTTTCCACCTATAGATGGAATTTGTAAATCGTTACATATCTTAAAGGCTCCAAGTAATGCCTCAAATGGTTTTGACCACTTATATGGATCATCATTTAATTTTTCAAAATACTCTTGGAATGTTAGTCTTGCTTTGAATGGACTTGCTCCATGTGATGCAATTTTTGCAAGTGATTCAACCACTGCATAATAAGCTCCAAAGAATGGACTCTTTTCTGATAGATATGGATCGAAGCCATATGTCATAATGCTTGCTGTTGAAGACTCTCCTTGAGTAGTTGGAATTCTTGCAATCATAGCTTGCTCTGGTGACAATTGGTTCTTGCCTCCTAGTGGCTGAACTATGCTAGCTCTACCAACTGATGAGTCAAATCTTTCTATAAGTGATTTTTTAGAAGCTACATTGATATCTGATAGTCTCTTCTTTAGTTCTAATGTGAAGTCATCAGCTAAGTCATCATTAAATAACTCTGCTTCTTCAGGCTTAAATATAACATCTTGCTTTCTTGGTGCGCCTGTTGAGTTTAAGAATGATCTCTTTAGGTTACATACTTCTATATCCTTATACATCATGATTAATCTTTCAGAGTCTGTAACTTCTGCAACTATAGTTGCTTCAAGATTTTCGGCATTTGCATACTCATTAAACTTTTCATAGTCATCTTTTGCAATTACAACAGCCATTCTCTCCTGTGATTCAGATATAGCTATCTCCATTGGACTAAGTCCTTGATACTTTAGTGGTACCTTGTCTAAGTGTATTAGAAGTGAATCTGCTAACTCTCCTATAGCAACGCTAACGCCGCCTGCTCCAAAGTCGTTGCATCTCTTTATCATCTTTGCTAATTCAGGTATCCTAAATAGTCTTTGTATCTTTCTTTCTGTTGGTGCATTGCCCTTTTGTACTTCAGCAGCTGAGTCCTCTACTGATTTGTCTGTTTGTATTTTAGAGCTTCCTGTTGCGCCGCCAATACCATCTCTACCAGTCTTGCCTCCAAGTAAGATAATTATATCTCCATTAGCAGGTACTCCTCTGTATACATTTTCCATAGGTGCTGCTGCGATAACTGCACCTACCTCCATCCTCTTAGCTTTATATCCTGGGTGGTATACTTCGTCTACATAACCTGTTGCAAGTCCGATTTGGTTTCCGTATGATGAGTATCCCTTAGCTGCGTCTAAAACTATCTTTCTTTGAGGAAGTTTGCCTTCAAGTGTATCTTCAATAGCTTCTCTTGGGTCAGCTGCTCCAGTTATTCTCATAGCTTGATATACATAGCTTCTTCCTGATAGTGGGTCTCTTATAGCTCCACCAAGGCATGTTTGAGCACCACCAAATGGCTCAATCTCTGTAGGGTGGTTATGTGTTTCGTTCTTAAACATTAGTAGATAGTCTCTAAGTCTACCGTCTATGCTAACTTTAACTTTAACAGAACAAGCATTTATCTCCTCACTTACTTCTAAGTCATTTAACTTGCCTAAGCCTCTAAGTTTCTTTGTAACTATAGTTGCTAAGTCCATAAGTGTAAGATCTTTCTTTGAATATTGCTTCCTTACTTTTAAGTACTCATTAAGTGTATTTCTAATAACTTCGATAAAATCATTTTCACCTTCGAAGTTAATATTTGTTAATTGTGTATTGAATGTTGTATGTCTGCAGTGGTCTGACCAATATGTGTCAATTAATTTTAATTCTGTTTGACTAGGATCTCTGTCTTCTTTTATAAAGTAGTCTTGGAACACTTTTAAATCTTCTAATGACATAGCAAGTGACTTACTTTCAAGGAAATCTTTTAATCCATCTTCATCAAGTTTAATAAAGCCATCATAAATAAGTGACTCAATGTTCTTATCAAAATTTTCTTTTAAAGTCGTAGGTATTCCTATTAAAACGCCTTCTGCTTGGTCAACTGTATTGATTAAGTGCTTCTTAATCTTTTTAATGTCTTCTTCAGATACATTGCCTCTAATGTCATATACTTTTTCGCATCTTGCAAGCACATCATCTTTGCCAAGTGTAACCTTGATTGTGTCCTTCAAACCTTGCTCTCTTTGGTCAAATTGACCCTTCTTGTATCTAACAACAAAGGCATGCTTTAAATTCTTTTCCATCTCTAAAGCATCGTCCAATAAATAAATATTATCTACTGGCTTTTCGCATAGTATGGTATTTGATATCTTATTAATTTCCTCATCAGAAAGTAATTCAATATCATATCTGTTATAAACTTTGATTGAATCAAGATTAATCTTAAGAAACTCTCTAATCTCTTTAGTTAAACCGTTTGATTCAGCATCAAATTCATCTTTTTTACAAACATAAACTCTCTTAACCACTGGACCAATATCCCTCCTATAATGCATTTTATTAAATGAAATTTTTTGAATTTCATCATAAACTTTCTTATATGCTTCCTCAAATGTATCAGCTTTGCAAAGTATATTTAGCACTCTGCCACCATTAGTAAGAAGCTTATCGCCATCAGCTTTAACGCCCGCATAATTTACTTTTACTTCTTTTGATAGTGTATCTAGACCTTCTATTTCGCACCCTTTATCATATTTTGCTGGATAGCCACCAGATGCTAATACAACATTAACAATCTTTTTATCATTAACTTCTAATTTATATTCATCTAGTCTTGCTTCACTTGTTTTGATTAGCGCATCCAACAATGATGAGTCTAGCCTTTCAAGTATAACCTCAGTCTCTGGATCGCCGAATCTAGTGTTAAATTCTAAAACTTTTATTCCATCTGAGTTTATCATAAGGCCTGCGAAAAGAATACCTCTGTAATCAATGCCTTCCTCTTTCAAACCTTTGATAAATGGTTTTACTAGTTCTTCTTCTATATCCTTTAAGTATGGTATTGACATTAGGTTCGGTGAATATGAACCCATGCCTCCAGTATTTTCTCCTGTTTCGCCTTCATAAACTTTTTTATGATCCTTTGCGCTAGGAAGCATTATATACTCGCCATTTGATATAAGCACATGAACAGATGTTTCAAAACCATCTATATATTCTTCGACTATTATCTTATCATCACCAAACTTCTTATCTAGTAATAACTCATTAAGAGCCTCGTTTATTTCTTCTTCGCTTGATGCTATGATGACGCCCTTGCCTTGTGCAAGTCCATCATACTTTAGTACTACTTTATTAACTTTTGATTCGTTAAGTAAAGAGTACGAATACATCTTTGCTTCATCAACGCTATCAGTCTCTAGATACTTCGCTGTGTCTATGTTATATTTTTCCATGAACTTCTTTGAAAATGCTTTGCTCTTTTCAAACATAGCAGCTTCCTTCTTTGGTCCAAATATCTTAAGTCCTTCTGCTTCGAACTTATCAACTATACCAAAGCATAGTGGATCTTCTGGACCTACTATAGTGAAGTCGATATCATTCTCTTTAGCATAAGCTGCTAAGTTGTCGAAGTCCATAACAGCTAAGTCAATATTTTTGAACTCACTCTTTGTCTTACCATTGCCAGGCGCGAATGTAATATCAACCGAACTATCTTGTTCTTTAATTTTTGAAGCAATGGCATACTCACGTCCACCGCTACCTATAATTAATATCTTCATAGCTAACTCCTTATATTTGTACAAAGCCAACTTTTTTCATTACTTTTCTTAAAGTCTTATTAGCAAGGTATCTCGCTTTATCTCTACCTTCAGCCATAAGTTTTTCAAGGCCTTCTTTATCTTGAATAACCTCATTAAAATTATATTGAAAGTCTTTTAAATCTTCGTATATAATATCTGCTAAATCCTCTTTAAACTCTTTATATCCAAGCGAGTCATACTTCTTAACTATATCTTCTGGGCTAATACCAGTGAATGAGCTATATATATTTATAAGGTTATATAGACCCTCTCTCTTTGGATCGTAAGCAAAGTTTGGCTCACTATCTGTAACGGCCTTTCTAATCTTTGAATAAATTCTGTCCTTGCTATCCATGATATAGATAAAACTGTTTTGATCTTCGTCAGACTTACTCATCTTTCTACTTGGATCTTGAAGAGACATGATTCTTTTTCCTGTCTTAGCAATGTAGGCTTCAGGTACCTTAAATGTGTCTGAGTATTTACTGTTGAATCTAATTGCTAAATCTCTCGCAAGTTCCATATGTTGAGTTTGATCTTCACCAACAGGAACTAAGTCTGTTTGATATAATAGTATATCTCCGGCCATTAATACTGGATATGTTAATAAACCAGCATTACAGTTTTCTGGAGACTTCTTGGACTTGTCCTTATACTGAGTCATTCTATTAAGCTGACCAATATATGCTATAGTATCGAGTATCCATCCTAACATTGCATGTTCAGGTACGTGCGATTGAACAAATAATACACTTTTTTCTGGGTCAACACCACTTACCAGCATCATGGCAAATATTTCATAAGTCTTCTTCCTTAATTCCTTTGGAATCTTTGGTACGGTTATGCTGTGTAAGTCTGCAACTGCATATAAACAATTGTAGTCGTCTTGAAGTTTAGCTAAATTCTTTAAAGCTCCTAGATAATTGCCTATGGTTAAATCACCTGAGGGCTGTATAGCGCTAAATGCTGTTTTTCTATCCATTTTATATCTCCTTTATATCATTAAATATTTTATATCTTCTTTATATCATTAAATATCGCTTTTAAATGTATTGCCATCTTGAATGTTCCCACTTTCATAGCCTTTCTTGAACCACTCCACTCTTTGTTCGCTTGTTCCGTGTGTGAAGCTATCAGGAACTACTCTGCCTTGATACTTTTCTTGAAGCGTATCGTCACCTATCTTTGATGCAGCATTAATTGCTTCTTCAATATCTCCTACATCAAGTATGCCCTTGTCCTTAATGCGATTAGCAAAAACTCCTGCATAGTAGTCTGCTTGTAATTCAAGTCTTACAGAGTATTTATTGTATTCTTTTTCTGATACTTTGCCTTGCAGTGCGTGAACTTGGTCTAAGGTGCCTAATAACTTTTGTACGTGATGACCTACTTCATGTGCAAGTACATATGCCATAGCAAAATCACCCTTTGCTCCAAACTCATTCTTAAGTTGATCAAAGAAGGAAAGGTCTATGTAGATGTTCTTATCAACCGAGCAATAGAAAGGTCCAACCTGTTCAGATGCAAAGCCGCAGCCGGACTTGATGCCTCCATTGAAAAGAGTAAGCTCAGGTTCTTCATATTTTAGTCCGTTCTCCTTAAATACTTCATGCCACACATCTTCAGTATCCTTTAAAACAACTGAAATGAATTCTTTGTACTCTTCTTCTCTTTCGCTTGTGATAGGTGTACCTTGACCACTTTGTATGCCGTTGCCACTTGGCCCACCAAAGATACCGTCACCAAAGACTAAGTATAAAACTAGTAAAAGTATGACTCCACCTGTACCCATCTTGAAGCCGCCAAAGTTTGGCATTGCTCCTCCTGACTGACCTCTTCTGTCGTTAACATTGGTAGATTTCTCTCTGCCTCTCCACTTCATTTCATCATCCCCTATAGATTCTTAATTATATCTTCAACCTTACTTGCTACTAAATCCTCATCTATGTTCTTCATCTTTTTGTTTTCCATAATGATCTTACCGTTGATGATAGTCGTATCAACTTCACTTCCATTCATCGAGTAAACCATTGCACTAATTAAATTATTTTGCGGCTTTAAATTTGTATTATCAAGATCTATTAATATTAAATCTGCAAGTGATCCTTCACTAATGTTTATATCCTCATCAAAAATATATTTGTATGGATTAATAGTTGCTAGCTTAAGTACTTCATCAGCGCTCATAATTTTTGGGTCAAGTGAGCGAGCTTTAGCTGCTAGTGATACTGCTCTCATCTCAGTAAACATATTTTGCATGTTATTTGAGCTTGCGCCATCAGTACCTATTGCAAGTTTTATTCCGCGCATAGACATATTTTTAATATCTGGTATGCCACTAGCTAGTTTCATATTTGAAGACACATTTAAGCTAACAAGCGCATTGTTTTTTGCTATGATGTCCATATCTTCTTCAGATAAATGAACGCAGTGAGCTAGTATTGTCTTTTGATCAAACATACCAAGCTCCTTAAATAACTTTATAGGGCTCTTCTTGTATTCTTTATATGAATTATTAACTTCGGTAATAGTTTCATTAGCATGTGTGTGAATGATTAAGTCTAATTCTTTTGCAAGATCTATACAGCTCTTTAGATATTCTGGCCCTGTTGTGTATATAGCATGAGGAGCTATTGCAAGTCTTAATAAGCCATCTTTTTGATGATACTTTTCATACATATCACGTATATTTGCTTCTCTTTCTTTTTTAACAGCATCATTTGTCATACCTCTCGCGATAAGTCCTCTCAAGCCAATCTCATTTGCAGCATCAAAGACTCTTTCGCAGAACATATACATGTCATTAAAGGCAGTGGTACCTGTCTTTACAAGTTCTATAAAGGTTAAAAGACTCGCCCAATAGATATCTTCTGCTGTAAGCTTTGACTCGAGTGGCCATATTTTATTTTGTAGCCAATCCATAAGCTCCATATCGTCTGCGTAATTTCTAAAAACGCTCATTGCTATATGGTTATGCGTGTTAAATAGTCCTGGCATTAATAATTTATCAGTTCCATCTATTGTATATGCACCAGCATCATCTATGTTGTCAGCAATCTTTTTAACTCTATTGCCATCAATTAAAACATCGCAAGGACCTTTTACAATCGATTCTTCTACATCAATATACTTAGTATTTTTAATCAGTATCATCTTAACCTCCTATAGATATGTGAAATTCTCTTTCGTATATACAACAAGTGGCACTATAACTAAACAAGCTGTTATGCTTAGTAGTGACGCAACTAAGTTAACTTTAAGCACTCTATCGATATTGTATATATGCACTATATTTGCTAAAATAAGCGCTATTATATAGCTTGACACCTTGGCTATTAGTAAAGAAATAAGTAGAGAGAATATGTAAGATATACCAAACTTTACATGACTGAGGTATCCTATAGCATAGCCAAAACTAATTTCTATAAATAGCATAAGTGTTTTTATATCAATGTTTAAATTTTTTCTATATAATAAATTTAGTATAAAAATAAGTATAACGCTTGGAAGCGAGAATTTTATATCTAGTGTAAATACAGCTATGTATGTAAATAACAGTATTGCTAGATATTCGTTGAAGCCTTTGTCTAGCTTCATTAATGCAAAATTCATGGCTAGGCTTAGAGCTATAAGGGCTAAACTTATCATTATATCTAAAGCATTATCTTTAATAAATTTCATTATGATCTTTCCTTAATTCTGTAATATTTTTCGTCGTAATATTTTTCCTGTCAATATTAAATTCTTGTATAAGTTCTTCAAGTTTCTCATCATCTTTAACTTCTATCTCTAGGTATGGCACATCAAACGTTTTCTTATCTAGCTCATCAAAATCAAAACGAGCATCCTTATAGATGTATGAGTTTCTAGTTTTGTAGTTTACTTCTTGTACATCTACTCCTAAGAGATTTAATATCTTAAGCAATGCCTGAGGATCTTCTACCTTGCTTGTAATCTCCTCTGAGTTTCTCAATCCACCGCTGTCCTTGCCTTTAATCTTGTATGTTAAATAAGACGTCTTCTTTCCATCCTTATTCACTTCTCTCAATCTAAGAAGTGCTTTTAACTTATTGTTCTCATCTAAATCAACTCTTAATATATGATTAACTTGTTTTTCTTCACCTAAATATTGTGCACCCTTAGATGAAAGTTCTCCTTTTAAAGCATCTAAGTCAAGATTAAAAACCTTGACTTCTTTTTCTCTTTCAATCATTATTTTATTACTAGACTCGCTAGTTTTTCATCTATGATTACAGTAACGTCTTGATGCAAGTTTAATAGTGATACAGGTACCTTAGATGATATCTTTTTAGAGTTTAATAAATAATCTATGGCAAAGCTCTTTTGAGTGCCGCTTGCAATCAAAACTATCTTCTTCGCTTTGAATATAGATCCAACACCCATTGTTATGGCAAACTTAGGAACATCATCGATGTCATCAAAGAATCTTGAGTTTGCAACTCTTGTTGATTCTGAAAGTTCTTGCACATATGTTACAGCGCTTAAGTCATCACCCGGCTCATTGAAGCCAATGTGGCCATTTTTGCCAACGCCTAAAACTTGTAAGTCAATCTCGTAATGCGATAGCATCTCTTCGTATTCTTTAGCTGCCTTATCTAACTCATGATTTTCTGCATGAGGTATGTGTGTGTTCTTTTTATCAATATTGATATGGTTGAAAAGGTTCTCGTTCATAAAGTAGTAATAACTAGCTGGGTGATCCTTCTTTAGTCCAACGTACTCATCTAGATTAAAAGTTATTACATCTTTAAAGTCAATTGTTCCTTCTTTATTTGCTTTTATAAGTTCTTTATACATGCCAATAGGGCTTGATCCTGTTGCCAAACCTAATACACTGTCATGCTTTTCTTGAATTTGTTTAATAAATATTTGAGCAGCTTCTCTACTCATTTCGTCGTAATCTTTGCATACTATAACTTTCATGCTAACACCTCTCTATTAATTTAAGTTTAAAATTTAAGTAGTCACTTGATACCAATGAGTAGTCTATGCCCTCTATCAAGCCTTCTCGTCTGTACCTATGGCCCCCCGCATGCAAGTGGCCATATATGCATTTATATACATTGTATTCTTTCATCAAATCGTGAAACTGATTTGGCTTTAAGTCCATGTTAAATGGCGGGTAGTGAAGCATCACTATAATCTTCTTTGTCTTGTCTGCCTTTTCAAGTGACAATGATAACCTAATAAGTTCTCTATCCGTTATCTTCTTATCGTTCTCTTCGTCATACTTATCGTTATCCTCTTGCATCCAGCCTCTTGTTGCGCAGATTGTAAAGTCTTTATAAGTATACGCATCGTTTTGTAAAAAGTATATGGATTTAAATCCAAAGCCATTCATCTTAGATATGCTTGTCCACCAATAATCATGATTACCCTTACTGATAAGCTTCTTGCCAGGCAATTCATCTATAAATTTTAAATCATCTATAGCTTCAGTAAATCGCATAGCCCATGAAGTATCACCTGGCAGCAAAACTAAGTCGTCTTCTTTAACATTCTCAAGCCAGCTTGCCTTAATCTTTTGATCATGGTTTTGCCAGTTGCCACCGAAGATACCCATAGGTTTTAAATCTGTTGAATCTAAATGCAAATCGCCTATAGCATAAATCATTTTTTCACCTCTATAACTGTATATAATTATAACACAGATTAAGCTCTGAGAGAACACTTTTTTCGTCTTTACTGCTTGTAAATAATAATACTTGTTTTTCTTTTGATAAAGAGACAAATACCTTTAACGCGTTCTTCATTCTTGACTCATCAAAAAAGACAAGGTTTTCATCAAAGATAAGTGCTGACTCTATACCTAGAGCGTCGACTAAGGCAAGTCTTAGGCTTAGGTATGACATGGATAAGACTTGTCTACTAAGGTTTTCTTCCTCATAAACCATATTCGTATTTTTGTCTTTAAGCATTATCTTGAAGCTCTCATCTAACATAAAGAATTCATACTTATCTGATGAAAACAGATCTAAGTATTTATTCGCTTCTTCTATTATTTTTGGCATGTAGCTTGTATTAATCTCGGATATTAAACTAGAAAGTATTTCGCTTGCACAACTTAGTGCGCTCTTTCTTCTATAGAGCTCCTTCATCCTATCCTCTAGCTCATCACGTCTTAGGCTAAGCTCGTATGTTCTTTGTAAAAGTGAGTCATTGTAGTTAAGCTTTGTTTCTAATTCCTTTAGCTCTAAGTCTAATTTTCTTATCTCTTCATCAGCCTTTCTTATAGAGTAGCCTTTAAACTTTTCATACAAAGTGACTTTAGTTTTTGCTAAGTAATCAAGGACCTTCTCTTCACTTAGTTCATCAAAATTCTTTTCGCTATATGTTTTTAAAAGTTCATCAAAACTTTGTAAATAGTTTTGGCTCATCTCACTTGATCTTTGCTTAGTATATTCACTAATGAAATCATCATCACTAATAATATTATATTTATCTAAAATAGCTTTTTTATCAATAATTAATTTTTCTTTAAGCTTATCACTTTTCTTTGCTTTATCAAAAATAAAACTTATAGCAAAAATTATAAGAAATGCAGCTCCTATATTAAAAGCAATTCCACTTGATTTAATAAAATAATATATAAAACTAATTACACTTACTGAAAGAAATACATATGATAATTTTCTTTGTGCATTTTTTCTAGACTCAATATTATTTATTGCATCAATTCTACTATTAATTTCAATAAATTCTTCATAGTCATCACTAGTAATGTTTTTATCATTTTTTAAAAAATCTTTCTTTTGCTTTTTAAGCTCCTCTGTCTTTAATAAATTCTCTTTCTCGTAATAAGACTTTGCACTCTTGTATGCATTTAAAAACTCTTTTCTCATATCTTGCGCTGCATCTTTTTTCTTATTAAGATAGTTCTTTTTATCCAGCATGTCCATAGTATTTTCTTGTGACACATATAAGTTTGCTAAATCTCTATCTAGGCTTGCAATCTCATTTTTCAGTCTATAAAGCTCTTTAGTCTTTGCATTCTCTGTACCAATCATTGCAATTTCATTATCAATATTGCTTTTTGCCTCACTTAAGTTGTACTCAGCTTCATCATTAGTCTTTAGCTTAAGCAAGAGCTCCCTTATATCGTCAAAGTCATCAAAGTATAGATCTTTCGACTGACTGATATATGTGCTCTCTGTAAAAACATTCCTTGAAAAACCTAAGAAGATCTCGCCTATAGACTTGTTAGACCTTGCACTTTCTCTTTTAATATCTTCAGTGATATCAAGACCGTTCTTACTTACAAAGTATGTGTCATTAATGAAGTCTCTATATATCTCATAAGTTATGCCGCTTTTTATAAATGTCATTTTGCCACTATACTCATTTTTGTTTATAGGCTTATATCTCAGGTAGTCTTTAATCTTAAGCTTTCTCTTTGTATTTGCCTTATTGACACCAAAGAGCATAAAGGAGATAAAGGCGTGTATAGTAGACTTTCCACTCTCATTTAGCCCATAGATAAGGTTAAATGATTCGTCAAAGTCTAGGTGGTAATTATTAAATTTGCCAAAATTAATTATATCAAGGCTCTTAATCTTCATAGTAATTCTCCGTGCTTTGCATTGCTTTAAGTGCTATCTTGATTGCTTCTTTTCTAATATCCTCTGGATAAGCCTCTGCCTTCTTTACTATCTTTTGATATATCTCATCTGATATATTGCTTATCTCGCTTAAGTCATTAATTACTTCAAGGTAGTAGAATTTACCTTTAATAAGACTTAATATCCTGTTTATATTTAAATCTGATTGTATGGTGCCCTTAAGATTGATTCTGTAAAAATTTTTATCTTTATCTGTGATTGCTTCAAACTTCTCTAATATATCTTCAAAGTCATCTTCTTTATTGATAAATATATCTTTTATAATAAATTCTCTTTGTGCAAATGAAACAAAGTTTACACTTCCTTGGATTATATCAACTTCATAAAAACCATGCTCTCCAAGCTCTCCAAAGTCAAGAGGCTCTAGTGATCCACTGTAGTATGCCCCATCCAAAACTTTACCCTTCTTGTGTATGTGTCCTAAGGCTATGTAGTTGAAGCCAGAGTTCACAAGTGGACTTATATCAACTTTATACTTGCCATCATTTATATCTCCATGAAGGGCTGCTATGTTAAACTTATTATGATCTAGTTCTACTCTTTTAATCGCAAAAGCGCTCTCTTGATCACTTAACCAAGAAGCTCCATATACGCAAACATTCTCACCTATATCCACGCGCTCAAGCGTATCCGTTTTGAATACGTAAAGGTTCTCAGTAAAATTACTAAATAAGTAATCATCAGTGTAGTAATCGTGGTTACCGCAGGATAAAACAATTTTCCCGTAGTAGCTGTCAATGATCTTCATTAGATGCTTAGTCTCTGTATATGTAAGTGCATCTCTTTCGAAGAAATCACCACTAATAATAATTAGATCGATCTTATTGTCATTGGCATAATTAATAAGCCTTTCAAATGTTATGAAAAGCTCATTTTTTCTCTCATCAGACCTTGCTCCTAGCGTCTTATTTTTATATTTAAAACCCAAATGCAAATCTGCTGTGTGAATAAATTTATTAATATACATAGCTGTACCTTATTATATCAGTCTCTGACATAATCTTTTTAATTACGGAGAAATCAAAGTTAAGGGTGTCTTTTTTCTTAAAGATGGAAAAGCTACTTGCTATCTTAAGCGAAGTCTCTAAGTCATACTTTCTTTCAAAAGCTATGGCAAGTCCAAGAAGCGCCATGTTCTTGTCGATGTGCACATTATTCTTCTTGTCATAATCAAATAAGTAGTAGCAATCCTTTGTAAAAATAATCAAATTGTCATTAAATTTAAGAAGTATAATTCTGTCTTTGTCTATGGCCATAAACTTAACAACACTAACCACATCATCAAGCGTCGTAAGTCTTAAGTTAAGTATGTCACTAAGGTCCTTGTAATCCATGGACATGGCGAAGACGTTCGAGTCCATACATAGCTTCATAGTACTTTTTGAACTAGAAACAAAAAGTTTCTTCACATATCTATTTGCTACATTGATTAGTCCTTGATAGAAGTCAGGGCTAATATTGTTATCAAAGTCTTCCATAAGAAGTGTTACTCTTGTATCGTAGATGATCTCATCAAACTTATCTATGAAGTTAAGTTCATCATCCCTAGTTATGCGAGGAGCATTTTCGATAATTCTTGTTGTACGCGCTGCTTCTTTTATATCGATAAGTGACCTTGCTTCGTCCTTAATGTTAACTAAGTAGTAATCAGAAAGATACTTCTCCAAATAGTTCCTATACTTCATAGCTGCATATCCACCTGCGAATGAAAGCACCTTGTAATCCTCTTTTAAACTGTGAAAAATTTCACTAGCAAGATAGCTCGAACCATAAAAGGAGTCACTCATTACATCTGCAGTGTTCTTCGATGCAAGATAAAGCTTATCTAAGCTTAAGGCTTTATATTTAATCAAGTCAGTGTTAAGTAATAAAATCATCTCTCTACCTCCTCTGCTACTTATATTATACACTATATTCATAAATATTTCTTCTAAAATTATAAAAAAAGCTTTATTTATGCTATTATTTAGTATATAATATAGCCGAGGTGATTAATTTGTCGAAGAAATTATTCTCTTTTTTATTGCTCATTTGTATAATGCTTACAAGTGCAAATGTATATGCAAGTGATAAGACAGATGAGAATGACGATACTAATAAGAATGCAAGCTTCTCATTCAATTATGATCTTGCAATAAAAAATGTCAATATAGTTAATCCAGCAAGAAACGAAATTTTATATAAATACAACATCGCTATTAGTGGAGGAAAGATTAAAGTAATCACTAAAGGTGATGTAAAGGCAAACAGAGTTATAGATGGTGAAGGTGCAATGCTACTTAGAGAGTTTATAGACCTCGATAGTACTAATGCATCGCGCGAGCTTGACCTTCTTAAAACTGCTGATGGTATTGGTAAGAGTGTAAGAGCTAACACTGCCGACATAGATGAGTGGTCTAAGTCTGTAGAAAATCTTTTAACAACTAACGACTATCTATCAATCACTGACTCTGAAAGCATTAAAAATGCCATACTTAAAGAAAGAGAGATGAAGTATGACGATGCAGCCATCAAAGATATAGTTAGCGCTATATTAAAAGAAAAGGAAGCAAAGTCTGCGGGAGTTAAAATTTCAATCGAAGAAGCTAACGATCTTAACCTTCTTATCAACACTATGAAGGCTGTTAATGATGAAAATTTTGTCTTCTACATCAAGCTTAGCAAGGTTAAACATGACAATATAATTCAAACTATAAATCAAATTACAGAAATTATAAAAAATAGTAAGAACAATTTTATTTTATGCGATATGAATGACTTTGCAGGTCCTGATAAGGTCTCTGCAATAGAAAGCTTAATTAGTAAATATAATCAAGAGAATGAAAATCTCTACTACACATTTAATCCATTTAAGTACATTGTTTTAACTAATTATAAGGACAAGCTTGATATAGTTAAAAAATACAACAACAATATATCTAAACTTCAACTTGCAAGTTCGAATAAATTCTACCAAATTCACCAATACAAAGATATACTTAACACTACTGAAGACGTTATTATACACGACGCACTTAGCGACTCTGACATCGCTGCTATGATAAAGTCAAAGTACTCACTAATTGCAAGCAATCCAAATCTTGCAAACACGTCAAACAGAATTTATCCACCTAACATTAACTCATTTCTTGAGTATATCAGACTTGCAAAAGATTTGGGCCTTGATACTATCGAGATAGCTTATAAACTAAGCTACCTTCCATACAAGGTTCTAAATTTGGATAGATATATGAACGCTTCAACTATAGAAGTAGGACAAAGTGCATCATTTTTAACAATAAACTCTAAAAATATTAGTATAAATTCAAACTTACAAAGTGTAAAGCCAAGTTTAGGCGTAAAATACTTAGTACACAACGGCATCGTTACTTATAACCATGGACAATACAATCAAAAGGACGCTAAGTCTTTTATAATTAATACTATGGAAAGAAATGACGATGTTAAGAACTTCCATATAAGTTACGAGAGCGATATGTCTAAGACAGCTGAGCTTGAAAACGCATACATTATCGATGGTATAAAGTATATAAGCTTAGAAGAAATTATCGCCCCACTAAACCTTGTTTATAAAAATGAAGGCAACGGTAAATATACTATAGGCAACCTAATAAATGTTGAGTTAGGAACAAGTGATGCTAGTTTAGGTGCAGATAAGGTGCACTTAGAAAAAGAAGTTATTACGTATAACAATAATCTCTTAATCGCATTGAACGATCTTGAAAAATTATTTCAAAACTACTACACTTGCGATGTAAGTGATGATCACATATCAATCAAAGCAAGCAACAATTCAAAGATGCTTGACACAACAGACTCAGTTGAGAAAAAAGAAAGCACACCACTAATCATTAAGACAAGCTATGTAATAATATCATACATATTCTCAGCTTTAATGGTGGCCTTCGTATTAAATACATTAAAGAGAAAAAAGAGGAGAAGAAATGGAAAATTATAATTTAAAATCTATTCTTGGACCGATAATGATAGGCCCATCAAGCTCTCATACAGCGGGAGCTGCAAGATTGGGTAGGATAGCAATGAAATTAGCACCAAAGGACTTTACTAAAGTCTCTTTCTACCTACACGGTTCATTTAGAGAAACATTTAAAGGTCACGGTACAGACAAAGCGCTACTTGCTGGAGTCATGGACTTCTACCCTGACAGTGAAGAGATTAAAAACTCATTTGAAATAGCTAAAGAAAGAGGCTTAGAGTATGAATTTATCAAGTCAGACCTTGGTTACGTCCATCCAAACACTGTTAAGATGGTCTTCCACTATGATGACAAAGAAGACTTCTACGTACAAGGCAGCTCCATTGGTGGAGGCAGTATACTTATAAAGGATATCAATGGTGCAGATGTTGAGTTCTCAGGTGAAAAACCTACTCTAGTTGCAAAATACATTGACAAAAAAGGTATCTTATCTAGAATAACAGCAACATTTGCAATATCTGGCATGAACATTGCCGACATGCATGTAGACAGAACTGGTAAGGTCGCAACACTTATATGCGAACTTGACTCGGACTTTGATGATTCAACTATAAAAGACATAGGCAGAATTGATGACTTCTTATTTGTTAAGTATTTAAACCCTGTTAAGGAGGACAATTAATATGTATACAAATGCACAAAGCATGATAGATGCATGCGAAGAACAAAATAAAAAGCTATATGAAATACAAATTGAACAAGAGATGGAGTCTGGCGAATTAACAAAGGATGATATTTACGAATACTTAAGAAAAACATATGAGATTATGAAAAAATCTGCTAAGGCTGGTCTTGAAACACCTATCATGTCAATGAGTGGTATGACTGGAAAGAACGCTTTTAAAGTTAACGAGTATGCAAATATTGGTAATCCGGTATCAGGCTCTTTAATCACTAAGGCCATGGCAAGAGCACTATCTACATCAGAAGTAAACGCTTCCATGGGTAGAATCGTTGCTGCACCTACTGCAGGAGCATCAGGAATACTACCAGCTACCCTTCTTACTATGCAAGAGGAGTTTGGATACTCAGATGAGGAGATATATAATGCGCTACTAACAGCATCGGCAGTTGGCGAACTAATAGCTGTCAACGCAACTATATCAGGTGCTGAAGGTGGATGTCAAGCAGAGTGTGGCGCAGCAGCAGCCATGGCAGCAGCAGCCATCATAGAGTTAAGAGGCGGAACTATAGAGAATATTTTCACAGCGGCAAGCTTTGCTCTAAAGAACATCATGGGACTTGTATGCGACCCAGTTTGTGGACTAGTTGAGTACCCATGCAACTTAAGAAATGCATCAGGTGTTGTTAATGCAATCATATCAGCTGACCTTGCACTAGCAGGTGTTGAAGCATTAATACCATTCGACGAAACAGTTGGCGCTATGGGTAATGTTGGTAAAGAACTACCTGTTTCATTAAAAGAAACTGCTATAGGCGGAGTAGCAGGAACAGAAACAGCACAAAGGTTGTATGACGAATTTTTAAACAAATAAGTAGATGAATATAACAAAAGAGTTCTCAATAATGAGGGCTCTTCTTTCTTTTAAATCGTATTTGTCTTTAATTTTTTCTTGATTTTTTATATAAAGTATGTTAATATATATAGGTAAGCCGAAGTGATGGAATTGGCAGACGTACAGGACTCAAAATCCTGCGGTAGCAATACCGTGCGGGTTCGACCCCCGCCTTCGGCACCATGAACAAAAAATTCTACATTTTTTGTTTCCTTTCTTTTTTGCAAGTAGCGTAATGCTACTTGCTTTTCTTTTGTCTTGTAAGAGGCTTTTAATTACCAATCTTATTAAATAATGTTTAGTCTACCCTCTTAATATATGTAAATAAATAAGGCTCCTATCAAGGAGCCTTACTTATATTAGTCTTCTAAACCTAGTTTTTTGAATATTAACTTATAACCGTCAGCACCGTAGTTAAGGGATCTATTGATTCTTGAGATTGTTGCTGTTGAAGCGCCTGTTGCTACTTCAATTTCGTTGTAAGTTTTATTTTCTTTAAGTTGTTTTGCTACTTCAAGTCTTTGAGCTATTGCTTGAATTTCTTTGATAGTACAGATGTCTTCAAAGAATCTGTAGCATTCTTCCATTGTTTCTAGCGATAAGATTGCTTCGAAGAAGCCATCAGTTTGTTCGCTTTTTAATTTTGAACTGTAAGCCATTTCTTTACCTCCCTATATATTTCTTTTTTAGAATAATCCCACTATCTCTCCTGATGGAAGTATATCGATATTATCTGCTGCTGGTACTTTTGGTAGGCCTGGCATTGTCATTATGCTGCCTGTTAATGCTATCAAGAAGCCAGCGCCATTTGATACTTTTACTTCTCTAACTACTATGTGGAAGCCTTCAGGTCTTGCAAGTAAGTCTGGGTTATCAGATAATGAATATTGTGTCTTAGCAACGCAGATTGGCATCTTGTCTAAGCCTAATTTTTCTAAGCTCTTGATGTTCTTCATTGCTGGTACAGTAAATTCTACTCCGTCAGCTCCATATATTTCCTTAGCGATGATTTCTAGTTTTTCTTTGATTGATAGGTTTACATCATATAAAGGTTTGAAGTCGGCTTTGTCTTCGTCGCATACTTTGATTACTTTTTCTGCTAGATCTAATGCTCCGTCTCCACCTTTTGCGAATACTTCTGTAAGTGAGCATTCAACACCCATCTTAGCAAGTCTATCTTCTATGAATTTAATTTCATTTTCAGTATCGCTTGGGAATCTATTTATAGAAACTATAGCTGGTAGTCCAAATTTCTTAATGTTTTCTATGTGTTTTTCAAGATTTGCAAAGCCTTTTTCAAGTGCTACTAAATCTTCTTTATCGTAATTTTCTTTTGTAGCTCCACCGTGATGTTTTAAAGCTCTAATTGTTGCAACTATAACTGCTGCTGATGGCTTTAATCCGCCAAATCTGCACTTGATATCTAAGAACTTTTCAGCTCCTAGGTCTGCGCCGAAGCCTGCTTCTGTTACTGTGTAATCAGCAAGTTTCATACCAAGCTTAGTTGCCATAATTGAGTTACATCCATGAGCAATGTTAGCAAATGGTCCACCGTGGATTAATGCTGGAGTGTTTTCAAGAGTTTGTACAAGGTTTGGCATGATAGCGTCTTTCATTAACAATGTTACTGCGCCTTGTGCCTTTATATCCTTAACATAAACTGGCGATCCGTCACGTCTATATGCTATGATTACTCTTGATACTCTTTCCTTGAAGTTTTCAAGACTTGTTGATAGACATAGTATAGCCATGATTTCTGAAGCTACTGTTATGTCGAAACCATCTTCTCTAGGATAGCCGTTAGGTTTTCCACCTAAGCCAACTATAATGTTTCTTAAAGCTCTGTCGTTTAAGTCAACGCATCTCTTCCAAACAACTCTTCTTATATCTATGCCTTGTTCATTGCCTTGATGAATGTGGTTGTCTAACATAGCTGAGATTAAGTTGTTAGCTGATGTTATTGCGTGAAAGTCTCCTGTGAAGTGTAGGTTTATATCAGCCATAGGAACTACTTGTGCATAGCCGCCGCCTGCTGCTCCGCCTTTAACGCCAAATGATGGTCCTAATGATGGTTCTCTTAGAGCTGAGATAGCTTTTTTACCTAATTTGTTTAAAGCCATTGATAAACCGATGTTAACAGTTGTCTTACCTTCACCTGCTGGTGTTGGGTTGATAGCTGTAACTAAGATAAGTTTACCATCTTTTTTGTCTTTTAGTTTGTCAAAAACTCTTAGGTCTACCTTAGCTTTGTAGTGACCATATTGTATTAGGTCCTCATCTTCAATATTTAAGTGTGCTGCGATTTCTGTAATGTCTTTCATTTTTGCTTCTTGAGCAATTTGTACGTCTGTTTTCATTTGTACCTCCTTTATAATATTGTAAATTTATTTTATACTCTACAGTATTATATATACCACATTTAACGATTTAATAAACTAATTTATACTATAAATATATATCTTAATACAAATAATATTGAAAGTATCCACATAAGTGGAGAAACTTCTTTATATCTACCTGCAATTGTCTTTAATATTGTATAGCTAATCATACCGAAGAAGATACCTTCAGCAATGCTGTATGCAAATGGCATCATAGCAATTGTTAAAAATGCTGGTATTGCTTCTGTATAATCTCTAAAGTTGATGTCCATGATAGGTTCCATCATAAACATACCAACTGTAATTAGTGCTGGTGCTGTTGCTGCTGCTGGTACTAGTGTAAATATTGGTGCGATAAATAATGCTAGTAAGAACATAACTGCTGTTGTTAGTGATGTTAAACCAGTTCTTCCGCCTTCAGCTACACCTGCTGATGATTCAACAAATGTTGTTACTGTTGAAGTACCAAGCATAGATCCAACTACTGTACCTACTGAGTCAGCGAAGAAAGCTTGACTTACTCTAGGTAACTTACCATCTTTATCAAGCATATTTGATTTTGATGCAACGCCTGCAAGTGTGCCTACAGTATCAAACATGTCTACGAATAAGAATGTTAGTACTGCCATAAACATTTGAGTTGTGAATATTTGAGAGAAATCAAATTTAAATGCTATCGGTTCAACTGATGGTGGTAGTGAGAATATTTTAAATCCTTCTGGGATTTGTGTTATACCCATAGGAATACCGATGATTGTTGTTAAAATAATTCCAAGTAATAGTGCACCTTTAACTTTTCTTATTACTAGTACAAATGTAATTAATAAACCTATAAGTGCTAGTAGTGCTGTGCCTTCTGTAATATTTCCTAAGCCAACGATTGTTCCTTCAGGATGAACTATTATTCCTGATCCTGATAGACCGATTAAAGAGATGAATAAACCTATACCTACTGAAACTGCTTTTTTTAGTGTCAATGGTATAGCGTCAAAAATTACTTCTCTTCCTTTGAACAATGATAGAGCGATAAATATAATACCTTCTATCAATACTGCTGTTAACGCAAACTCCCAAGAAAGTCCTTGTCCTAGTACTACTGAGTAAGCAAAGTATGCGTTTAAGCCCATACCTGGTGCTAAGGCAAATGGATATTTAGCGTATAATGCCATGATTAATGTAGCGATTGCTGCTGATAGAGCTGTTGCTGTGAAAATTGCGTTTTGATCCATGCCTGTTGAACCTAAGATAATTGGGTTTACTACTAAAATGTATGCCATAGTCATAAATGTAGTAATGCCGGCAACTATTTCGGTTCTTGTGTTAGTTCCGTTTTTCTTTAATTCAAAAAACTTCTCCATTTTCTACCTCCTAATGTCTAAAATGTCTCATATGAGTGAATATCATTGCTATATTGTGTTCGTTGCAGCACTTTATAACGTCTTCGTCTGCTACTGATCCGCCCGGTTGAATAATGGCTGTAACGCCTTGTTTTGCAAGTAATTCAACTGAGTCTGTGAATGGGAAGAACGCATCTGATGCAAGTACTGCTCCCTTTGCTTTGTCTCCTGCCATCTTAACTGATCTTTCTACAGTGAAGAATCTATTTACGCTGCCTAGGCCTATACCTACTGTAGCTGAGTCTTTTGCAAGTAGTGTTGCATTTGATTTGCAGTTTTTAACAACCTTCCAGCCAAATTTAAGGTCTTCTATTTCTTTTTCTGTTGGCTTTCTATCTGTAACACATTCAAAGTCTTCGAAAAGTTCTGTGTCTCTGTCTTGCAAAATCATTCCTGATAGAACTTTCTTCATATCCTTTGAACCGTACTCGTTGTTTGTAATATTGTCTATTGTTAATATTCTTCTGTTTTTCTTCTTATCTGTTAGTATCTTAAATGCTTCGTCTGTATATGATGGGGCCATAATTACTTCTAAGAATATGTCTCTCATCTCTTCAGCAGTTTCAGCATCTATCTCCCTATTGGATGCTATGATGCCTCCAAATATTGATTGATCATCACAGTCGCGAGCCTTTCTAAATGCTTCAGCTAAAGTGTCTGCAGATGCAACACCGCAAGGGTTAGTGTGCTTAACAGCAACTATAGTAGGTTTTTCTGTAAACATCTTTAGTGTCTCAAGTGCTCCATTAGCATCGTTAATATTGTTAAATGATAATTCCTTGCCATGAAGCTGCTTAGCTGATACTAATGAACCTTCTTCTACCTTTGATTCTTTGTAGAATGCCGCATTTTGATGTGGGTTTTCTCCATATCTAAGTGGGCTTATCTTCTTGTAGCCCTTTGTATAGTACTCTGGGAACTCGATACCTTGCTTTCTATTGAAGTAATCAGCAATTAATGAATCATAATATGCTGTGTAGTTAAAGACTTTACCTGCTAAGTACTCTCTAGTCTTTAGTGATGTCTCTTTATTTTCTTTTAATTCTTTTAATACTAGATCAAAATCGCTTGGATCCATAATAACAGTCACAAACTTATAGTTTTTAGCAGCCGCTCTTATCATCGATGGTCCGCCTATGTCTATCTTTTCGATTATCTCGTCGTGTGTTTTGCTTGGATCGTTAACATATTCTTCAAATGGATATAGATTATTAACGATTATGTCAATATCTGATATGTCCATCTTCTTAATAAATTCTCTGTCTTCTTCAAGATCTCTTCTATATAGAATACCGCAGTGAATATATGGATTAAGTGTCTTTACTCTACCGTCTAAGCACTCAGGAAAATTTGTTACTTCAGTAACTTCTTCAACCTTTAAACCTGCGTCTATGAGCTTTTTATATGTTCCACCAGTTGAAATTATTCCATAGCCTAAATTTTCAAGTTCTCTCGCAAACTCAACTATGCCTGTTTTGTCATAAACACTAATCAATGCTTTTTTCATCAATTTTGCCCCCTATTATTTTATCTATCGCTTCAATCAAAATTTTATGTTCTATCTCATTTAAAATCTTCTTCTGCAAAGATTCTGCCGTTTCTCCTTCAATAAGCTTGATCTTCCTTTGTATGATGATTTTACCTGTGTCAGTCCCCTCGTCAACGAAGTGCACTGTCGCTCCAGAGTATTCATCGCCAGACTTGATTACGCTCTCGTGAACCTTCATGCCCCAGAAACCATCTCCACAATGCTTTGGTATTAATGAAGGATGTATATTTATAATCCTGCCTCTATACTTTTGTATAAATTCGTGTGATAGAATCTTTAGGTAGCCCGCAAGCACAATTAAATTAGGCTCATATTTATCAAGCACCTCAAGTATAGCATGATTGAACTCTTCGCTAGAAGCATATTTTTTAATACTAAAGTAGTAGGAGTCAATGCTATTATCCTTAGCTCTTTCTAGTGCATAAGCTGCTTTTCTATCACTTATCAAGCAAACAATCTCAGCGTCAAGCCTCTTTTCTTTAACAGCATCGATTATGGCTTGAAAATTCGTGCCAGAACCAGATGCTAAAACGGCTATTTTAAATTTAGACATATCTTTTCCTTAGTTTCTTTTTCTTCAACATGACCTAAGATTACGTAGTCTTCACCATGCTTCTTAAGAAGTTCTTCAGTCTTAGCTAATTCGCCTTTCGATACAGCAAAGACCATACCTATACCCATGTTGAATGTGCCAAACATCTCTTCTATATGAACGTCAGCCCATGTCATTAAATACTTAAATATTGTAGGTATTTCATAATCTTTAAGATCAATAACAGCTGTGTAGCCGTCTTTAATCATTCTAGGAATGTTTTCGTAGAAGCCGCCTCCTGTTATATGTGAGATTGCCTTAACATTAACATGCTCAATGATATCCATCATTGGATCGTAGTAAATTCTTGTTGGTGTAAGTAAAACATTTAAAAGTGTGTCATCAAGTCCCTCATACTTTTTGTTTACATCAACTTTATCGTTATCAAAGATAATCTTTCTAACTAACGAGAAACCGTTTGAATGAACGCCACTTGACCTTAAACCAATGATTACATCTCCGTCTTCAAGCTTTGAGCCGTCTATAATTTTATCTTCATTTACGACGCCTACAGCAAAGCCTGCTATGTCGTACTCACCTTCTGCGTAAAAACCTGGCATCTCAGCTGTTTCTCCGCCTATAAGCGCAGCATGGCTCATCTTGCATCCTTCGGCAACACCTGAAACTATCTTTGCCATCTTCTCTGGAATAAGTTTAGATGAAGCGATGTAGTCAAGGAAGAAAAGTGGTTCAGCACCTTGACAAATGATATCGTTAACGCACATTGCCACAGCATCTATACCGATAGTATCGTGCTTATCTAAGATAAATGCGAGCTTTAGCTTAGTTCCCACACCATCTGTGCCGCTTACTAGTACTGGCTTATCATATTTTTTAAGGTCTATCTTGAATAAACCAGAAAAGTTTCCTATATCGTTTAAAACTCCGTCTCTGTTTGTAGATTTGATAAGGCTCTTTATAAGTTTTACCTCTTCGTAACCTTTAGTCTTATCTACTCCAGCGTCTTTATATGTTAGTCCCATAGCTTTACCTACTTATTAAGTTCTGCATCGATTTTAACGATGTCTTCTCTCATCTTTACTTTATAGTCTTCAAGCTTCTTAGCAAGTTCATCGTATTTGATTGCCAAGATTTGTACAGCAAGTATTGCTGCGTTTTCAGCTCCGTTAACGGCAACTGTTGCAACTGGAACGCCCTTTGGCATTTGAACAATTGAAAGAAGTGAATCTAGTCCATCCATTAAAGAGCTCTTTACAGGAACTCCTATAACTGGTAAAGTACTAAGTCCTGCTATGACTCCTCCTAAGTGTGCAGCCTTACCTGCAAACGTTATTATTGCCTCGATACCATTCTTCTTTGCGTTTTTAGCAAAGTCAAATGCTACTTCTGGTGTTCTGTGAGCAGAGATAACTCTTGTCTCATACTCAACTCCAAAATCATCAAGTACCTTTTGTGATTTTTCAACAACCTCTTTATCAGAGATGCTACCCATTACTAATGCAACTTTCATGTAATTACACTCCTTTAATTAAAATATTTTAAATATTCCTCATTTATATAATAATTTAGATCCTCACTTCTTATGAAGCATGATCCAATATTGGAACTTCCAACCTTGTCCTTGTAGTAATACAAAATTATGGAATTATCTACAATGTAATATCCAGTAATATTGTTTCTAATCTTGTTCTTTTCTTCAATATTTTTTGCAAAATTATATAAAATCTTTTCTCTAACATCTTGATCTTTTTTAATCAAATCTTCGTATTTAATCTCTTCTGCACTATTATAATTAAATGTTTTTGTATAAAATTCATTTTCAATCTTATTGTCAGCATATACTTTATTGATATAGAAGCAAAGTGAAACAAGCTTATCGTCTGATCTTGCTATGTCATATGTGAAGTATAACTTCTCTAGGCTTTCATCATTTTTTGCCTTTTCTATGTGAGTGTCAACAAAATATTTTATTTTAGCATTTATATTGTTCCTATACGCTCTTTTAACATCTTCATTGCTAAAGAATACAGGATAAGCCACCGAACACTTGCCATCGTTAATAATACCTGTTTTGATACCATCTATCGCATTTCTGATATATATAGTGTCAGAAACGATGAATGTATCATAATCAAGTAGATAGTATAACACATCTATAGGCAAATATAATTTTGATTTTACCAAAATTGCTTCGTTGCTAAGTTCAATACGGTCTCTGTTGTATCCGCTATAAATTTTAGAAGCAAGTTTAACTTTTATCTTCTTAATGCCTTTTTTGAAATAGCAAGTCTTATCTTCATTGTTCCAGTATATGTCGTATCTAAGCTTTGTAAATACCTCTCTTGCAGGTATGTATATAGCCTTTTTATCGCCTTCAACGCGCTCTAATACTTTCTCTTCAAGGTCAGAATTAATAAGTCCAGCTAATTTATTTATATTTGAGTCATTTATTTTTAGCTTATCATTATTCTTTGCATAAGAAGTAAAGCTCATTAAAAATATAAGAGCAGATAATAGGATTAATAAAAGCTTTTTCATCATACCACCTCTAAATAATTATACCACAAACAAGAAGCTATATTCAAGTAGTACTTTAACAAATGTAAAAATCCCTGCACATAAAAGTACAGGGACTAAGGTCTATTGTATTAATTTTTTTAATTCATCGAGACTTAGAGATAAGCTTTCTTTATTAGCAAGGTCTCTCACTGATAAAACTTTTTTCTCAAGCTCTTCTTGGCCTATGAAGATAATGTAGTCAAAGTCGTTAGTCTCTGCAAAGTCGAATATCTTCTTCATCTTCATCTTTGAATATAAAACCTCTGAGTGAACGTTCAAAGCGTGAAGTTCATTTAAGATGTCTATAGAATAAGCCATGTCTATATCAAGTGGCGCTATCAAGACTGATTTTTTATCTTTTTCAAACTTTGGAAGTATATTCTTCTCACTTAATTGGAAGAATAATCTTGTTAAACCGATGGATATACCTACTCCAGGTAAATTTCTCTTTGAGTAGAACTGTGTAAGGTTTTCGTAGCTACCACCGCCAGCAACACTTCCTAGCTCTTTATAATCATCAAGAGTAGTTTCAATAACAGTTGATGTGTAGTAGTCAAGACCTCTTTGTAGTTTTAATGTGAACTTATAATTGTTTTCACCAACCTTAAATAGTTTAATATTGCTTAGTACTTCCTTCATCTCAGAAAGGCCTTTTAAGAAGATTTCGTTATCAATATTAAGTCCTTCTAAGTACTTGATAGTTTCGTCATTTGTACCTTCAAACTCTATTAGTGCTAAAATCTTTTTTACAGCATCAGAATTAATGCCTTGATCTAAAAGTAGTTCTTCAAGACTCTCTCTACCAATCTTGTCATACTTATCCAAAGCGCGCACAGCCGCAACTGTGTCCTCAACTCCAAGGCTTCTTAGAAAACCATTCATGATGTTTCTGTTATTAATCATAATAGTAAACTTATCAAAGCCAAACTTCTTGAATATTATGCTTATAATCTTAACAAGCTCTGCATCGTAAAACTTTGAAAGTGTATCATCACCTATGATGTCTACGTCGCATTGGTAGAACTCTCTGTATCTACCCTTTTGATTTCTCTCTCCTCTATATACCTTGTCGATTTGATACCTCTTAAATGGAAATTTAAGTTCATGCTCATGCATGCTAACATATCTAGCAAGTGGTACAGTTAAGTCGAAACGTAAAGATGTCTCAGTCGAAGTGTTTTCAATATTGTAAATTTGCTTTTCAGTTTCACCGCCACCTTTAGCAAGCAGTATCTCCCTCTTCTCCATGCTTGGAGTGTCTATAGGTAAAAAAGAGAATAATTCATAAGTCTCTCTAATTATGTCCTTCATCTTATTAAAAATCAATTGCTCTTGTGGTAAAAGTTCCATAGTACCTGGCAATATTGATGGTTTTACTATCATACTAAACCTCCATTATCATCATAGTTCCTACATCAAATATATCACATTCCGTTAAAGAAATCAATTCTTTATTGATTGCTCGCGCAAATTCTTCGAGGTGAAGTCTATTTATCTCATCCTTAATGACTCCCGTTAGAAATATCTTATCATGCGCATATCCACTTGCTCCACCTATGAAGCCATAGTCATAGTCCTTGATACTTACAAGACCTTTGTCTAATAATAGCGTTTTATACCCAAGAGACGATATATTTTTTTCTAAGTAAATGTCGTCGGTCACATAATACTTAGCATCTATATCAATCACAGAGCACTTTACATAACCTTGCGAAGAGTTAATAATCTTGTCATTTTCAAAGCGAGACAATAAAGCCTCAGCACAAAAATCTTTTTTGCAAATTAAGTAATCTCCCACACGAAGCGCGTTGAACTTCACATCGTATGGATACTTATCGAGTGGATCCTCGCCTGCATTAATTAGATTTACCTTTGTACCTTTAAATATGTCCTTATAATACTCATAAGACTCGCGGCTTGCAATTAAAGTCTCTTCATTATACTTAAAGAGCGACATATCAGGATGCGTCTTAACCACACCTTTCAATATCTTGCTCTCGTAAGATGGATAAGCTCTTATATCGTATTTTATAAGCTTTGGACTTAGAACTTTGTAGTAAGCCTTGTCAACTATAGCTATCATATACATCACCTAAGATGATTATAACACAAAAAGCATTTTACACGCAAAAAAAGAGCTAGAATTAATCTAGCTCTTTAATTAAAATCCTATTTTAAAACGTTTCTCTTTATAGTAACAGATTTGCTTACTGCATCCCAGAAGATGTCCTTGCCATCTACAAGGCCTAAAGCCCTTGCAACGTTTGCAATTGGAAGCATAGTTCTGTTATTCTTAATTATAGGTTTAACATCACTTACAAATGTATTTCCGTTTACAATTATATTGTTTGTATCAACAGGTATTTGTACGATATTTTCCTTGTCTACAAGATAAACAGTCCTTGTATTTTCATCCCATGTTACCATAAATCCTAAAGCTTCAGCAACAAAACGTATTGGAAGCATAGTTCTTGATTGATAGATGAATGGAGCGATGTCCATCCTAACTTGGCTTACAACACCATTTACTGACTTCTGCATTAGATTGTTATTTATAAATAGTATTGCTTCAAGCTTGTCATAAACTTTAGCTTCTTCAATTTTTTCTTCTACTGGTTTAGTTTCTTTTTCAGTATCATTTTGTTTTGTTTCGTTTCTATTAGGTCTATATGGTCTGTATGATCTGTATGGTCTTTCTTCTTCTCTATGCTCTGGCCAATATGGTCTGTTAGGTGTTGGTGTAGGTGTAGGTGTAGGTGGAAGTACTTTAGCATCATTTTTTGCCTTAGCTTCTTCTACTACTTTATCAACTCCTGGTTGATCAACTTGTTCATCTACTTTGTCTTTAAATTCTTTCTTCTCTTGGTTTGTTAAGTTAGAAAGTTTATCTATTTCTTCTTTTGCTTTTTCTTTGTATTTTGTTAAATCATCTTTTTTATTTACTGTTAAGGCATTTGTATCTGCTGTTAAATTGCCTTTTGTTAATGTAACTTTCTTACCATTGTGATTAGCTACTGTTAATGCTGTATCATTTGCTGGTTCCGCAGTGATTCCATTATCTACAAAGTCTGCAAATGCTACGTACTTTGTTAAGCCTTGATTATCTGTTAACGTTACAACTAGTCCTGCTAGTGTTAGGTTATCACCTTCTTTGTAGATTAGTTTTGTTGGCTGTATTTTTACTACCATAGTTTCTACATGAGCTGGATCAAACACTTTTTTTGCTTTCTTAAAGACTGCCTTCGCTGTTACATTTCCTTCTCCTATGGTTAGGGTTGTTTCAGGAGATTTTGGATCTTGTGCTGTTGCTCCTTTTACTTCCCATTTGTCAAATTCATAGTCTGGGTTTGAAACTGCTTTTAGGTTTACTTTTGTTCCTTTTGGTCCTTTGGATGGATCAGCTGTTGCTGTTCCGTTTCCATCATCGGTTACTGTTACCGTGTATTCGACTGTTGGGATGATTTTTTCTTCCCATTTTGCTGTTAGGATCTTGTTTCCTTTTACTTCTGTTTCGAAGTTATATTCTTCTGTGCCTAGGAACCAACCTTTGAATATATAGGTCTTGCCGCTTGCGCTATCCAGGATTTCTGTTGTGTCTTTTTCAAATCCTTGCGGTTCTTTTGCTTTTTCATTTTCTTTTATTTTTTGGTCTTCTGGTTTTGTTCCATAGATTGTTTCAAAGCTTACTGTGTATTCGACTGTTGGGATGATTTTTTCTTCCCATTTTGCTGTTAGGATCTTGTTTCCTTTTACTTCTGTTTCGAAGTTATATTCTTCTGTGCCTAGGAACCAACCTTTGAATATATAGGTCTTGCCGCTTGCGCTATCCAGGATTTCTGTTGTGTCTTTTTCAAATCCCGTTGGTGCTTTTGCTTTTCCGTTTTCTTTTACTTTTTGGTCTGCTGGTTTTGTTCCATAGGTTGTTTCAAAGCTTACTGTGTATTCTTTTGGTGGTATTTTTTTGAAAATTGCCTTCGCTGTTACATTTCCTTCTACTATGGTTAGGGTTGTTTCAAGAGATTTTGGATCTTGTGCTGTTGCTCCTTCTACTTCCCATTTGTCAAATTCATAGTCTGGGTTTGGAACTGCTTTTATGGTTACCTTTGTTCCCTTTGGCCCCTTGGAAGGATTTGCTGTTGCTTTGCCATTTCCATCGTTATTTACAGTTACCGTGTATTCTTTAGGTTTAACTGTCACAGTTCCTAGGAAAATTTTGTAGAAATCATCAATTTTTTGGAAAAAATGTTCTGTATTTTTATCATTGTACATATATGAAGATGCGGGCACTTTTTCAACTGTAGGAAAACTTCTATATGAAAGTCCCATAGTCTTGGAATCTGTCTCGATCTTTAAGGCAAATTTGCCGCTAGTTATTGTATAAGGCTGTATTGCTTCTAATGTTTGATATCCTTTTTCTGTAAAAGTGCCGCTAGCCAATTCTACCCATTTGTCACTGTTTATATCTTTTAGAGTTTCTCCCTTTGTTCCATCAGCAAATGTGGTATTTTCTTCCTTTAGTAGTTCTGGGTCTTCGGTTATATAGATTTTATATGGAGCAGACCCTTCTGACTTATTATAGTAGGTTACATACTTGATAGTTTCAGGTTCAGTTGTACCTCTTTCATAAACATTTATGGCCTTGTTTAGCTTTCCTTTTATATCGAATTTTTGATTAAAAGTAGTACCTGCAAGTTTGCAAGGATTATATACATTTTTAAGACTTGCTCTTTCATCTGGATCCATGGGTCTAACTTCTCGTGGGGTAATGATTTTAGTAAAACTTGGAACTATATCTCCATTGCCTAAAAATGATTCATAGGAAATCCAGTGATACCCTCTAGCATCGTCATAGCGATCATATGGCGGAGCGGGCACTGAATTTTTAACTAAAAAGGCTCCTTTTGCTGTTTCTCCTAATTTATTTTTAATTTCCTTATCGTCATCCCATCCTATTAATGCAACCGCATGATTATACTTCAGATAATTTGAATTTTTAAAATTTCTCACATAGTGATAACGAACTCCATTTTTCTTAACAGACCATTTATCAATCCATCTACCTCCAAGAACATCTTTGCTATACCCATCTTCCGCTATTAAATAGGTTCCTTGTACCGATCCATTTTCATATATACATCTCTTTAGATTTTCAAGTGTTAAGTCCAATTCCAAGGTCCTTGTAACTAAAAAATCTAGTTTCTTATTAAAAGCATCACCCATTATCTTAAAGGTATCTCTTTCACCTTCAGGAAGTGAGGTTGCTCTTGATGGGTCAAATTCTTTTTGTTTTCTGTCTTTTGGATCATCTTCATTGATTGAGTATGCTGGGAGATTTTCTTCTAGTACGGGTCCTGAAAGCCTAGCGCAGTAAGCTAGCGCATCTTCATCAAGCCCACCTGATTGAAGATTTGTTTGATCATCAACATTATATGCCATATGACCTTCTGATAAATCATAGTCTTCTCCATATTTAATTTTTAATAGTGATTCTACTACTGCTAAATAAGCATGAGCCCAACAAGTTCCTGTGTAAAACTGATCTTTTCGTGGAGTTATGACATTTCTGCCAAAACGATTTTCATTTGTATCGCTACTTCTAGAATCATATTTTTTGAATCTAGAGAATTCACTTGATGATCTAGTTCTAATATTTCTTGTTTTTTCTTCAGGAAAGATATACTTTGGCGGTATGTAGCCATAAGTAAATTCCTCTTTGTGATTTAGATAATACTCGTACTGAGGATTAGGTATGGGACCCTCTATTTCCTTAGCTCTTATAGGTGCAGTTTTCATTGTGCTTCTATTAACTGTCGATGTATTTTCATTTACATTTACGGCTGCAGAAACAGGCAATATAAGAGTGTGTACAAGAACCATTAAAGAAAGTAGTATTACCCAAAACTTTCTTAGCAGTTTCTCTCTAGGAATATACATTTTATTATCACTCCTTTATCAATCATTAGTATAGTCAAACATAATTTTATTTTCTATATTTATAAAACTAAAAAAGGACACCTGGGTGTCCTTTTTTAGAGATGATCTATTGGATCCCCTTTTTATAGTTGATCTATTTTTCGATCATTCTTATAATAGTAACTTTCTTTGTAGCTGCATCCCATAAGATGTCCTTGCCATCTACAAGACCTAAAGCTCTTGCAATGTTTGCTACAGGAAGCATAGTTCTGTTATTCTTAATTATAGGTTTAACATCACTTACAAATGTATTTCCGTTTACAATTATATTGTTTGTATCAACAGGTATTTGTACGATATTTTCCTTGTCTACAAGATAAACAGTCCTTGTATTTTCATCCCATGTTACCATAAATCCTAAAGCTTCAGCAACAAAACGTATTGGAAGCATAGTTCTTGATTGATAGATGAATGGAGCGATGTCCATCCTAACTTGGCTTACAACACCATTTACTGACTTCTGCATTAGATTGTTATTTATAAATAGTATTGCTTCAAGCTTGTCATAAACTTTAGCTTCTTCAATTTTTTCTTCTTCATTATCATCTCTATCATATCTGTCGTCTCTATCATTATATTTTCTACGAGGTCTACGTCTTTCATATGGGTATGGGTAGCTTGGTGTGTATATCTCTTCAAATCTAGCATAAATAACCATATCTCTTTCGATAATTGTTGGATTGCCATATAGATAAGGTGACCATCCAGCAAACTCATATCCATAGTAAGGTATAGCTGCTGGTGCAAATCTTGCTAAATCTGCAAATGTTTTGCCTGCTCTCATTGGTACATAAACAGTATTTGCTTTTGCTACAGTACCTTTGTTTTCATTTTCTGATACGAATGTTATTTCGTAGTATTCATTTGGATTTGGTATTGGAGTATTTGGATTTCTTGGATCTACTGGTCCTACAACTGTTGGATTTGTAGGTGTTGTTCCGCCAACTGCTTTGTACTCTGCTGTAAATGTCTTTGTTTCTACGTTTCCTGTTGCTGGTACTTGTGGATTCCATTCTTTAAATTCTTTTGTTGTGTCTTTGTATTTTGCACTTGCTGGAACTTTTCCTGTTACTTCTGCATCTGTCCATGGAGTATTTTCTAATACGTCGATGTATGCGTATCTGTTTGTTCCATCTATTGTATTGTTTTCGCCTGCGTCAAATGTTACTCTTACACGTCCTGTTGGAACTTGTCCTGGATTTGCTGGGTTTGGTACTACAACTGTTGGATTTGTAGGTGTTGTTCCGCCAACTGCTTTGTACTCTGCTGTAAATGTCTTTGTTTCTACGTTTCCTGTTGCTGGTACTTGTGGATTCCATTCTTTAAATTCTT
>CAMYBS010000002.1 GCA_947254025.1 uncultured Clostridia bacterium
AGCTAGTTTAATTCTAACTCTGGTATTAGGTCCAACTTTGTGGGGTCACCTTACATTGTGAGTAAAGAGGGTTTTTATAATTATTAACTATTTTTCTATAAGTTTACTTACTTCTTCTTCAACGTGTTCTTTTGTAATACCATACTTTTCAAATAGTACCTTGCCTGGTGCTGACGCTCCGAATCTATCAATACCTATAGCAGTACCATCTAGGCCTACAAATTTACCCCAAGGCATTGTTGATAGTGCTTCAACCGATACTCTTGCTTTGACATTTGATGGCAATACCTTTTCGATGTATGCCTTGTCTTGTCTTAAGAATATCTCTTGAGATGGCATACTTACTACTCTTACAGATTTGCCCTTTGCTTCTAAGTCTTTTGCAGCATCTATTGACAAAGCTACTTCTGAACCTGTTGCTATAATTATAGCGTCAATTGAGTCCTTTGCTTCTTTGTGTACTATATAAGCTCCCTTTAAAGCCTCCTCTGATGAATTATCAAGAAGTTTTAATCCTTGTCTTGAAAGTATCAAGCAAGTAGGTGTTTCTTTGCTCATAAGAGCTGCTTGCCATGCATAAGCAACTTCTCTTGAGTCGGCTGGTCTAATTACATTGATGTTTGGTATGCTTCTAAGCATTGCTAAGTGCTCAATAGGTTGATGAGTAGGTCCGTCTTCTCCAACGCCTATACTATCATGAGTTAATATATATATTGCTGGTAAGTGCATAAGAGACGCTAGTCTAATTGATGGCTTCATATAGTCTGAGAACACTAAGAATGTTGCTGCATATGATCTTAAACCTCCATGAAGTAAGATGCCGTTAACAATAGCTCCCATTGCATGCTCTCTAATACCAAAGTGTATATTTCTTCCTTCTGGACATTCGCTTGAGAAGAATTCTTCTTTATTCATTACAGATTTATTTGATGGGCCAAGGTCTGCAGATCCACCAATTAGATTTTCTAACACAGAACTTACCTTGTTAAGAACTTTACCTGAAGAGCTTCTTGATGCATCATCCTTAAGTTCTATATCAGTACATGCTTTTAGCACTTCTTCAGATACATCCTTGTCGTAGAAACTCATAAGCTTATCATAATCGGCTTTGTACTTAGCCTTATATGCTTGTAGTTCTTTATTCCAATCTGCTTCTAATTTGCCTAAGTCTTCAAGCTTTTCTTTCATATAATCAAGAACATCTTTACTAACATTGAAGCCCTCTTCTTCATAGGCAAGATTTTTTCTTAGAGCTGCTAGTGATTCAGCTCCAAGAGGTGCTCCGTGTGCATCAGCACTTCCTTCTTTGCCAGTAGCACCATAGCCTATTTTAGTCTTAATTTCAATTAAAGTAGGTTTATCTGTACTCTTCTTTGCCTCAGCTATAGCCTTAGATATAGCCTCAATATCATTACCATCTTCAACGTATAACGTGTTCCAGCCAAGTGCTTCATATCTTTCTCTTACATTTTCAGTGAAAGCATGCTTTGTATCACCTTCGATAGTAATATTGTTTGAGTCATATAATACAACCAATTTATTTAACTTAAGTGTTCCCGCTAATGAGGAAGCTTCATTTGATATACCTTCTTGCAAACAGCCGTCGCCGCAAAGTATATAAGTCATATGGTCAATAAGTTTATTGTCGTCTTTATTAAATATAGCAGCTAAATGCTTTTCAGCTATCGCCATGCCAACGCCCATAGCAATACCTTGACCTAATGGTCCAGTGCTAGCTTCAACGCCCTTTGTATGCATGTATTCTGGATGACCAGGAGTTAGTGAATCAAATTGTCTAAAGTTTTCTATGTCTTCAATCTTTAGTCCATAGCCATATAAATTAAGAAGTGCATATAAAAGCATGGATCCGTGACCTGCAGATAAGATGAATCTGTCTCTGTTTATCCAATCTGGATTCTTTGGATTGTGCTTTAAATGCTCATTAAATAATGTAAATGCTGCTGGCGCTGCTCCTAGTGGCAAGCCTGGGTGACCAGAGTTTGCCTTCTCTATCGCTTCTGCAGAAAGCACTCTGATAGTATTTATTACTTTTTGTTTAACGTCCATATTAACCTCCTATTTAATCTATATACTCTACTGCGTTTTTAGTAAAAATAATCTTAATTAAGAACTTTGGTATATCCATCTGTCTTTTTAATCTCTTTGGTTCTTTAACTAACCTATATAACCACTCCATACCTATCTTTCTAATGAAAGCGGGAGCTATTTTAACATTTCCCGCCAAGACATCAATTACTCCGCCATTAGCAATAGCAAGTTTTGTATTTATCTTATCTTTATTATAATATATAAACTTTTCTTGATATCCTGCACCCATGCCTACGAATATAGCATCTGCCTTTGAATCATTTATTTTTTGTATTAAAACTTGTTCTTCTTCACATGAGGCATATCCATTGTGACTACCTTTAAAATATCCATTGTTAAAACCAGCAATAACAATGTTTGGGTAATCTTTCTTGATTCTTTCTATAGCCCTTTCAGCTATACCCGGTTTAGCTCCTAGCAAGAATAAAGAAAGATGCTTTTCATTCATCAGCTCTAATATCTTAATAGATGTATCATAGCCAGTCACTCTTGATTTAAGCGGCTTTTTCTTAAGCTTTGAAGCTATAATTAAACCTATGCCATCGCATAAATTTAATGATGATGAGTTAATTATTGTTTTAAACTCCTCATCCCTACCTGCTCTCATAACTATCTCTGGATTTGGTGTGTATATATAATTTACTTCACTATGTGCAAAAAATTCTCTTATCTTAGTCATAGCTTCGTTCATATCAATATTGTTTATTCTAACACCTAATATGCTAATGTCCATAGTTATCATCCTCTAAAAGTTTAAGTGCAAGTTTACTGGCTTCAATAGCTTTTGTCTTATTTTCTTCATTTATAAACTTTAGTTCCTTAATAAAATCATCTCTTTTTATATTTATATATTCATATGCGTTAAGTAAATCTTTGTAATCTATATTATCTACATTTATATTTAAACATTCATCAAAATCTTTAAGAAGTGTGTCAGTCTTTGGGTCATATGAAAGACCAATAAACGGCACATTTTGATGTATAGCATATATCATAGCGTGAAGTCTCATAGCTATAATAAAATCAGCACTCTTCATTAGATTCATCAAAATTTCAACTGGATATTTTTCATCTATAATCTTACAAGATTTAATCTTAGAAGCAATTTTTTCAGAAATTAAAGTGTCTCTTGGTATCTGCATTGGCATAAATACAATATTTTTACCTGCATCAATAAGATATTTTAAAAACTTACCTAGCTCATCAATTAGCATTTCATCATTCATCCAAGATCTAACTGCAACCAAAACCGTATTTTTGTTAATCTCATACTTTTTACGTAGTGAATCATCATCAGCTTCTTTCAAATTAAAAACTGGATCAGATAATACTTTAATATTTTTATTATTTACACCAATCAACTTTATAAATTCATATGAATCATTATCTCTAAGCGTTATATAATCAACTTTATTTAACACATTTCGAGTGAAAGTTCTATTGAATTTCTTGTTAATAGGTCCAACTCCATTAGAGTAAACAAAAACTTTCTTCTTGTAAAGCATAGCAAGCTTCATTATTAAAAGGTAGTACCAGATGGACCTTGAGCTAGTTTTATCTTGCAATAGACTTCCTCCACCGCTAATAAGCATATCTGTTTTCTTTAAATTTTTAATTATATCAAAGAAGTGGAATCTATCTACTGCCTCTACTCCATATTCTTTTTCAGTTAAATCAGTATCCTTAGAAAGAACCTTTATATTAAGACTCGAGTCCAAAGTTTTAAACGACTCAAGTATCGATTTTAATATAGCATCATCACCAGAATTTGAAAATCCGAAGTAGCCAGACATCAGTATACTTTTAGCAAGCACCTTTTTATATATTTCAATGTGTCTTTCAGCCATCTTTATATGTGTAAAGTTGTCAATAATTCTCTTATAAAGATTCTCTCCGAAATTTATACTCTTTACTTTATCATTTTTTAATTCTAATATTTTAGATGCAAGTTCTTTATATTTTTGCTTTTCAAATAAATATCCTGTTTCACCATCTATAATTATCTTAGGTATACCGCCTACATTGGAAGCGATTGTTGCTTTCTTTAATGAGCCTCCCTCCATAATTACATATGGGAATGATTCACTTAAGCTAGTTAAAACATTAAGGTCTATTGCATTTAAAAAATCATATGGTTTGTCTTCATTGCCTAAGAAATATACGTTATCCTCTATATTTAAGTCTTTTCTTAAGTTAAGTAAATGGTCTTTATCTAGTCCATCTCCAGCAACTAAAAATATAACGGACTTATCTTTAGAAATTACTTCTTTAGCAGCTCTAAGAAATGTCTCATGATCCTTTACTTTATCAAGTCTAGCTAAAATACCTACTATGAATTTATCCTTATAATCTATATCTTTCTCTTTTAAATATGTTTCTTTATCCTTAATTAATCTGTCTTGCAAATAAATTCCATTATATATAGTAAATATTTTATACTTATCAAAGCCTCTGCTAACTAGCATGTCCTTGAAGTTATCTGAAACCGCAATATAATTATCAAATCTCTTTAAAGCAAACTTGTTAATATTTGTAAATACAATATTTTTATAGAAATTATCTTTAAAATCTAATAAATAATCGCTGTGCACTGTCGTGATAAACTTTGCTTTTACTCTCTTTTTTAAAAAATAACTTATTAGATTTGCTCTAGCTCCATGTGAATGAACTATATCATAATGCTCTGTTTCAACAATCCCTTTAAGTTTATTAACTACAGAAAAGTCAAACCTGCTTTTTTGATTAAGAACTTCAACATCTATACCGTATTTTCTTAAATCATCAGCAAAGGGACCATCTATAAAACAGACTAGCTTGACATCAATTTTGTCTTTCAAACCGCAAAGCAAATTAATAATGTGAGTTTTAGCCCCGCCTGTATCTCCACCGCTGATTAGATGTAATACTTTCATATTTATATATATTCAACTCCATAATATGTAATTAATAAGAGTAAAACTATTACTTATTCAAAGATAAACTTATCTTGATAGCTTCATCAACTTTTTCCATAAGTTTATTAGTAACAGTACCTATCTTCTCTCTCAATCTCTTCTTATCAATTGTTCTTATCTGTTCAAGTAGGATGACACTATCTTTAGGCAAGCCAAATTCCGGTCCATCTATTGCTATATGGGTCGGTAGTTTAGATTTATTAAGTTGGCTTGTTATAGCCGCAACAATAATAGTTGGCGAATACTTGTTACCAACATCGTTTTGAATAACTATAACTGGCCTTACGCCGCCTTGTTCAGAGCCTATGACAGGTGATAAATCTGCGTATATGATATCACCTCTTTTAATCATATTCTCACATCCTTTCTGATAAGTAAGACAAGTATATTATAAGTTAAAATTGCTCATAAGTCAATATGGTTACAAGCTTTGAACTATATATCTTTATAGTTGTGAGAGCTAATTTCTTTATTATTATAAAAGTATTTTCTTGAAATTCTATCCTTCATATCTGTTAAAACTTCATAATTGATTGTTCCTTCTATCTTAGCAAGGTCATCATATGTCATTGCCTTGTTTGTGCCATCACCTATGATTGTAACAACGTCAGCAATCTTAGCATCAGTTCCGCTAGCATCAACCATGAATTGATCCATACAAATGTTTCCGATACTCTTAAGTAGCTTGTCTTTGTAAAGAACTTCAAGTTTATTTTGTAGTAGTCTTCTAACTCCGTCTGCGTAACCAATTGGTATAGTTGCAACCTTAGTCTTTTTATCTGCTATAAATGAGAACGTATAGCTAACACCTTCGCCTCGTTCTATCTCTTTAACGTTTGATATACAAGCTTTTAATTGCATTAATTTTTTTAAAGGTAAATTTTCTTTTATAACTTCATCCGATGGGTAGTAACCATAAAGAATTATGCCTGCTCTAACATAATCAAGGTTTAATTCCTTTAGATCCATAATAGATGCAGAGTTAGAAACGTGTTTTATCCCTATATTAAGTCCTGACTCTTCGAGCATGGCTACAGTTTTTTTATAGTTATCATATTGTTTTTCTGTTAAAGTTTTATCTTTTATATCTGCATTAGCAAAATGTGTAAATATGCCTTCTATGTCAATGTTATCAAGTTTGGATATCTTTAGTATTTCTTCTACAGACTTTACTCTATGTACTTCATCTGCTTGAAAACCAATTCTGGACATGCCAGTATCCAAAGCAATGTGAATCTTGGCAATTTTATTTTGTCTTACAGCTTCATCACTTAGCTTCTTAGCCTTATCATAGCTAAATATAGCGCTTGTTAAATTATACTCAACTACTTCTTCTAAATAATTATCTTCTAAGTAATTAAGCATAAGTATATCTTCTTCAATACCCGCTTTTCTAAGCTCCATTGCTTCACTTGCAACAGACACAACAAATCTATCTATTCCAAGCCCCTCCATAAATTTTGCGAGAGCTACAGCTCCGTGACCATATGCGTCAGCCTTAATAACTGGCATGATTTTTGTCTCAGGACTAATAGCCTTTTTTATAGAGTTAATGTTGTACTCTAAGTTATTTAAATTGATTTCTAGCCAAGCGGCTCTATTGCCATTCATTTATTCTACCTCCATCATCTTAATAGCTTGTGGTATAAACTCAACAATATCACTTGCAATAAGCGAATACTCGCCATACTTTTCTTTTGCTAGATCACCTGCAAGTCCATGCAAGTAAACCCCATACTTCGCTGCATCAAAAATAGTAAAGCCTTGTGCGATTAATGATGTAATTATTCCAGATAAAACATCACCTGAGCCTGCAGTCGCCATGCCGGGATTTCCTGTCTCATTTATGTATTCCTTTTCATTATCTAAAACAATTGTATTGTGGCCCTTTAAGACTACTACTACTTCGTACTTATCACTAGCAAGTTTTGCATATTTATTAGGCTCGCCTATTATTTTTTTAATATCCACATCTAAAAGTCTAGCAAGTTCTGCATAGTGAGGTGTGATTACCGCTCTGTACGCTAGTTTATGTGCATACTTCTTTAAATAATGAAGACCATCTGCGTCAATCACAAGTTTTTTATTAGAATTAACTATATCTTTATAAATTTTATCTCTATCATCAAAGAATGACCACGCTGGTCCAAGCAAAATTGCATCCATTTCAGATAAATTATATACCTCATTAGTTCTGATTATAGTTTCTGATAGTTTCACACTAAGTATATCTTGTATATTTTTATCTACATATAAGTATGAAAGACCGCATCCAGTCCTCATTGCTGCAATGGACGCAAAGTAAGGCGCTCCAGTCATAGATATTGAGCCTGCAAATATTGCAATCTTTCCATAGTCACCTTTGTGAGTAAAATTGTTCCTCTTTTTAAAAACCTTAAAATCTTGATCAATTATATTTTTAGATGCAATATCAGTAGTATTTGCCACGCTTATTGCATAATCACCATCATGCGCAATTGAGACAAAAAAATTTATACCATTCACGCATGCAAATGGTATATCATTTTTTCTTTGTATAGATATATCTTTGTATTGTAATCCATCTAAATTTCCGTTTAAAGCTTTAATTATTGATTCTTTAGCAGCAAAAATTCCAGCACAAGTCTCATCAGCCTTTGCTGATGATCTTATGTGATCAACTTCTGCATCACTAAAGAAGCGATTCAAAAACTTTTTATTTTCCATTAGCTTTCTAATTTTAGATATTTCAACTATATCTATACCTATACTCATTAAATTATTCCTCTAATTTCTTCAAAACTTTCAATCTTATTGTCGTTCATATATTTTTCTAAATCTTCTGCCATATTTGCCATTATCATAGGTTCTGTAAAGTTCATAGTTCCAACTTGAACAGCACTCGCACCAGCCATAATGAATTCAATAACATCTTTATAATTTTGTATGCCACCCATGCCAATAATAGGTATATTGACAGCTTTGGATACTTCGTAAGTCATCCTTAAAGCGATAGGTTTGATTGCAGGACCCGATAATCCAGCAGTTTTATTGTTAAATACAGCCTTGCGCCTAAATATATCTATGGCCATAGCATTAAATGTATTTACTAAACTTAAGGCATCAGCACCAACTTCCTCACATGCTTTAGCCATCTCAACTATATCATTAGCATTTGGCGAAAGTTTTACAATGAGTGGTTTATCTGTAATATCTCTAACCTTTTTTACTACATCCTTAGCAACGCATGTTTTTATACCGAAAGCCATACCGCCACTTTTAACATTTGGACAGGAAATATTAAGCTCTATCATTTGAGCATCTGTTTTTGATATTAATCTAACTGCCTCTAGATAATCCTCTATATTATTTCCACCAATGTTTACAAGTGTAATTAGATCTTTTGATAGTAAAAAGTCTAGCTCATTATCAATAAATGCTTGAATGCCAGGGTTTTCAAGCCCAATGCTGTTCATTAATCCGCTCGGTGTTTCGAAAAGTCTTATGCCCTCGTTGCCGTTCTTTGGATTTAGTGTAAGTCCTTTAGTTGATACACCTCCAAGCTTTGAGATGTCGTAGTACTCTTCATACTCTTTGCCAAAACCGAAAGTGCCGCTTGCAGCTATAAGTGGATTTTTAAATTCAATATTAGCTATCTTTACTCTTAAATCAGTCAATTAAAAACACACCTCCTCCAAATATTGGACCGTCTTTACAAACACGTCTCATTCCAACCTTTGTCTTTATACTGCAGCCTCTGCATGTTCCAACTCCGCACGCCATTCTAGATTCCATACTAACTAGAACCTTATTCCTATTATGAGCCTTTAGAAGCAGCGCCTTCATCATTGGAAATGGTCCGCATGTATATATCTTGTCGTATTTTTCACTCTCAATTATGTCTATGATATAGCCTTTGTAGCCAACCTTGCCACTTTCAGTTGATATGTAAGTGTTTTTTACATATTCTTCAAAATCTTCGATAAGGTATGGATTATCCCTAAATCCAGCATAATAATCAATGTTCTTAGTAATATTTTGTATCGATCTAGCAAGGTATTTAAGGGGCGCTATACCTACAGAACCGCCAACTAAGGCAATCTTTTCATCTTTATTTGGCAATGGGAACTTATTACCTAGTGGTCCAAGCAAATATAGCTTGTCGCCCTTCTTTAAATTCATCATTATATCTGTTCCTCTGCCTACATTTGCCACTAAAAGATAGATATTGCCCTCATCATCTATGTCATAGATACTGATAGGCCTAGCTAAAAGAGGGTCTGTTCCTTGCCAAGATTTAATCATATAAAATTGTCCAGGTGCTCCTACAAATGGACCACTTACTTTTAAAACGTAGATATTGTCAACGATATGATTGTTTTCTAGTATCGTTCCCTCTTTATATGCATTTCTAGCCACAGATATCCTCCTTCATGTTTATAACAGCTTCTCTAATATATTTTGTATATTTTTTGTCATCATAATCAGCATCATCCTTATGCTTCATATGACTAGTTATGATTCCTCTTGAAGAGTTGACAACACCACCATTTAACTCGTTCAATAGTTTTTTAACAGTAGATGCCTTGCCTCCTTGAGCTCCATAGCCTGGTATTAAGAAAAACTCTCTTGGAAATCTCTTTCTTATATCATCTTGTTCTCCGCTGTCCATAATATTATCTCCAACAACAAAACCCAAAGATGAGTATCCATAGTCTCCAATATATTTTTCAGCAATCTTATCAAGATTATCACCAATTATATTATACAATGTTTCGCCCTTATTTTCAAGATACTCAATGTCTAAAGCACCAGGATTTGATGTTCTTAGTAGTACGAATATTCCCTTCTTACCGCTTTCTAAGTAGCTTAGATATGGTTTAATGCTATCGTAGCCCATAAATGGAGAAAGAGTTATGAAGTCAGACTCAAAATCACCTTCAAAATGCGCTTTTGCATACATTTCAGCAGTTTTTGCGATGTCGGATCTCTTAATATCTCCTATGCTAAGTTTATTCTTCTCTCTAAGGTATTCTAGAGTTTTCTTATAAGCTTGTAGCCCTTGTACTCCTAGAGCCTCATAATACGCAATTTGAAGCTTATAAACCGCTACTAAATCATATGTTGCATCAATTATATCCTTATTAAATTTAAAAACCCTATCTGAAATACTCTCTATGCTATTTAAATGTTCTGGTATATAGGACAAATCTGTGTCTAAACCGACACAGATTGGACCAAATTTTTGAACTTCTTCAAATAGTTTATCAATAATCATTTTATTCTCCATAAACATGATCACAATAAGCACATTTGTACTTGCCTTTTTCTTTATCTACTAAGACAAATTTATGTGGAATATTTCTTTCGACAGAAGTAATGCAGCGTGGGTTTTTACACTTGATAACTCCTTCTACAACTTCTGGAAGTGATAGATTTATCTTTCTTTCTATCTTTTCATCTTTTATAACATTCACTGTGATATTTGGGTCAATAAATCCTAGTGCAGATAAGTCTAAATCTATTTCATTTTCAATCTTGATCATGTCTTTTCTGCCCATTTTATCACTTTGTGCATTCATAATAAGAGCTACGGTAAAGTCAGCTTCTCTAAGATTTAAATATTCAAATATTTGTATACCATGACCTGCTTGGATATGATCTATAACTATTCCTTTTGAAATACTATTAATACTTAACATTATTTAACCCCCAATAACTTTGCAATTAGTGCCATTCTTATATACATACCGTTCTTAACTTGTCTGAAGTACCATGCTCTTGGATCATCGTCTACTTCAACAGCTATCTCATTAACTCTTGGTAGTGGATGAAGTATCGCTAGATCTTTCTTTGCATTTTTTAGTTTTTCAAGGTCTAGAACGTAGCTGTCTTTTAATCTTACATAGTCAGCTTCGTTGAAGAATCTTTCTTTTTGTACACGTGTCATATATAATACATCAAGGTCGTCAATTACATCTTCAAGTCTTTCTACTTCTGTATATGGTATAGACTTTTTATCAAGAACTTGCTCTTTGATATAATTTGGTACCTTTAACTCATCTGGTGATATAAGTACAAATTTATTGCCTGAATATCTTGACATAGCCTTAATTAGCGAGTGAACTGTTCTACCGAACTTTAAGTCTCCGCATAGACCTATAGTCATATTGTCAAATTTGCCTTTAGCACTTAATATTGTAAATAAGTCTGTAAGTGTTTGTGTAGGATGTTGATGTCCACCGTCTCCTGCGTTTATTAGTGGTACTGTGCATGCATTCTGTCCATATTGAGGAGCGCCTTCTTTAGGATGTCTCATAGCAATTATGTCTGAGTAGCAGCTTACTGTTCTTAGAGTATCAGCTAATGTTTCACCCTTTGCTACAGAACTAGAGCCCGGCTCCGAGAAACCAATAACACCTCCGCCTAATCTTAACATAGCGGCTTCAAATGAAAATCTGGTTCTCGTGCTGGGCTCATAGAATAGAGTAGCTAGGATTTTACCGTCACAAACGTGAATAAAATCCTTTTCATTTTTTACAATTTCTTTACCTAGGTCAAATAGCTCATCAAGCTCTTCTAGGCTTAGATCCTCTGGATCAATATAATTTCTTCCCTTAAGCATAATATCCTCCCTATATTTTTTTATCCTTATAATCATACTACCAACAAAAAGAATTGTCAAGAACTTTTTTTATGTTTTTTATGTTTTTTATTTATTTTCAAATTTTATGAACTGATAAGCCTCTTCTAGCTTCTTTAAAATTTCTAGTCTTATTTTTTCCTTAGTCTCATCATCTTCCTTCTTTGAGAAAAGCTCCTTAAGATATGCATACTTTAACTCCAAGTCCTCACTACTTGTGTTATCATCACTATATAAAGAACTTAGATGTGAATAATATTTAAAACTCTCAAGTTTTTCTAATGGATACGTCTGTGATAAGTAGTAGTCAATTATAAGTCTATCGTTATATTTAAAATCTTTGAAATAAATTTCTTTCTTTTTTATTTTATTATTGCTAATATATGCAACAATAAGTAAGTATAATATAAAGACAATCGTCATAATTAAAGTATATTTTATAAAATAATGATTCGAGTATATATCTAAGCTTCTTTTTATAATTAACCTGATTAAAACAAAGTGCAAGATAGCTCTACGTGTAGCATTACTAGCTATTAGTCTAAAGACATAGAATGTTTGTGTATCTTTAATGTTAGGCCTAATAAAAACATAGTAAAAAACAAGTGACACGCTCAATGCTATGTCTAATCTGTGTACCTTTGAGATAGGTAGTATTATTAAACTAAGAACAATTAAAGAGAAACTTGACAATTCTATTAAAGATCTTAGATCCAATATATATTCATTTAAATATTGTTTGTATTTTTTCATTTAACTCACCTATTTCATTATACAATTCTTAATTATAATTTGCAAGCATTAGATAAATAGACCAATGTTAATTGGCAAATATATTAAGCTGATTTAATTTAAAAATTTGCAATAAAAAATGAGGCTTGCGCCTCATTTTATTAGCAATTTGCATCGCTTGTTATATATCCAGCTTTTGTTAAAACTTCTTTAGCCTTATCTAAGTTGTTCTTACTTACCATAATAACTGGTCCTGTACAACCCATACCACTTTCAGCATAAATGCCTTCTTTCCAAAGTGCTTGAACTGAATCTTCTAACTCTAGTATATCAATACCAGCAATAGCTTCTTCTACTACTTCCTTTGGAGGAGCAGCAACAGCTTCTTTTGGCCCGTCATCTTTCTTTTCATTAGCTTTACTTAATGATGCAAGTATATCTTTTAAACCAGCTGCATTAGCTGCTTCAAATGTTGCCTTCGCAACCTTGTGTAAGTTACCTTTAACAAGTCCTGCAGCATAAGTTAAAGCATTTGCTACAACAGGAACTCCTGATGCTCTAGATACTATAAGGATAGTTCTGTTAAATCCTTCACCAATACCAGGACCATATCCAAAGCCGTTAGCTTCGTATGAACCGCCTGTAGTGAATGATGAGAACATCTTCATAAGGATATTTCCAGTTAATGAGTCATTAACAACAACGTCACATGAAGCTTGTAATAAGTCATTTCCTCTCATTACATCTCCACCGTCAGCTCTGTGTGACTCAGCAAATTTAATATTAAATCCTTTATCATTTAATTGTTTGAAAGCTCTTTCAACTTGTCTAGCTCCATCAACATTTAGAATACCAAGACTTGGATCTTGATTTCCTAATGCCTTAGCTACGATTAGACCATAGATACCATTAAGAACCATTGCTTCTACTCTATGTGCAGAAGATGTTCCTGTAGTTGTTGCTATAAGCATTTCTTTACCAAAACCAGGAGTAACTGCTCTACCAACAGTTGATACTCCAATTGGGAAGTTGTAATGCATAGTAACGCATGCATCTATCTCTCCAGCATCTAATAATTCTTCCATCTTCTTATAACCTTGATCTTCATCAGAAACTTCATATTGAGTTAATTCAGTTTCTGCTTTTGGACCAATAAGAACAACTTCCATTGAAGAATCTCTAGATTGAGCAAGTTCAGCAGCTTTAACTAAGTTTTCAGTACCGTGTTCGCTACCAAAACTTGTTAAACCAACACGTACTTTTTTTCCGAATGAACCAGTTTCTAATCCATCTGCGATGTCATTAAAAACTTGTCCAATCATTTTCTTAATGTTGTCTGACATATCGTCACCTCTAATTTTCTTCAGTGAATGATTTAGCGAAATCTCTCATTGCATCTGCTACATATTTCTTAATAGTTTCTTCAGATGCTGCACCTTCTTCGCTAACCTTTCCTGGGTTCTTTTCGATTACTATAGAAACACCGTCGAATAGGTTTGTCATTCTACCTAAGAATAAGCTTCCCTTACCAACAATCATAGCTCTTTTTACTGCTCCGCTCTTGATATCATCTATAACAAATCCAAGATAAGGTGCTCCTGAAGGTATATGGCCTTGAGTTGGAGCCCAACCTTTCATACCATGTTCAACAATAAAATCAGGAAGTGCAGTTCTTTCGATTTCGCCATTCTTTACAGCTAAAGCTCCTATCATCTTAAAGTTAGCTTCAGGAACGTCACCTGCTCCAGCTGGTCTTGTTATATCTGGATTTTGCATTTCTACTGAATATTTATCTACATCTATGATTTTTAATCCAGCTTTTGTTAGTGGATTTGTAACTAAAGAAGTGATAACTGCTTGTGGTGATGAACCAGTGCCAACTGTATGTCTGCCGACAATATCAGTTCTTATTATTGGATGTTCTCCATCATTTTGAGAAACAACAAATGCAAATCCTGCAACACAGTCTTCGATTATTGGCATTTCCTTCTTAACATGGTCTCTTCCGTTCATGCCAAGTTTAGCACTAGAACCACCAGCTACTACCATTACATTCTTAAATGTTCCAGCTTGTACTAAAGAAGCAGCAGAAATTAAAGAGTGAGTTGGTGCAGCACAGAAACCTCTTACGTCTGAACCTGATGCGTTAACTAAACCAGTTAATTCTGCTATAGATTTAGCAAAGTTACCGCCACCTCTTTGATTCATATCGCCACATGCTTCTTCTGAACATTCAATCACATATTCAATTGATGCAGGGTCTATGTGGTTCTTTTCTATACAGTTTAAAGCAGCAAATATACCTGATGCTTTAACTACTAAGTTTTCAAACATTACGTGAGCAGATAAGTTTTGGTCAACATCGTGTGCTCTCTTAACACAACCTACGATTTTGTCTTCGTTCATGATTGCTTCAGCACCGTGATCATTAATTAAGCCTTCAATTTCTGCTAATTCAGTACCTTTTCCTAATCTAGCAATTAATTCATCATTGATTAGCGGATGTTCTTCGAATTCTTTTCTAACTTGATCAGTAAATTCTGAAGTTAAGAAAACTAACTCAAAAACATCTGCAACTTTCATCATACCTATAAGTTCAGATTGTGGAAGAATTTCGCCCTTAGCACCGTGTCTGTCTGCGCCAGATAGTAAGTGTTCATGCCATGGCTCAGGTACTTCTCTTAATTTTTCAGGAACATCATTACCTATATAAATTTGGTTAGGTAAATAGTTAACACAGTCTTCGAAACTTCTTAAATGTTTTGGAACTGCCTTTAGATACTCTGAATCTGGATGTAGAGTTCTTTCTGTTGTTTGTGTAGTTCCATTGTGGATTACCATATCAGGTGCTTGTAACAATACATAAGCTGCACCCTTTAATACTGAATAATTCATCCATACACCTCCGTAATATTTTTTTATTATGAATTATCTATAACATAGTATAACTATGACATAAACATAATTATGTACATCGCCCTTAATTAAAAGGGCGATTTATTATTTACAATAATTATTTATCGAAAACAGTTTGTCCATCAACTTCAGTTTCTAAAGCATGTAATGCCTTTGCAACTAGTTTTCTTCTTAGAGAAACTTCTTCATCATGATCAAGTTTTGGATCTCCAAGTGGATGTGGAATAGCTATTGTAGGAACTATTCTGTTAGCACCAACTGTTAATGAAATTGGAACTACTGTACACATGTGAACTACAGGGATTCCTGCACGTTCAATTTCTTTTACCATTGTTGCACCGCAACGTGTACAAGTACCTCAGGTACTAGTTAATATAACTCCATCAACATGGTTTTCAACTAATTCTTTTGAGAATTCTGATGCAAATTTCTTAGCGTTTGCAACGGCAGTACCGTTACCAACTGTTGTGAAATAAGCATTATATAGCTTACCAATTTTACCTTCTTTTTCAAATTCTCTCATGATGTCAAGAGGTAAAACTCTGTTTGGATCTTCGTTAGCATATACAGGGTCATATCCACCGTGTGCTGTTTGAGCATTTTCACTTGTGAATGCGTCTATACCTGTAATATCATATCTTCCGTATTTAGAAGCTGATGATGCTTCGATGTGATCTGGGTTTCCTTTTGCGCAAATACCGCCAGATGTTACTAAAGCGATAGTTGCATGAGCCATATCTTTTATAGCTGGATTTGGATCAACTCTGTCGAAGTTTGGCATTGGATATTCTGTAACGAATTCTTCGCCTTTTAACTTCTTAAGCATCATATCAACAGCTCTTCTTGCTCCTATTTCTTCTACGAATAGATTGTATCTTACTCCTCTTTCGATATAGCCTTCTTCAGCTGGAGTACCGATCTTTTCTTTCTTAGCTAATTTAAGAGCTAATGGAGCCATATGTTGAACAGCGTCAACCATACCAGCTGCACTGTTCTTTGTACTAACTATATATACTGATTTCTTGAACATGTCTGCACCTGGATTTTCAACATACATACCAGTAAGTGCAGGTATTCCAAGTTCGTTTTGTACTGCGTCAGTAATTGTAGCGCAAGCTACACCGTATCTTCCTGCGTTAAATGCAGGTCCTGCGATGAATAGATCCGGTTCATATTTTTTAACCATTTCTAGAATAGCTGCTTTTGCTTCTTCAATGTTTTCTCCGAAATATGAGTCACCACATACTATAGTTGCAACAATTTCAGCTTCTCCTTTGAATTGGCCGTTTAAAGCCATTCCAGGACCCATTACCTTTTCTTCTACGTAAGGTTTAATATCAGCTTTTTCTTCTCCACCAACACCGGCAAAGAATTGGTTAATATAATGGACTACTCTTAATTTACTCATCATATTTCCCCCCTTTTACTAAAATTTTTGGGCACTATTTATATTGAGTGTACTCATCTCTGATATTTTTGATTTCACTAGTAATAGCATCAACGTCTAATACCATTTCCATCATGCCTATTTGTTCGTCATAAACTCCTGCATCTACACTTTCTTTAAATTCAGATTCTAATGCATGGTATACCTTAAGTCCCAACGAGACTCCGGCTAAAGGACCAGCCCATGTAGGGTCGCCTGCTGTAACAGTTTCAGCTGCTAAGCCTGCTGTTTCAGCTTCTCCTCCACCAAGTAAAACAATTATATTTTCTGCACCGTATTTATCAACGGCTTCTTTTACTCTGTTTTGGTTTTCTAGGTCCATAGCGCCAGCTGCAGTTCAGACAAAACACTCAGTAGCTGAGAATACAACTTCTGCTGGAGTTGTCTTTACACACTCTTCCATAGCAGGACCAGGAATACCGTCTCTGTCGCCAATTATAACAACTTTTGAATTTTCATTAAATATTGACATTCAAAAACTCTCCTTTCCTATTTGTAATTTTAAATTTTTTATTAATTATTTGCCTCTTGCTGTTAAATATCCAAAACCTACTTCAGAAGTAGCTCCTGTTATAGCTTGAATTTCAACTGTAACTGAACCGTCAGCCTTTAATGAACCATCAAATCCACCTGCAATTGTATCGATAAATTCAGGGTGACCTATAACTTTGTCCATCTTAGGTAGTTCAATTAATTCGTTAGCGTTACCGCCAGTAATAACTGCGTCTGCAGCCTTATCAGCGTCTGCTAATGATTGAGAAGCACCATCTCTACCAGCGTACTCATCTGTAATGATTACAGTCTTAACGCCTTGGCCTTCAATTTTCTTACAATTCATGATTAAGTCTGTATCTGGGTTACCAAAACCTTCTTGTGAAACAACAGCTCCATCAAGATCTAGATATCTAGCTAGCTTAGCAGTCCAGTTTGAACTTCTTTCCTTATCTGCAAGATAAACGTTTTCGTTAGTGATAATCATACCAACAAAGTTGATAGTTTTACCGTGTTCTTTGTACAATTCTTTAACAACTGGGTTGTTCATGTGTACATAAGAAGGGTTCTTATCGCATGATGATACGCAGTTACCACTAATTATAGCTCCATCAAAAACTTCAGTTGGGTATAAAATTGTAGGAACTATTTGCTTTGCATCGACTCCATAAACGTATGTGTCGTGTAGAAGTCCTTGAGATTGAAGCATTTGAACATATGCAACTCTTGGAAGTCCTTTGAACTTTTCAGCACCTTCCATTAAAGGTAGTGTTTCATAAACTTCTGTTTCATCTGGAGTCAAATTTCTTGCTGCTTCTGCTAAGTAAGCTGCAGTCTTGAATCCACAATATCTTAGAGCTTTTTCATGTTCGTGTTGCTTTAAACCATCAATTGGTTCAGCAATAACTACAATATTGTTAGTTTTTGAGAATGGTGTATATTGAGCACCTGGGCCTGTCATGTCGACAATACCTTCTTGGAAACCAACAATTTTACCTGTTGTCATTACTGCACAACCTTTAAGAACGTTTGTTTTACCTGAACCAACTACGTCAACTTTTGATAAGATACCAGGGAATACTCCACCAGGTCCTTCAACTTTAACTCTTGGTTCAACAACATCTTTAACCGGTGTGATTCTAACACTTTCTCCCGGTCTAGCGATTTCTACGTCTACAGATTTAATGTGTTCATCTTCCTTACAAAGTTTGATAATGTCATCTTTATTTACATATAAAACACCATTTTCTACCTTTGTTTCTTGGCCGAATTGAACATCTTTAATAAGCACGTTGCCTATTTCTAGACGCATAATCTCACCTCCCTTAAAATTTTAAATATATTTAACTATTTAATAGTAAATAAACTTTAGTTATATTTTTCTAACATTTCTCTAACTGATTCTTTAGTAGCGTCTTCTTTAACTCTTGAATCAACTTGAGAGCCATCTTTGTAAATAGCAATTACTGGTAAGCCCATAACTTTTTCTCCAATTGCTAATCTTCTTCCCTTTGAAATATCAAATGATGTGAATTTTACGTTTTTAAATTCATCTTCCATAGCGTGGATATGTGGCATTAAAGCTTTGCATGGTTCACATGTAGGTCCCCAGAAATCCACTAATACATAACCTTCAGCTTGTTTAACTTCTTGTTCAAAATTGTCCTTTGTTACTTCTAACATTTCAATTCCTCCTTAAATTTTATACTATAAGACTATTAGTCTCCGAAATGTTCGTTGATATACTTTTCAGCTTGTGTTGCAGCTATAGCACCATCTGCTGTTGCTGTAACAACTTGTCTTAATTCTTTCTTTCTATTGTCTCCAGCTGCAAATACTCCTGGGATATTTGTATGCATGTTTTCATCTGTTACAATGTATCCGCCTTCCATATCAAGTAAGCCTTCAACTATGTCGTTCTTAGGAGTATATCCTACGAATACGAATAGACCAAATGTTCCGTCATTTTCGTCAGCGAATATTTCACGTCTTTCTTTAGTCTTTGTATCTTCAAGTACAATGCTTGTAAGGATTCCGTCGCCCTTAACTTCAACAACAGTTGCATTCCAAATATAATCAAGTTTTGGATTCTTATAAGCTTTTTCTTTTATACTTTCAGCTGCACGTGCTTCTTCTTTACCCTTTCTATATACTAGAGTAACTTTTCTAGCAAACTTAGATAGGTACATAGCCTCTTCGAATGCTGAGTCTCCACCGCCTACTACATAAACTTCCATGTCTTCAAAGAAGTTAGCATCACATGTTGCGCAGTAGCTAACGCCTCTGCCAGTGAATTCTGCTTCACCAGGGCAACCAATCTTTCTTGGTGTAGCGCCTGTTGCAACTATAACAGTTTTGCCTTCGTAAGTTTTGTCTTTGCAAACAACTTTCTTGACCTTATCGTTAAGTTCTAGCTTTTGAACTGTATCGATTACGAATTCTGCACCAAAGCTGTCTACTTGATCTTTCATTCTCTTAATAAGGCTTGGACCTGAAGCGTCTTCAACTGAACCTGGATAGTTCGCAACTTCGTCAGTTATAACGATTTGTCCACCTGCTTTTTCCTTTTCAAGGATAAGTGTTTTAAGTCTTGCTCTTGAAGCATATAGGCCAGCTGCTAAGCCTGCAGGGCCTCCTCCAATAATAATTACATCATACATTATGATATTCCTCCTTATACTACATATTGTTTATTAACAAAATTGTCCATAAATTAAAAAACAGAAAACAAGCCACTCTTGTTCTCTGTCCATAACCTGTGAGATTCTCTTAAACAAGATTGCTCCATCGGTGCTTAAAGCTTTCCAGAGTACTGTCAAAACGCGGTTCTTTTACCTGAGACTTTTGAATATAAGTAGTGAGCTTAGATTCTTTACCCTTCGGTGACATACGTTCTCTCCCGCATCTGTCGTCCAGTCCATTACTAATTATATTATACTACAAATAGTATTAATTTGCAAGCCTTTCTACATTTAATTTTTTTATATCTGAATTAAAATCTGTTTACTTTGCACATTAAAGTAATTATTTGAAATGTTTAAGTACATAACCAGCTATGTTGTCAGCATGGTCACCAATTCTTTCTAGATTTGATATTGTGTCTAAGAATATGATGCCTTGCTCTTCTTCGCATTCATTGCTCATAAGTCTTCTAAAATGTTTTTCTCTAAATTCTTTTTCGCAAACGTCTATCTTCTTTTCTATATTAATAATATCATATGCCATTTCTTCAGACATAGATTTGTATGCATTCATTGTTAGTGTAAATACATTAACTGTTAAGTCATACATTTCGTTAAGCTCTCTCTTTCCTTCACCAGTAAAATGTATGTCCATGTTTATTCTTTCTTCACTTAATTGAGTGATGTTTTTAACGTGGTCTCCAGCTCTTTCAATATCGTTTACAATAAAGAATAAATCGTCGACTGTTTCGTGTTGTTCTTTAGATAGTCCTGATGTTGATACCTTTACTAAATAATCTATAATTTCTTTTTGTAAGCTGTTTATAAGTTCTTCTCTTTCATATATGACTTCCATAAGCTCAATCTTTTTATTAATTAATAAGTTTCTTGAGTCTTCTATGTTTTGTAATACTAAATCATTCATTCTTGTTAATTCGTCCACAACTGTTCCTATTGCTAAACCTGGTGTAGTTAATATACGATAGTCTAGGTGAATAGAATGTTTATCTTCTTTACTGTCACTTTCTGGTATAAGTTTTTGTGCAATCTTAACCAAAACTTTGGCAAAAGGCATCATCCAAAGTACATTTATAACGTTAAAGAATGTGTGAGCCATAGCTATTTGTGTCGTAGGTGAAGCAAAAGTATTGACAACATAAGTTTCTATCGGATTCTTTAGCAATAATAAAAATACTATAGATCCAAACACATTAAAAATAAAATGTATAAATGCTGCTTGTTTAGCTGTTCTATTGGCTCCAATACTTGATATAAGTGCTGTAGTTGTTGTACCTATGTTTTGACCAAATAGTATTGGGAATGCTATGTGCATATTAATTATATTTTGTGAAGCAAGAGCTAGTATGATGGCTTGTGCTGCTGATGACGATTGTAGTATAGTTGTCATTACTAAACCAACTAGTAAGCCTAGCCATGGATTAGTTAATTTAGCCATAAGCTCTGCATATACTGGGCTTTCTCCTAAAGGCCTCATCGCTTCACCCATTGCTGCCATACCAAAGAATAATATGCCAAGTCCTAAAACAATTTCTGCATAGCTTTTTATTTTTTTCTTCTTGCCAAGCATAAATAATAAAACGCCAACAAATATTGCTATAGGTGCATATTTAGAAATATTAAGGGCTAGCATTTGACCAGTAATTGTTGTACCTATATTTGCTCCAAATATTATACCTACTGCTTGGTACAGATTCATAAGTCCTGCATTGACAAAACCTACAACCATAACTGTAGTTGCTGATGAGCTTTGTATAATCATAGTGACTACAGTACCAACTAAAATACCTAAGAATGTATTCTTAGTCAATGCTCCAATTATATTTTTTAATTTACTGCCAGCTGCCTTTTGAAGACCGTCTCCCATAAGGCTCATTCCATATAGGAATAAACCAAGGCCTCCCATCAGACCTAATAAATACTCCATACCATCACCTACACTAATTCCATAAAGTTTAGTTGCCTAAGTGCTTCATATAAAATAACTGTGCATGAATTAGCCAAGTTCAAAGACCTTTTTAAGTCTTTTATCATTGGTATTCTAATTGCTCTTTCGCTGTGCTCTTTTATAAAGTCCTCCGGCAAACCAGCTGTCTCTTTACCAAAGAAGATAAAATCTCCATCCTTAAATTTAACATCTGAATATATCTTTGTAGTCTTTGTTGTCGCAAGATAAAAATTTACATTTTTGTTCTTTTCAAAAAAGTCGTTTAAGTCTTCATATGTAGTAATATCGAGATACTTCCAATAATCTAAGCCTGCCCTTTTTAAATATTTATCACTAAGCTCAAATCCAAACGGCTTTATTAAATGAAGCTTTGAATTTGTCAAAACACAGCTCCTAGCAATGGCTCCTGTGTTATGTGGTATTTCTGGCTCGTGCAAAACTATGTTAATAGCCATGAGTTTCCTCCTAAAAATATTGTTTTAAGAATTTCATTATGCCATCATGATTATTGTCATAATCCGTAATGAAATTAGCTTTTTGCTTCAATTCATTTGTAGCGTTACTCATAGCAACACCCACTTTTGACTCTTCTATCATCTCTATATCGTTATTATTATCTCCAAATGACATTAGGTTTTCTATATCTAAGCCTAAATTTTTACATAAATATTTAAGTGATTTAGCTTTATTGACTCCTTCTGGTACAATCTCTATATTATTCGTCCAAGAACTAGATATCTTTACGCCAGAAATTTTCTTTAACTCTGATCTAATCTCTTCAAGGCGATTTTTATTTTCTTCTACTAATAAGACTTTAAAATATGACTTGTCATTACAAGAATCTTTTATCTCTTCAATATTATTATATTCAACAATTTCTATGTTATCTTTTATATTCTTTGGCACTCTGGAGTATGTGTTTAATGATGTTGTGCCTTTAAGTCTATAGAATTCATTAACTCCATAGAAATGAAAATTCATCTTATTATCAGTTAAAACATCAATTACTTTTATGAAGGCTTCTGTATCTATAGGTTTTTCATAAACTCTTCTGCCTTCATAGTCTGTAACAACGCTACCGTTAGTTGCTACTATAGATGTTTTAAAGGGAAGTATATTTGCGTACGCTTCAATCGACCTGTGAAGTCTTCCACTTGAAAGAACTATATGGATCCCTTCATTGTATAATCTTTCTAGTTCTACACATGTTCCTCTACTTACCATTTTTTCGCTATTAAGTAAAGTACCATCCATATCAAAGGCAAGTATTTTTATATTCATTATGGTAACACCACCGCATCATTATTTTCACTATCTTGGTTAGAGCTATCGATATCTGCAGATTTTTCAGAAACTCTAACAATCGTATCTCTCTTTGGATAATAATTTTTAGTAAATTGTTTATTTGAGATAACTTTTCCATCTTTAGTAATAATTTTATTAGTAACAACTCTATATCCATCATATCCCTTGAAATCAACTACTCTCTCTCCTGGTTTAAGACTAGGATCAACTTTTTCAATAGTTTCTGATTTAATTACTTCAACTATCTCTGATTTAAAGCTTATATCATAATCTTTCTTAGTTTTGTCACCATATACATAAAATGTTACTTTGTTTTTACTTACATTTGAGTCTATATATATAGGAAAGTCAAATTCATTTTTGAATCTTAAATTCTTTGTTCCTCTCCAAACCGCGCAATCTTGACCCTTTGGTACATAGCTAGCCGCTCTTGAGTGAGGGTGTCTTTCAAGAATTTTAACCCCAGCTCTTATAAGAGCGTTATATAGTGTTGTTGAAGTTTGACACATGCCTCCTCCTAGACCATCCTCATATTCTCCGCCCTTTAATACATGCGCATTTTTATAACCTTTTGCTGTAGTTACATCTCCTATCGCATTATTAAAATTAAAAGATTCTCCAGGGAGCAACAGTTTTTTTGAAACGGTATCTGATGAGACTCTTATATTTGTCTTTCTTTCGTTTGAACTAGAGCTTATATCTGTTGTAAATGATCCTATAAGGCCGTTAATCTTTTCTAGGTCTGAATGTTTCTTTTCTGGTTCTATAGTCTCAACGCTCGCAACAACAGAATCTTCGTTGTTGTTAATTGCGTTAATAATGTCATTTTTAAGTTTTTCAGAATCCAGTGTTTTTCCATCCTTGCTTTCTGTAGAAGTTATTTTGCCATTGTTAGCGCTAAACTCAGCATTTACCGCTTCACAATTAGTCTCTTTAGCGATACTACTTACGAATTCATCCACATGTGAATAATCAATCTCTTTGTCGATGTTGATATTCAAAGCAGTTTCTTTTATTTCTTGTAATTTATTATATCTTTCTTCTAGATCTCCTTCTCTTGCATAGTCGTATGCTTCGTCTACAGCTTTATCTAGATTCATATTTTGATCAAGATTTTTTAGCTCAAAAGTATAATTTTTATCTTCTACAGCTACATTTATTTTTTTATCTTTAACTTCGTTTTCTTTAGATACAATTATCTTTTCCTTTGCTTCATCTTTCGAAAGTCCAGATACATCAACTCCGTCTACCGTTATATGTTCATATATTTTGTCACTTTTTAATGCTTCTTTCATAGCTTCAATTCTTTTGTGTTCAGTGTATTTTTTATATCCAAAATATGATCCGCCCAATATTAAAATCAAAACTATAAATAGTACTAAACCTTTTTTCATTTCTTCATTCCCTTCCTATATAAGCATATCTCTTCTAGATTACATTCTTCACATAAAGGTCTTTGTGCTTTACATACCCTTCTTCCATGGAAAATTAGAAGATGGTGTGCTAAAGACCAAGTATTCTTAGGTAGCTTTTTCATAAGTGCCTCTTCAGTATCTAATACATTGTCTTCATTTACTAAGCCGATTCTATTAGAGACTCTGAATACATGTGTATCAACCGCAATCCTTTGCTCGCCAAACGCGTTAGACAAAACAACATTTGCAGTCTTTCTACCGACTCCCGGTAGCTCTATAAGCTCCTCATATGTATTTGGAACCTTTCCATTGTATTTATGTACTAATATGTCGCAAGTCTTTTGTATGTTTTTTGCCTTGTTTCTAAAAAATCCTATAGACTTTACCATATCTTCAATCTCAGAAAGTGGTCTTTCTATATAATCAATAGGCTCTGGCAATATTCTAAACATCTTATCTGTTACTTTATTGACTTGCTTATCTGTTGTTTGAGCCGACAATATTGTTGCTATTAAAAGCTCAAATTCATTTGTAAAATGCAGCTCAGGACCTGCGTCAGGATAATCCTGGCGCAGCAAGTCCAAAACTGTATTTACTTCTTTTTTATTTAATACTTTTCTCATAACTATACATCTCTTTATCTATATTTGTAATTTCAACTCTATCATCATTGTCGATAAAGTTTATAATTTTTTCAGTAATTTTTTCATTATACTTACTATCGTTTGACACAAAGGAAATGCCTATCTCGCTTACTTGCCACTTGTCATTATCTGCAGCTTCGCAGCACGAAATATTAAACCTTGACTTAAGTCTTTCAATAAGCGATTTAAGAACCATGCGTTTATCTTTTAAGCTTAAAGCATCATATATAGTTATGCTGATAAGCATATTAGTAACGAACATTATTTTAAAATGTTCATTTCCTTTCCTACTTTTTCAAATATTCTGCAAGTTTCATCTAATTGTTCCTTAGTGTGCGCAGCTGTTACCATACATCTAACTCTACCAGTTCCTCTTGGTACTGTTGGGAATACGATAGCTGAAACGAATACGCCATTTTCAAGTAATTTTCTTGAGAATTCCATAGCCTTAGCTTCTTCACCTATGATAACTGGTGTGATAGGTGTTTCACTGTGACCTGTATTGAAACCAAGTTTGCCTAATTTTTCCTTAAAGTATTTAGCATTGTCCCAAAGTCTGTCTGTATATTCACTGCTTTCCATAAGCATCTTTATAGCTTCTGTTATTGCTCCAACTGATGCTGGTGTTAAACTTGTTGAGAATAATACTGGTCTTGCTCTGTGAATCAACCATTCGTACATAGTTTCTGATCCAGCAACATAACCACCTATACATCCTATAGCTTTAGATAATGTTCCGATAGAGAAGTCAACTCTACCATGTAGGTGGAAGTGGTCAACTGTACCTCTACCGTTTTCACCTAAAACGCCTGAGCCGTGAGCATCGTCAACATATGTCATACATTCATATTTTTCAGCTAAATCAACGATGTCTGGTAATTTAGCAATATCTCCATCCATAGAGAAAACACCATCTGTTATAATAAGAACGTTTCTGTAATCTTTTCTCTTTCCCTTTAAAACATCTTCCAAGCTATCCATGTCAGAGTGCTTAAATATAGCTCTATCTGCTTTAGAAAGTCTAGTTCCATCAATGATAGATGCGTGGTTCAATTCATCAGAGATAATTAAATCTCCTTTTTCTGTAACTGCTTGGATTGTTCCTGCATTACAGTTGAATCCAGATTGATAAATGAAAGCTCTTTCTTCTCTTTTGAATTCAGCTAGAACTTTTTCTAGTTCTTCATGGATGTCCATGTTACCAACTATAGTTCTTACAGCTCCTGAGCCAGCACCATATTTTTCTATCGCTTCGATAGATGCTTTCTTGATTCTAGGATTATTTGCAAATCCTAAGTAGTTGTTTGATGATAAGTTAATAACTTTCTTACCATTTAAAACAATCTCTGCGTCGTCAGGTGAGTTTAATATAGGTAATTTCCTATAAACTCCTTGATCTTTTAATTCTTGGATTTTATCTTTTAAAAATCCTAATTCATGTACATTTGACATAATACCCTTCCTTTCATTTAACTATATCGTTATTATTGTCTATAATGTTTGCATTTCTAAAAAGTATACTTTTGCCACGCCACAAAGCTGACATAGCTTTATATTTTTCTTTAAATTCTTTATTACTTAATTTAAAATCTTCTTTATAAACAAGCCCATAGTCTTGTGAAGAATGAAATTCTTCGTGATAAACTTTTTTAGCTTTTATATTGTATGGACATATCTCTTGACAGATATCGCAGCCATAAATATATGTCTTTAAATTCCTCTTCTCAAAATCATCTAAGTCGCCTTTTTTCTGAGTAATATATGACAAACACCTTGTCATCTTCATCTTATAATTACAAAGTGCTTTATTTGGACAAGCCCTCTCGCAAATATTGCAATCTTTGCAATCAAGCTTTAGTGGTAAGTCATAAAAATCACTTCGCTCATTATTTATTATATACCCAATAAATATAAAAGAACCTAATAAAGGATTAATGATGCAAGTGTTTTTACCCAAAAAACCAAGGCCTGATTTCTGCGCTAGAAGTCTCTCTATCAATGGACCTGTATCCACAAAGACATGACTTTCACTTTCTTTATTTTTGAAAAGCTCCTTATCTATCTTTACTAACTTATCCATAAATACTTTGTGATAATCATATCCATAAGATGATCTAGAAAGTAGATATGTATTTTCCTTCCTTGCTGCTTTTTTATAGTTATAGCTAAGCCCAAAGACTATAATGCTGCGTGCATTTGGAAATAGTTTTTTAGGATTTAACCTTTCTTCTTCAGTAAACTTTGTAAATTCATTAGAAGCATCTCCAAGAGGCATTAATCTTTCAGTATTTGTAATTCTAAATGTATCTACTCCGTATTTCTTTATTAACTTTTTTATTTTACTATGACTTATAATCATTGAATAAAATCTAAGCTCTTATCAATAAACCTGGATGCTCCTCTGTTATAATTAACAGATAAAACAAGCCCTATGCAAGCAAGACTTGTCAACTGGAATGTTCCAGCATAACTTATAAAAGGTAGTGGTATACCTGTTACAGGTAGTATCCCAAGTATCATCCCAATATTTTGAACTATATGGAACAAAAACATTCCTAAAAAGCCCGATACCATAGCTGAACCAAAAACATTGTCTGAGTTTTTAGCTATATTAATCATCCTGCTTAGCATGCAATAGTACAATAATATCATTATTGCGCCGCCAAAAAAGCCAGTCTCTTCTCCAACTATCGCAAAGATTGAGTCGGTGTGCTTTTCCGGTACATATTTATACATATTTTGAGTGCCTTTGAAGAGTCCTCTACCGAATAGCTTACCTGAACCCAAAGCAATCTTACCTTGAATTACTTGTCTACCTGAGCCCATAGCATCTCTATTGGGGTCCAAAAAGTCATATATTCTGTTTTTTTGATATTGATTCATAGAAAACCATAAAGCTGGTATGGATAGAACACCAAGTCCTATGGCATACATTACGTATCTTAAAGATATACCTTGTGAAAATAACATTATAAATATAAAAAACACATATACAATCGCAGTTCCGAAGTCTGGCTGCAATAGTATTAATAAAACTGGTAAAAATGCAAAAGCAAGTATCTTAAGCAAAACAAATGGATTGTTTAGCTTGTCAATATTGTTCTCTATGTACTTAGCAAGTGATATTATAAGTCCTACCTTTACAAACTCGGATGGTTGAAAAGAAAATTTTGATCCTATTTGTATCCAGCTTTTAGCATCATGAACGGACTTACCAAAAAGCAATGTTGCTATTAAAAGCAAAATGCATCCAGCATAGATAAACAAGTATAACTTGCCCCATATATTATAATCTATAAGCATTAATACAAACATCACTAATATACCTAATGCTAAAGACAAAAAGTGTGTCTTCATTAGGCTGTTTTGTACAGGCTTTGCAAATGATAATGTTGTTGAATACACCATTATAGTTCCAAAAGCAAGTAGCGCTAATATCGTTAATACTAATATTATATCTATTCTAAACCTAGGCTTTTTATTCATAGTCCTCTCCTTTTGCATACATATTTATTATAAAATAAAGGCACTTATAAGTCAAGGAATATGATGTATTATTGTCTTAAAAATTAATATAATAAGCTGCACTTTTTACTACTCGCTCAATATTTATTTCTTTGTTTTATGTACTTATATAACTGAGAAAAAAATATATCGTGCTCTAAATAAAAAAGCCTTGCTACTCTTAATGAATAGCAAGGCATATAATCAATATTGTTATTATTCGTTATCTGCTTCTTCAGCTTTTTCTTCTTTACCAACTACTGGTACGTCAGCTGCAGCTGTTTCAGTAGTTTCTTCCTCTTCTTTTTCTTCTCTTGGCATTGATAATGAACATACAACTTCATCTAGATCTATAAGTACTTCAACATCTTTGTTGTCGCCTACTAAATCTCTTACTGTAAATGTATCATCGTAGTCCATATTTTGAACGTCTATTGAGAAGCTATCAGGTATATTTGCTGGTAATACTTCAACTTCAATAGTGTCTAATTGTTGATTTAATACAGATGGTTGTTTTCTAATTTCATCTCTATTGATTAATTCAACTGGCACTTCAATCTTAATCTTTTCATCCATGTTTATTCCTTGGAAGCCAACATGGTAGATTTGATTCTTGAATGGGTGTCTTTGAATTTCCTTAACGATAGCTGGTCTTATAGTACCATCTATGTCAAGATCAATAATGCTTGTCATACCTGCTTTTTGGTATAACATTTGGAACTCTAAATCACCTATAGTGATGTTTTCTGTTTCTTTTCCTTTTTGGAATACTGCTGCTGGTAATTTTTCATTTTGTCTAATTTTATCAACTTTATTTTTTCCTACAGCTTCACGCTTTTCTGCTTTTAATTTGTATTCAGTCATGATATCCTCCTTAAAATTTATAAATTATTTATTATCTGATTTATCTTCAGTTTCACTGTCATCTTTTGACTCAGTGTCTTTATTATCTTCTTTTGTTTCATTATCTTTGCTCTCATCTTTAGTTTCAGCATCTTTGCTTTCTTTATTATCTTTGTCTGTTTTTTCTTCTTCTTCTTTTATCTCAGGCAAATCCATCTTCTTGATTTCTGCATTTGCTCTAAGGTCTTTCATGTATTGTACAAACTTTTGACTCTTTAATGCTTGTTCAATCTCCGCCTTAAGATCATCTAATTGGTCTTTTTTATCATCAACTTTAACTATATGATAACCCATATCTGTTTTAAATACATCAGAGTATGAACCAATTTCAGTTGATTTAACTGCATTTAAGAACTCTTGCGGTAGTGATGATGCTTGAACTTCTCCCATAACTCCTCCATTTGCAGCAGAGTAAGTATCTGTCGATTCTTTCTTAGCTAGTTCAGCAAAATCTTCGCCTGCATCTAATTTGTCATGAAGCTTTTTAGCATCTTCTTCCTTATCTGTCATGATGTGGCTCAAGTTATACTTTACGAGTTTATCTTTATTCTCGTCATAGAACTTTTGAATCTCTTCATCACTTATTTTGTTGTCTTTGTAGAATGCTTCTTCTAACTTTTGTTGTTTGTATTCTTTCTTTATACTGTCTTTGATGAAATCATCCGTAATGTTTTGTTGTTTCAAGAATTGATCGTATTGCTCTTTTCCGCCCATATCCTTGATAGTTTGTTCATACATCTTGTTAACTTCATCGTCACCAATCTTAATCTTCTTCTTGTCGATTTCTTGATTGATAAGTTCATCTACAATAAGTTTTTCTAGTATATTCTCTTTAAGCTTATCCTTAAATGAAACACCGTCTTTATCAGTTTTCTTTAATGCTTCTTCTCCAAGTTGTTGCTTATACATACGTTCATATACTTTGTAATTTTCAGTGAACTCTTTTTCTGTAATTGCTTTTCCATTAACAGTTGCTACTGCACCTTCTTCAGTCTTTTTGCAAGATACTGAAAACATCATTGTCAATATTGTTAATGCAAGCAAAACAATTTTAAAATGTTTCTTCATTATATCTCCCCTTAAATTTTACTCATAGAGTTATTATATATCCTTTTGAAATATTTTTCAAGCTTTTTTTATATATTTACTACTTTTAAGTAAAATTAATATATCTTTTATAAGTTTTATTTTGTCATCGTCTAGTATGGAGACTCTAATCACATTCATATATCTCTTGTTAATATAGAGCCTGTTCTTATACTTCTTATATATATCAGCTATCCATTGTGGATCTATGACCTTATCATTAAGAAACTCTATCCTAATATCTTCACCTGCTTCGTTGATTGATGTTATTGAAAACTCTTTTGCCATAGATCTAAGTTCGCTAATATCTATTAGGTTTACAATTGACTTAGGAATATCAGCAAATCTATCGACTATCTCATCAATAAGTTCACTCTTCATTTCTTCATTCTCAACAGCGGCTATCTTTTTATATAAGTCCATCTTAACATATTCGTCTGGAGCAAAGTCATCCGGTATATAAGCATCGACGTTAATATCGACTCTTGTATCGATGTCCTCTTTCACCTCGTAACCTCCTAACTTTTTGATGGCAAGGTTTAAGTACTTTATATATAAATCGTATCCAATAGCTGCGATGTGACCGTGTTGTGAAGTGCCTAATAAGTTACCTGCGCCTCTTATTTGTAAGTCTCGCATAGCAATTTTATATCCACTTCCGAGCTCTGTAAACTCTTTTATAGCTTTTAGTCTCGCTTCTTGTGTTTCAGTTAAAACTTTATTTTCCTTATAAGTGAAATAACCATAGGCGATTCTGTTCATCCTGCCTACTCTTCCTCTTAGCTGATAAAGCTGACTAAGGCCCATGTTCTCTGAGTTATATACTATAATTGTATTTGCGTTTGGAATATCAAGGCCAGTCTCTATAATTGTCGTTGAAAGAAGCACATCATACTTATGATACATAAAGTCAATCATTACCTTTTCAAGCTTTGTCTCGCTCATCTGTCCATGACCAACAGCGATTCTTGCTTCTGGCACTAATGTTTTTAGTTCATTATACATCTTATCAATATTTTCTACATTGTTAAATACAAAGAAGACTTGTCCGCCTCTATCCATCTCTTTAAGTATGGCATCTCTTACAAGGCTTTTGTTGTATTCGAGAACATATGTTTGTATTGGATATCTATCTTGCGGTGCTTCTTCTATAACTGACATACTTCTTATCCCAGAGAGTGCCATGTGCATGGTTCTTGGTATAGGAGTCGCAGACAGTGATAATACGTCAACATTTTCTTTTAGCTTTTTAATCTTTTCTTTATCTCTAACACCAAACCTTTGCTCTTCATCTATGATTAGTAGCCCTAAATCTTTAAATCTTACATCTTCAGATAAAAGTCTGTGTGTACCAACAACTAAGTCTATACTATGCGTTTGTAATTCTTCAGCAGTCTTTTTAAGCTCCTTGCTTGTTCTAAAACGTGACATCATCGCTGAACGTATAGGATATTTATTAAATCTTTCAAGTATTGTCTCATAGTGCTGCTGACAAAGTATAGTCGTTGGGCACAAGAATGCTACTTGCTTACCATCCATGATTGCTTTAAACGCAGCTCTCAGTGCGACCTCAGTTTTGCCGAAGCCAACATCCCCACATAAAAGTCTGTCCATAGGCTTATTGGATTCCATGTCCTTTTTAATTTCGATAATAGATTCGAGTTGTCCCTTCGTCTCTTCATATGGAAAGGCCTCTTCAAAATCTTTTTGCCATGGCGTATCCTTAGAAAAAGCAAAACCTTCTTTTTCCTTCCTAATAGCATATAGTTCAACTAAGTCCTCAGCCATCTTCTCTATAGCCTTCTTTGACTTGGACTTTTGTTTTATCCAATCATTAGTAGATAGTTTATTTATCTTAACGTCTTTGCTATCCTTGTCAGAAAACTTTTGTATCCTATCCATCTGGGCTATAGGAACATAAAGTTTATCTTCGCCTTTGTACTGTATGTATAAAAAGTCTTTCTTAGCGCCAAGGACTTCAAGCTTAACTATGCCTTTATATATACCAACACCATGATCTTCGTGAACTATATAAGTTCCTTCTGATATATCAGAAATATCAAGTTTCTTAGAAGATTTTTTCTTTCTAATTTTTTCTTTTTGTGAGCCATAAATATCGTTTTCTGATAAGACTATAAACTTATTCTCATTAAATATAAAGCCTCTTGTAGATGACTCATTTCTCAATAACAATTGACCTGATAATATCTTATCTTCTACTTCACTCTCTTGAATGAACCCTATGTTATTATCTTTAAACAATGAATAAATTCTGTCATACCTTTCTATATCTTTTATAGAAAGAAGTATTTTATAGCCTCTATGCTTATAGTGCCTTAAATCCTCTAATAAAGCATCATACTTTGCATTGTACTTAGTAACGGAGTTTAAGTGCAAATTATATATGGCTTCAGGATTAAAATCTTTCGTATTTAATAAAATATTTGATAATAAAACTAATTTTCTATCCTTAAATTTATTCAAAACATCATTATAAGACATGATGGCATTAAATTCTTTAAGAAGTATCTCGCCATTCTTATATAGAGACTCCATCTCTTGAGAATGAAATTTTGTGTACTTCTCGTACTCATCTTCAAGCCTTTTGCTTTCATCTAAGTATACATAAGTGTTGTCATCAAAGTAATCAAATATACTTGACTTATACTTATCAGGGATATATCTTAAGAGCAAGGATCTGTTCTTATCGAAGCTGTCCTCATTTAATAGTTCAAAATACTCTTTGAATTTTTCATTCATAAGCGAGTATGAGCTCTTATTCGTTTCTTTAGTCTTGTCAAAGTCCTTCTTTAAATTATCAATGATGCTTTTTTTATATTCATCAAGGATAAGTATCTCTCTTGCCGGATTAATAAGTATTTCTTCGGTAGTGGCAATAGTCTTTTGCGTATCCTTATCAAATATTCTTATTGAATCAATCTCATCAGAAAAAAACTCTATCCTAAATGGCATATCAGAAATCGAGTCATAGATATCTACAATAGAGCCTCTAAGGGCAAATTCACCTTTATTAGATGCTATACTTGCCCTTTTATAACCAAGCTTAGTTAAAGAACTAATTAAGTCATCAATATTAACAACTTGATTAGTCTTTAATTTAAAACTTAGGCTCTTATAGATATCTTGACTGATAAGCTCTTCATCGAGAGTCTTTACATCCATTATCAAGATAGAGTTTTTGTTCTTGAGTACAGACATAAGTGTCTGTATTCTTGAATATTCAGTTTCTAAAGAGGAGTCGCTAACATTGTAGAAAAGCATCTCCCTCTTCTTTAAATAATAAACATTAGCATGAGAATTTTTTAAATCCTCATATAGTCTTCTTGCTCTTGATTCATCATAAGTTATGATGATTGAGCTAGTGTCACTTTCATCTTGGATAGTTTTAACACTTACACCTATAGCTTCTTCAACAAGACCATTAATAAAGATTGGACTTAAGCCATTTTTAATATCCTTAATTATATCTTTGTATTGAAAAGCTAATAAGCCTTTTTGTAAAATATCCATGTTACACCTATTTTCCGTTATACATATTCATCGCATAATCTTCGCCTTTATCCAAGATGCAAAGACACGCCTTAGCAGCGTTTATATACGTTTTTTCAATATCTACTTTTTCTTCTTTAGAGTATCTAGACAGAACAAAGTCTGCCAAATCAAAATGTTCTGGTTTATTGCCCACACCAATCTTTACTCTAGTAAATTTATCGTTGTTAAGCTGATAAACAATTGACTTTAAACCGTTGTGTGTGCCAGCACTTCCTGACTTTTTTATCCTAAGCGTAGCAAAATTTATATCGATATCATCAACTATTACAATTAAATCTTTGATATCAAGTTTATAGTATGCCATAAACTCTCTTATAGCAATACCACTCTCGTTCATATATGTCATAGGCTTCATTAGATAAAGCTTATCTCCATTATATGTCGTGTAACCAAATTGTGCATGAAACTTAGCATTGTTTAGCTTAAGATTTAACTCATCAGCTAAGATGTCAATCGTCTCAAAACCAGCATTATGCCTAGTTCCATCAAAGCGATCTCCAGGATTGCCTAGTCCTACTATGAGTCTCATTAATCAAATATCGAGCTTATTGATTCGTTGTTATGAATTCTTTCGATTGCCTTAGCTAGTTGATCAGCTATGCTTACAACTTTGATTTTATCAGTAACATTGCCTATGTTTAGAGGAATTGTATCAGTTATAACAAATTCTTCAAGCTTACTAGAAATAAGTCTTTCAATAGCAGGTCCTGACAATACACCATGAGTTGCGCAGCCATAAACTTTCTTTGCTCCGCCCTTTTCAGTTAAATATTCAGCAGCATGGCAAATAGTTCCTGCTGTATCTATGATGTCATCAACTAAGATACAAGTTTTGCCTTCAACGTCGCCTATAACGTTCATAACTTCTGATACGTTTGGCTTTGGTCTTCTCTTTTCAATTATAGCGATAGGAGCGTCTAATTCATTAGCAAAATTTCTTGCGCGAGTAACTCCGCCAAGGTCTGGTGAAACTACTACTACATCATTAAGATTCAATGACTTGAAGTACTCTGCTAAGTGTTTTATAGCTGATAGATGGTCTACTGGTATATCAAAGTAGCCTTGGATTTGTCCTGCATGAAGGTCCATAAGAACAGCTCTATCTGCTCCTGCTTTTTCAATTAGATTAGCAACTAATTTAGCTGTGATTGGTTCTCTTGGTTTAGTCTTTCTGTCTTGTCTTGCGTATCCGTAGTATGGTATAACAGCGTTGATTCTGCCAGCTGAAGCTCTCTTGCATGCATCAATCATGATTAAAAGCTCCATAAGATTATCGTTAACTGGCTCATGTGTTGGTTGAACGATAAATACATCTGCGCCTCTTACTGTTTCTTTGATGTTAACAGCAATCTCTCCATCTGAGAAATGTGTTACTTCTGAATCAATAAGTTCAGTGTTCAAGTGCTTACAAACATCTTTTGCTAATTGTCTGTTAGCGTTTCCTGTTAATACTTTTAGTTGTCCTAGAAATGAATTCATTTTTCTTCCTCCATATTTTTTTTATTTTTTACCCAATCTATCTTATCAACTTGTCTAGCTCTCGCTATAGACAAAGAATCCTTGATAACAGTTTTAATTATTGTTGAACCAGCAGCCACATAAGCGTTTTCTCCTATCTCTACTGGCGCCACAATATTAGAATTACTACCGATAAAGGCGTTGTCCTCAACCTTCGATCTATGCTTATTCTTACCATCATAATTCGCAAATATAACACCGCAGCCTATATTGACATTGCATCCTACATCAGCATCACCTATGTATGCAAGATGACCAGCTTTAGTTCCATCGCCTAGACTAGCGTTCTTTATTTCAACAAAGTTGCCAACCTTGCAGTCCTTACCTATCTTTGAATTTGGCCTTAGGTGTGCATTTGGTCCGACCTTTGTTCTTTCATCTATAAAAGAGTCTTCAATAAGCGAGCTTTCAATTATAACATCCTTTGCAATGTGTGAATTTATAATTCTTGTATGACCATATATCTTCACATTGTCTTCAATTATTGTATCTCCTTCAAGAGTAACATCTGGATATATCTCAACATCTCTACCAATCTTAACATTCTCTTCTATATATACATTAGATGGATTTCTAAAGTAAACACCTTCTAGCATCCACTTAGTAATTATCTTCTTTCTTACAATCTCTTCAATTTTGGATAAATCCAATTGATTGTTAACGCCTAAAGCAATGTTTTGATCTGTACTTATATATGCGTCAACTTTTTTATTTTTGCTTAAAAGATAAGCAACTGCATCTGTTAAATAATATTCCTTTTTAGCATTATCGTTCTTTAAATTGTTTATAGAATCTAAAAAGTCTTCACCTTTGAAACAGTAAATGCCAGAGTTGACTTCATTTATTTTTAGCTCATCTTCATTAGCATCCTTTTGTTCAACAATTTTACTAAGATTATTATCTTTGTCTCTTACTATCCTTCCATAACCATCACAATTGTCTAAGATTGCACTTAAAATTGTAAGGTTGTTGTTCTTGTCTTTATGGAAACTAAGAAAATCTTTTAAGACTTCTTCATCAACCAATGGTGTGTCTCCAAAAATAACTAGTACATTGTCATCATTATTGATATGACTCTTAGCAAGTGAGGCCGCATAACCAGTTCCATATGGTTCGCCTGGACCCATCTTTTGTTCTATAAACTCAATGCTCTTATCAGACGAGAATTCTTCCATAACCTTACCTTTGTTGTTGCCAACTATCAGATACCTCTTATCGAAGCCAGCTCTTTCTGTAGCGTCTAATACATATTTTAGCATTGCTTTGCCATTAATCTTGTGCAGCACTTTGATTAGAGAAGATTTCATTCTAGAACCTTCGCCTGCAGCTAAAATTATAGCTTGATTCATTAGATTATATCCCCTTTCCAATTACCTTTTCTATATAAAATATATCCATACAACGATGTGAATAAGTTTGACAAACTCATAGCAAGCCATATTGCAATAGGACCCATCATCAGTATGTGTTTGAATACTAATATCATAGGTATTCTTAAAACCCAAAGTCTACCAAGTAGCATCTTCATTGCAAGATCAGTTTTACCCGAGCCTTGAAATAGTCCTTGATAAACGTTGTATAGACCCATGCAAAAGTTCGTTATCAATATGAAAAATAAGAACTGCTTTGAAAGATACATAAGATTTTCGCTTGCATCTTTTAAGAATAGCACCAGTACTTGATCTCTAAATATCCATACTATTATTGAACCTAAAACGCATATTACATTTGACATCTTACATGCAGTTCTAAAGGCCTCTTTAACTCTATCAAAGTTCTTAACACCTTTATTCTGACCGACAATACTTACTATTGATTGACCTATACCTCCTGGTGGTTGCGATATGATAGATGTAACCCTGTTTATTGTTACAAAGGCTGTTAATGCGTCTTGACCATATGATAATACAAATGTATTAAGTATTATAAAGCCTACTGCCTCACCAGATTGGCCTATGCATGATGGAACTCCTATGGATATAATCTTCCTACATGCAGAAGCATCAAAGCTATATTTAAATACATTAAGATTAATTAATCCTTTTTTATGAGCAATAATTATGATTGCTATAGCCATGAATGCTTGTGAGATTATAGTAGCAAGCCCCGCTCCCTTTATGCCCATATTTAAACCACGTAAACCTATAAAAGGTATCTCTTCGTATATGAATACAGGGTCTAGTAGCATATTCATTATTGTTGATATACCACTAATTATTGTTGGAGTTCTTGTGTCACCAGCTGACTGAAATATTGAGTTTGTTGAAAAGAAGAAAAATACAAAGGGGCATCCTAAATACAGTATATCTAGATAAGCCTTACTTTCTTCGAATAATTTTCCTTCTGCTCCCATCAATCTTAATATTGTTGATGAGCACAATAAACCAACACTTACAACTATTATAGACAGCAGTGCTGTTAATATATAAACATTTTCTTTGTATGTTTTTACTCTTTGAGCATCACCTCTTCCCATAAGCTGAGAAATGATACCTGTTGATGCTATTGATAAACCCATACCAATAGATATAAATAAGAACATAACTGGCCAAATAAATCCAGTCGCAGCGAAACTTATCTCACCAATGCCTGCTACCCAATATGAGTCAACTAGATTATATAGCGTTTGTATTATATTGTTTAAAACTATGGGTGTTGCGAGCGTTATTATTGTCTTTTTCATGTCACCATGAAGTATTAAGTCTCGTCTTTCTTCTAAATCTATGGTTTTCATTATTTCCCCTATTTTTTAAGTAAGTATATTAGTGCTCCTAATCCAATTAATGAATATAAATATATAAACGGTGTATTTAAAAATATTAGAAGAGCGTTTAATCCAGTAAGCACAGCTGTTATAAACATAGATGCCATACCAGCCCAGAAATATCCTTTTTGACCATTCTTAATCTTTGTAACATCCAATGAGAATGGTATATTCTTAAGCAATAGATCTGAAGCTATAATTCCTGATAGCATTATAAATATGATTGGATTGATGTAATCAATAAACCAAGCATTTTTTACAAATAATGACATAAGCATCGCGTTTATCAAAACTGGAACAAATATAAAGCAAAATAATCCTCCCTTTTTTACACCATTTCTAAATTCTTTAAGTCTTAGATTGCCTGTGATTAAATGTATTATTGATGCTTTATAATTTGTAGCATAATTTAAAATTTGCCAAATACTCATAGCCATTATAGATGACATGTAATTAATTAAAGTCACGAACCTCGCATGATCTCTTAAAACAATATCAGCCATTGGGTCGCTGCCCTTCTTAAACGCAGCAAATAGAAAGATTAGTGGATAAACAATTATCATGAGTGATATAGAGCCTAATTGAAATTTTAGTTTTTCATCAGAGCCCTTCATCCAAAAGACCATATTTACCCCAGCTCTTTCCATATCGTTCTTAGCAAAAAACTTATTTGTTAACCTTTGTAAAAAGCTTGTCTTTTTATTTATTATAACTTTGTCTTTCTTTGATAAAATTTCTTCAAAATCTTTGGATATAGCTGTATTTATCGCTATAAATCCAATGAAAAATACAATTAATAATACTGTATAAATTATATTTATGGTTTCAAAATTGCCATATAGTAATTCAAACGGTCCTATGAACCACATTGGTATAAATAAATATTTAAAAGCTTCACTTGAAAATATTTTTATTGCCATTTCTTTATCAACAATGTGTCCAAAAACTTGAAAGCCTATCATAAGCACAACAAAGATCAGTACTTGAACTGTTGTTATTATGGACTTTATATTAAGATTTTTAAATATTTTAAATAATGCATAGTAAAATATATATTCAAACATTACAAGACTTACAGATAACATAAATACTTCTACTAATAGTATAGGAGCTTCTTGCGGTCTTTTTACTATTGTAACCAAAATTGCTGGACCAAACATAATTAAGGCTAATTTCACTACATATATGATTAGTGATATTAACCTTGCTAAATTTACTTCTCTTTCGCCAACAGGCTTAAAAAGTAATATATTTCTATCTCTTTTGTCTATAAGGACTTCAGTAAAGTCAACTATAATACCTGCAAAGAATAGAAACATGCCCACAGCGAATAAAGCTGTATACCTTGTCTTTATGTCCTGTGCTCCATAACATATTCCAGCTAGTATTAGTCCATATATTAAAAATAATATATAGCCTCTTTTGAAAAAATTGCTATTTTGAAAAAATTGTGATAATTTACTCTTGCTCTCTTGGCCTGAAAAGCTATTGGAAAAGGCAGATGTTCTTCTGCTTTCCATGATAAGCTTAGCCTTAAGTATTGCTCTAAGCTTATTATAATCAACTCTAAGACCATTAAAAAGTGGTTTAAATAAATCAAGCACCTTTAGTGAGAATAATTTAAACATCACTCTCACCTATGGCTTTAACAAATTCTTCTGCTAACTCTTTGTGATTAGTAAAACCAGTTACTTCATTGAAGATATTTTCAAGTGACTCATCACTGCCCTCATTATTATTAAGAGTCTTTTTAATATTATCTATGCTGTCATTTAGTATAACTTTTCCATTTTGTAAAAGTATAATCTTGTCAGATAGTTTTTCAACAACTTCCAATATATGTGATGAATAAAATATTGTCTTGCCTTTATTTTTAAGTGAGGCAAGTATCTCTTTGATAACTAAAACCGAGTTTGCATCAATACCGCTAAGTGGCTCATCTAGAAAGACTATGTCGGGATCATGTAGTAGTGATAAGACGAATAGATACTTTTGTCTCATACCCTTTGAGAATGATGATATTTGTGAATCCATCACGTCCTTCATTTCAAGCACTTCTAGCATAGTTTTAGCTCTTCTAACTGCACTTTCTACATCAATTTCATATAGTGCTGCATTTAGTTCTATATTTTCAATTGCTGTTAAGTTCTCGTAAACCTCGCTAGCTTCGGGAACGTAACCTATCTTCTTCTTATAATCAAGTGAGTCTTTAATATTCTTACCAAAAACAGAAACATCTCCAAAGTAGTCTCTGTTAAGACCCATAATTATCTTGATAGTTGTTGATTTACCGGCGCCATTGGGTCCAATGTAACCAATAATCTCTCCAGAATTTACTGAAAAGTTTACATCTTTTAAAATTTCCTTTCCATCGAAAGCATTTGATAAGTGCTCTACTTTTAATATTTCCATACTGCCTCCTGATGTCTACTACTTATTATTTATCTTGAACTAGATCTAATATATATTCTTTAAAATCCTTACCGTTAACTGTAACTGCTCCTGTTCCTCCAAAGATATCAACATTGATCTTGAAGAAGTTTACTACTATAGTATTACCATCTATATACTTTTCTTCTAAATGTCCAGGAACAAATATTAACTTCTTATCAGCGTTAACTGCATCAAGATTAAGTTTCTTGATTGGTTCAACCATCATGTTAACAACGCTTAAATCTTCTGTCATCCACATATTGTTATTCCAGAATTTCTTTTCTTCCTTTGTAGCGTTATTTAAAAGCTCTTTGTTAGAAATTGCTGAAAGAACTTTTCTAACTGATTCTTCATTGAAGCCTTCGCAGTAAGTGTACTTCATTTCATCTCTATCTGCTACGCTTCTGATATAATCTTCAGAAACCTTTTCTCTCTCTGCAATGCTTTGCCAAAATACAAGCATTAATTCAATTACCTCTGTGTTAATTTTTACTGACATATTAATCCTCCTTAATTTCTATGGAATCGTCATTGATAATAATTTTTCTTTGTCTATACAAAATGGCGATTGCCCTTTTAAATGATGACTTACTCATATTGAAAATTTTCCTAATATCATCAGGATCGCTCTTATCTGCGTAGTTCATCTTACCTTTATTCTTTAATAATAATTCATACACTTTTAATGAATCACTCTTGTGTTCATCGTATGCTGACTTTTCTAATTTAGTGCTCAATACAAGTCTACCGTCTTCATGAACGGTTTGCACTCTAAACTTCATTCTCTCTCCAAGTTCGTAGTCATCACATACATCTTTCTTTTGAACCATGGCCTCATATTTGTCTTCAATAGCTACAAATAAACCAAATTCTCTGGATATGTTGTAGATAATACCATCTACTATATCTCCCTTTTTAAAATTAGTACTTCTTTCTAATGTGTTTCTAATCTTCATAGTTGTCGCAAGTCTACCCGACTTGTCAATATAAAGTTTAACTAAGACCATAGCACCAACTTTTGGATCTCTTATTGCTTCTGAGAACGGTAGTAATACATCTTTATCAAGACCCATGTTTAAAAAGTAACCTATCCTTGTCTTGCTGACTACTTTTAAATTTTTAATCTCGCCTACTTCTATGAATGGCAGCCTAAAAGATGATATAACTTTGCCATCAAGTGGATAGTTAAATATCTTAACAGTGTCTCCTACGTCATATTTTTTATCATCAGACCTCGCATGATAAGTGTTTTTATCTAGGTCTTCAAGAGTGTAATCACTGCCACTATGCTTAATTACTTTTGCTTCAATTATTTTTCCTAACTTGTTCATTTCTTACCTCTTCATAAAATTTCACAATGATTATATCATAAAAGATCATTTTTTTCAATAAAAGTGTGGTATTCAAACAATCTAAAAGAAATAATACCGTGCATGAAAAACACCTCTAGTCATAGAGGTGCTAATCTTATTTGTCTCTATATGCCACCATGATGTCTTCAAGTATCTCAGGTGATGTTCTTGGTGTATATGATAGGCAGTTTGCTCCTGCTCTAATTGTTTCTAATATATGTTCATCAGTATGTCCGCCTGTTGCTATGATGGGAAATTTTTCTCCTACTATAGACCTAGCGTGTCTTATTAAATTTGCAGTCTCTTTTCCTCCTGCTATGTTAAGTATTCTAGCTCCAGCATTAATCTTGCCTTCAATATCATCATTAAATGAAGCGATGGATGCTATGACAGGTATGTCTATATACTCAGACATCTCTTTTATAACCTCGTTCTTCATAGGTGCATTTACAACAACGCCAAAGGCTCCATTAAGTTCTGCTTGAAAAGCTATCTGTATGCTTCTTTGACCTGTAGTTAATCCTCCGCCTACTCCAACAAAAACTGGTCCTGGTGATACATCTAGTATGGCCTTCGTTATTGATAACTCTGGTGTGAATGGATAGACAGCTATAACTCCATCTGCATTGGTATTTCTAATGATGGCAACATCTGTTGAGAAGACTAAAGACTTTATTCTTCTGCCCATAATGTTAATGCCAGAGCATCTATATACTGCTTCAGGAACCTTTTGTACGTGTCTTCTAAGTACTGTATCGACACTCGGTATATACTTTTTTTCTTCGTTATTCAAATCTCTCAACCTCTTTATCTGTTTTAAAATTAACTGTAAAGAACGCTCCAACTATGATAGGTGCGTAGAATGTAAATACTCTCCAAAGTATTACAACTATGGCTACTGATGAAATATTCTTATATAGTGGTCCAAATATACTAAGAAAAGCTCCCTCCGCTCCTAATGCTGCTCCTGGAAGTGGAACATAGCCAGATATAAGTGCAACCATGCATGCAGCGCACACACTTAGGACTATATCAGGCGTTTGTCCTCCAAAAGCTGAGAAAACTACATGTGGTATTGACCATAGTGATATGTTTTGAAGTGCTACAAAAATCGCACAAGGAATTAGCTTATATAGCCCCTCTCTTTTATAAACTCTAAATGAATCATAAAATGAGTCTATCTGTCTATCAAGCTTTTCTATCTGTTCTACAGGATTCTTCTTGTTAAATAATTTTACAATTTTAACTATAAACTCCTTACTCTTTCTTGGAAATATGATTACTGTTGCAATTAAAAACGTTACTAAAACGCTTAGTGCAACGCCAAGTATCATCATTAGACCTGTAAACCAGGTTTTACCTAAATTATGATATGAGTAATATATTGAGAATAATCCAAGAACTAGTGTAACTACGTTGTTGATTATAAGTAATAATATAACCACTGAAGATGAAAGGCCTGGCGCTAGTCCAAAATCTCTCATTCTTAATACTTGCATAGGTTGGCCGCCTGTTGATGATGGTGTGATTGCGTTAAAAAAGGCGCCCGTCATTGTAACTTTAAATGCATCGACTTGCTTTAGCTTAACTCCTAAAACTTTTAGTAGTGCGTTTAACGAAAGTGAGCCAAAGAACCAAAACAAAAATATCAGGAAAGCAGCTAATATTAAATAATAAACATTAGCTTGCCTCACTGTTGCAATGATTTTCTTTGGTCCGTCTATAAAATATGCACTTAGTAAAACAACAAGAATAGATATTGCAATGACAAGTATAGAAAAGAGCTTAGTCTTTTTACTCTTCATTATTTAAAAAATTCTGTGAATATCTTATACAAATTGTAATGATCTTCAACGCTTCCAAATTCTCTGATTGAGTGCATAGCAAGTATAGGGTTACCTATATCAACCGATTTAATGTCTAGTTGTGTTGAGCTGATTGGACCTATAGTTGATCCTCCACGAACGTCTGATCTGTTAAGGAAAGCTTGTACCTTAGCTCCTGCCTTAGTAGCAAATTGCTTAAATACTGCTGCAGACTCAGCATCAGATGTGTAGCTTTGATTAGCAGCATACTTTATGCAAACGCCCTCACCCATCCTTGGCATATTTGTAATGTCGCACTTTTCAGGATAATTTGGATGGTATGCGTGTGCAAGGTCTGATGAAATCATAAATGATTTTGCTTTTACTCTGTAGAACTCTTCATCATCTAAACCAAGCGCTAATATTATCCTTCTCATTACATTCTTTAAGAATGGACTGTTTGCACCTTGCTTAGTCATAGAGCCTACTTCTTCATTATCTGATACATAGATTAAGTTAATAAATTTCGATGCTTTTTTAGCTAATAATGCCTTGTATGATAGATGTGCCATAGCTAAGTTATCTAGTCTACCAACTTGAATAAATTCATTGTTTAAACCAAGAATCTTTCCAGCTTCTCTATCATAAGCAAATAAATCAAAGTCAAGTATATCTTCTCTCTTAACTTTTAACTCTTTAGCAATTACATCTTCTAATTTAAGCTTTTCAACAGTATCGTTAATTAGCTCAAGTATTGGAAGTGTATCTTTTTGTGCGTTTATATCAAAACCTTTGTTTACTTCTCTGTTTTGATGTATGCAAAGACTTACTATGCTCATAAGATCTTTATCTATATTAAGCAGGTGCATATGTGGGTGCAATGCATCCTTTTCGTTTCTAGTATATACTCTACCTGCTAATGAAAGAGCTCTGTCAAACCATGTGTGAAGTATCGCTCCTCCATAAACTTCTGTATTTAACTTGTGGTAGCCGTTTTGATATATATCTGGCTGAGGCTTAACTCTAAAGCATGGACTATCTGAGTGCGAAGCTATGATCTTAAAAGCTAAGTCGTCTTTTTTCTTTGGAATATCAAAAGCCAATATAGCCGAGTCGTTCTTCTTTACATAGTACTTAGATCCCAAGCTTAAGTTCCACTTATCTTCTTCCTTAAGTTCTTTATAGTCTGATTTCTTTAGTTCGTTTTCAATCTCTTTAACAGCAAAAAAGGCACATGGACTATTATCAATAAAACCGATTAAATCCTTTGCCAAATCTTTTGAATTCATATTGATTCCCCCTTTTACTTAAGTTAATTATAAACTAAGCAATATTTTATGTCAAGAAAAAGAAGATTTGCCACCTATCCAAAGGTATGTGAAGCTTGTTAATATAAACTGTTACCTTTTTGTAAAGCTTAGCTAATTGACAAGTTATCATTTGTAAACTATAATTTGTTTTGAGGTGGTTATATGAAAAAAGTATTATACTTACTATTATCTTTATCTATGGCTTTAATCTTAGTATCATGTACTCCTAAGGTAAATGGTACAGACAGTGAAGTAAATGCTCCTTCAAGCGCTCCTAGTGATAAAGATGATAAAGATGATGAGACTATAATGTATACTAACATTACAAGTGATGAAACAAAGAACGATTTAAAGAAGACACTTATTGATAAATGCCTTGATGAGAACGATGTAAACTTCTTTATGAATAACGTTGAGGAGTATAACGACAGCGCTGATGCAAATGAATTAGCATCTAAGTTCACAGCGTATAATGACAATGTCTCTTATAACAACAGCATTGATAAGTTTGCACAAAAGAATCCAGACTTTCTGGGTATTAACTGCAGGATAACGACATTCTCATTAATTAAGAACAGTTTAGACATTGAGAAAGAGCTGAACGATAAATCTTCTGTATTAGACTTTGACAAAAAAGCTATAAGTGATAAGTTGCTACTTAATGATGATGATCTTAAAAAGTTCATTACATATTATGCACCAATCAACGTTAAAGATGCTAAAGAAGATTATAAAGATATAATTATGAAAGAATTTGATGCAAGAGGCATTAAGTTTAAGAATGAAGATGTAAAAGTTGTCTCAGTATACTTAAACTCTAATGATGAAATTGATGGGAATATTCTCTTTATTGGTCACACAGGACTTATGTATGAAAGTGGCAAGAAATATTACTTTTTAGAAAAGCTAAGCTTCCAAGAGCCATATCAATTGCTTAAGTTTAATAATAAGAAAGAAATATATGATTATTTGATGAAGAAGTACAATCAAAAGCTTGATGAAAATTCGCATGAAGCTATTATTACTGAAAATAATAAAATCTTCTCGTATTAAAAAGGCAGAGCTTATGCTCTGCCTTTAATCTTAATAAAAGTTTTTCCAATGAAAAAGCTCTCAGTACTCTGAGAGCTAATTTATTAATGAGAATAATATTCTACTACGTAAACGTCTTCGATTTCTATTGGAATTTCTTCTCTTTCAGGTAATCTAGATAAAACTGCTTCGAATTTATCAATATCTTTTTCAATGTATGGATAAGAATTTCCAACTACTGTTTGGAAGTTTTCCTTGAACATTTCATTTGATCTTGATTTTTCTTTTAAGCTAATCTTTTGTCCAACTGATAATTGATAAGCTGGCTTGTCTACTCTCTTACCGTCAACAAGGATGTGTCCGTGAACAACCATTTGTCTTGCTTGTCTGATTGATTGAGCAAAACCTGCTCTAAGAACAAATGCATCTAATCTTGTTTCTAGTAATTTGATAAGAGCGTGACCTGTTTGATCTTTAGACTTTTTAGCTTTTAAGAATGCCTTCTTTAATTGAACTTCTGGCACTCCATAGTAAGCTCTTAATCTTTGTTTTTCTAGTAATTGAAGACCGTAGTTAGATAATTTCTTATCTGAACGTGCAGCTCCTTTTTTCATACCTTTTGTAGCTTTCGCTAATCCATAGACATTTAAGCCTAATCTTCTGACCGTTCTTACTCTTGGTCCGTTTAAACTTGACATTAAAACACCTCTAAAAATATATTTGCCGCGGTATATTTTTAACATTCATAGTTTATCACATATATACTGGCTTGTCAACTACTTTTTAAAATTTTATATAAATAATCTTATTTAATTGAAAAAGACTCCTTAATGATATATAATTAAATATAATAATACATTTAAAGGATGAAGGCTATGTTGTTTGATAAAATTGAAAAAGATTATAAAAGAATAGATATACTTAGTGAAGCAAACCTTGTTAATTATTATGCAAGCCGCCTAGCACGCTCTAGTGACTTTGATGAAAAAAATACTTTAATTAGAGAGGTTGACATAATTAAAAGGCGCTACCATAGCTTTAAAGAGTATGTATTTGTGAAATATTCGCAAGATACTAGTGATGAATTCTTTAAAAATGAATTTTCATATATTTTAAGTAATGAAGATGAGTTTAAGAAGGCTACGATTAAATTTGCTCTAACACTACTTGAAGATGACGATATTGAAAGACTTAAGAAGAGGTGGGGTAAGTACTATTTTGACAAGCTAAGTATAATGCAAGACCTCTACAAGAAAGATGTTGTTGGCCTTAATATGAATGAAAACAAAATCTTGCAAGAGATTAATGAGTATAGAAATACAAAGTCGATCTCTTTTGATGGAGAAATAATTACTAACAAAACTTTAGCAAAATTCCTACTATCTAATGATAGAAATCAAAGAAAGCGTTTGTTCGAAGAAATGAATAAAAGCAACTTAGAGCGCAATTCCTACTATGCACAGAAGTATAAAGACCTCGTTATTATGAGATATAAGATAGCCAAAAGGCTTGGTTATAATAACTACCTTGACTACTCCGATAAGGAAAGATGCAGAATTAATTATAATCATAACGATATAGTTAAGTTTAGAGAGGCAATAAAAAAACATCTTGCTACTAATGCTAATGTCATTGCTGATATAAAAAAAGAAAAGCTTGGCATTGATAAAATATATACTTATGACCTTAAAGTATACTTTAAGCAATACAATGCTATGCCGATAAAGGATCCTTACCTATTATTAGAGAAGATAGCGAATAAGCTTGAAGAATATAATCCATTTTTAAGTAAGATAATAAGAAAGATTATAAACGATAAATCTCTTGACCTATTGCCAAGAAAAAATAAAGCTAGCTATAACTATGCAACAAACATATATAACCACGATATAACATTTATGTTCGCTAATTATGAAGCAGACCTATTAAGCTTTTCAAACTTCATAACCTGCCTAAGCTATGCTCTAATTCTATATATAGGCTCATACAACGAGCTTATTGAGTATATTGAACCGCAAGACGATATAATTAACGCATACTCTACTGCATTCTCATTTATTATATTGAGCTTTGCTGATGAACTGTTTGAAAATGGCGCAAAAAATTATATGATTTCATATAAAATAAATCTTTTATTCGATATACTCTTCTACTGCTTAATTAATGAGTTTGAAGAGCTTATGTATCTAAATATAAACACAGATCTTGAGGAAAGATATGAAATATTTAGAAAGCTTCACAAAGAGTACTTCCCTTTTATAAGTGTTGATGAGAAAGTATTTGATGTTGGCATGTGGTGGCTTAACTACCACACTCTATTTAATACACCTATGCTCTCAATTAATTACGCAATCGGCGACTTAAGCGGTATTGACTTCTACAACAATCTATTGGAAGATAAGGAAGAAGCCTTCAAAAAGATGACACTACTTATGGATAACGCAAGCAAAGAAGACTTCCTTACAAGCATTGAGCTTAGTAGATTAAAAAATCCTTTCAAAGAAGAAAATATTAAGGATATAATCACAAAGTATATAGACGACTTAGCTAAAGAATATAAAAAAATATAGAGGGCTTAGGCTCTCTATATTTTTTTTAAGTATATTTATTTATTTAAAGTTTTTATCTCTTCAATTGACTTCTTAAAACTATCCACTAAGAAATAAATAATCTCTCTTGGATAAGCAAGATTAATCCTTACCGACATATCATCACCGAACATCGCTCCATCGGATAAAAATATCTTGTTTTTAATGAAAACTTCATGCATAGCCATTGGACTATATTTTAATTCTGATAAGTCTACCCAAATTAAATATGTTCCTTCAGGCTTTTGAAATTTTATTCCATCTATCTTGGAAAATTCCTCGCATACATAATTAATGTTCCCCTCTAAGTACTTAAGCATCTCTCTATACCAAGATCTACCTTCATTGTAGGCTGCCTTTAACGCCTCAAGCCCAAATGGATTGACCGAGCCCATCAAAGATTTAGCTTCAACACTGATTATCTTCTCTCTTAGTTTTTCATCAGGTATAAGAGCATAAGCAGTATTTAAACCCGCAATATTAAATGTCTTAGAAGGTGCCATGAAAGAAACAACTTTTTCATAATTTTTAAACACTCTCATTATTGGAGTATAAAAATTATTGCCATAAGTAAAATCTTGATGCATCTCATCGCTTATGATAAATAAGTTGTGCTTATATGCAATTTCAGATAATCTTTCAAGTTCACTCTTAGTCCAAACTCTTCCTACTGGGTTGTGCGGATTACATAAAACTATCGCCTTAGCTAGCTTTGCTTTCTCTTCTAAGTCATCAAAATCTATTGTATAATGATTACCGTCAAATATAAGTTTGTTTTGTAGTATCTCCATATTTTTTAGATTTGAGAAATTAAAAAATGGAGGATAAACTGGCGTTTGAATTATTATTTTCTCTCCATCCTCGACTATTGATCTAATAACAAGATCAAGTCCTGGAACAGTGCCTGGAGTAAATACTATCCACTCCTTTTTAATATCAAGCTCATGCATATCCTTTTGCCAGTTAATAATAGCCTTATATACATCATCGTCTGGTAAAGTATAGCTATAAAAGTCCCTGTCTGCTCTCTTTAAACATGCAGCTTTAACCTCAGGAGCTGTTGCAAAATTCATATCAGCAATTGTGAATGGTATAACCGACTCATCATTACCTGCTAAACGTGAAGTTTCATACTTAGCAGATGATAAAGCGCTTCTGTCAATTATTTCGTCAAAATCAAACATAGTACCTCCAGTAATTTTATATTTTATTCAGAAATATTCCTCCATCTAAAGCCATAGACTTCACTTGCATTCATTACGACCAAGAAAGAGTCCGGAGCATTCCTTTCTATAAATCTTTTTAAAAGTAAATAGTCCCTTCTTGAACAAACAGTCATGATTACCGTGTGTTCTTTACCAGTATATGCACCAACAGCCTTATAAAGGTTTGCTGAGTGATTAAGTTCTTTAACAATGTAGTCTTTAACAAGCTCTGGTTTTTCTGTATTTATAATAATATTCTTAGATGTATTTAAACCATCTATAGTAAAATCTATGATTAACCCGTTCATTATAATGCCTAGTAGTGAATATAAACCGATTTCAAGACCAAATACAATGCCTACAAATAAAGTGATGACTAAGTCGCAAAGTAGTACGCCCTTGCCAAGATCAAGTCCAGTGAATTTATTTATGATTTTAGACAGTATATCTGTACCACCAATTGATGCATATTGATTAAGTATTATAGCCATACCTACAGCAGATACTATAACAGCTATTATCATTTGTAATAGCAAGTCATCAATTATAGGTCCGTCAAGTGGAATAATTTTTTCTAATATAAATATAATTAAAGATATACCAAGTGATGTAAGTACTGTCTTTACACCAAACTTATTACCTATGAATAAAAATCCTAGAGCGAATAAAACTATGTTTGTTGCGAATAAAACATAACTCATTGGTAAATGTAATAAATACGATAAAACAATTGCTATGCCTGTAGCTCCACCTATAGTCATCTTAGTTGGAGTTAAAAAGAAATAAACAGCGATGGCAACCATAAAGGCGCCTAAAACTATTAATAAATTAGACTTTAATTTTGCGTTCATTTTATACCTTCCTATAAAATTTATGTATTAGGGGCACTTTGATGTGCCCCATTATATTACTTACTATTTTTCTTCTTTAGTATATGTTAATACTGGAGTTCTAGCTGCCAATGTTTCATCTGGTCTAGATACCATAGTTGTCTTTGGAGCGTCTAGTAAGTCTTGTGGATTTTCTTTAGCTACTCTAGCGATATCGTTAAGTGCAGCTGCATAAGCATCCAACGTTTCCTTACTTTCTGTTTCAGTAGGTTCGATCATCAATGCTTCATGAACTATTAGTGGGAAGTATACTGTTGGTGGATGGAATCCTCTATCGATTAATCCCTTAGCAACATCTAATGTTGTTACTCCAGTTTCACAGTTCTTTAGTCCGCCTAATACAAATTCATGCATACAAATTGTATCGTATGGAACATTGTAATTTTCTTTCAATTGACTTAATAGATAGTTTGCATTTAGAACAGCATTTGTTGATGCTTTTCTTAAACCATCTGAACCCATTGTTAGGATATAAGTGTAAGCTCTTACTAGGATAGAGAAGTGTCCGTAGAAGTCTTTAACCTTTCCTATACTTTGTGGTCTATTGTAGTCAAGGAAGTATTTGTCATCATTTTTAGAGATAACTGGCACTGGTAAGAATGGAAGTAATTCCTTCTTGCAACCAACTGGTCCACCGCCTGGTCCTCCACCGCCGTGTGGTGTTGAGAATGTCTTGTGAACGTTGTAGTGAACAACGTCGAATCCCATGTCTCCAGGTCTTGAGTGTCCCATAACTGCGTTCATGTTAGCGCCATCGTAGTACAATAGACCGCCTTTTCTATGAACGATTTCAGCTATCTTTTCAATATTTTTGTCAAATAAACCTAAAGTGTTTGGATTTGTAAGCATTAAACCAGCAACTTCTTCAGTCATAGCTGCTTCTAGTGCTTCAAGATCAACTAAACCATTTTCATCTGACTTAATTTCTACAGGAGTAAATCCACCCATAGAGCAAGTTGCAGGGTTTGTACCGTGAGCAGAGTCAGGGATAATCATCTTGTTTCTGTTCATATCTCCTCTTGCTTCATGATATGCTCTTATTAGTAGAACACCTGTTAACTCACCATGCGCACCTGCAGCTGGTTGCAATGTTGCTCCGTCCATACCAGAAATTTCAGCTAGTGATTCAGCAAGGTCATACATTAATTTTAAAGCGCCTTGTGTGCATCCATCGCCTTGGTATGGGTGTAAGTCTCTAAAGCCTTCAAGAGCAGCCATGTCTTCATTAATCTTAGGGTTATACTTCATTGTACATGATCCTAGTGGATACATGCCGTTGTCAAGTCCGTAATTCTTTATTGAAAGATTTGTAAAGTGTCTTACTACGTCTACCTCAGATAATTCAGGTAGGTCTAGTTCTTCTTTATTTAAATATTCACTTGGAATTACGCTATCTAATTTTAAATCTTCAACATCAAGATCTGGTAAATTGTATCCAGTTCTACCGGGTCTTGAAATTTCAAATATTACTTTGTCATATCTATCTAACATTCAACACCCTCCAATACTTCTACTAATTTATCCATTTCTTCTTTTGTTCTCTTTTCAGTAACAGCAAGCATGAATGCGTTCTTGTATTCATCACCGTAGAACCAAGAAAGTTTAAATGCATCCATGAAACCATTAGCTGTAAGAGCTGCGTTGATCTTATCTACGCAGATATCGCTAGTGATAACGAATTCTTTGTAGAATGGTTTATTATACATTAATTTAAATTTACCAGATTTGCAAAGTTCTTTTTGTAGATAATGAGCTTTCTTAGCGCATTGCTCAGAAACTTCTCTTAAGCCCTTCTTGCCCATAAGTGACATGTAAATTGTTGCGCAAAGTACATTTAAGCCTTGATTTGAGCAGATGTTTGAAGTAGCCTTATCTCTTCTGATATGTTGCTCTCTAGCTGTTAATGTTAATACCCAAGATCTCTTACCGTTTCTATCAACTGTTTGACCAGCGATTCTTCCTGGTAATTTTCTCATGAACTTATCAGTTGATGAGATGAATCCAAGGTATGGTCCACCATAAGATAGTGGTATACCGAAGGCCTGCGCTTCACCAACTACTATGTCAGCACCGTAATCGCCAGGTCTTTGTAGTATACCTAGTGAGTTAGTGTCAACGTCAGCAATGAAGTATGTTTTCTTGAACTCATGAGTTAAGTCACAAGCAGCCTTCATATCTTCGATAACTCCGAAGAAGTTTGGATTTTGCATAATTACGCATGCTGCGTCATCACTTAGTTTCTTCTTTAAGTCATCTAAGTCAGTTGCTCCATCTTTGATGTCAACTTCAACAACTTCTATGTTATGGCTGTGTGTATATGTGTCTAGAACCATTCTAGCTGATGGGCTAAGTGCTTTTGATACTATAACTTGTTTCTTACGAGTTGTGTTGCAGCACATTAGAGCTGACTCTACAACACCGTTAGAGTTGTCATATAGTGAAGCATTTGTAATAGGTAGTCCTACTAGATTGCTCATCATTGTTTGGAACTCAAATATCATTTGTAGAGTTCCTTGAGATACTTCTGGTTGATAAGGTGTATAAGAAGTGTAAAACTCGCTTCTTGATGCTATAGCACCAATTACTGAAGGGATGTAGTGATCATATGCTCCTGCCCCTATGAAGCAAATTTTCTTATTTGTAGAGCAGTTCATATTTGCAAGATCACTCATGATCTTTCTAACTTCTAATTCTGATTTATGTTTAGGTAAGTTTAACTCGCCTTTGAATCTAACACTTTCAGGAATACAATCAAATAATTCTTCTTCAGATTTTACACCTATCTTGTCAAGCATCTCTTTTATGTTTTCAGGTGTTTGACTAAGATATGGATACATACTAGTCCTCCTTAGCAAATTCAGCGTATTTTTCGTCGTCCATTAAATCGTCTAATTCAGATGGATCACTCATTTCAATCTTGAATATCCAAGCGTCATATGGTCCTTCGTTGATTAGAGCTGGTTCATCGTCAAGCGCTTCGTTAACTTCAACTATCTTTCCGCTAGCTGCTGTGAAAACTTCTGAAGCTGCTTTTACTGATTCAACTGATGCTACTGCATCGCCTTTTGAGAATTCATCATCAATTTCAGGTAATTCAACATATACTATGTCTCCTAAGTTGTGTTGAGCGTAGTCAGCTAAACCAACTGTAGCGATGTTTCCATCAACCTTAACCCATTCGTGATCTTCTGTGTAAAGTAAACCTTTTTTAATTTCCATTGTAAATTCCTCCTATTTGTATAATTTATTTTTTAATGTCTTTTAAGAATTTTCTGCTAATTTGTTTAGCTTTTTGAGCTTTTCCTCTGATAATTACATCAAATTCAGCTCCCATTTCCTTGTAAGATGCATCGATTAGAGCGTTACCTATCTTCTTGCCAAGTGTTGGTGATAGATATCCTGTTGTAACGTAGCCAATCTTCTTGCCGTCTTTTTCAATTTCATATCCTTCTCTTGGTATAGCCTTATCAATCATTTCAAAGCCAACAAGTATTCTCTTGTTTTCAGCTTTAATCTTCTTAAGAGCCTCTTTACCAATGAAGTCAGCTTCTTGATCTAGCTTAACAAAGAAGTTTAGTCCGCCTTCTACTGGAGAAATATCTTGTGATATTTCATGGCCATATAGTGGAAGCATAGCTTCAAATCTAAGTGTATCTCTACATCCTAGTCCGCATGGTTCAATTCCAAACTCTTCTCCAGCCTTTAACACTTCTTTGTAGATGTGAACTATTGAATCATTATCTGTGTAAATTTCAAATCCGTCTTCTCCAGTGTATCCTGTTCTAGAGATTAAAACTTTTTTACCAGCAAGTACAAAGCCATCAATGAAGTGGAAGAATTTGATAGTATCTAGATCTACATCTGTTAATTTTTGTACAGCTTTTTGTGCAAGTGGTCCTTGAACAGCTATTTGTGATGTTTGATCTGAAACATTTTCAACCTTAACATCAAAGTTTTTAGCTTGTTTAGTAATCCATTCAAAGTCTTTTTCAACATTTGCTGCATTGATTACTAAAAAGAACTTTTCTTGGTTGAATCTGTATACTAGTAAGTCGTCTACAGCGCCACCATTTTCGTAACACATAACATTGTATTGTACTTGTCCGTCTTCGATAGCGTGTAAGTCATTAGTAATTAGATGATTTACAAAATCAAATGCATCTTTACCAGTAACCCAAACTTCACCCATGTGAGATACGTCAAATACCCCTAGTTTTTGTCTTACTGCATTATGTTCCTCGATTAAGCCTGCGTATTGAACTGGTAGTAACCAGCCAGCATAATTTACAATTTTGCCACCTAGTTTTACATGTTCATCGTATAAAGCAGTTTTTTTGCCTTCCATTTTTCATCCTCCTTAATCTACATTTATAATATACAATATTTTTTACAAGAAATATTTCAACACCTAAGCTAAACTAAGCATCAAAATATTAGGCCTCCTTGTCTTCTTAATATTGTTAACTATTATAGCGTCGTGAAAATTTCTTTAGGAACACTTTACTATGTTCACAACAGAAATCTTCGATTTCATTATAACATATAAAATACATTTTTGCTAATATTTTAACTTTAATTTTTATAAAATTTATATTTATTTGAAATAATTTAGCAATTAATATATAATTTAAATAAATAATCATATAGGAGGTGTCTATGCAGATAAAAAATTTAACTATTAGACTTAAGAAAGATGGTAGAAGCATAATTGACAATTTAACGTTTTCTATAAACAATGGCGACAGGCTTGCACTTATAGGCGAAGAAGGTAATGGTAAATCTACTCTAATTAAAGCGCTTACAAATATAAACGATGTCCTTACTTATGCGGATATAAGTGGCGAGATTAGCCGTGATGAATCTATAGCAATAGTGCCTCAAATAGCTACAGCTGATGTGCTTTGTAAAAGTTCGAGTGATCTTATTTATGCTAATGATGAACTTACTGTTGACATAGGCGAATTTTATAAATTAATCAACGCTTTTAACGTCGATGTGAACGACTTGGAAAGGAAGCTTGAAACATATTCAGGCGGAGAGAGAATGAAAATTTTAATTTCACTCGCTATAGCAAAGTGTCCTTCTCTACTAATACTTGATGAGCCGACTAATGATATAGATTTTGAGTCTATGGAAGTTCTTGAGAGAGTGCTTAAAGACTTTAACGGAAAAATCATCTTTGCAAGTCACGATACATACTTCATTGAAAAAATAGCAAATAAAATAATACATTTTGAACTGCTTCAAAATAAAACAAAATCACGTATAAATATTAGTGGTAATGACTACGATACTTATATTAAACTTAGAGAAGAACAAATTTCTACTCAAATGCAAAGAGCTAAAAACGACAAGGCGCGCATGGATGAAAAGGAAGCAAGGTGGAGGCATGTTCATGATAGCGTAGAGCATGATCTTAGAAAAGAAAAGAACGACAGACTAGGTAGATATCTTAAAAAGACTATGCACGAAGTGAAGGCTCACGAAAAACTTATCGAGTGGGAAAAAGAAAAAATGACTAAAAAACCAGAATATGAAGAACAAATCTTTGTTAATTATAATAAAGAAAAACTTATTGAAAACGGCAAATGTGTTTTAAACTTGCATCTTAAAGTATTAAAAGCTAGTGATAAAATACTTGCTAAAGATATAAATCTTGAATCATATGGCAATAATAAAATTGCTATCGTTGGAAAGAATGGTGCTGGCAAAACAACTCTATTAAACATTATTAAAGATAATATAAGTAAAGACCTAAGTGTCTCGTATATGCCACAAAACTACGAGGAAGAACTAACTGTTCATAAAAACGCTATTGAATATTTAAGAAATGAGTATACTAAAGATGAAGAAACTAGGATAAGAACTTATCTTGCTTCTCTAAAGTTTACTAAAGATGAGGTGACTAAAAACATTTCTGAACTTAGTGGCGGACAGAAAGCAAAGCTATTTTTTGCTAGGATGCAGCTTATGGAGCCTGATATTTTAGTTCTTGATGAGCCAACAAGAAACATATCGCCTCTCTCCTTACCTAGTATAAGTAATGAGATGAAAACCTTTGGCGGAGCCATCTTCTTTGTTTCGCATGATAGATACTTTATAAATCATGTTGCAGATGAAATATATGAGCTTGATGAAAGCGGCTTAATTAAAAGATCTAAAATTTAATACTCACAAAAAAAGACCTTGCAAACGCAAGGTCTTTCGTGTATATAGTAATAAAACTATCTCTTTGAGAATTGTGAACTCTTTCTAGCTTTCTTGAATCCGTATTTCTTTCTTTCTTTCATACGTGGATCTCTAGTTAAGAAACCTGCTTTCTTTAAGATTGATCTGTATTCAGGATCAACTTCAAGTAAAGCTCTTGATAAGCCATGTCTTATAGCTCCTGCTTGGCCTGTAAATCCGCCACCGTTTACTAAAACGTAAACATCGAATTTACCAAGTGTGTCAGTTAAATTAAGAGGTTCACGAACAATGTTTTTTAATAACTCTTCTTTTAAATATTGATCAATATCTCTGTGGTTGATAGTAAATTTACCATCGCCAGGCACTAATCTTACTCTAGCTACTGAAGATTTTCTTCTGCCTGTTCCTTGAATAAGTTTTTCCATCTATTCGTCCTCCTTCCTAAAATTCATATACTTCTGGCTTTTGAGCTTCGTGGTTGTGTTCTGCGCCAGCATATACTTTTAACTTTCTAAACATTTGTCTTCCTAATCTGTTCTTTGGAAGCATACCTCTAACAGCTAATCTAATAGCCATTTCAGGGTTGTTTTGCATCATATCTTGGTAACTGATTTCTCTAAGTCCTCCAGGATAACCTGTGTGATAGTAGTGTTTCTTTTGTAATAATTTCTTTCCTGTTAATTTTACCTTATCAGCGTTGATGATGATGACGAAATCACCTGTATCAACATGTGGTGTGAAGGTTGCTTTGTGTTTTCCTCTTAAGATCTTAGCAACTTCGCTTGCTAGTCTACCTAGGACTTTGCCTTCAGCGTCTATAAGTAACCATTTTCTCTCAATATTTTGAGCATTGGCCATAAATGAACTCATTTTTTTCCTCCTTTAAAAAACATTGTTTTTAAAAAAGTTTCCGGGTCTTTTCTAAAACACTAACCAATATTTTAATACAAAATACTTTGCTTGTCAAGCATTTTCATTGATTTTTTTATAAATTCTTGCTTAATTCTTCAATTTTATCTACTATTGATGATATATATGCAATAGTATTCTTTAATGAAGCTGTTGTAGTGATGTCTACACCTGATAATTTTGCCCAATCAATTGGGTTATATAGTCCGCCTTGTCTCAATGCCACTAACCAGTCTTTAACAGCTTCCTTATCTCCTTCTAATATCTTTCTTGATACATTAGTTGCAATTGATAAGCCTGCTGAGTATGTGTATGAGTATAGTCCTGAATAGTAGTGCGGCTGTCTCATCCACGTCATCTCACAGCCATCTGTTAATTCAACTTCACCTTGCCAGAATTCTTCAAGAGTTTCTTTATATAGTCTGTTTAATGTATCTGCATCTAAGTTTTGTCCCTCGTCTACTAAGTTATATGCTTTTCTTTGGAAATATGCTTCCAAGAAGTGTGTAACAAAGTTGTGATAGTATGTCTTAGCAATGATTGAGAAGTAAATCCATCTAAGCATCCTAGGATCTTCTGTCTTCTTCATTAGGTAGTTGGCAAGCATCATCTCATTCATTGTAGAAGGTGACTCGCAGTAGAACATAGATGGGTCTGAGTCAAAGTATGATTGATACTTTTGCGATAACATAAAGTTACCTGCGTGACCTAGCTCATGTATCATAGTAAACACGCTATCCATCTTGCCTGTCCATATCATAAGTATATATGAAGGGAAGCCAGCTGGTGTTGAGCAATATGCTCCTGTGTACTTACCTTTGTTCTCAACATAGTCGATGTTCTTACCTTCTAAAACTTTTTTAATTTGTTCTAGATATTCATCACCTAATACATTAAGTGCATTGTAGATATATTCTTTTGCTCCATCAAGTGTTATCTCTGGATCAAATTCTGGGTCTATATTAGCCTTTAAGTCATAATAATTAATTTTTTCTAAGCCAAGGCCATCTTTTAATACTCTAGCAAATTTCCTCATAACTGGTGAAAGTTCTTTCATAATTGTATCAAGATGGTTTTCATAGATGTCTCTAGGGACTTCTTGCTTAGCAAGTAGATAATCAGTTACACTTTCGTAGCCTCTTAGCTTAGACATGATTTTGTCTTTTTGCATGTTCATGTTAAATGCCATGGCTGTGCTGTTGATAGTCTTTGATAAGTCATTGTAAAAATGCTTAAATGATTCTCTTCTTAAGTCCTTATCTTCATCATACTCATACTTTTCTTCAAATAAAGCATATGAGTTGCTATACTTCTTGCCGTTTACCTCGAAGGGTTCAAATGTTAAATCTTGGAATTTAATTGTATTGTATAATTGCTCTGGTGCCATTGTTAATGGTGTAAAAGCTTGTATAACTTTTTCTTCTGCATCGCTTAAGTATGTTTTCTTCTTTAAGATAACACTGTGGAAATATACCTTTAAGCCATCTACCTTCTCTAGCTTTTCAAGCATCGGAATATCAAGCTTAGCTATCTCAAGCTCAACAAATAATGTGTTCTCATCAAGCTTATTGTACATATTTAATAGCTCGTTAAAGAAAGCTAGTTCAACAGAGTTAGTTAGGTCAACGTCCTTGTTTAGATATGCATAATCAACTACTAGTGAAAATCTTTCAACGATTTTTTCGTACTCTTTGAATGCTTTAACTATAGTGTCAAAGTCACTAAGCTTTCCTTCGTACTCTTCTTTTAATTTTAATGAAGCATTTAGTATATCATTAGCTTCTTTTCTTGCTTCTTCTTTAGATTTGAAGATAGCTGACGTATCCCAAGTAAGATTTTTATCTACTTCACTTCTATTAAGTATTGTCATAAGTCACCTCTATTATTTTAATTCTGATGTACAGTTAGGGCATCTTGTTGCATTGATATCAATTGTTGATTTGCAATATGGACATTCCTTTGTTGTAGGTGCTGCTTCTGGCTCAGGCTTCTTAGTAAGCGCTCTAGCTTTGTTCACAGCCTTAACCATCATAAATATAACAAAGGCTATAATTAAGAAGTTTATTACTTGTGTAATAAATAAACCGTAATTCAGAGTAGCTGCTCCAGCTTCTTGCGCCTCAGCAAGTGTAGCGTATTGACCACCATCTAGTGTAATGAAATAGTTACTCATGTCTGTACCACCAAGTATAAGTCCGATAAGTGGCATGATGATGTCATTAACAAGTGAGCTAACAATCTTTCCGAAAGCTCCACCAATGATAACACCTACTGCTAGGTCCATAACATTACCCTTCGAAATAAATTCTTTGAATTCTTTTAACATTTTCTTCTCCTCCTAATCAAAATTTTCTACTTTATATCTACATCTAATTTAATGTGCTCTATATGATTTTTGTCAAGCAATTCTAAAGCATAATCATCAACTCTGTAGTCATTTGTGTAATAAATTTTGCTTATGCCTGCTTGGATCAACGCTTTTGTACAGTTAAGGCATGGAAAATGTGTTACATAGCACACGCAGCCGTCAACTTTGATGCCTTCTTTTGCGCAATATAAAAGTGCATTCATCTCTGCATGTATAGTCGCTATACAGTGGCCATCTCTCATTGTGTGGCCTATCTCAGAGCAATGCGGATTACCCTTTATACTTCCATTGTAGCCACTAGAGACAATTCTGTTGTCCTTATTTACTAATAAGCAACCAACATATGCTCTATCACATGTCGACCTCTTTGCTATCATATGAGCGATAGACATGAAATACTCTTGCCACGAAGATCTTGTGTCCGCCATTAAATCACTTCCCCTTCATTAAATATTTTACCTTCATATATCTCTCCAGTTGATGCGTCAACACTTATCATCTCGCCACTCTCAATGTTTTCCATAGCTTCTTTTGCTCCAACAACAGTTGCTAGATGGTAGTTTATTCCGACTATAGCACCTTGACTAGTAAGTCCTCCTTCAACTGTTATTATGCCTTTGGACCTTTGAATGAATGGTAGCATCTCCTTATATACGCCTATAGTTACAACTATATCGCCATCTTTAAATTTTTCTTCAAGCTCTTGTGCGTTCTTTGCAACACATGCTCTTGCACTAATTTTATTCTTGCCTATGCCCATACCTTTGCATAGTAGTTTACCAACTGTCTTTACCATCATAATGTTTGTCGATCCAGTTTTTCCTAGTGGCATACCTGCAGTTAAGATTACTAGATCTCCCTCCTTTACAAATTTTACATTCTTTAAAATATTTACTGAATCATGAAAGAGTTCATCAATATTTGTAGCTAACTTTGCTCTTATAGGATAAACTCCCCACTCAATTGATAATTGCCTTCTAACTTTTTCATTTGTAGTAGCTGCGATGATTGGCGATTTTGGTTTGAACTTTGATATATTTCTTGCAGTAAGCCCTGATGATGTTGCGGCTATAATAACTTTTGCATTTAAATCAAGTGCTGCTTCTCTAGTAGCTTTCGCGATTGAATTAGTTATATTTATCTCATGCTCATCATTAGTGCTATTAATTAAGATTTTATAATCCAAGCTGTCCTCAATTTTAAGTGCAATCTTTCTCATCATCTCAGTAGCCTTAACAGGATATGCTCCTGCAGCGGTTTCTCCAGATAACATTATCGCGCTTGATCCATCTAGTATTGCGTTAGCAACATCAGTTACCTCTGCTCTTGTTGGTCTTGGGTTTCTTATCATAGAATCTAGCATTTGAGTGGCTGTTATTACAAACTTTCCCTTTAGATTGCATTTTCTTATTATTTCTTTTTGAACTAGTGGTATGTCCTCCTCATCAAGCTCAACGCCCATATCGCCTCTAGCAACCATGATGCCATCAGATACTTCGATTATTTCGTCAATATTTTGAACGCCTTCTAGATTTTCTATCTTAGAAATTATTTTAATGTCTTCTCCGCCATTGCTCTCAAGAATTTTTCTTATCTCTAATACATCTTTTGCGCTTCTAATAAATGAAGCTGCAATAAAATCTACATCATTTTCTATGCCAAAGATAAGGTCTTCAACATCTTTTTCTGTAAGCGTTGGTAAATTTACTTTAACAGATGGTAGATTAACTCCTTTTCTATCGCTTAGCTCGCCCGAGTTAACAGCCCTCATATAAACATTGTTCTCATCGACTGATTTTACAGTGAACTCAACAAGGCCGTCGTCAATAAGTACTCTGTCATTTACCTTTAAATCCTTGGCAATGTCTTTGTATGTGACAGAAACCTTTGTCTCGTCTCCTTCAATGTCCTCGCTCGTTAAAATAAAATCTTGTCCTTGCTCTATCCTAATCATGCCATCTTTAAATGTTTTTATCCTAATCTCAGGACCCTTTGTATCAAGCATTATCGCTATAGGCTCATCAATATCCTCTCTAAGCTTCTTTATAGTATCTATCCTTGTCTTATGTTCCGTATGAGTGCCGTGTGAGAAGTTTAGTCTTGCAACATTCATTCCTTCACTTACTAAATCCTTCAAGACATCATATGAGTCTGAGCTTGGACCTATAGTGCAAACTATCTTGGTCTTTTTCATAGTCTTCTTCATAAGTCTGCCTCTAAATCGATAGTATGTCTACCATCTTAAGCAATTCTTTATTTAGCTCTTTCTTAGCATTAAGTGCTTCGTTTATATCTACTTCGATAAACTTGCCGTCCTTATATCCTAAGACAAGGCCAGTCTTACCTTCTATTAGTAAGTTTACCGACCTGTAACCAAATTCACTTGCAAGTATTCTGTCTTGTACTGTAGGCACACCGCCTCTTTGAACATAACCTAAGACCGTAACACGAGTTTCAATATCGCTCTTTTCTTCTATAATCTTTGCTAAGTCGTATGCATCAAGCGCGCCTTCAGCAGTGACTATGATGTGGTGCTTCTTACCTCTTTTTCTACCATTTTTTATTTTTTGAATTATGGCATCAGTATCTATTTCAAGCTCTGGCACAACTATGGCTTCTGCACCACCAGCTATGCCTGAGTATAGAGCAATGTCTCCACAGTTTCTACCCATAACTTGTAGTACTATAGCTCTGCCGTGAGACTCTGATGTATCTCTTAGCTTACTTATAGCGGATACTGCTGTCTCAACTGCAGTTAAAAATCCTATAGTGTAGTCAGTATAAGCAAGGTCGTTGTCTATTGTGCATGGAACGCATGATACTTTTATGCCACGCTTTACTAGCTCTCTTGCTCCTCTAAATGTACCATCTCCACCAAGAGCGACTATAGCATCTATCTTGAATTTCTTAATTACTTTAAGAGCTTGATTAATACCTTCTTCAGTCATAAACTCTTCGCTTCTTGCAGTTCTAAGTATAGTTCCGCCCCTATGAATTATATCTGCAACGCTCGATAGTGTCATCGTTTCAATGTCACCCTTTATTAGACCGTTGTAACCTTCCTTTACAGCTAAAACTTTTACATCGTTATATATCGCTGTTCTTACAACCGATCTAATAACAGCATTCATTCCAGGTGCGTCACCGCCACTTGTTAATATAGCAATAGTCTTCATTCTTCCTCCTATTTGATAACTATATCATCTTCGTTTAAATGCATTTTTAAATCCTCATATAGCTTCTCATTGTCTATGTCAATAGCTGTGCTATCGTTGGATTCAATAGTAGACTTTGTCTCTTCAAAGTACACTACAACAGGGTTATCTCCCTTATATTTCTTTAGAATATCCAAGATATCCTTTTTGTCATTATCATCTTTATCTTTTTTTATTCTTAAGTATAAAGTCTCTTTACGCTTCTCCAGCCTTTTAACTCTATCTGCTATGATATTTATCTCATCATTAGCGCTTATTTGCAATCTTCCTTTAACTACTACTCTCTCTCCTTCTTTTATCAAGCTTCTATAAGTTTCGTAAACTCTTGGGAAGATTACCACTCTAATATTGTCATAAATATCTTCTAAATCGATGAAGGCCATCATTTGATTATTCTTTGTTACCTTCTTAGTGACATCAGATATCATGCCTGCATAAGAAATGAACATATTATCTTTAATGTCTGTATCGGTTTCATCTGCAAGCTTTTCTTTCATCTCAATGGACGTAAAGTCGCTGTTATCTCTTAGTTCTTGTGTAAATTCTTCAAGTGGATGGCCTGAAAAATATATGCCAGTCATCTCTTTTTCGCCCTCAAGAAGCATAAACTTTGAAAGTTCTGTAGCTTCCGGCACCTTGTATTGCGCATGGGATGAATTGTCATCACTAAGTCCAAATAGACCAAGCTGTCCCTCAGCATTGCTCTTTGCGTCCTTTTGTATACTCTTAAGAATAAAGTCATATGAACCAAGCATTTGGCTTCTATTCAATCCAAGTGAGTCAAGCGCTCCTGCTTTTATTAGAGACTCTATAGACTTTTTGTTCATAGCAGCCGAATCAACTTTGTAAGTCTTTGTTAAGAAGTCTTCAAATGAAGTAAAGCCATCTATCTTTCCTCTGGCTTTTAGTATTGAATCAATAACATTGCTTCCTACGTTTTTAATCGCTGAAAGTCCGAATCTTATACAATTGTCTTCTGTTGCAAACTTTCTAAATGACTTGTTTATATCAGGTCTTAAGACTTCTATGCCAAGTCTTTTTGCCTCTTCTAGATACTTTATTACATCTGGAGTGTTGCCCATGACAGAGCTAAGTAGACTTGCCATATACTCTTTTGGATAGTAGTACTTAAGGTAGGCTGTTCTATATGCAACGACCGAGTAAGCAGCGGAGTGTGACTTGTTGAAGGCGTAGTTTGCAAAGTCAAGCATGTAATCAAAAATTTGATTTGCTACCTCTTCTTTAATGCCGTTTCTCACAGCACCCTTGATAATCACTTCATCCCCGTCGTCCTTGCCATAGATAAAGTTCTTTCTTTCTTGCTCCAAGACCTTCATCTTCTTTTTACTCATGGCTCTTCTAACTATGTCAGCACCGCCAAGTGAGTAGCCAGCAAGGTTTCTAAATATTCTCATAACCTGCTCTTGATATACAATGCAACCATATGTTTCCTTTAGTATCGGTTCAAGATGCGGATCTAAGTAGCTTATCTTAGATGGATCGTGCCTTGCCTCGACAAACTTTGGTATCGATTGCATAGGTCCCGGTCTAAACAATGAGTTTGCAGCAATTAGGTCTTCAAACTTTTGGGCCTTTAATTCCTTTAAGAACCTTCTCATACCAACCGACTCGAATTGAAATACACCTATTGTTTCAGCGTTTGTAAATAAATTTATGACATTTTTGTCATCGCATTCCATATTATCAAAGTCAACTTTAAGATTATAGTTTTTCTCTATCATATCAAGTGCATCTTGAATAACCGTTAAGTTCCTTAAGCCTAAGAAGTCCATCTTCAAAAATCCAAGCTCTTCAAGCTCTGTCATAGTGTACTGAGTGGATATAGACTCTTTGTTCTTAACAAGAGGTAGGTGGTTTGTTATAGTCTCTTCAGTGATTAATATACCAGCAGCGTGAGTACCAATATTCCTTGGCAAACCCTCAAGCTGTCTTGATATATCAATTATTTTCTTTGCCTCTTCGTCTTCATCGTAGGCTTTCTTAAACTCAGGATTTCTCTCTAAAGCTAGGTCTATGGTTATGTCTAGATCTCTTGGCACCATCTTTGCAAGTGTATCTGCCTTGTTTAAAGGCACATCTAAAGCCCTTGCAACATCACGAATAACGGCTCTTGCGGCAAGTGTACCAAAGGTAATAATCTGACTAACCTTGTCCTCGTGATACTTCCTTATTACATAGTCAATAACTTCAGATCTTCTCTCATATCCAAAGTCAACATCTATATCGGGCATGGAAACTCTCTCAGGATTTAGAAATCTTTCAAATAGCAAATCATACTTTAGAGGGTCAACGTCAACTATGCCTAAAGCATAAGAAACAATGCTGCCTGCCGCAGAACCTCTTCCTGGTCCAACAGGTATGCCATTGTTTTTAGCATACATGATAAAGTCTCTTACAACTAAAAAGTAGTCAACATAGCCCATGGAGTCGATAATCTTAAACTCAGTTTCCATCCTGTTCTTTATGTCTTCACTGACATGTCCATATCTCTTCTTTAAACCTTCTTCGCAAAGCTTATGAAGGTATTCAGAGTGAGTCATGTCTTCATCTATCTCAAAGTTAGGCAAATGTTTTTGATGAAACTCAATCTCTACATTGCATCTGTCTTTAATAATCTCAGTATTTTTTATAGCCTCAGGTACATATGAGAAGAGTTTCTCCATCTCCTCAGGACTCTTTACATAAAACTCTTCACTAGGAAAGCGCATTCTGTTTTCATCATCAATCTTTGAAAGAGTTTGTATACATAAAAGCACGTCGTGAACCTTAGCGTCCTCTTTGCGTAGGTAGTGACAATCGTTTGTCGCAACTAGTCCAAGACCTAGCTCCTTAGAAAGATCGATAAGATAATTATTAACATATGCCTGCTCCTTCATACCGTGATCTTGAAGCTCTAGGAAGAAATTGTTTTCTCCAAATATGTCCTTATATCTAAGCGCAGCTTTTTTTGCTCCATCCATATTTTGATCGAGTATCATCCTTTGCACCTCTCCACCTAAGCAGGCAGATAGTGCAATGAGGCCTTCGCTATGCTCACGTAAATAGTTAAAATCAGTTCTTGGCTTATAGTAGTAGCCATTGATAGAGGCGTCTGAAACTATCTTTATAAGGTTTTTGTATCCCTTTTCGTTTTCGCATAAAAGTATCAAGTGGTAGTAAGGCGTTTCTTTGTCCTTTACAAGCTTATCTTCGCATACATAAACCTCGCAGCCTATGATAGGTTTGATACCCTTAGCCTTCGCTTCCTTATAAAATTTGATTACACCATACATATTGCCATGGTCAGTTATAGCACATGCATCCATGCCAAGCTCTTTAACTCTATCTATAAGCTCTGTTATTTTGTTTGAACCATCAAGTAAAGAATACTCAGTATGCAAGTGCAAATGCGTAAAACTCATAAAATCACCTCTATTAATTATTATACCATATAAGAGATAATTTTAAAATTTTTATTTTTCTTGTAATTTTCATTTCTTTTATGTATAATAATGCTTAAAGGGGTATAATACTATACAAGGAGGGATATTATGAACAATATTTATGACGATAAGGACTTCAATGATCAAGAAGTTTTAAGTGAGGATGAAATAAAAGAAAGACAAGACAGAAAGAGAGCTAAGGGTCACTACTATGACTACAATAAAAACGATTACAACTATAGAAACGGCTTTAATGACGATAACTATGGACGCAGCAACAAAGGCTTAACATCTTTAATCTTAGGTGCTGTATCACTACTATGCATATTTTTAGGACAACTATCATTCATAGGAAGTATCATAGCTATAGTTGGTTTGATCATGGGTGTTGACGCTAAAAACAAAGGAGACACAGCTTATGCAAAGACAGGTATAATACTTAACACTATAAGTTTATGCTCTACACTACTTGTAACTGTTGCTTGCATAGCTTGCTTATCATGCATTGGCTGCTCTTTAATGAGTTCTATGTGGTAGAATATGAAACCATTTTACACAATATTTGGAATAAGACTTGCTAGCTATGGCTCACTTATAGCCCTTGGCATAGTTGTAGCAAGCCTTGTTTATTGGTATAGAAAAAAAGAGTATCCCGCAGATAAAGAAACCATCTACTACTCCATAGTATATGGTATGATTGGTGGCTTCTTAGGAGCAAAACTTCTCTATCTTATAACAGACTTTAACTTTGTTGTAGATAGTTTAAAGAATACTAAAGACTTAGTCTCAACACTAAGAGATATATTAGCAGGTGGCTATGTATTCTACGGAGGCATCATAGGCGGGCTAGTCGCTTTGTATATTTACTCTAAAAAATACAAAATTAATTTCTTAGATATGATAGACTCTATGGCCCCTGAAGTACCACTTGCACACGCCTTTGGTAGAATCGGCTGCTTTATGGCTGGCTGCTGCTATGGTTTGCCATGCAATAGTAAATTTGCAGTAATCTTTCCAAAAGAAAGCGTTGGTTTAAGCGGAGTAAAGCTCTTCCCTGTTCAGCTATTGAGCTCATTAGGCAACATTATTATATTTATAATTCTGTTCATCTACTCAAAGAAAGATAGATCCAGAGGAAAAGTTTCGGGCCTATATATCATACTATATGGCATAGGAAGATTTTTAGTTGAATTTTTAAGATATGATGACGTAAGAGGACACTTCTTATACTTCTCAACATCACAATGGATATCGATACTGCTCGTACCATTAGGCGTAATGCTATATAAAAAGGGTGAAAGCTTATGCAAGAAAGCACAAGAATAAATGAATTAATGCTCTTTCAAAATATTGACTACAAAGGTCTTGAGGAGCATCTAAACCAGTTAAGAAAAGATGGATACAAGATAAAAGATGTAAAAAAAGCATCGATTAGCTTAGAAAAAGCAGTCGATGCTAATAATTTTGTATATTTTTGCGAGAGTTATCCATTCACTACATCGAGAAAGAATAAATTTGGAGCATTCACAACTCACCTATATGATATGGAGAATGCTGGCTTTAAATTTGTTTGTGGCTTCAAGGACATTAACATATATGAAAATCATAATGCGAGCAAAAAAGCTACAGCTGATGCGGATGAGAAAAGTTGGAAGAACATCTCCAACATAAGATTCTTCTCAATATCAGTTTTCTTATCATTCTTTATGATATTTTTAGCAAGCACAGTCTTTTTATTCTGGCCAAACATAGATAAGTTTGTCTACATAAAACAGTTTATGTTTATGGTCTTAGTGCCACTAATATTTTTAGATCTATCCATTATGTACTTAAGAAGAATTATATACTTTTACTTCAGAGGCTTGCGTAAAAAATTTGAGCAGCCTTCAGCTTATAAGTTTGGTAGAATTTTAATGCTAGCATTATTTACCCTGCTTGCACTAATGATTGTTCTTTATGTATCGATAGACATATATAATTTTACTGTTGGCAATATAACACTCTTGAAACTGTTCTCAAGCTATTCATTCTTGATAGGCGCAGCTCTTGCTTACATTGTGTATAAACTATTCATCGAAAAGGTCTTCGATAAGTTCTTCCCAAGATTTTTGTTTATAGTTGTTTCTTTATTTATGATAACAAATCTACAAACAAGACTATTGGAAATGCCTGTTAATAATGCTATCAATGAAGATATCTTCCAAGTGGATGAGAATATAAAGGACAATAGGTATTATATGAATACAAAGTTTGAGAATAAAAACTTCTTTGTCAATAAGTACACAAAAAATTATAGCTTCACAAGATATTCAGACTCTAAATATGAATCTTTAATTATGAAGAGTGAGTATTACTACTGCAAAAACAAAAACGTATTAAACTATATATACAGCGTTATTAAAGATAGAAATATTAGCAATAATCAAGGTAACATAGAGTATATTAAGTACGATTGTTTCTCTGATGATTTTGAAGAAGCATATATCGCTAGCAAGTTCTCAACATCTACTTTAGTATTCAAGTTTAAAAACGAAATATACATTGTAGATGGTAACTTTAGAAAGAATAATGAAAAGGTATTAAATGAAGCTTTAAAAAAAGTTCTAAAAGATAAATCTAGTAAATAAATTAAAAGGCAGGACCAAAAATCCTGCCTTATCTTATGTCAAAAATAAATGCCTCACCGGAATGTCATGAGGCATTTAACTATTAATTATATAAGCTAAAACTCAAATTTAACTTTTCTTGCTCTTAAAGCTTCAACTATAGCTGTAAGGATGAAGTATACTAAGAATATTTCTATAGTGTTCTTAAGTATTCTTGCTGTCATTAGTGCTATTAGTGCTTTACCCATATATATGTGTAAAAGTGCTGAATTACATATAATATTTATAAATATAGCTCTAAATAAACTTGTTGATATGATTGCTATGTTTTGTTTCTTTCTGTTCTCCAATAATGCTGAGAAACCTTCGCCATTAGTTAATTTCCAAACCATAAAGCCTGGGAACCATCCTAACAAGCCCTCTAATAGTGTAAAGGCAAAGTTAAAACCAAATTGGCTTGGTGATAGCATAAATTTTATAACGTCTGAAACTATGCCCATCATGAAGCCGTAATAAGGTCCTAAAACCATACCACCAAACATTAGTGGGTATCCACCAAATGAGAAAACTAATCCAGTAGCAATTTTAATTTTCAAAAATTTAGACATTAAAATTGTTAACGTAACGAACAATGCACTTAGGACTAATTTCTTAGTCGTAAATCTACTTTTTTGCATAAAAAAATCCTCCTAAAATAAAATTCCAGAGGCTGTGCTAAATAATATAATATTTATACAGCGGAAGCGAAGAAATACCGCGGCTCATCGCCATTCGTTTAAAAGCTACATCCCATCTTTTAACACTAGCGCATTTCCTCTACTCTGTAATTCATATTATATCATCAAATTTTATAATTTACAAGCTATTTATAATCAATTCTTATACTTTTATAAAAATATTTCATTCTCTCCTTCATAGTCTTGATACAAGCCTATGCGTTCTAAGTCTATGTCAAGTTCATCCATAGTTATGTCTGTATACTTATTAAGTATGTCAAATATTAGTGCAGGCTTTAACGAGCCCTCCTCACTCATCTTTATATATGCATATATTGCATCATCTTTAAGCTCTAATCTAGTCAAAAAGTCTTTCGCATTTTCCTTAACGAAGATTCTTCTCTTTCCTTTCTTTCTCTTTCTTTCAATCTCGACCTCATCCATGTCATTAATCTTCGAAAGTTCACTTGCAATATCAATGTTATTATTCTTTTCAAAAAAAGTGTTCAATAGCTTAAAGGCATATACGACCGACTTCACCTTGTTTGATATAGACTCATCGTCATCATACTTTGCTTCTACTATCTTAATGCCATGAGGAAGCTTCTCGTTCATTCTAATAATAAAATCATTTAAATCAATCTTTGAGTTTAAGTATATCTCCATATACTCACTATTCGACTCTATACCTAGTGGAAGTGGATAAGCAATGGACATCCTTGGATGTGGATTAAAGCCTTCTGAGAACTTTACATCAACTTTGTTTTGAAAAAGAGTCCTTTGAAATAAGTCCACAAGGTCCAAGTGTGAGATGAATTTTAAGTAACCTAGCTTTGTAAATTTACACAAAATTTTCATGCTTACCCCTCATTTCACAGTTCTTAATACCACATGCATTGCAAGAAATTCTGCAGTCTTTTGTAGTCTCTGCCTTCATCGACTTCTCATACTCTCTAATCAAAAACTCTTTGCTAACACCAATATCTATTATATCCCAAGGTAGAACTTCATCATATGATCTTTCGCGTCTTGCGTAGAAGTCAGGATCTAAATTAAACTCTTTGAATGCGTTCATGTAATTATTGTAGATAAAATCGTTATCCACTTTCTCAGCCTTCTTCTCTTCTTCATAAACATATATAAGTGCATCCGCAAGCTTTCTATCGCCTCTTGCAAGTACCGCTTCAATGTAGCTAAGCTCAGGATCGTGATAGTTGTAGTCAATCTTTTTATCTTTTATACATGAGCGAAGTATGCCTATCTTTTCGTAAAATTCATCTATACTATCTTGCTTAAACCATTGGAATGGTGTGAAAGGCTTTGGCACAAAACACGATGTACTTACAACAAGTCTAAAGTCTCCCTTTATATCTTCCCTATCTCTTTTAAAGAATAAATCTCTAACTAAATAAGCAAGTTCTTTTATACCCCTTATATCATCCTCAGTCTCAGTAGGAAGGCCTATCATAAAGTAAAGTTTAATCTTAGACCAGCCTTCTCCAAATACATAAGTCATGACATCAATTAAATTTTCTTCGCTAACATTTTTGTTGATAACATCTCTTAACCTTTGGCTGCCTGCTTCTGGAGCAAATGTTAGTGATGACTTCCTTACATCAGATAAGTCCTTCAATACATCTATGCTCGGTGAGTCAAGCCTTAGTGATGGTAGTGAGACGCTAACATTGTTCTGTACAAAGTACTCTTTCATCTCACGAGCAACTTCTCTAAGGTTAGTATAGTCACAAGTACTTAGTGAAAACAAACTAACATCGTCATAACCAGTATTGTCTATCATAGTCTTGGCGATATTCTTGATGTTCTCATCTGATTTTTCTCTTATAGGCCTGTATAGCATTCCAGCTTGGCAAAATCTGCATCCCTTAGTGCAGCCTCTAAATATCTCAACAACTGCTCTTTTATGAACTACATCGATGTATGGAACAATCATTCTGTCAATTTGAAACATCTTGTCAACGCTTGAAATATAGTTCCTCTTTACTCTATCCTTGCAATTTGGATTTAGCTTTTCATAATTTTTTATAGTAGCATCCTCATTGTAATGAGGCTTATAGAACTTTGGTACATAAAAGCCGTCTTCTTTAGCAAGCGTTTCAAGAAATTCGTCCTTACTTTGTTTTGTTTCTTTTTTAATTTTAAGTAGCTCTAAAAACCTTAGCATCATCTCTTCGCCTTCGCCTATTTGAAAAACATCAATTATTTCAGCGATAGGCTCTGGGTTTACTGCACAAGGACCTCCCGCAACAATAATCGGATCATCCTCTCCTCTGTCCTTACTTTTATATTCAAGGTTTGATAAGTCAAGCATATTCAATATATTTGTAAAGCTCATTTCATACTGCAAAGTGAAGCCAACCGCATCAAAGTTTTTAAGCTCTTCTTTATTTTCAAGAGAAAATAATTCAAGTTCTTCCTCTCTCATCTTCTCTTGCATATCGCGCCATGGCAAGAAGACTCTCTCACATAAGTAGTCTTCATTTTGATTTATCAAAAAGTAAAGTATATGAAGTCCTAAGTAGCTCATTGCAAGTTCATACATATCAGGAAAGCAAAAAGCAAACTTCACCTTCGTTTTTTCAAAATCTTTGACTATAGAGTTCTTCTCCATACCTATATATCTTGCAGGCTTTTCTACAAGCTTTAATATTTTTTCTAATTTCTTTCTATTAATCAATATATTCTCCTTACTTTAAGACTTTTGTAACTAGTGGTAAATCATTAGAAATATTTTCTTTATTCATTCCTAGGTACTCTGCTATAGCTTCCCTAACCATAGGTCCAGCGTTTATACCCATACCGCCTTGGAATACTAGAGCGCTAACTGCTAGCTCAGGCTTTTCGTATGGTGCAAAGGCCACAAACCATGAGAATGAATCATATGGCATTTTTGTATATGGATTTACACCGTTCTTTTCCGCAGTACCAGTCTTACATCCGATATTTATAGGGAAGTCTTTAAACAATGGTTTTGCAGATCCAAGTTTACTTACCTTATACATACCACTCTTTATAACATCTAAGTCCTTCTTGTTCTTTAAACCAATATCTTCAGATTTTCTTTCAAAAGTATAGATGTCCTCTAATCCATCATATGATTTAATCGAATCAATCAATGTTAACTTGTTTCTTTGTCCGCCATTGGCGATAGTCGCTACATAGTTAGACATCTGTATAGGTGTATATGACGAGTCACCTTGACCGATAGTGACATAAAGTGTATCTGCTAGGTTCCACTTAGCTTGATTTAAATAAGTGTACTTGATAATGTCAGCTATGCCTTCCCTCTTACCAGCTAATTTTCTCTCAGTATCAAAGCCAAGCTTTTCAAGACTTTCTATAACCTCGTTTCTTGTCATATTCGGTCCTTCTTCAAGCCATGACAATATTTCTTTTATAGCTTTATCCCTAAAGACCTCATCATATCTTACTCCTTCTTTAACATAATCTTGCAGATTATCATTTAAGAAGTTTCTTAGATAGAATCTCATATTTTGAAGCTTCTTTTCTGGATTTGGTACGCCTCCAGAGAACTCGTTAGGCACATTGATTTCTATGCCTGTCTTATCATTAAGACCGAATCTCTTTGCCATGTCAACTATATCATCAATCGATAATTTTATATCAAGCTTCTTGCCAAGTCTTTGATTCTCTCCCATTGCTAGAGAGTAGAAAAAGTAGTTACATGAGACTTTTAATGCGTCACTTAAATTGATAGCTCCATGAGTCATATGATAGTCGGTCCACAATAAACACCTAAACTTCTTTGTACCAAGTTCAGCATAGCCCATGTCTGTAATCTTTGTTTCTGGGCTTAAACCTTTCTCAAGTGCTGCAAGGCCAGTGCACATTTTAAAGATTGATCCTGGTTGCACAGCAGTTTGAGTAGCAACATTTAATAATGGTCTTGCTGCAAGTGGATTGTTCACTTCAACAGGTCCTAAACTGTCCCAGTCTGTCTTACTTATACCGGTAGCAAATAGGTTTAGATTGTATCCTGGATAACTAGCCATAGTTAATACTTCGCCAGTATTAGGATTATTTAATACAAGAGCTCCTGAGCTAGTATTATCATATGTTCTCTTTCTTTTTCTATCCCACTCCATCTTGAAGTCACCATATTTACTAAGAAAAGTTCCGCTTCTTGGTATTGTTTTAATCGTTCTTTCAAGTAGTTTTTCGCACTTCTTTTGAAGCTCGGCATCTAAACTTAAGTATATAGTGTTTCCTCTAACAGGTTTAGTCTCAGAGATAACTCTAGTTTTATTGCCAATTCTGTCTACCTCAACAAGCATCTCTCCATCTTTACCTTTTAAAATGTCTTCATATGCCTCTTCTATGCCAGTTTTACCAATTATAGAATCCGGTAAATACTTCTTTTGATTTATATACTTTTCTATCTCAGCATCACTTGAAATCTTTCCTAAAGATCCGATTACATGACACATGACAGAGCCCATAGGATAATATCTTATAGGTTCTATAGATATTTTAACCCCTGTATTCATATAAAGCTTCTCTTCAATTCTAGCAACCGTTTGAGGTTTTATTCCATAAGCAAAGTTGATAGGTTGATATGCAAGCTGGCCTTGTTTTAAGAACAGCTCATATATACTAAGAAGCGTCTTTGCTTCGTAACGCAAATAATTTTCATCTATCTTATACTTCTCCATCGCCTTTTTTAATGTTTCTTCAGGACTCTTATCTTCAAATTTATCTTTGAACTTAAAGATTCTCTCTAAAAAGGTTTTATACTGAATCATGTCAACATACTCAAAGTCACCTGCTATAGATATCCTTGTTTGCACTTCATCATCTAGCAAGCACTTTTGAGCATATGGTCTTATCTTGTTATTGCTTATAAACTGATCCATAATCTCTTTATTGTCAGCTTCCTTAATAAGCTCATCGATAGCTGCAAGCTCTGGATCTACATTTTGATCTTTATATCTATAAAGAACATCTAAAGTATCAGGATTAATTATAGCTTCAACCTTTGTTTCTATGTTCTTTGATCTTATAAGATCAATAAGTATTTTACCTGGAGCAATAATTTCATCATCTTCATTCTTATAAGCCTTACCAAGCATAGTTTTAAGCGATGTGTTCTTAAAAATATTTATAAAGTCATCTTTAGCACTGCTCTCATAAGTAACATAGTTTGGATACTCTTTCATCAGTGTTCTTTTTTGCTCAAGATAAGCTTCATACAAAGTATTAACACAGTCTTTAAGCACAATGTTTCCTAAGCCGTTATCTTTATACTTTTCATATACAAGCTTTCTAATCATAGGATGTGAGAACACTCTACTTAATATAGTATCATCACTAACAATAATCTCATTTACAAGGGCTCTTGGACTTAAGTCTTCTTTAAACTCATTCTTTTGTTTAAAATCAAGAAATTTATCATTTGCAATGAATTCATATTTTTCACCAGTATTCTTATACTCAACTGGAAAGTCAACAAACTTTGATTTGATTGCATAAAGTGCTCTATTGGCAAGTCTAACATCATACTTTTTATCTTCATTTTTAAAAGTCATGTACATATCCAAGCAATCATTAATTACTTCTTTATTTTTCATAAAGTCGATAACAGTCTTTAAAGGTGTTTTGTCGTTACTAATATACTCTGCCTCATCTTTATATGCAAAATAGTTAAAGTCTATTGGGAAGTCATTTTGATATATAACCCCATCCTCTTCAAGACTTCTAGTAAGTTCGAGAAGAGCTTTATTTCTATCATCTGCATCTAAATTAAGCATATCATCTTTATAAATTTGCACAGTAAAAGAAGGAAGATTACCAGCTATCAACCTTCCATACCTGTCTCTTATCTCCCCTCTAGGTGCTGTAACAGTTATTGTTCTAATTTTAGAGTTGTCCGATATATATCTGTAGTGATCTCCTTCAACTAAAGTCAAGTGTGCAAGTTTTATAAGTAAAACACTTAGAATAATCAAAACTACAAGATTAATAAAATTATATCTATTACTCTTTTCGATATTGTTCATACTACCACCTAAATATCATAATTCTTATATCTAAATATCCTTTTAGATATAAGATACGTAAGTACTCCATATAAAGCTACAAATAAGGCCTTTATAGAAAAAATATTTCTAAAAAGATGTTTTATAGTAAGATCTACGCCCATAAAGCTTAGGAGTGTATATGAAAACAGCATATAAAATATATATGCAGCTATATTAAGTAAAGCTATGCTTAGCAAATTCTCTAAATTTATATTATCTCTAAAGAAATATAAGAATAAATATATTATTGAAAATAAAAATAGATTCATAAATAATACTTCATGAGAAAGTAAATCATTTAATACAGCTATGACTAAAGTCCAAGTTAAACCCTCTCTATTCTTAGCAAGAAGTGCAAGCGAGACTATAATACAAAGTGTTAAGTTAAAGATAAAATTTGTAGGTAGAAAATTTGGCAAAATCGCTACTTTTAAAATATAGTTTATAAATACAAAAATTAAAAATGCTAATGCTTTCATATTACTACCTTTTTATGATAAATACATTGCTTACATCTTTTATATCTACTGCCGCTTTAACTTTTATTATCTTCTTTAAATTAGACTCATCATTAATCACTTCTACAACTTCTCCCAAGTAAATATTGGCAGGATACTCTTCAGATGAGCTTGATGTAATCAGTTTATCTCCAACTAATACGTCCGCATTAGAATCAAACATATAACCATCAATTTTAGAGTCAAAAGTTCCGCCCATAACACCAGACTCATTATTTCTTAAAATATTAAAGCTAACTTTAAACTTATCATCATTAAGAGAAATAATTTTTGATGAATCTCTAGAAGCATCAGTAACTTTTCCTAGCAAGCCTTCTATATAGACATTGTTTTGTATCTCAGAAGCACCTATGACAATATCGCCATTCTTGATACCGTCTTTACTTCCCTTATTTATAGTAAACCTCTTATACCATTCATCAGGATCCATAGATGCTATCTTAGCTTTAATTAAATTATATTTTGTATTTTGTAATAAATTGTATTCTTTCTTAAGATATGAAGATTTCATAATAACAGTTTCTAGCTCTCTATTCTTATCTTCAAGCATAGTTAGCTTTTCTTCAAGTTCTTTTATCTTGCTTTTTGAATCTTCTTTAGAAAATAAACCTTTAAAGCCATTAGAAATTCTATTCGCACCGCTATAAAAGAAAGATGATACCTTTGAGATGATATCACTAGGTGCAGACTCAACACTATTAAGGCTCTTTTTCTTATTATTTATTGTAATAATAAGAACTAAAGCCACTATAATAAGTAAAATTGTTATAATTATTCTATGTTTTTTAATAAAATTCATTATATCACTCCATAAGGCCATGCTCTTTAAAACTAAAGAAGTCATCGCCGATAACTAAATGATCTAAAATTGATATACCAATAATTTTTGAACACTCTACAAGTCTCTTTGTTAATAATTTATCTTCATTAGATGGACTCGAGTCCCCGCTTGGGTGGTTGTGTATCAATATGCAGCTACTTGCATTGCACTTAACAAGGTCTCTAAACACATCTCTTGGATGAACTTGTGTAGAGTTAACAGTTCCTTTAGATACTTCTATAATCTTAATTAATTTAAGTTTCGTATCAAGAGCAAGCACAATAAACTTTTCTTGAGCTTCATTCATAAACTCATTTCTATATGCCTTATAAACCTTTTTAGGGTCAGATAAGCTTTCAGCTTCATACAAACTGTTTGGACCTGTAAGTCTTCTAGCTAATTCTAGCGCGGCAATTATTTGGCACGCCTTAGCTTTTCCTATGCCACTTACTTCGGTTAAGTCTTCAACCTTTAACGAAGCATAGCCACCTAAATTATTGAATCTTCTTAAAATTTGTTTTGATAATTCAATCGCACTATAGTTTGTAGTTCCTGTTCCTATTATGATAGCAAGAATTTCTGCAAGCTCTAACGACTCTCTACCGCGGCTAATTAATTTTTCCCTTGGCCTATCATCAAGCTTAATGTCTTGCATCATTAATTTTTTCTCTTCAAAATTATTCATTTATATAACCTCTAATATTCTTAAACCTGCTTATAAAAAGCTCAGCTGCTTTAGCTATAACTATTGAAGTAAAAGTTCCTATAATAACAAGTATTGGCAAATATGCAAATATAATCTTATTGGATAATATGATAGATGCGCATGTAATCTGTCCAAAGTTATGAAAAAATGCACCTACAGCACTTACCCCATATATGCTAAAATACTTATAAAAATAACGTTTAAATATATACATAAAGATAAGACTTAATATCCCGCCTGACATTGACATTGAAAATGCAATGATATTTCCAAATTGCAAAAAGACAAGAAAGTTCTTAATAAGCACTATAAATAAAGCGTACTTAAATGAATATATATATAAAACAGCAATTACTGCAATGTTTGCAAAGCCAATCCTTAAGCCTGGTATACTAAATGATAAGGGTATGAAATTTTCTAAGATACTTAATACTACTGCAAAAACAGTAAATAAGGCAATATAAACAAAATCTCTTGTCTTCATCATTTTATCACAGCATCCACTTCATCATCATTATTACGACTATCCTTTGATTTAATCTGAATAATCATTCTGTTAGGTATGCAAACTATACTTTGATTTGTTCTATATATCTTTCCTTGTTGTACATCGAGCTTGTTTGGGCAATCAGCCTCCAAAACCCTTACATAATCTTTTGCAACCTCTATCTTATTAAAGCCGAACTTTGTCTTTAATGGATATATGTATGTTTTTTCCTTAAATTCTAAATTTTTATAATCTTTGCCATCAACTGATATGGCTATGTATTTATTATTTGAATTAGACGCAAAAAATCTATCCTTAATAATAAAGATAAACGAAAATAATATTAAAGATATAATTAAAACTATGTCTAATTTTTTCATATGAAAACCTACTTTTATCGTTTTAAGGGTATGGCTGTCCATACCCTTAAAACAATTAATTATCTACTTATTTTCTTCTTCCTTTGTCACTTGTACTTCTTTTACAGTTTCAGCAGGCTTTGCTGGCTCTGCTGGTTTAGCCGCTTCAGCAGGTTTTGCTGGCTCTGCTGGTTTAGCAGCCTCAGCAGGTTTTGCTGGCTCTGCTGGCTTTACAGGCTTTGGTCTTAAATTCTCAGCATGTATTGCCTTTGTAGGACATTTTTGTGCACATATAGTACAGTTTATACATCCTTCGTAAACAATGTGAGCTAGGTTGTTTTCAAAAGCTATGGTATCCTTTGGACAGTTCTTAACACAGATCTTGCAGCCTATACATCCTATGCCGCATGCTTCTTTAACTTTCTTGCCCATATTAGTGTTCTTACACTTAACAAATACCTTGCTCTTATATGGAACCATCTCAATAATTTTCTTAGGACAAGTTCCAACACATATCTTACATGATTTACATTTTTCCTTAAGTACAAAAGCAACTCCATTTCTCATCTCGATAGCATCAAATGGACATGCATTAACGCATGAAGCACAACCAACGCAGCCAAAATCACATGACTTTGGTCCACCTGATATTTGTGATGCAAATGAACAGCTTTCAATGCCATTGTAGTCATATTTGAACTTTGTTTTGTCGCAGTCGCCTTGGCATAAAACATTAGCAACCATCTTTTCAGTGCCGCCTGCATCAACGCCAAGTATCTCAGCTATCTTACTTGCACATGCTGAACCTCCTACAGGGCATGAATTAACTGGTGCACTTCCCTTTGCAATTGCATTAGCAAGTCCTTCGCAACCTGGAAATCCGCAAGCTCCACAGTTAGCTCCTGGTAGTGCAGATAATACTTTATCTACTGTTGGATCTAGTTTTACTTCAAATACTCTAGATGCTATTGAAAGTAAAACAGCAAATATCAAACCTATGATGCCACAAACTGCTATAGGTATTAAATATACTTCCATTGTAATACCTCCTATACTAAGCCAGAGAAGCCCATAAACGCAATAGACATAAGTCCTGCTGCGATTAATGCAAGAGGCATCCCCTTAAGAGGTTCTGGTACATCAACAAGTTCTAGTTTTTCTCTTAATGATGAAAGTAGTATTAGTGCTAAGCCAAAACCAAGTGATGCGCCGATAGCGTTTGTTATTACTTCAAAGATGCTGTATCCACTTTGTATGTTAAGTATTGCAACACCTAGTACCATACAGTTTGTTGTAATAAGTGGTAGGAAAACACCCATTGCTCCATAAAGAGCTGGTGAAATTTTCTTAATAACCATTTCAACAAATTGTACTAGTGATGCTATGATAAGTATAAAAACTATTGTTTGTAAATATCCTAAATTAAATGGATCTAATAATAATTTTTGTACATAATAAGTAATGATTGAAGCAAGTGTTACAACGAATGTTACTGCTACACTCATACCTGTCGCTGTTTCTACTTTGCTTGAAACACCTAAAAACGGACAAATTCCTAAGAATTGAGCGAAAACGTAGTTGTTTACAAAGATTGTAGAAATCAAAATCTTAAATATTGTTCCCATCTAGTTTTCCTCCTTCTTCTTTTTCAATAAGTATATGTTAAAGATTGCTACAAATATACCTAGAACAATGAATGCTCCTGGAGGTAGTACGAATAGAGAAGCTCCATGGAATATTTGATTACCCCATATAGAACCTGCGCCTATTAACTCTCTAACAAAACCTAATGCACATATTGCAATAGCATAACCTAAGCCTGATGCTAAGCCGTCAATTATTGAGTAAAAAACATTGTTCTTTGATGCAAAGCTTTCAGCTCTAGCAAGTATCATACAGTTTACTACTATAAGTGGGATGAACAAGCCCAATTGTTTGTACATATCTGGTAAATATGCATGCAATACTAAGTCAATGATAGTAACAAATGTTGCTATGATAACTATATATATAGGTATTCTTATCTTAGAAGGTATAACCTTTCTCAACAAGGATATGAAAAAGTTCGAAAGAATTGTAACTATTAAAACTGCAGCTGCCATTGTAACTGAGTTTTTTAGAGTACTAGAGATGGCAAGTACTGAACATAGACCAACTAATTGTGATAATATTGTATTATTATCAATCATACCGTTTTTAAATATTTTTGATATTTTCATCTCGGCACCTCTACTTTAACTTACTTAAAGCGTCAATTGCTTGATTAACAGCTTCTACTGTTGCTCTTGAAGAAATTGTCGAGCCTGATATAGCTTGTATCTCTTCTCCAGAAGCAGTCTTTGATAAAACTAGTTCCTTACTTGCATCCTTGTCAGCGAATTGATTTTTGAATTCATCATGTTCAATTCTATCACCTAATGATGGTGTTTCTTTATGTGATAAAACAAGTATATTTGTAATCTTATCATTCATAACGCCTGTTAATATAACAACATCTCCGCCATAACCTGATCCAGCTGTTTTAAATGTATATCCTACAACTGAACCATCTTTCTTCGCTTCATAGATATCTTGTATCTTTTTATTTTCACTTTTTAAGCTTTCAAGTTTTGCTGCATCAAGCTCTTCAAAACTGTCAGCATCTGGAATTAATTCTTTAAATGCAGCTTGAGTTTCTTCATATTCTCTTTGATCTATGATAGGTTTAGTCAAACTGTTTGTATAAGATAAAACTCCACCTGAGAAAGCCGCAATGATAAATAATATTAAACCAAGTTTTAATGTTTCTTTCATTTGCTCTTAACCTCCCCAAATACTTTAGGTGTAGTTAGTGATTCAATTAATGGTGATGCTGTGTTCATAAGTATGATTGCATATGATACACCTTCAGCCATACCGCCGTATACTCTAATTATAGCTGTTATTACACCGCAACCTATAGCAAATACTATCCTACCATTTGGTGTAACTGGACAAGTAACAAAGTCTGTTGCCATGAAGAAAGCACCTAGTATAAGTCCACCACCAAGTATATGGTACGGTAATAAGCTTATATCTACACCAAATGCAGCTAATAAAACTGCTGTTGTTAGAATATATAAGCATGGTATTTTCCAATCTATAATTTTCTTAACTATTAAATAAATTCCGCCAAGGATTAATAGTATTGAGCATGTTTCACCTATAACTCCACCGATATTACCAATTGCCATGTCCATTAAAGATGGCAACTCACCTGTTGTACCTGCCTTCATTAGTTGAAGTGGTGTAGCTGCTGCTACTCCATCAGGTGTAATGTAATTAGTAATTAGTCCTGGCCAAGACGCCATGATAGCTGCTCTTGCTCCAAGTGCTGGGTTCATAAAATTTGAGCCAATTCCACCAAATATTTGTTTTACTATGCATATAGCAAAGAAACCACCAAATACTGGCATCCACCATGGTGCACTTGCTGGTAAGTTAAATGCTAGCAAAATGCCTGTTACAACAGCTGATAAATCGCTAACTGTAACTTTCTTTTTAAATAACTTTTGCATAAGTACTTCTGCTACAATGCATGATGCTACTGATACTACGCATAGCATAAGTGCATTCATACCAAAGAAGTAAATACTTGCTGCTAATGCAGGAAGTAGTGCTATGATAACATCTAGCATCATCCTTTGAGTAGTAGATTTAGAACGCAAATATGGAGCTAAACTTACTCTGTAAAGCTTTTCTTCTTGAATGTTTTGATTTTTTTCCATAGTTACCTCCTATCTAGATCTTCTTAGAGATTGTTTAATCTCTCTCTTTGCTACTGAAATTCTTTCAGCTAAGAATCTCTTTGCAGGACATACATATGAACAAGATCCGCATACAATACAGCTTTGTGCGTTGTATTTGTCACACATCTTAAGGTTGCCTAAAGCTTGATATCTTGAGATGTATAGTGGCATTAGATGTACTGGACATACTTCTACGCATTTTCCGCATTTAATGCATTGGCTTTCTTCTTCATCTTTGTAATCTTCATCTCTTAAAAGTATAATACCTGATGTGTTCTTAGAGATAGGAGTATCTAACGAAAATTGTGCAACACCTGTCATTGGTCCGCCAACGATTACTTTTGTAACATTGCCATTAAATCCGCCAGCTTGTTCAACTAGGTCTCTAATAGATGTTCCAACGTATGCATTGATGTTCTTAGGTGTCTTAATTCCATTGCCTGTTACTGTAACAACTCTCTTGTGAGATGTGTGACCGAATGTTACAGCATCATATATGGCAACAAAAGTACCTACGTTACTTACAAACGTATTAACATTTTTAGTTCTTCCACCTTGAGGAACTTTTCTTCCTAATATTGAGTCAACCATTCTGTAAGCATCCCCTTGTGGGAACTTTGTCTTAAGTACTGCTACTTTTATGTAGCTGTCATCTTTCAACTTTTCTTCTAATAAGTCTATAGCGTCTTTTTTATTGTCTTCGATTCCTATGTAAGCACTGCTAACGTTAAGATACTTCATAACTATCCTAAGTCCGCCTATCATTCTGTCAGAATACTCAAGCATCATTCTATGGTCACATGTCAAGAATGGCTCGCATTCAGCAGCGTTGATGATTATAGTATCTATGGTGCCATCGTCTGATGATTGTATTTTTGCAAACGATGGGAATGCTCCTCCACCCATACCTATAATTCCTGCTTCTTTAATTAGTTCGATGATTTTTTCTTTAGATAAGTTTCTAAAGTCACCGTAACCTTCCATCAAAAGTTCACTACTGTTTGGATTGCCTAAAGCTTCAAGTTCTTCATCACTAGCTTTTTCTATCGTAATTGAATTTACAAGCCAGCCTCCTGTAGTGTAAACTTTGCCAATATCTCTAACTATACCAGAAATACTCGCATGAACTGGTGCATATAAAGATGCATCAATATCCCCTATCTTTTGGCCTTCCCTAACGAAGTCGCCTTTTTTTACAAGTGGTGTACATTCAGCACCTACGTGTTGGTTTAGTGGGATAACAACTCTACTTGGTTCTTTTTGCTCTTCAATAGCTTGTTTTTCTGATAATTCCTTGTACTCAGGCATATGAACGCCTCCAGTAAAGGTCTTAAGTATTGACATAAAATCACCCCATTTCACAAATAATTATTATAACATTTAATAGAAATATTATCAAGACTTTGCGCTCACAATAATCAAATCTTTTATCTTTGAATATACATTTTGAAAATTAAGTTTAGTATCAAAGATCATATTCTCTTTAAATATTAGAGCATTTTTTTCATAACCTAGTGGTATATATATTTTTTCATTTAATAAATAATTGTTAAGTTCTTTGTAATCTATATTGCCAGTATATAATTTATTAAGTAGTTCTTCATATCTTTCGTCTGCGTAGTGCATGAAGTTCGATGCTGATCTTGATGAGAATTTATAGTTAAGATCGAATGCATTATTTACTAAATATTCTCCAACATAGATGTCGTAGTCTTCATTAAAATCAATATTGCTTCCATCTTTAGCAATTAGTTCTACTTTAAAGCCAGAATTGTCTAGCTGCGTGTAGATAATATTTGCTATCGCACTTCTCTTTGCATCGTTCTTATTGTAGAGCACTCTTAATTTAATCTTTTTGTTTCTTTCATCAATGTATTCATGATTTTCATTTTTCTTTATTAATAAATTGCTTAAATCTTCTCTCTCTTTTATATCGTGCTGACCGAATGTTGACTCGTCAGGATAAAAGCCATCACATAATTCTAAGTTTGAAGAAAAAACTTCTTTATTAATCATTTCTTTATTTATGCTAGCATCAATTATCTTTCTTAAATCTAATGAAGGACTTTTATTATAATTGAATGCAAGATAATATAGTTTATTGGATGGATACTCTATAAAAGAGTACTTTGAGCTATTTAAAAACTCTAGATAGTTTGAATCAAAGGCTGTATACATATCTAGCTTTCCTGTTTCAAATATGCCTTCTATATTAGCCGGATTTTCAATAACAACTCCAGTAACTGTGTCTATGGATGCTTGTCCGTTGAAGTATGATTTATTCTTTTCAAGTACAAGCATTTTGTTGTTCTCATATGATTTAAACATAAAAGGTCCTGTGCCGTTCGGCTTATAATCGCTATAGTCATCTGTTGATGATACTATAGGAAATGTTAGAGCGTATAAATTGTTTGGCTTTGCACTTGCGAACTTCACTTCTATAGTGCTATTATCAATTCTGTTTAAAGAAAAAAGCTCTGCACCATTGAATATTTTATTAGCTTCGTCATTAATTAAGTTGTAATAAAATGACCTGTCTTTGTTATTTATAATGTAATTATACGAAAAAATAACATCATCAGCGCTCAAGGCTTTGCCGTTATGAAACTTAACTCCCTCTCTAAGCTTTATTCTGTATCTAGTATTATCTATTTTCTCTACAGAGCTAGCTAAGAGATTACTTAGAGATGAATCATCGTTAACTTCAAATAAGCTAGAGTATATCAAATCTTTAAAGTAAAAATAGTAAAGATTATCATTAAGTATTGGATCAAATGTCTTAAATGGCGTTAGCGGCAAATTGATATTGCCCCCTTGCGATAAGAGATAAGCTTCATTATCTGAAGTAGTTTTATCTTTTTTATCGCTTGACTTATTGCAGGATACTAGTGTGATGCAAAGTACTAGTATAATTAATAATGATAGTTTTCTCTTCATCTATAAGTAATCCTCCAATAACTTTGAAAGCTCATTTAAAAGAATGCCATATTTGTCAACAAAATCAATTATGTTTCTTGTTAGCTTAATTTCTCTAACATATTTTCTTGTTTCATTAAAGTCAACATAATTATCCATATCTTGTTTATTGTAGCCTTCAGCGTTTATCCAGCGCTTAGCATTCTCTGGTCCTGCGTTATAAGCAAGTAGTGCATGCTCTTCATCTGAATCCATAATACTCATTAAATACGACAAATAATATGTTCCTAGTCTTATATTGTTCTGTGGTGACTCTATCTTGTAGTCTTCTATCTTTAACTTGTTCATAAGCCACAGTGCTGTTGAAGGCATTAATTGCATAAGTCCAATAGCTCCTTTAGATGAAACTGCTGTTTCCTTAAAACGTGACTCTTTAAATATTACCGCCTTAACTAATGATCTGTCTACTCCATATTCAGCTGAGTAATTGTCTATAATCTTATCATACTTCCTAGGTATGAAATGCAAGTAAACTAGCTCAGCTACAATTATTAATATAAACAGCTTTATAATAAATTTAATTAGCTTTTTCATTTATTTTCTCCAAAGTTTTCAAGACTTCTTTTTTAAGATCGTCAAAATTTGAATTGTTGTTAATAATGTAGTCTGATGAGCTTATTTTATCATCGATACTAATTCTGCTATCAATCATTGATTCAGCCTCTTCTTTAGTAATCTTATTTCTATTCATAAGTCTTGAAACTTGTAAATTCTTATCTATATTCACAAAAATTACGCCTTTTATCTCTATACCTGATTCAAGAAAATATTTTTGTGCTTCAAAAAATAGTGGTATTTCTATGAAGTTATATCCACCTTTTAAACTTTCTTTGATTTTTTTATAAACTTTTGGATGCACAAAGGATTCTACTCTTTCTTTCAAAGCAGAATCTCTAAATATATCATCCTTAAGCTTATTTTTATCAAGTTTTAACCCTTCGGTAAAGTATTCTCTACCTATAAAGTTCTTATAATCTCTTAAAAAATCTTCATCAGCATAAAGCTCAGTGACAATTTCATCTGCGCTTATTGTATTATATCCTTCTTCACAAATTATTTTTAACACTGAAGACTTTCCAGATGCTATGGAACCTGTTAAGACATAATTATTTTGCATCGTACCAATTGTCCGCTTGATTGATGTCAACCTTCAAGTCCATATCTAGACCATCAATATTTTCCATAAGAGTCCTTATGATATTTCTAACTTTATCAAGCTCTTCTTTCTTCACTTCTACAACGATTTCATCGTGAACAGTTACAATTATGTGTGCATCTAAACAGTCGTCTCTAAACTTATTAAATATCTTTACTATAGCGATTTTAATGATATCTGCACTAGTTCCTTGTATAGGCATATTTAGAGCAACTCTCTCGCCAAATGCCCTTATATTAAAGTTTGAGTTTTGAAGTTCTGGAATATTTCTTCTTCTGTTGAAAAGAGTCTTAACGTAGCCATCTTCCTTGGCTTTTTCCACAACATCAGACATATATTTATGAACTCCAGAAAATTTTTCAAAGTACTTATCGATATACTCTTTTGCTTCTTTTCTCGATATCTTTAGATCTTGTGATAGTGAATAGTCGCTTATACCATAAACAATACCGAAGTTAACAGCCTTTGCTCTGGATCTGTGCTCGCTATCTACTTCATCAAATGGTATATTAAACACTTCTGAAGCAGTCTTTCTGTGTATATCAAAGCCTTCTTTGAAAGCATGTAGCATCTTTTCATCATTAGCAATGTAGGCAAGTATTCTTAGCTCGATTTGCGAGTAGTCGCTATCAACAAGAGTATATCCTTCCTCGCTTACAAAGGCTTTTCTAATCTTTCTACCAGCCTCGGTCCTTATAGGAATGTTTTGAAGGTTTGGATCTTGCGAGGATATCCTTCCTGTTGCAGTATTTGTTTGATTAAAGTAGGAGTGTATCCTGCCTGTCTCATCAATCAAGTCCTTAAGGCCGTCAATATATGTTGATTTAAGCTTTTGATAAGTTCTGTATTCAACAATTTGGTCTGCTATTGGATGCTTGTCAGACAGCTTTTCCAAGACTTCGGCATCAGTTGAGTAGCCTGTCTTTGTCTTTTTGATAGGCTTAATACCTAGCTTATCAAATAGTATTTCAGATAATTTCTTAGGTGAATTTATATTAAATTCCTCACCAGCTAAACTGAAAATAATTCTTTCTTTTTCTTTGATAAGTTCGTCATACTCGTCGCCAAGTCTTAAAAGCTCATCTCTATCCACCTTAAATCCAATGAATTCCATATCTGCTAAAGCCTCACTAAGTGGAAGCTCTATATCATAAAACAGTGTTCTTTCATCCAAACTATCAATTTTTTCCTTAAGTATTGGATACGCATCTTTTATAGTCTTAATCTCATTACTTAATACGCCTTCAGCTGTATTCATATCAACAGCTGAGACTAATTTTTCTTTAATTTTTTCTTTTTTATAAATATCTTCAAACGAATTTATTTGTCTTTGCAAATAGTCCATAGCCATACTTTGTATGCTATAGTTAGACTTATTTGAATCAATCAAATAATAAGCAATAACAGTATCGAAGCTAAAATTATTTATCTTGATACCTTCTTTTTGAGCTAATACATAAACTTTCTTTATGTCGTGCGATACTTTTTTTATCTCAGAACTTTCAAGTATATGCTTAATTGCTGATAAATTGTCAGTTTTTATTATATATACTTTATCTAAGATAAAAGTAATGTAGACGATTTTAGAACTAAGATACTTGTCAGTATCAGTGGTAATATAAAATATAAACTCATCTTTAAGATTTTTAAGAATATCTAAATTGTCTTTATCAAGAATTTCTACCTCTAAATTATTTTCAACAGCTTCTACCTTTTTTGCGCTACCAAGTGAGTTTAACCTTGAATTTAGTTCAAGATCTTCATATACTTCTCTAAGCGCTTCATTATCTTGATCTTTTATCTTATAGTCTTCAATATTCATAGATATATCAACGTCTTTAACGATAGTAGCTAATTTCTTAGATAAAAAAGCCATGTCCTTGCCTTCTATAATTCTTTGATTAGTCTTGTTCTTACTTAATTCATCCGCATGTTCATATAAATTTTCTATGGTTCTATACTCGCTAAGTATCTTTAAAGCAGTCTTCTCGCCTATGCCATAAATACCAGGAATATTGTCAGATTGGTCACCCATCAGAGCCTTTAAATCAATAAACTCGTCAGGACTTAAACCATAAACCTCGTTCATCTTGTCTTTATTATATGTATCAAATTCACTAACGCCTCTTTTGGTAATGATAACATCAGTGTCATCCTTAATAAGCTGCAAGTAGTCCTTATCTCCAGTTATTAAAAGCTTTTTAACGCCCTCACAATTGATAGTAGTTAGAGTGCCAGCAAGGTCGTCTGCCTCAAAACCAGCCTTATCCAAAACCTTTATGCCCATCTTAGTAAGTATGTCCTTAAGTATTGGAAATTGAACGCTAAGCTCATCAGGGAACTTCATTCTATTGCCCTTATACTCTTCGTACATATCTTTTCTAAAAGTCTTTTCCTTTCTATCGAAGACAACGCACATATACTTTGGATTGTAGTCAGCGTTAATCTTGTCAAGCATATTTAAAAAGCCATATATACCGTTAGTAAATATGCCTTTCTTGTTACTCAATAATCTAATCGCATAAAAAGCCCTGTTAAGTAAGCTCGAACCATCTATAATTACAAAATTCTCCACTATCATCACCTACTAATATATTAACATTAAATGGCTTAATTGTCAATTGATTAGAATCACAAATGTATTGATATATGAACTTCTTTAATAGCTGTGGACATAAAAAAAGAAACGTGCTTTAACACGTTTCTTCGTGGTGGACCATTAGGGACTCGAACCCTAGACCCACTGATTAAGAGTCAGTTGCTCTACCATCTGAGCTAATGGTCCAAAACTACCTTATCATTATACAACAAGATTTTCGTTTTGTAAAGAGTTTTTTTTAATTTCTTTTAAAAAATTAAAATAGTTAAAAGAGACAATAAGGTCTCTTTTAACTAAACAGCCTTATTTAACTTATGAGTTAATCTACTCATCTTTCTAGCAACTTTATTCTTGTGGAATAAGTTTCTTTGTTCTGCTTTCTTTAATTTTCTATCTATCACTTTAAGTACTTCTCTAGCTTCGTCTGTTTTGCCTTCTCCAACCAATAATTCAAATCTCTTTATAAGGTTTTTAAGCTCAGTCTTTCTAGATTTATTTACTAAAGTTTTATTCTTAATTACCGATATTCTTTTCTTCGCAGATTTAATGTTTGCCAATAATCTCACCTCCAAATTTCATAACATTGATATTTTACCATATATTTTTATAAATAGCAAGACTTTTTTTGTATTTTCTTTATTTTTTATCAAAATCTTCTATTGTTAATAAAATAACTTGTAAATCTATATTGATTGTGCTATAATATACAAGTCTGGGGGTAGATGAGTCCTGGTGGGCTCTCCGGTCTTCAAAACCGTGCATGTGGGGTTTGTAGCTTCATAGGTGTGTTCGATTCGCACATACTCCCGCCATATATGATCAAACTGTTATTAGTTTGATCTTTTTTATTGTTTATATTTCTTATATGTATTATAATAGTTATACTAAGGAGTGATTTAATGGGTAAAATATTAAATTTTAAAAACGATATTAATGAGCAAGATCAAGAAACTTTTAAATCTTATACAAAAACAATTCACACTAAACCATATACATTTACTTATGACAATTATAAACAAGGCCTAGTACTAAGTTACTTGTATATAAATGGTAAGTCATATGGGGTTAAAACATATATTGAAGCATACCAACTAATGTTAAAGATTCTGTCTGTTGACAACGAGGATGCTATATACAAGTATTATATAGATAATGGCTTCTACTCTAGTTCAGGTAGTGACTTTAAAAGTCCATACAAGTTTAGAAACATATACATCGAGACTAAATATAATACAAAGAGAACTCTAATTATGATCGATGACATTGCGAAGCTTTGCGGTGCTGATTACTACTTACTTTCTACTAAAATGAATATCAGGATTAAAAGCTTGAATGAAAGGTATAATAAATGGCTTTCTTACTCAAGTCTTACTAGTAGTGATGCGGCTTCTCTAAAATCTTTGAGTAGCAAAAAGATTGAAAGCAACTTTGCTAGCGACCTTGTCTTCGGTACTGCTGGCCTTAGAGGTAAGCTTGGTCTTGGAACTAATATGATGAATGTTTACACTGTAAAGCTTGCTGCAAAAGCTATTGCTTTGGTGTTAAAGAAAAAATTTTCTAATCCATCTGTTGTTATCGGCTATGATACAAGGCATATGTCTAAGGACTTTGCTAATATAAGTAAAAATATCTTTACTAATGAGGGCATCAAGGTATACTTATTTAATGAGCCGCTACCCACTCCATTTGTAAGCTATGGTATAAGGCACTATAAAGCAAGCGCTGGTGTTATGGTTACAGCTAGTCATAACCCTAAGGACTACAACGGCTACAAGGTATATAATGAGCACGGCTCACAAATTCTTGAAGATATGGCAGATAGTGTTCAAAGTACAATGAAAGAAGTCGACTTTGATGAGGTGTCGATTACTGATACAAACGATGCTCTTCTTAAAATAATTGATGATGAATTTTTCAAGTCTTACTACAGAGACCTCTACTCTATAAAATTAGATTTAGATATGGACAAGGACTTAAACTTTGTCTATACTCCGCTTAACGGAACTGGTCTAAAGCCTATACTTAAAGTGATTAAGGACTTTGGCTTTAATAATTACCATATACCGAAAAGGCAAGAAATTCCAGACCCTGATTTTAAAACTTGCCCTTATCCTAATCCTGAATTCAAGGAGGCTTTCAATTTAGCTATAGCACTAGCTAAGAAGCACGGCTCTGATGTGATATTTGCAAGTGACCCTGACTGCGACAGGATTAACATGGCGCTTAAACAAAAGGATGACTATGTAATCTTAGATGGCAATAGAGTTGGCGCTCTTATGCTTGACTTCATTCTAAATCATGTGAAGGCTCCAAAGACTTCTTACCTTGTTAAGTCCATCGTAACATCCGACTTTGCAAAGGCTATAGCTGAGGAGCATGGTCTAGAGTGCGTAGATGTTTTAACTGGCTTTAAAAATATTTGCAAGCTTGCAAACGACTTTGAAAAAGATAAGAACAAGCACTTCTTCTTTGGATTTGAAGAGAGCATAGGCTATGTTTACAAAGATTTTGTTAGAGACAAAGACGCTGTGAATGCTTTTATGATACTTTTGCAAATGACATCTTATTACAAGAAGCGCGGCATGGACATCTTAGAGCACTTAGATGAGCTTTATAAAAAGTACGGCTACTTTGTACAAGCACAAGAGTCCATAGTCTTTGAAGGACTTGCTGGCAAAGAAAAGATGGATAGGATCATGGATGATTTCAGAAATAATTACAAGGCTGAGATTGATGAACTTAAATTTGTTAAAAGAGTCGACTACTTAAATGATGAAACTGGTCTTGATAAGTCAAATGTATTGAAGTACTATCTTGATCCATACTCGTGGATAGCTATAAGGCCGTCGGGCACAGAGCCAAAAATTAAGTTCTATTTCTCGATAAGAACAAAGAATGAAGCTGAAGCAAAGAAAGAATTAGATAGAATTAAAAGTATATTTTTAGAAAAAATTAAATAATTTTGCAATATAAAAGGCTATGAATAATCATAGCCTTTCTTTTGTTCAATATTAAATTAATCTTCGATGATGGCATCTAGCTCTTCAAGTCTATCTATCCAAGCAAGATCATCTTTTTTATTTTGCTTTATTTTCTTTGGCTTCTTTTGACTCTTATCTTGAAATAATGATGCAATGAAAATTATCGGTAAGAACGGCAGTATCAAGATAAGCTTTATTACACCAAATATAAACTTAAACATAAGCTCACCTACTTCTCTACTACTTCTGATACATTGTCTCTTTTGATGACTTCAAAAGTCTTCTCTCCTATGTTCGATAAGTACTTTGAGTGTGTTACCATGATTATCTGCCTTTTAAAGCTTTCGCTTACCTTTGATAAAAACTCTGCAACGTTGTAGATGTAGTCTTCTGAGACAAACTTTGCTGGCTCATCTAATAATATTGGTCCTTCGATCTTAGGATTGAAAACTTCAATCATTGCAAAACGCAGTGCAAGTGATATAATATCGACATAGCCGCCGCCTCTTTGCTCTTGTGGATCTGTAAGCACTTTCTCGCCATCGACCTCATCTTCAAGGTAAAAGTCAACAGCGACCTTACCAGCTACTGTCTTTTCTTCTATGATGAACTTGCTTTGCGAGGAGAATATCTCTCTTAAGGCGCCTGTAACCATATTCTCAATGCCCTTTATCGCTTGCTTTCTTGCATAGTCGCTCGTCTTTTCAAGTAAGAGTTTTGTCTTCTCAAAGATCATGTTCTTCTCATCTAAGTTTTCTGCTTCTTTCGCAAGTGAAGCTTTCTTCTCAAGTAGCATCTGTCTCTTCGTTTTATCCTGCAAAATTTTATTCTCTAAAGACTTATTAAATTTTTTGATTCTTTCAATCTCTAAAGTATAATTATTCATTGTCTCTTATAAGGTCTTCAGCCTTTGCTATGTCTGAAGCTATTTTGCTTTCCAAGTTTTTAATCTCATTGTCAATATTGTCTGGTTCTATGCCGAGCTTTTTAATCTCTTCAATGATTTTCTCTCTATCTTTAAGTAAGATATTTAACCTTTCCTCATACTTAACCTTATTTAGTTTCGCCTTATCCAAGCTATCTTTCAATGCTTCTAATCTTGTTATATAATCCATATTATCACCTATTATAAATATTCTTTAACAATCATGTCGATGTGCTCTCTATCAACATCTGAGTTACAATAAGGGCACTTCTTTAGCTTAAGAAGAAGCTCTGTATACTCTTTTAGGTCGCTACTTAGCTTATCATCATTATCCTTGATAAAGTATCTACCCTTGTCAATGGATGCGTTTACATCTAATAAGCGCTTTCTTAACTCGCTTAGCTTTGTGAATGTATCTATGTTCTTAACAATTGTCTTGTCTATATCAAGCTTATCTGTAAGAGTCTTGCTCTTTGTATATATTGCTTCTGTCTTGTCTATATCAAGCTTTACTTTGTCTAGTCTTTGCTTGTATACCTTGTACTCACCAAATAGTTCATATGCTTTTGTAATTTTAGCTATCAACGCCTCGTTACTTAGAAGCTTATCAAAATCTTTTATCTTATTAAGCAAGTAGTCTCTGTTTTGTGTATTCTCTTCTAAGCTCTCTTTTATCTTGTTTACAAAGTTTAGTTTTTCTACTGACTCTTCTACTCTTCTCGTAATTTGCTCTCTGTCTTTAAGAAGTTTCTCTTCCTTTTCAATGTTAGCGTATACGAGTATCTTTTCATCAAGATCTTTTATCTCTTCGTTGATTCTCTTAATATCTGACTTTTGCGACTTTATATCCTTGTTAGTATCGTCGATTGCCTTGTCAACAACATCGAGCTTATACATCTTACCTATGAGGGCTGACTTTTGTGTTGCAGTGAAGCTAAACATAAAAGGTCCATCGTGCTGAAACTGTATATTGAAGTTTATGTCATTAGCCTTGTCAAGTGTTACTTTCTTTATCTTCATCACGTGTAAGACCTCCGGTGGAAGTCCAGTTCTTAAGCTGTTAAACTCTTGTACTTCACCAGTCTTTTCATTATAGATGATGTATAAGTTCTCCTTCTTCGAGCGCTTTCTCTCCACTGAGTAGTCGTTATTAAAGTAGATTCTTACCGATACGAAGTCCTCATTGTTTCTGAGCATACTCATACCCTGTGGCTCGTTAAACAGTACCCAGCGTATAGCTCTTAGTATTGATGTCTTGCCGTTGTCAGATGGACCGACTATAACATTAAGACCATCAGCTAATTCGAGTGAAGTAAACTTATGCGATTGAAAATTTATTAGATCTAATTTTTTAATCTTGACCATGTATATCTTCCTCCGCTCTCTCTAAACGCTTCTTCGCCTCATCTATAACAGCCTTTTCAACATTATCAGACTTAATTATCTCTTCTAAGACGCTATAGTAGTCGTACTTGTCGAAGTTTGCAGCCTCTCTGATGGTATTTTCGAAGTTAAGAACTTCAAGCTTGTCGTTCTTATGCTTTTCGATGTACTCTCTATCTAAAACTTCAAATCCCGGCTTTGCACACTTCACATCGATGAGCTTAATATCTAATTTAAAGTCTTCATTGATTTCAATTAGTGCATATTGAGGCATCCTCTTATACTCTTCAGTCGTATTTGAGCACCTTGTAAGCGATCCTGGATTTAAAAACGTCTTTCCATTAAGCTTAATCACGCCAAAGCCTGTATGGTAGTGGCCTGATAAGGTAAGGTCAGCCTTAGTATCAAGTATATCAGTCACAACAGTGTGCTCTATCTCTTTAATAAATGGTTTTTCTAAGAGCATACCATGAACAACGTTTATCAAAAACTCATTATCATCTTTCTCATAGTCGTTTAATAAGTATGCCTTCTTATCCTCTCCATCCATCTTGTATATATATGGCGTGCCCACTATCTTGATTGTCCTACCGTTACTGCATCTTTCCTCAACTGTATTATACCTATCAAGCATCTCTACCGCTTCAAATGATTCAAGCAGCCCTAGATGTGTTCTCGGAAGCGTATCAGGGTTGCGTCCATAGATGTCGTGATTGCCACTAACTACGTAGAAGTTTATATTATTCTCTTTTAAATAAAAAAGAATCCTATTAAATTTGACAAGACAAATAGTTGAAACGGTTGGAGTATCAAAAAGATCTCCACCGTGAACTATAAAATCAACTTTATTGTCAACAGCAAAGTGTGCGACTTCGTCAATCTTATTAATTACCGTTTCAAAATAATTATCTAGCCTATTGATAGGATTTTTTTCTTTAATATGTGTATCTGTTAAAAATACAAATTTCATTATATCAACTTTATTCTTCTGTCTCTTGTGACGCTTCTAATTCTATAGCTTCGTCTTCACTTTTGCTTGCTTCTCTAACTTTTAATTCAACCTCTTCCATTAGTTCAGGTTTATCTTTAAATAATTGTTTAACATTCTCTCTACCTTGGCCAAGTTTTTCGCCGTTGTATGAGAACCACGCGCCAGCCTTTTCGATTATGCCTCTATCGACTGCAACGTCTAGGATATCTCCTTCTTTTGAGATACCAGTTCCATACATGATATCAAATTCAACAACTTTGAATGGAGGTGCAACTTTGTTCTTAACAACTTTAACGCGAACTCTGTTACCTATGATGACGTCTTCCTTCTTGCCAACTGCTGTTTCTTCTTTTTGTTTTATTACATCAAACTTTCTTATATCAAGTCTTACTGATGAGTAGAACTTAAGTGCCTTACCACCTGTTGTTGTTTCTGGACTACCAAACATGATACCAATCTTTTCTCTTAATTGGTTTATGAAAACAACTGTTGACTTTGTCTTAGATATAACTCCTGAAAGCTTTCTCATTGCTTGTGACATAAGTCTTGCTTGCAAACCTATAGTTGCGTCTCCCATAGCTCCTTCGATCTCAGTCTTTGGTACTAGTGCAGCAACAGAGTCAACAATAACTAAATCAACAGCACCACTTCTTACAAGTGCCTCTGCTATATCAAGACCTTGCTCACCATTGTCTGGTTGAGATACTATAAGCTTATCGATATCTACACCTAAGTTCCTAGCATATTGAGGATCCAAAGCGTGCTCTGCGTCGATAAAAGCAGCTGTGCCGCCTCTTTTTTGGCACTCAGCAATGATATGCAATGTAAGAGTAGTCTTACCACTTGATTCAGGTCCATAAATTTCGATGATTCTTCCCTTTGGAATACCACCTATACCTAAAGCCATATCTAGTGATAAGCAACCAGTTGGTATGCTTTCAATATTTAGCTTAGCGTGATCGCCAAGTCTCATTATTGAACCTTTGCCAAAATCTTTTTCAATCTTCTTTAAAGCATCCTCAAGAGCTTTTTCTTTTTCGTTCTTGTCCATTTCTTCACCTCTATTATTTACTTATTATTTCTAAAATTAAGTCGATTAAATTATTCTTCGCTTCTTTTATTATATCACATCTTGTGCCTGTATATACCTTTTTATGTAAATATTGATGTGATTTATACTTCACACCATAGTAAACAAGTCCAATAGGTATACCATCGTATGAAGTCGGCCCTGCGCTGCCTGTTATTGCATATACAAGATCAGTGTTAAATAGCTCGTTTGCTCCATCAAGCATGCTAGACAGTACAGGAATAGATACCGGTGTGTACTTATCAATAAGCTCCAATGGTACTTTAAGTGTATCTACCTTTACGCATGATTGATACGATACAAGCGTGCCGCGAAAGACATCGGATGCGCCTGATACCTTAACAAGTTCGCTTGATATAAGACCTCCTGTTATGGACTCAGCACCCGAGATTGTCATTTCCTTTTCTTTTAAGATTTCAATAATCTTACAGCATTGTTCCATGGAATACTTCCCTGTTCTTATATAAATAGTTTATCATTGATAAAATAGTTAAAACTACAGAAATATATAGTAGAACCTTGCCAATTATAAACATCTTTCCACTTATCAAAATAATTGTTAAAAAGAAAAATATTACACAGAAGAACTGTGTTGTTGTCTTTAGTTTGCCAAAGATGTCTGCAGCTATGGATATGTTTTTCTTCGCTGCAAGCATTCTAAAGCCTGAAATAAGTAGCTCTCTAAATAAAACTACTATAACTACCCATGGCTCAACAAAGCCCCTATCTATAAACATAATAAAGGCACTTAGTACAAGTATCTTATCTGCTATAGGGTCTATGAATTTACCAAAGTCTGTAATCATATTGTACTTTCTGGCAACGTAGCCATCTAAAAAGTCGCTAAATGATCCAAGTAAAAATATTAATAGGCTAGATATACCGCTTTGATCAAAATAACAGCTTAATACAAAAATTGGCAGCAAAAATATTCTAAACATTGTAATTTTATTTGCTAGGTTCATAAATTTCACCTCTTAAATCATACTCGAGTGCTTCTGCGATCTTAATATCAAAAAAGCTTCCAAGTTCTAAATCTTTATCTGTGCTTATGTAAACAAGTCCATCAACATCAGGAGCGTCCATAAAGCTTCTCGCTGTGTACTCGCCATCTGATCCGTCTTCGATTAAACACTTCATAACTGTTCCTACTCTCTTTTCTAAACTTGCTCTTGAGATATCCATTTGCGCATCCATAATCTCTTCTCTTCTTAGCCTCTTTGTATCCTCATCAAGCTTTTCATTAAAGGAGTAACTTCTTGTACCTTCTTCGTCGCTATATTCAAAGACGCCAAGCTTATCAAACTTTTCTTCTTTTATAAAGTTTAATAGCTCTTTAAAGTCTTCATCGCTCTCTCCCGGAAAGCCGACTATGAAGGTTGTTCTTAGTACTAAGTCGTCTATCTTTGTTCTAAGTTTACTTATTAAAGCGTGTGTCTCTTCTTTGTTTATATGCCTGTTCATCATCTTAAGCACGTGATCTGATGCGTGTTGAAGCGGTATATCCATGTACTTAAGTATTCTATCTGATGAATTAAATGTTTCGATTAGCTCATCAGTAATATTGTCTGGATATAAATACATAATTCTTATCCACGGCATCTTCGTCCTCTCAAGTATCGCCTTCAATAGCATATCAAGTGACGGCCTTGAGTATATATCTGTGCCGTAATCAGTTGTGTTTTGTGCTATAAGTATTACTTCCTTAGTACCAAGCTTGTATAGATGATTAATTTCATTAACTATATCATCGATTGGTCTCGACCTTAGTCTGCCTCTAAGCTTTGGTATTATGCAATAAGTGCATAGGTTGTTACAACCTTCAGCAATCTTTACATACTCTGTGATATCCGCAGCATCCTTTTCTATATATTCAATATCTGCATTTATATTGTCAACGTAAACATCGTCTTTGTTATTATCTTCATACTCTTTAATTATGCTCGCAATATTTTGGAACATACCCGTACCAACTATGATGTCTATCTCTGGTATCTCTTCTTTAAGTTCTTTTGAATACCTTTGAGCAAGGCAGCCGCTAACTATAATCTTAGCACCTGCCTTCTTTTGATTAATCATATCAAATATTGCGTCTATAGACTCTTCCTTAGCTGCATTTATGAACGAGCAAGTGTTGATAATTATATAATCAGCCTCGCTTGGATTGTTTATAATTGTATAGTCATCATTCTTTAGCTTATATGCCATAGTTTCTGAGTCTACATCATTTTTTGAGCAGCCCATAGTAAGTATAAATACTTTATTCAAGTGTTTCACCGCTTTCACCGTTTAAATTCTCAATATCTTCTTTTTCAATCAATACTTTTCTAGGCTTAGATCCATCGTAACCGCTTACAACGCCCATCTCTTCCATCTGATCGACAATTCTTGCAGCACGAGAGTAGCCTATCTTAAGCTTTCTTTGTAAATATGATATAGATGCTTGTCCATCCATCACCACAAGTTTAACTGCTTCTTCGTATAATTCATCTTTATCGTCTTGCATAGTTTGACTAGTGTTATTTGTTGTGATTGACTCAACTGCATCTTGATTATAATTTGCTTCACCTTGGTTCCTAATAAAGTCACAAACACTCTTAACTTCCTTATCGCTTACAAAGGCGCCTTGAACTCTAATCGGCTTTGAAAGGTTCGATGGGTAGTAAAGCATATCGCCCTTGCCTAGAAGCTTTTCAGCTCCACTCATATCAAGTATAGTTCTAGAGTCTATTTGTGAAGAAACTTGGAAGGAAATTCTCGAAGGAATGTTCGCCTTTATAGTTCCTGTAATGACATCAACCGACGGTCTTTGTGTTGCAACTATTAAGTGCATACCTGCAGCTCTCGCCATCTGAGCAAGCCTGCATATAGCGTCTTCTACCTCTGTTGCAGCAACCATCATTAAGTCTGCAAGCTCGTCTATGATTATAACGATTTGAGGCATCTTCTCAGTGATAGTCTCAAGCTCGTTGTAGCTTTGCATATCTTTTACATTGTTCTTTGCAAATAATTGATACCTCTTCTCCATCTCTTGAACCGCCCAGTTAAGTGAGAACTGTGCCTTCTTCGCGTTTGTTACTACCGGTATCAATAGATGAGGAATGTTGTTATAAACATTTAGCTCAACAACCTTAGGGTCTATCATGATTAGTTTAACTTCGTCAGGTCTCGACTTGTAAAGTATACTCATGATTATGGTATTAATGCAAACACTCTTACCAGAACCTGTAGCACCTGCTATAAGTAAGTGAGGCATACTTGCAATGGAACTGATGATAGTATTGCCTGTTACATCCTTGCCAAGAGCAAGTGGCAATTTTGATTTTAGATTTCTAAATTCATCAGTATCCAAAATTTCTTTTAATAGTAGGGTATCCTTGTTCTTATTAGGAACTTCAATACCAACCGCACTCTTGCCTGGTATAGGCGCAAGTATTCTTATATCAGTTGTCGCAAGAGCAAGCGCCAAGTTATCAGAAAGACTTAATATCTTACTTACCTTGACTCCAGCAGCAAGACTTATCTCATATGAAGTGATAGTTGGTCCACTATTAACCCCGATAACCTTTGCATCGACACCGAAGTTATTCAGTGTGTCTTGTATAATCTTGATGTTGTCTTTAATCTCTCTGCCCTTTGTGCTACTGTTACTAGCTTGAGCTTCTTTAAGCAAGTTTAAAGATGGAAATTCATAGTGAATGATGTCCTCATTATGAATCTCTTTACTTATATCGATATCTTCACCTTCATCAGTTTTTTCAGTTTCTTTCTTAGTAGTTTTACTTGCTTTTGTCTCTTTTGTTTCTTTTGTCTCTTCTTTTGAAGCCTCTTTCTTATTTGGCTCTTGATCTAATTTTATATCTTCTTTATTTGCAGAGTCATTGATTTTAATATCTACAAAGTCGTCACTAAAGTCTTCTTCATTAATGTCCTTACCTACTTTACTATTAGCCTCTTCACCAACAGATGTATTTTCCTCATCACTAAAAATATCATCAGATGATAAAATCTTTTTATTCTTCATCTCTTGTCTTTTAAGCTTTATCTTTTCAACACTACTTTCAATACCATCTTGTATTTTGTTCATAGTACTGTCAGTCTTTTGTGCTATATCAGACTTTTTAATACTTGTTAGCGAGTAGATGTTAATAATATTTATAATAACTAAAACTATAATAGTACCAACTGCTCCAAACAGTCTATAGAAAAAGTATCCAAAAGCACCGCCAATAAGTCCTCCAGAGTTTAAATCTGTTGATAGTTCGATTGCTTGAGAAACATGTGATGAGAAAGAGCTCATAAGTACAGTAGACGAATCAAAGACTACTAAAAGACTTAGAAAGATTATACTAAGTGATATAATAAGTTTTCTTGCATAAGGCCTAGACTTTGGCACCAATAATACCAAGGCTATCGCTAGTAAGTAGAATAAAAATATATTAAATCCCATAGAAAAAAGGTAGATAAGACCACTCTTTATCCATCTGCCAAAAACACCTGTTGCGTCACTATTCGCAAATATTAGCAAAAATATAGACGCAAAAAGTATTGTAAGACCTGATATCAATAAAGATTCATTCTTGTCTACCTTTTTATTTACTTTACTTCTTTTTCTTTTATTTGTTCTGTTATTTTTAGTCTTCATAAAATCCCTTCGCTTATATCTTTATAAAAAACTTGCTATTATGCAAACAATACCTAGTACTACTAAGTAATATGAAAATACATGGAATTTTTTATTCTTAGCTAATAACTTGATTAGTCTGATTGCTAAAACTCCTGTAATAAAACTAATAATAAGCCCAACAATTGCATTTGTGTCGAAACTTACACTAGCTCCCTCTTTATATATGTCCTTAAGTCCTAGGATAAAGCCACCAAACATAGCAGGTATAGCTAGTAAGAATGAAAAATCTACTGCATCTTTCTTTCTTATGCCTAAAACATGAGAGATAAATATAGTAGAACCCGATCTTGATATGCCTGGTAGAGCAGCAATACCTTGTACCGCTCCTATAGCAAGCACTGTAGGAACTCCAGCTTCACTTATCTTCTTAGTGCTTCTCATATTAATATCGATAATATAAATCAATACAGCTGTTATTAAGAAGCATATACCTATAAGTAGCGCTGACATATATAATTGGTCCAAAAACTTTTCTATAAACAAAGCAATTATAACTGTTGGTATTGTCGCTATAATGATGTATAGTGCAAGTTTTTGATAATGATTAAGTGTTATTTTCTCTTTTCTTATAAGTGATGCTATCATCTTAAAGAATTCTTTAATCATATTTATTACTTGTTTATGATATACAAGCAAAATAGAAAGTAATGTTCCGAAGTGTAAGACTTGTGAGAAGAATACATTACCTTCTTTTATATTAAATAATATTTGTAGTATGGCTAAGTGGCCTGATGAGCTTATTGGCAAGAATTCTGTTATGCCCTGAACTATAGCGAGTATTATTGCTTTAAGTAGTGTCATTATTTTACTCCTGTTGAACCAAAGCCGCCATCTTGTCTTTCAGAGTCTGAAAGCTCATCTACTTCTTCAAAGTCCATCTTCTCATACTTAGATAAAACCATTTGAGCGATTCTCATGCCATTTTCAATAATAAAGTCTTCCTTAGAAAAGTTTATTAGAGGAACTTTGATTTCGCCTCTGTAATCACTATCAATAGTGCCAATACCATTGACAAGACCTATGCCGTGCTTAACACTTAAGCCTGATCTTGCTCTTATTTGAACTTCGTAAGAAGAAGGTATCTCTAAATAGATACCTGTACTTACTAGTTTAAACTCTCCTGCCTTTAATACTAAGTCTTCATCAAGTGAAGCTCTTATATCTACTCCAGCTGAGTTTTCTGTTTGGTATTGTGGTATATCGTTTTTACTCTTATTAATTATCTTTACAGTTGCCATGTTGTCGCCCTAAATTTATTTAGATTCACTGTCAGCATTTTCAACTAATGCTTTTCTTGAAAGATTAATTCTTCCTTGTTCGTCTATAGATGTAACTTTAACCATGATTTCATCGCCAAGCTTTAATACATCTTCTACTTTATTTACTCTTTCTTTAGAGATTTGAGAGATGTGTAGTAAACCTTCTTTACCGTTTAAAACTTCAACAAAGGCACCGAAGTTAGTTATTCTGTTAACCTTACCGAAGTATACTTCGCCAACTTCTACATCTTTAACGATATCTTCAATCATCTTTTTAGCTCCGTTAACACCTTCCATAGTGTCAGCTGAGATGTAAACATCGCCGTTATCAGTTATATCAATCTTAGCACCAGTTTCTTCAATAATCTTATTGATTACTTTTCCGCCTGAACCTATAACGTCTCTAATCTTTTCAGGATCAATCTTTATAGTTGCAATCTTTGGAGCGTATTCCGATAATTCTGCTCTTGGAGCATCGATAGCTGATTTGATTACATCAAGTATTTCAAATCTTGCTGTTCTAGCTTGTTCTAGTGCAGTCTTCATTATCTCTTCATCTATACCTTGAACTTTAATATCCATTTGCATAGCTGTGATACCGTCTTTAGTGCCAGCAACCTTAAAGTCCATATCTCCTAGGTGGTCTTCTAGACCTTGTATATCTGTTAGTATCCTTGTAGTGTCATCTGATTTAATAAGTCCCATCGCAATACCTGCAACTGGCTTCTTAATTGGAACGCCCGCATCCATTAGTGCAAGAGTTGAACCGCAAATACTTGCTTGTGATGATGAACCGTTTGAGCTTAGAACTTCTGATACAAGTCTAATTGTATATGGAAACTCTTCTAACGATGGCACAACAGGAACAAGTGCTCTTTCTGCTAGTGCACCATGGCCTATCTCTCTTCTGCCTGGGCTTCTAAGAGGTCTAACATCTCCAACTGAGTATGGTGGGAAATTGTATTGATGCATGTAGTGCTTTTCGCCTTCTTCAACAAGTCCATCTTGTGATTGACTATCGCCAAACGAACCAAGTGTAGCTATAGTTAATACTTGAGTTTGACCCCTTTTGAATAGTCCTGAGCCGTGTGCTCTAGGTAATATTCCAACCTCAGCAGAAAGCGGTCTGATTTGTTCAGTGTTTCTACCATCTGGTCTTTGATTTCTCTCAAGAATGCCCTTTCTAAACTCTTCACTTGTTATATCGTCAATAGTCTTAAGTATACTTCTTTGATCATCTGGATATTTTTCAAGATACTTATTTAGTATAGCATCTTTTACAGATTCGCTATTTTCAATTCTTTGGATCTTATCTGCTTCAAAAATTGAATTTTTAATGTCTTCTCTAAACTCAGCATCAATCTCTTTAAATATCTCTTCTTTAGCTTCAAATTTTTCAAAAGTATATTTTTCTTTACCTATCTTCTTAATAATTTCTTCTTCAAATTCACACACTTCTTTAATTGCTTCATGTCCCTTTAGTATTGCTGTGATCATTTGTTCTTCAGACACTTCGTTTGAGCCTGATTCAACCATCATGATGGCGTCTTTAGTTCCTGATATACATAAGTTAATATCTGACTTTTCCATCTCTTCTTGTGTTGGATTTATAACGTATTCTCCATCTATAAGTCCAACATATACTGCTGCAGTTGGTCCATTAAATGGTATGTCTGAAATACATAGAGCTACTGATGAACCAATCATAGCTGCAATCTCCGGACTATTGTCTGGATCAACAGAAAGTACAGTTGCTATAACTTGCACATCATTAAAAAAGCCCTCAGGAAATAAAGGTCTAATCGGTCTATCAATTAGCCTTGAAGTTAAAACTGCTTTCTCTGAAGGTCTTCCCTCTCTCTTTATATATCCTCCTGGTATTTTACCAACAGAATAAAATTTTTCTTCGTAATCAACACTTAGTGGAAAGAAATCTACTCCTTCTCTTGGAGTTTTTGTGCTTGTCGCATTAACTAAAACATAAGTATCGCCATACTTAACTAAGCAAGATCCACTAGCTTGCTCGCACATTTTACCTGTTTCAATTTCTAAAGGTCTACCAGCTAAGGTAGTCTTAAAATTTTCTTGCATCTCACATCTCCTTTAATCTAACAAAAGAGCGGGATAGCCCCGCCCTCTTTATCCTCTAATATTTAATCTGTCTATTAATTCACGATACTTTTCAATATCAGTGTTATACAAATATTTTAAAAGACCTTTTCTTTGACCTATCATTTTGAATAGTCCTCTTCTTGAATGATGGTCTTTCTTGTGTGTCTTTAAGTGCTCTGTAAGGTCATTGATTCTCTTTGTAAATATTGCTATTTGAACTTCTGTAGAACCAGTGTCTCCCTCGTGCATTTTGTAATCGTCAATGATTTTTGATTTTTCTTCTTTTGATAACATTTTATTATCCCCCTTTAATATTATTTGCCTTAGCCAAGTGTATCGACGGGAACGATATACATAGCATAAGGTACCTATATTAGTATATCACGAACTTTAGCTTTTGTAAAGCATTTTATACTCATAATTATAAATAATCTTCAAATTCTTTTGCGAATTCTATATCCTCTTTGATTTGTTTTACTAAGTCACTTTTATCTTCAAAGTTTAACATGTCTCTTATTCTATATATAAAAAATAACCTTACTACGTCATCATATATGTCCTCTTTGAAGTCAAAGATATTGCTCTCTACACTTACAAAGTCCTCATCAAAGCTTAAATTTTTACCAACGCTTGTGATGGATTTATATATCTTGTCTCTAATCTTAATCTTTGTAACGTAGACTCCTTGGTATGGTATGATGTATTCAGTGTTGATATTTAAGTTCGCTGTTGGTATGCCGACTGATGAACCATATCTCTTGCCATGAATGACTCTTGATTTGATTGAGTAGTATCTAGATAAGTCTTTGTTTGCACTCATCACTTCGCCTGATAGTATCATCTTCTTAATATTGCTCGATGAAATTTTTTGCATCTTTTCATCAAGTTCAAAATTTAATACTATAGCGCTCCTATTGCACTCCTTCATCATCTCTTGAAGAAGTTTAGTATCCCCCAGTTTATCTATACCAAAGCTGTAGTCCTCTCCAGAATATGTTCTTACTGAATCTAGTCTATCGATGAGTATACTCTTAACAAAAACTTTTGGATCCATATTTTTGATTTTATCTGTGAAGTCGAGTATATAAACCGTATCTATACCAAGCTCTTCGAGTATTTTAATCTTATCATCTATGGTAGTTAAGCACTTTTTGTTTTTGAAATCAAGTAATAAGACCGATGACATAAGGCCATCTTTTCTTGCATCACTTATACAGCTTTTAATAATCTTTAAGTGACCAAGGTGCATTCCATCGAAGTAACCTAGTGCTATATAATTCTTTTCACTTGTAAACTCATCATTTAGATTAATTATCCTCATATTTATAAACCTTTTTCATATAAACATTATTTCTATTGTTCTGATCTTTTTTAACATAACCCACGCCACAAAACTTTTCAGCGCAGTAAACTTTATAGTACTCTTCCTTGTAAGAGTCATTTACATATGAGTTCATACCATTTTGAACTGCCTTAAATCTCTTTTCATTAAGTGTAAGCTTTGGTAGGTTTATGAGCGTATCTACAGACATTAGATCTGTTTCATTTAGCTCATCTATGCATATGGCTTCATCTATATTTAACGGACCGCTATTGTACCTCATTAGGTAGTCAATATAAGCAATAGTTCCCAAGCTCTGTGCTATGTCATAGGCCAAGGTTCTAATATATGTTCCAGTAGAGACCTCGCTCATGACTATGGCGTATTCTTTTTCTTTGTTAAACTTTAATAACCTGTTTTTATATATCTCAACAGTCTTTGCTCTTATGGTCGTATCAACATCTACATTGTCCCTTGCAAGCTTATACATAGGGACGCCATCAATCTTTTTAGCAGAGTATTTTGGAGGAACTTGCTCATACTCGCCCTCCATATCTTCTAAAACTCTTACTAGGTCACTTCTATCAAAGTCCCAAGACTTTTCTTCTATGATCTCAGACTCGGCATCAAGTGTACCTGTAGTTTTTCCAAAAATTATTCTATAGATATATGCCTTCTTGTCAAAGCCAAGGTAGTCAATAAACTTAGTAGCTTCACCTACTGCTATTGGCAAGACTCCAAAAGCCATTGGATCTAAGGTGCCTACATGACCAGTCTTAGTCTTTAAGATATACTTTACTTTATTGGTATAGTATCTACTGGACTTGCCCTTTTCTTTGAAAATATTGACTATGCCACTAATTTGCATTGTCTACATATCCTTTCAATCTCTTTACAAGTTCGTCTAGTTCGCCTTTATAAGTTAAGCCGGCAGCGTACTTGTGTCCTCCGCCATCAAAGTCTTCTCCGATATTACCTACATCATACTTGTACTTGCTTCTTAAGGATACTTTATATATGTCCTTGACTTCTTTAATAATCGCTATCATATCGTAATCTTCAAGTCCTTGTAAGAATGCAAGTATATCATCTGTATCTTCTCTAGTAGTATTCGTTTTTTCGAAATCCTCATTATTTAAAATGACATAAGCAAAGTCTTTGTAGAAATTTATTTTATCTATGGCAAGTCTATATAGCTCATAGATGTTCTTGCTCATGCTTCTATATAGCTTAATGTTTATTTCATTAATATCTATGCCATAGCTCATAAGTTGTGCAAGCTTATGCATAGTTTCAGCTGTAGTTGATGAGTACATAAACCTGCCCGTATCTGTATCAATACCGATATATATCATAGTCGCAATCTCTTTGTCTAGTGGCAAGTTTAGCTCTTTTATAATGTCAAAAATTATCTCTGATGTTGATGAGTACTCTTCTATGACATAATTTATGCATCCAAAGTAGCTGTTGCTCTTGTGATGATCTATGTTTACTACTTTTTTTGCCTTCTTAAACAATTCGCCATCTAAAACCCTTCTTTCATCGGCGCAGTCAAGTACTATAAGTAAATCAACTGGATTTTGATTCTCTACATAGTATTTTTTCTCTTCGATGAACTGATACTTACTCGGTATATCATCAGGCTTTATTATATTTATACTTTTATCTTTATACTTTTGTATCAATGATAGATATAAGCCAAGCGAAGAGCCTATATTGTCTCCATCAGGTGACCTGTGTGAGACAATATTTATACTTTTTGCTTCTTCAATAGCAAGGCCTATATCTTTTATGCTCATATTATTCTTCATCTTCATCCAACTCTTCGTCTTCTGTATCGCTTTCAATATTTAATTTGTTTAAAATCTTTTGTATCTCAATACTATATTCAACGCTTTCATCAATTTTAAATCTAAGCTCGGGCACTTGTCTAATCTCTAAGACCTTAGCAAGACGAGATCTAATATATCCCTTAGCGTTTTCTAAGGCATCTAATGTATCTTCCTTAGTTTTCTTGCTACCATATATCGAAAAGTATATAGTTGCCACAGAAGTATCCTTTGATAAATCAACTTTAGATACGCTCGTCATCTTATCAATCCTAGGATCTTTAAGACCTTCGATTAGTAGTTCAGATACAATTCTTTTTATTTCAGCTTGTACTCTATATAACCTTCTCTTGTCCATAAACTCACCTATGCTTTAATTTCTTCTATGATGTAGGCTTCCATTTCGTCGCCTTCCTTAACGTCATTGTATCCGTCAAGTCCTAGACCTGCTTCATAGCCTGTAGCAACTTCTTTTGCATCATCTTTGAATCTCTTTAATGATGAGATGCCGCCGTCATGAATAACAACATCGTCTCTTAGAAGTCTTATGCTTGAGTTTCTTGTTATCTTGCCGTTATCAACATAGATACCAGCAATAGTTTGACCTGAAGGAAGTCTAAATGTTGCTCTTACAGTTGCTCTACCTAAGACAGTTTCCTTAGTCTTTGGTTTAAGCATACCTTTAACAGCATTCTTGATGTCGTCAATTATGTCGTAAATAACTCTATATGTCTTAACTTCGATACTTTCAGAATTAGCTAGATCCATAGCGCCGTTGTTTGGTCTTACGTTGAAGCCTATGATGATGGCGTTTGATGCGCTAGCAAGCATAACGTCAGACTCACTGATTCCGCCTACACCGCTGTGTATAACGCTTACCTTAACTTCTTCGTTTGATAGTTTAGTAAGTGATGAAGCGATGGCTTCGATTGAACCTTTGTTGTCTGCCTTGATTATAACGTTTAAGTCTTTTAGCTCGCCTTCTTTGATTCTGTCAAATAGGTTGTCTAAAGAAACTTTTTGTGTAGCTGTTATCATTTCTTCTCTAGCTTTTTCTTTTCTCATCTCAGCAATTGCTCTAGCCTTCTTTTCAGATTCAACTGCATAGAAAAGTTCGCCTGCTTCAGGCACTTCGCTTAGTCCCATAATCTTAACTGGTGTACTTGGAGTAGCCTTCATTATGCCTTTACCGTTGTCATCAACCATAAGTCTGATCTTACCGCAAGATGTTCCTGATACAACATAGTCTCCCTTCTTAAGAGTTCCTTTTTGTACAAGTACAGTCGCTGTTGGACCTTGTCCTTTGTCAAGCTGTGCTTCAATAACAGTACCCATAGCTCTTCTGTTAGGGTTAGCCTTGATATCTTCCATCTCAGCAACTAGTATTATCATCTCTAGTAGTTCATCTATGTTGATTCTCTTCTTTGCAGATACTTCTACTGTGATAGTTGAGCCGCCCCACTTTTCTGGAAGTAGATCATTATCTGCAAGCTCTTGGTATATTCTTTCAATATTTGCTTCTGGTCTATCTATCTTGTTAATAGCTACGATGATAGGTACGCCTGCTGCCTTACTGTGCGAGATTGCTTCTTTTGTTTGTGGCATGATACCGTCATCTGCTGCGACTACTATTACAGATATATCTGTAATTTGTGCTCCTCTAGCTCTCATTTGTGTAAAGGCTTCGTGACCTGGTGTATCAAGGAAAACGATTTTCTTGCCTTTAACTGTTATACTGTAGGCACCTATCCTTTGTGTGATGCCGCCTGCTTCACCTGCTTGCACCTTGCTTTGTCTGATAGCATCAAGTAGTGATGTCTTACCATGGTCAACGTGACCCATAACTGTAACTACTGGTGGTCTAGTAACAAGACTATCTTCGCTGTCTTCAAAGTCAAGTTCAAGTGCTTCCTCTTCACTTTGAGGAACCTCAAGCTCAACTTTTACGCCGAACTCATCCGCCATAAGTGATGCTGTGTCAAAGTCAACGCTTTGATTTTGATTAAGCATTAAGCCAAGCATGATAAGCTTTGTGATTAGTTGATTTACTCCAACTCCTAGCTTTTCTGCTAAGTCTTTAACCACTATATTCTCTGGTATTAATACTACTTCGTCTTTTGGCTTTTTGGCTTCTTGTTCTACCTTTTTATCTTCAGCTTGTTTTTGGTTTTTATTATTGTTATGCTTGTTATTCTTTTTATTATTCATTGATGCGTTATTATTTTGATTGTTTTGATTGTTTTGATTGTTTTGCTTCTTATTCTTTTTATTATTTTCTCTGTTATTATTTGTATCGTTCTTCTTTGCGCCTTGATTATTTTTAGCTTCTTGTCCATCAGCTTTCTTAGTCTCAGGCTTTACACTTTTCTTTTTTGCTTGTTTATTGTCTCTTACGTTCTCAGTATCTTCTTCTTTTTTATGAATTTTTTTCTTTGGCTTTTCTTTAACTTTAATCTTCTCTTCTTCCAAGAAAAGATCTCTTACCAAATTTGCAGTTTCTTCATCTATACCACTAAGGTGTGTCATTGGTGGTAAATTAAGCTCTTGGAGTTTGTCTAGTAATTCTTTTGTTTCCATATTCAATTCTTTCGCTAACTCGTAAACTCTTGTCTTCATATAATCACTCCTTCTTTACATTTCTAAGCTCCTCTAGGGTTTCATTATCTATATTGCACTTTAAAGACTTCTTAAATAAGTTCTTCTCTAGTGCAGTTTTAATACATTCTTCATTCATGCATACATATGTTCCGCGTCCTTGCATCTTTTGATCCTTGTCAATAAAAACGCCTTCATCTGTTTTTGCAAGTCTTATCATCTCATACTTGTTGTGAAATGATCTACACGCAACGCATTTTCTCTCAAAAGTATTATGCTTCGTCATCTTTGAATAAATCTATTAAAGAATCATTTAATATCTCTTGATTGTCGCTGTCGTAGTATGGCTCGCTCATTGGGCCAGTGAAGCTGTCTGGATCTTCTGGATGTATGTCTATCTTCCAAGTTGTTAGTCTAGCAGCAAGTCTAACATTTTGTCCTTGCTTACCTATAGCCAAGCTGATTTGTGAGTTTGGTACTATGGCGATAGCTGACTTCTCTTCTTCGTTAATTTCGCAGCTAACAACATCTGCTGGTGATAGTGCGTTCTTAATAAATATCTCTGGGTTCTCATCGTAGATTATTATATCTATCTTCTCTCCGTTAAGCTCTTCAACTATAGAGTTTACTCTTTGGCCCTTTTGTCCAACGCAAGCTCCTAGTGGATCAACGCTCTCATCATTTGTGTAGACAGCAATCTTTGATCTTGAGCCTGCTTCTCTGGATATTGAGTAGATACCTATAAGTCCTTCTGTTATCTCAGGAACTTCAAGCTCGAAAAGTCTTCTAACAAGTAAGGCTTTTGATCTAGATAGAACTATTTGTGGTCCCTTGCTTGTCTTTCTAATTTCAGATATAACAAGCTTTAGTCTGTCTCCCATCTTGTATACTTCGTTTGGAATTTGCTCTGTAGGAGGGATTATACCTTCTACCTTGCCCATATCTATGAAGATATTTTTGTTTGATATTCTTTGTATTTGTCCAGTAATAATTTCGCCTTTTCTCACTATGAATTCGTCATGAATCTTTTCTCTCTCAGCATCTTTAATTTTTTGTATAACAACTTGTTTAGCTGTTTGAGCAGCAATTCTTCCGTATTCCTTTGGAGCTTCTTCAAAATTTACAGTGTCTCCCACCTTGTACTTTGAACTAATCTTCTTTGCATCTTCAAGCGATATTTCGTTAACATCGTCTTCCACTTCATCAACTACAGTCTTTTGTGAATAAAGTTTAATATCTCCAGTCTCTCTATTGATGTCAACTAAAACATTTTGTTCAGTTTGAAAATTCTTTCTAAAACTAGAAACTAGTGCAGTCTCTAGTGCATCAAAAATAACTTCTTTAGATATACCTTTACTTTTTTCTAATTCATCTAAAGCGTCTATAAACTCTTTGTTCATCATAACCCCCTAAAATTCTATCGCCTGTGTAAGCATCTTTACATCAGACCTCTTTATACTAATAAGTTTTCCATCACAATCAAGTGTGAATGTCTCTAAATCATACTTCTTTAGCACTCCTGTATGCTTTTCTTTGTTCTTAAGTTTTGCATCGAGTTTCATGTCCATATTCCTTCTAAAGTCATCATCTGTTTTGATGGGTCTATCAAGTCCAGGAGACGACACTTCTAAGTAATACTTATCTTTTAATTCGCTTACAGCATCAAATATTGGATTTAATCTCTCAGTTACGCTTTGAAGTAGGTCTATGTCAAGGCCGTCCTTCTTGTATACGTACACAGATACCGTCATCCCGTCCTTATGTCTTAGTATCTCAAGGTCGACAAGCTCTGCGTTCATATCTTTAAGCACTCCATCTATCTTAAGCTTAAGCTTCTCAATTAAACTTTTATAATTCATATATCTCACCCCTCTTATAAAATAAAGAGTGGCGAGCCACTCTTCAATGCAAAATATTACCTTATTTATTATATCATATAAGAAGACTATTTTCAAGTCTTTTATAAAATTATTCGCTCTTAATAAGTGCTTTGTCTAAACTGTCAACAAGTTCCTTATTAGACGAAGTGTTAGTCATAAACTTACGCAAGAACTCAACAGCATATTCATTGCCATTGTTCTTCATCATAGCTCTAAACTTCCTTTGTATGTTTAGAGTCTTTTCATCAAGTAAGAGTTCGTCCTTCCTAGTGCCCGAGTTTAATATGTCGATGGCTGGGAAGAGTCTCATGTTCGATAAGTCTCTATCAAGGTAGAGCTCCATGTTGCCAGTACCTTTGAACTCTTCGTATATAACTTGATCCATCCTTGAGCCTGTATCGATAAGTGCAGTCGCAAGTATGGTTAAGCTGCCAGCGTCTTTAAAGTTTCTCGCAGCTCCGAAGAATTTCTTTGGTCCAAACAAAGCTCCTGGATCCAAGCCGCCCGATAGCGACCTGCCAGTCGGTGCTATAGTCATGTTGTATGCTCTTGCAAGTCTTGTGATACTATCAAGAAGTATGACAACATCCCTTTTGTGTTCAACTAACCTCTTGGCTCTTTCAAGCGTCATTTGTGAAACCTTGATATGGTTCTCAAGGTCATCATCAAAAGTTGAGTATATGATATCGCCATTGATAGATTTCTTTAGGTCTGTAACTTCTTCAGGTCTTTCATCTATAAGCAGAACTATAAGCTTAATCTCTGGATGATTTATGTTGATGGCATTAGCTATCTTCTTGATAAGTGTAGTCTTACCTGCCTTTGGAGGAGCAACGATAAGGCCTCTTTGCCCCTTGCCTATAGGTGAGATTAGATCTATAAACCTTGTCGATAATTCGTCCTTAGTAGTCTCTAGCTTAATAAGCTTATCTGGATATTCAGGGACTAGCTCATCAAAGTCTGCTCTTTTAAAGCATACATCTAAGCTGTCACCATTGACCTTGTTGATGTAGACTATGGCGTTTCTTGTGTTCTCCTCGTTTGCTTCGTCTCTCTTTCTGACTACTCCTGTAATCTCGTCGCCTTGTCTAAGATGAAACTTCTTTATATATGTTGGCGAGACGTAGTAATCATGCTCGCTTTGCGAATAATTTTCGCGTCTTAAGAAGCCAAAGCCATCAGGCAGTATCTCCAAGATGCCATTAGCAGGAACAGTCTCTATGCCGTCTATGGTATTAGGTGCTGATTTTATGTTCTTTTCGTCCTTTTTATCTTTGCTTGCTTTTTTACTTGATGCGCTCTTGGCCTTTTTAAGAAAATCATCTAAGTCCTTACACGACTGAAAAGCATCCTCATCTTGATTAGTGCGGATGCTCTTTAGTATATATTCAATAAGCTCAAGCTTTTTAAGTTTAGTAAAGTTTTTAAGTCCGTATCTCTTTGCAAAATCTTGCAGCTCTACTAATTTATAATCATCTAAGTGATTATCTACAATCATTTAGCGTACTCCGGTTTTTTATCTAGAATATGAGTTGCTTTGATGAATCTTATAGTGCCTGTCTCAGCTCTTAGTACTAGTGTTTCTGTTTCACATACATTCTTCTTGATAAATTTAACTCCGTCAAGAAGTTCGCCGTGTGATACACCAGTTGCTGAGAAAGCAATTTCATCTCCTTTAACAAGGTCGTCAAGGTGAAGCACTTTGTCAGGGTTGATGCCCATCTTAATGCATCTTTCTCTTTCCTTTTCGTCCTTTGGAAGAAGCTTGCCTTGCATTTCTCCTCCCATGCACTTAAGTGCTGCAGCAGCTAGAACACCTTCAGGTGCACCGCCACTACCAAGTAACATGTCAACGTTAGTATCTTCGAAGCAAGTTTGTATAGCTGCGATAACGTCGCCATCGTTTATAAATTTTATTCTAGCGCCATTTGCTCTAAGCTCTTTAACAATAGCATCGTGTCTTGGTCTATTTAACATAACAACAGTAGTTTCCGATACTTCTTTGTTAAGTGCCTTTGCAACTGCTTTTAGGTTTTCTGTAACAGACTTTTCGATGTCAACAACACCCTTTGCCTTTGGTCCAACAGCAATTTTATCCATATACATATCAGGAGCGTGTAATAAGCAGCCTGCTGGTGCAACAGCAACTACTGATATAGCGTTTGGCATACCATTGGCGATGGAGTTTGTTCCATCAAGTGGGTCAACTGCGATATCAACCTTAAGGGCTCCGTCCTTGCGATCACCAATCTTTTCGCCTATATATAGCATAGGTGCTTCGTCAATCTCGCCCTCGCCTATAACTACAGTACCGTCTATGTCAACAGTATCAAACATCCTTCTCATTGCTTCAACTGCAGCTCCGTCAGCAGCGTTCTTTTCGCCTCTACCTAACCAAGGGGCTGAGCTTAATGCAGCTGCTTCAGTGACTCTTGCTAAGTTCATTACTAAATTTCTATCCATTGTATCTCTCCTACTTTACACTTTCCCAATCCTTCAAGAATTTTTCTATACCACTGTCAGTTAGTGGGTGATGAAGCATTTGCTTGAATACCTTGTATGGAATAGTTGCGATGTCGCATCCAAGTCTTGCGCATTCAACAACATGCATTGGATGTCTTATAGACGCAGCTATGACTTCTGTGTCATAATCGTAGTTTCCAAAGATATCCATGATTTCTTCGATTAAATTAAGTCCATCTGTAGAGATGTCATCAAGTCTACCTAAGAATGGGCTTACATAACTTGCTCCTGCCTTTGCAGCAAGAAGTGCTTGTGTTGATGTAAAGACAAGTGTTACATTTGTTCTAATGCCCATAGCGTGCAATTCTTTAACTGCGATAAGTCCTTCTTCAGTCATTGGCACCTTTATAATGATGTTTTTGTGAATCTTAGCAAGCTCTTTTGCTTCTAGGACCATCTCGTCATGCTTAAGTGAAACAACTTCTGCAGATATAGGTCCATCTACAATACCTGTTATCTCAGTAACAACTTCTTTGAAGTCTCTCTTTTCTTTAGCGATAAGGCTTGGGTTTGTAGTAACTCCGTCTACTACTCCCCACTTAGCAATCTCTTTAATTTCATCAACATTAGCTGTATCAATAAATAATTTCATAGTTCCTCCTATAGCTTAATCTTTGCTATCAATCTGTAGCCGTCAACTAATTCACCATCGTCAATTAGTTCCCACATGTTCTTATCATTTCTCATTAGTAGCATACTTCTTAAGTAGTACATCATGATGCCTGCATCAACATAAGATGGCTTGCCATCGTTATCTTCAATGTATAATTCAACATAACTTCCCTTGATTACGAATCTCCAAGGTTGGCGGTTTGATGTTGATGGTGCAAATCTTGCATAGTAAAATACTTCGTCTAAGCCTAAGTTCTCAAGCATCTCTATGCTCATATGGTTTTTGAAGCTGCCGTCAAATACAATCTCTTCAACAGCTTTTCTTTCAGAATATTGGTCTAGGTCAAATGGGTTTGATGGTTTTTCATAACCGATTGCTAAAACAAAGTCTAAGTTGTTTGCGTACATATCGAAAACTTCTCTTTTCTTGTCTTCAGATGCGCCAAATAGTCCAACCCAGCATGTCGCGATGTCTAAGCTATGTAGCTTTGTAATAAGACTTTCAGTGTAGTAGCTTTGAAGCATCATTGATTTACTAGAATCGTCTGTTCTGTTAATCACTATATAGTGTGGCGACTTAATCATAACGCCTGAGTAACCAGCAATACCATCTAAAGCTTCATAAACTCTCTTGCCGTCCTTAATTAGATTAAAACTTACAGAGCTTTGTCCATCTTCTTTAGAAACTTCGCTGCAAAGTTGTTTTATTTTGATTAAAGTGTCATCGCTTAGATCTTTAAGCTTAAAATCTCTAACTGATTTTCTTGATTTAAGAAAATTATTCATTAACAAAATGTATCTCCCCCTTAAAAAATAATATGTAAAATAAAAATTTGAACTACGCCTATATTATACCACAAGTGTAAGTACTTAGCAAACCTTTATTTTTCTCAAGTTTTGTTATATAATAGCTATGGTGATTAAATGAAATTAAATCCTAATCAGCTCAAAGCATCAAGGCACGAAAGTGGTCCTGCACTAGTTCTTGCTGTGCCCGGCTCTGGTAAGACAACGGTTATAGTTAACCGCATTAAGTACCTTATAGAAGAAAAGGGTGTAAGCCCTTATAAAGTGCTTGCTATAACATTTGCAAAGTCGCAGCAGCTTGACATGCAAAGAAGGATACTAGAGGCGCTTGATGAGAATTATTCTAAAGAAGTAAGTGTCTTAACTATACACGCCCTATCTTACAAGATAATTAGAGAGTATGAAAGATATAAGAAAACTAAATACACCTTGCTCGATGTTGAAGATGCGCCAAGGTCGAGAGATATACTAAGAAAGATATATATACAAAAGCTTAAGACTTATCCGAGTGAAGAAGAGATAGATCAAATACAATCCATACTTGGCTACATCAAAAATACCAACGAAGATTATATTGATGCCGATGGACCTTTTGAATACAAGGTCGTGGTGGATGACTTCGAAGCTTATAAGAAGAAAAAACATTTGATTGACTTTGACGATATGCTAATTATGGCGAACGATTTACTTGAGAAAGACAGACATATAATTTCAAAGTTCAAAGACAAATATGAGTATATACTACTTGACGAGGGTCAAGATACATCACTTATACAGTTTATGATACTTGATAAGCTTATAAATACTGATAAGAATTTTTTCGTTGTTGCGGATGACGACCAGTCCATATACAAGTTTAGAGGTGCTTGTCCAGAGAGGATACTAAATTTTGAGAAATACTACAAAGGTGCCGAGCTTTATAGGCTCAGCGAAAACTACAGGTCCACTCCAAGCATAATTAATGCATCCAATAGACTTATAAAAAACAATAAGCTTAGGTATACAAAAGAGCTTAATACTTCAAGCACTGACAAGACTCCCGTCAATATAAAGCTCTTTGGCAAAGACCTTGATGAGTACCGCTACATCGCAAAGTATCTAAAGAGTGCAAGTGAAACAGTAGCAATCTTATATAGAAACAACATTTCGCAAATACCTCTTGCAGAGTTTCTTGAGCGCTACCTAATAAGCTTTACATCATATGATAAGAAGGAGAGGTTCTTCACTCATTGGATTATAGATGACATCTTTGACATATATAATTTCTCGCTCAATATGAACGATGCCGCCTTATTTAGAAAAATTTACTACAAGATCAAAGGCTACCTATCAAAAGATGATATCAATGGGCTTTATGCATTAACAGATATTGATGTTTTGAAAGCTCTTTACAGCTCAGAATCTATACAAAGCTACAAGAAGGACTATATACTTCAGCTAATGAAGGATTTCAAAGCTCTTAGGAAGATGAAGCCATCAAACATCATAGACTACATCGTCAATGATATGAACTACAGAGGCTACTTAAGAAGCAAAGGTAGAGACAAGAGCGAATCCTTTAACAAGCTTCTTACCATGATATATTTCCTAAAAGAGATTGCACTCTACACTAAAAGCATGGATGAGTTAAAGCTAAGACTCAACGTGCTAAGAAATAAGATATACAGTCAGAACGAATCCAATGTTATACTATCGACTATACATGGTGCAAAGGGACTAGAATTTGACACCGTCTTTCTTGTTGACATAGTTGATGATGAGATACCCGGCTCAAACAATGCAAGCGATGTAGAGCTTGAAGAAGAAAGAAGGATATTCTACGTTGGAATGACTAGAGCGAAAAAAAATCTAAATATATGCGCTTTTAAAGAAAGAAACAACACTGACTACGAAATAAGCCAATTTATAGAAGAAATTAAAAAATAGACTAAGCATCGACATGATACTTAGTCTATTATATTATCTATTGAAATTGTTTACGTGTTCCGTCACTATTGAAGGCTTTCTTTAGCTTTTGATTGACGCTATATATTGATACAAGCATCGCTAAAGCCTGAACAAGCATTATAACGAGTGCAGCACTGCCTGCAGAGTCCTTATCATCACTGTGCATTACATACATAACAGCAATGCTTATTGGTAGCAAGTATGAGCCAAGTTTAATCCATACCTTTGGGAATAATTCTTGTGCGTAGTTCCAAGTGTCCTTGTTCTTCATAGAAAGCTTTGTTCTAAAGCCAACAGCAATATTTGGCTCTTTGATTGGAAATTTAGCAAATATTTTTCCAATTGCAATAAGTAATAGTGGCACAAACGATACTGATACTAAAAATAGTATTCTATATCCCATCTTAATCTAAGCTCCTTTTAATATATATTACAACAAGATATCATCATTATTAATCTCTTCTGTGTTGTCCTTGTCTTTTTTATGTTTTTTGTTCTTAAAGTTTATTTTCTTAGAAGACTTTTTCATTAAGAATAAATAAGCTAATATCACAAGTATAGCTACTAATACAACTATAAGTATTAATTTTATATAGCTCTTCTTATCTGCTTTTTGAGCTTTAACAGGCTTAAATAGTGATATTTGATCAGTCTTGTATGGCTCGCCTTTCTTAAGGTTCTCAACAGTAAGCTCCATATCTGCAATCTTGTTTTGCTTGATTTGCTCATACACATCGTTTGTATCCAAGATAGCACCATCAAGATCTATACTATTTTTATCCCTATTGTTTAAAAGATCTACTGATATAGCCTTGTTTACTTTGCCTTCGCTTGCAAGTATTAAACTAGGTTTGCTTGTCAAATCCAAACTTAAGTATCTTGGACTTGTCATACTCTTTGTTTTTAATAGAGTGATGGCTTCAAGTAGTCCTTCGTCTATATCCGAGTATGTTTCAACTATAAGTCCCTTACTCGATTTAACTAGTCCCGCTTGCATAAATGGACCTATCTTATCTTTAATGATCATAATGGCGTTTCCTTTATCAACAAAGGAATCTTCTAATGTTTTATTTGCGTTGTTAAATAAGTACTCTGTCGATAGATTGTAAACTGGTATAACATAGCCAACTAAGTCTTCTCTTTCATCGTTTTCATCTTTCATCTTCTTGTTAATAACCAGGTTCAGTCTTTCGATCTCTGCTTCACTTAAAACATAGCCGTTTGGCACATTCACTTTAAGTTCAGCTGCATAGACTGCGTTTGTAAGTAGCAATACTAATATTAAAAATAAACATACTTTCCTTTTCATAAGAAAACCTCCTTTATTATTATTCTTTATTTACCCTTAATCGTGCTAAACTAAACAAGAGCAAAATATTTTGTATATTAATCTCTGCCTTGCTCTAAGTTCATTTATATATACATATCTGTCAATGTATATATATGATCCTCACACATAGTCAATAGCTTCTACCATAAAAAAAGCTACGATTACTCGTAGCTTTACTCTTTATCTTGGTCTAGTTAATATTAAAATTATGATCAAAACTATAAAGATCGGACCGAAGACCTTGGCTGCCGCAAGAAACATTGCAGCAATGTCGCCCTTCTCAGTATCTTCATTTTTAGTATCGACTAGATTACCTTTCTCATCATACTTGCCTGAAGTTTTCTTGAGCTCTTCAAAGGCACGATCAATTTTCTTTTGAAAAAACATTACTTATCTAAGTTTAGCTTGTGATGACATGCAACAAAGTGGCCAGGTCTTACTTCTTCAAACACTGGTACAACTGTCTTGCATTCTTCAGTAGCATATTTACATCTAGTGTGGAACTTACAGCCCTTAGGTGGATTGATAGGACTTGGTATGTCTCCTTCTAGTATTTGTATTTCTTTCTTAGAGTCAGTAGTTGGTATTGCGCCTAAAAGTGCTTCTGTATATGGATGCACTGGTCTAGCATATAACTCCTTCGAGTCTGCAAACTCAACTATATTACCTAAGTACATTACACCTACCTTATCAGATATATATTTAATAACTGACAAGTCATGTGATATGAATAGATATGTTAGATTTTCTTTTTCTTTTAAATCAATCAATAGGTTTATAATTTGTGATTGAATAGATACGTCAAGTGCTGATACTGCTTCGTCACAAACGATGAAGTCAGGCTTTAATGCAACACTTCTTGCTATACCAATTCTTTGTCTCTGACCACCAGAGAATTGGTGAGGATATCTATGAATAAAGTAATGAGCTAGACCGCAGTCTTGCATAACCTTAACAACATAATCTTGTAGTGCCTTATCCTTTTGTTTGTAGATATCGTGAGCTACTAAACCTTCAGATATAATTTGTCCAACAGTCATACGTGGGTTAAGTGATGAATATGGGTCTTGGAAGATAAGTTGCATATCTTTTCTTAAGTGTCTCATCTCTTCATATTCAAGCTCTGCTAAGTTTACACCAGCATCTCTATATCCTTCTGCTTTTTCGTATTCAGCATGTCCCTTAACATCTTCTCTAAGTGACGCAAGTTTTGCTTCAACATCTTTTAATTCGTTTTCTGCTGATGAATCTTCCTTGCCGTTTTTCCTAGCAAGAAATACTTTGTGGTTAAGTTCTTGCTCCTTCAGTAGTAAAGATTTAACTTCGCTTTCATTGTCATGATATATCAAAGCTCCAGCTATTTGTGCTAAGTCCTTATAAAGAAGTTTATATTGCTTTTCAGCCTCTCTAAGCTTATTAAGTGCTTCTCCCTTTTCCTTGCCTTCAGCAAGTGCTTCATAAGCTGCTGTATCCTTTTCAATCTCAGCTTTAAGCTCTTTAACTTTGTTCTTATGGCTAGCAAAACCATTGATTAGTTTATATACATATTTAGGATTTACTTCCCATCTCGTTCTGCCATAGTAAATAGTTCTACCATCAGTTTGCTTGTATAGTTGTAATAAAGTCCTACCAAAAGTAGATTTACCGCAACCAGACTCTCCTACTAAACCGATAGTTTCACCCTTGTAAATATCCAATGAGATGTCGTCATTAGCCTTTACATATTTAACTTCCTTACCTACTTTTTGTACAGGGAAGTATTGTTTTAAGTTTTGTATTCTAAATAGTAACTCTCTATTTTCCATCGGATCTTACCCCCTTTTCAGGATAGAAACATCTTACTTCATGATTGTCATCTACCTTAACTAGATCTGGTTGATAGTTGTCACACTTTTCAGTTCTATATTTACATCTAGGTGCAAATTTACAGCCCTTAGGTAAATTTAGTGGGTGTGGAACAGCGCCAGGTATAGCATCTAGCTTCATGCCTTGAGGAGTATCCAATCTTGGTATAGATACCATAAGTCCTTCTGTATATGGATGCATGAATTTACTCTTTCCTTCGAAGATAATATCTCTTGGTGCTTTTTCAACTACTTGACCACAGTACATAACAGCAACGTCATCAGCCATTTGGTTAATAACGCCAAGGTCATGAGTGATAAATAGTATTGAAGTACCAATTCTCTTCTTTAAGTCATTCATTAGTCTAAGTATTTGAGCTTGAATTGTAACGTCAAGAGCAGTTGTTGGTTCGTCAGCTATAAGAAGCTTAGGAACACAAGCAAGTGCCATAGCGATCATGACTCTTTGTCTCATACCACCTGATAATTGGTGAGGATATTGTTTAGCAACAGTTTCTGGATTTGGTATCTTAACCATGCTAAGCATTTCAACAACTTTTTCAGCTGCTTCTTTCTTGTTCATGCCTTGGTGAATAATGAACGGTTCACTAACTTGTCTTTCCACTGTAAATACAGGGTTAAGTGAAGTCATTGGCTCTTGGAATATAACAGAAACATCATTACCTCTGATATGACCCATCTTGTTCTTAGGTATATCAGTAATATTTTCTCCGTTAAACCAAATTTCACCACTGTCAATATATCCATTACCATCAAGTAGTTTAATGATACTCATGGCAGAAACGCTCTTACCACTACCACTTTCTCCTACTACTCCTAATGTTTTACCTTGTTCTACTGAATAGGAAACGCCATTAACAGCTTTGATTATTCCCTTTTTTGTTGTAAAAAAGGTATGCAAGTCTTTTAATTCTAATAATGCCATTAATCTTACCTCCTATCTTTCAGCTGATCTAGGGTCGATAGCATCTCTTAGGCCATCACCTATTAAGTTAATACAAATTACGCAAACACCTAGTATGATAGAAGGGAATACCCATCTCCACCAGTATCTTTGAATGATTATAGAGTTGTTAGCACCGTTAAGCATATTACCCCAAGTTGGATATGGTGCAGGAACACCAAAGCCTAGGAATGAAAGTGATGCTTCAGTAAGCATACTTGATGCGAATGATAGTGTAGCATTAACTATAATTATTGAAATAGTGTTTGGTAATATATGTTTAAATATAATATCTTTTTCTTTAATACCTAGCGATCTTGCAGCAACAACGTACTCTTGCTCTCTAATTGAAAGTACTTGCGCACGAACAAGTCTTTGAAGTCCTGTCCAAGATAGTAAACCAAGTATAACCATAATCATAAAGATCTTTTGGTCGGCAGTCATTGTTTGGCCAACAAGTGCTGATAGTATCATCGCAAATGGTAGGAATGGTAGTGAACCTATCATTTCAGCAACCCTTTGTAATACGTTATCTATCCAGCCTCCAACGAAGCCTGAAACACCGCCAACTATTACACCTATGATAGTTGAGATAATAACTGCGATAGCACCTATAGTCATAGATTTTCTACCACCGTTAAGAATTCTGTTCCAGATATCTCTACCTAGGTCGTCAGTACCTAATAAGTAACCTTTATGACCATAGCTGTATACCTTACCAGCTTGATCTTTAATATGTGTTTGGTAGAAGCCAGTAAATACTTCGTCTACCTTTTTACCTTTTAACTCAGAAGGTATATTTAATTGTCCTAATGAGTTAGAGCCCCAAGTAGCAATTGTATCATCTTTTAATTTAGCGATGAATGAATATCTCTGTCCATATATATTCTTTACCTTGCCTTCTATATCTTCAGGAACGCTCCACTCGCCTGATGTTGATGGGTTACCCCACATATAAATCTTGCCTGATTCTCCTACAGCAACGAATGTATTGTATGAAGAAGCAAGGTCAACAACCTTTTCATTTATTTCAGGTACCTTTGATAGACCTGATTCTTGAGCTCCTAAATGTACAACCTTACCATCTTTAGTAATGCCGCAAGCTGTATTAGGATTTGTAGCTATCTTAACAATTTCTCCTTGATGATCATGACCTTCTTTGTAGTCATTAATAGACATGTTACCCCAAGCGTATGTGTATCCATCGTCATCTAGAGCATAAGACACTTGATCTGATGCAGCTATATCAACAACTTTAACACCCATTAATTCTGCTGGAGCCTTTGCTTGTTGAAGTCTGTTATTACCCCAACCAAGAACTTTACCATCATCAGTAAGTGCTATTACGTGGTCAGTACCAGCAGCTAGCTTAACAATATTTTTTCCAGCCTTTCTTACTTCTTTAGGTACTTTTCTTACGTCAACTTTTTGAGAGATAGCTGTTTTACCCCAAACAAAAATTTTGCCATTCTCATCAACAGCTGCACTGAATGTAGAACCAACACTAAGCGTTTTGATGTTCTTAAGACCGTTTGGTAACGGAAGTATATCAAAACCTGGAGCAATATTAGACTGTGTTGTTTCAACATAAGATAAGTCTAAAGGATTAAATAAAGGTCCTATTAACACTAATAAGAAAATACCAAAGAAAATGAAAAATGCAGTCATAGCAACCTTATTAGCAAGAAATACATTAAGTATAGTTCTAAAAGGTGTTTGAATGTCATCTTCTACCATGACGTCTTTTTTCTTTTTCTTGAATAAACTAAATCCTTTTTTCTTTGGAGGTATTTGTTTTGTATCTTTGTTTTCTTTTTCCATTTTAACCTCCTAATTTTCTACTCTAACTCTAGGGTCAACTAAGCCATATGTCAAGTCAGTAACCAAGTTTCCAACTAGAGTTATTATTATATAAAATAGCTGAATTGCAAGCGCTAAGTCATAGTCCTTCTTGTTTAAAGCATCTATGTAGAACTTACCCATACCATTTAAATTAAACATTGTTTCAATAATTAGTGATCCAGAGAATATACTCATAAACCAGCCAACAATTAGTGTAACTACTGGTAAAAGCGCATTTCTCCACGCGTGTGAATAAATTACAGCCTTTTCCTTTAAGCCCTTTGCTCTTGCAGTCTTAATATAATCCATGCCTAAAGCGTCATCCATAGCAGCTCTGACGTATCTTGTCATACCACCAAGTGAACCTACTGTCATGATTATTAGAGGAAGCGTAATGTGCTTTAAGATATCAAGTGTATCCTTAATACCTGTATAGTTCTTTCCTGCAGTTCTCATACCACTAACTGGGAACCACTGTAACTTAACACTAAATACATAAATAAACATTAGTGCTGTAATGAATACTGGTATAGAGTAACCTATAACAGTTAATACCTGTGTTACTTGGTCGAAAACTGAATTCTTTTTAACAGCACACGCAATACCTAAAGGTATAGTTATACCTAGACCTAAAATTATTGCAAAAATATTAATAAATATAGTAAGTTTTAAAGGTTCTTTTACAACATTTATAACCTTATCTTTATATACTCTTGAGTCTCCTAAGTCGCCTTGTAACAATCTACCAAGCCACTTGCCGTATCTAACTATCATAGGATCGTCAAGACCATATTGTTTTCTTAAGTCTTGATATCTTCTATTGTACTCTTCTGGTTTCAATTGTGCCTTCATTGGTTCAAGCTCTGCTCTTGCAGGGTCTGAAGGTATCATATTGTATAAGAAGAAAAGTAAAATAGACATAACAAAGAATACGAATACCATGTAAAGTATTCTTTTTATAACATATTTTCCCATCATCATCCACCTTATCTGTATTTTTATAGAAGGCAATATTTCTATTGCCTTCCACAAAATGTTTTTTAAATTTTAATATTTACTATTCTGTAACCCAAGCATCCATTACTGTTGATGCGAATGGCTTCATTTGAGTATTAACCCAATTCTTTAATTTAGAATTGTAGAAGTCAAAGTATTGGTTAGAGTATAGTGGTAGGTCAGGAAGCAATTCATTCCATCTAGTTACGAATTTAACAAAGTCTTCCTTGAATTTATCTCTTTGATCTGGTGAACATTTAACCATGTCAATAGCTGCTTGCTCTAAGTCTTTATCGAAGATACGGTTAGTGTTGTAGCCTTGCTTGATTAAATCTTCTTTTGTTGTATATGTTTCTTTTTGATCATATCCAGCTGGGAAGTTTGTAGCTAAGTTAAACATGTTATATGTTGGAACAGCATACTTAGCATCTACTGATGCGTCTCTGTATATCCAGTTAAGAAGTTCATCAAAGCTCATTGCGTCTCTTTGAATCTTGATACCTGCTTTTACAAGGTCAGGGTTTTCAGCTAATTTAACAACTAGTAAGTCAGATACGTCATTGTTTTCAGTAGATGCCCATTTGATTTCAAGTGGCATTAACTTACCGTCATCCATCTTTTTGTATCTTGTTCCGTCTCCTTCTATGCCTTTTTCTGGGTCGGCTTCTTGGTATTCAGCGCCTGATTCGTTTAGAGTAAAGCCAGCTTTTTTCAGTAATTCTACAGCCTTAGCTGGGTCATATGGATAAGAATTTAATTTTTCTTCAAGTTCTTTCTTAGTTTCTTGATAGAACCATTGAGCTGTACCAAAAGGTCCGCTAACAACAGAACCGTATCCGCCTGTAAATTGTTTACAGAAATCGTTTCTGTCTAGTAAGTAAGCAAGTGCTTGTCTTACTTCTGCATATTGAGTTGGTCCAACGTCGCAAGAGAATGCAATCTTACCATAACCAGATCTTGGATAATCTGTATGAGCAAAGCCTTCGCCTTCTGTTAAGTCCATACCAGCGTTGATGTCATCACCCTTTGTGATGCCCTTTAATAGGTCAACACCACCAGTTTTTAAGTCGTCAAGTTGAGTTGCTTCTGTAACTTTCTTAATGATAACTTTTTGAATTAGAGGTTTTCTGCCTAATCTATCGCCTTGGAAGTTAGGGTTGATAACCATAGTTATTAATTTTTGTGCTTCATCATAGCTTTCTAACATATAAGGACCGCTTGCTGGAAGAGTCTTTTTATCTCTTGCTGCTTTAACAGCATTCGCATACTCTTCAGTGTTTATATCTTCAACAAAGTAACATCCATCGCCGTCATCTTTAATGTCTACTTTTTTACCTAACCAGAATTCTAGATCTTCTGGACTTGCTGATACAGAAGTTAATTCATAGAAATATGGTGTATTATCAGGATTTATTGTTGCTGAGAAAGTGTAATCATCGATTAGATGAACACCAGCGAATTCTTTCTTTTCTCCCTTACTAAATGCATCATAACCTACTAGGTCCATACCACCTGTGTTTTTACCTTTACAGAAGTCAGGTCCAATAAGTTTTGAGCCCCAAAGTAAGAAGCTAGCAACATAGTCTTTTGCATCGATTTCTTTACCGTCTGCATATTTAAGACCTTTTTTAACAGTGAAAGTGTAAGTCTTTGATCCGTCTTCGTTTTCTTTAGTATCATACTTTTCAACGATAGAGTCATCAATTACGAATTCGCCTTCATCTGTTTGATCAACTGTACCATATCCTTGAACTAAACGTCTAGCGTCAGCGTCAGTTGCATTGTTTTGCCATACTCCTGAGAAGTCTCCGCTTGGTTCAGTAATACAACCAATTATTAATTGTCCACTTGGCTCAGTTGGTCTTTCAGCTGTTTCTTCATCTGTAGTTTCTTCGCCATCTGCTGGTGCTTCTGTTTCAGTACCTGTTTCTGCTGGTTCGTCAGTCTTCTTGCCGCATGCGAATGCGAAAGCTGATAATACCATAGATAGTACTAATAAAAACACTAATGTCTTTTTAAGTTTCATTAATATTCCCCCTTAAATTTTTTTCATATAATAACGGCTATATGTTACATATATATTACACTATTTTTTATAAAGTTGCAAGCTTTTTTTTAAATTATTCATAAATACTCTTTAGCTTTTTTTACAAAATTTATTAGTTTTATTTATGGTTTATAATGTCAATACCGTGTGAAGTGCCGATAACATCAGCACCAGCGTCTATAAAATCAATCGCAGTTTTATAATCAGAAATTCCTCCCGACGCTTTTATTTTTATTTTGCCATCAAAATTCTTTTTTATAAATTTTACATCATCGATAGATGCTCCGAATTTCGTAAAACCTGTTGATGTTTTCACGAACTCAGCCCCACCCTCAACTAGTAAATTTGTTATATAAAATATATCTTCCTTATCAAGAAAGGATGTTTCTATTATAAATTTTAAAATATGTCCTAAACTTGCCTCCCTTAAAGAATTTATCTCTTTACTCAGATAGTCATAGTCTCTCATCTTGATTCTTCCGATATTCGAAACAACATCTAAATCATTTGCTCCATTTTTTATTGCATCTTTTGCTTCAAATACTTTTGCTTCTGTACTTGCATATCCATTTGGAAACGATATTACTGTAGTGAGATAAATATTTTGCAAGTTTTTACGAGCAACTTGCAAAAATGAAGGTGCTATACATATGGATCTGAACTTATATTTCTTTTGCTCCTCAACTAGTTTTATGATGTCTAAGTCTGATGCATCCTGTTTTAAATTAGTTTGATCTATAAAATTACCTATATCTAACATAAATGAATTTTATACTCCCTTCTTCTTCATATTTTTATTGCTTCTTGCAACGTAGTAAAAACTGCATAGATGTATAACGAATATTGACACAGTATAGTAGGCTAGAATCTTAAGAAAGCCTCTTACAAAAAACTCTTCGGGCATTAGTCTTATAAGTAGGTCCGTCTTTGGATCTAGAAGCCACAAATCATTCGTAAAGAAAATTTCATGAAACTTAGTGAATGCAGAGGAGAAGCTTGTTAAATATAATATGCCAAAAAATATTGGTATTATATATGCAATAAAGAGTGTATTTCTTAGCTCTTTAAACACAAATACATTGACTTTCTTCCATGCATATAAAATTATTATAACTAATGTTATAACTGCTGAGACTATCTTAATTATGTCAATAGTTTTGTATATTCTTCTTACATCTCCCATGTGGCTTATCTCTTTTTTGTTTAGTCCTATAAGCTCAAGATGCTCATCCTCATTCTCTCCTCTTAGGTAGCCTGCTATGACTTTCGATGCTACAAGGACCTCTTCTTCGCTTCTACCAATATAGTCAAAGCTATCCATATGCTTTGCATTCATATAAACAGCATTCTCATCAAAGGATACTGTTTGAATTGCTTGTGATAATATAAGTGCTATTATATTAAGACTTAATATAATAGCAACTGATAATTTCATATTCTTCATTGTTAATCTTCTAAGTTGTGTGAAACGCTTTGAACGTCGTCAGACTCTTCTAGCTCGTCAACCATCTTTTCAAACTTGATTGCTTGTTCTTCATCAAGCTTAACTGTTGTTTGTGGTATATTCGATATTTCAAAAACACTTAGCTTGTAGCCTCTGTCCTTTAGTCCTTCTACCACTTGGTTAAAGTCTTCAACAGCTGTATATATTTCGAAGCCTTCTTCGTATGCTTTGAAGTCTTCTGCTCCTAAATCTATTGCGTCCATTGTTAGAGTGTCTTCATCAACTGATCCGTCGTTTTCTATAGCGATAAAACCTTTTTTATCGAATAGATATGATACACAGCCTGTTGTTCCTAAATTTCCGCCATGCTTGTCAAAAGCGTGTCTTACATCTGATGCTGTTCTGTTTCTGTTGTCTGTTAAGCAGTCAACTATAACTGCAACTCCGCCAACTCCGTAGCCTTCGTATACAACGTTTTCGTAGTTTGCGTCGCCTTCTCCACCTTCACCTTTCTTGATAGCTCTTTCAATGTTATCGTTAGGCATGTTCTCAGCCTTAGCTTTTTCTATCGCTGACTTTAATGATGGATTAAATTCTGGGTTTGATCCACCTTCCTTAACTGCAACAGTGATGTATCTAGCAAGTTTTGTAAATACTGAGGCTCTTCTTTGGTCTTCTTTACCTTTCTTAGCCTTTATTGTTTTCCATTTTGAATGTCCTGACATTTTATTCCTCCTAAATTAATTTACTTTTTATAATAATCTATACTATCTCTCTTATGCTGAGTCGACTTGTATAGCGCTTGTATTCTTTTTGCTTTTTCTGAGTCAATAGTCTCGCCCTCGAAATACTTTTCTATATCGTCATACGAAACTCCTAACTCGTCTTCGTCGCTTTGACCCTTCCATAGTCCTGCTGATGGCTTTTTGTTTATGATCTCATCAGGTACTCCTAAGACCTTCGCTAGTTCATATACCTCGCTTTTGTAAAAGTCTCTAAGTAGATATACGTCACAAGCACTGTCTGCCCACTTAGTAAAGTAGCCAACTAGATACTCACTTTTATTTGATGAGCCTAAGACCATATATGATAAATTCTGTCCATATAAGTAGAGGTTAGTCATCCTAAGTCTCGGCTTTATATTAGAAAGACTCATCTTTGTAAAGTCTTCTGCCTTGGCATTTTTAACAAAGTCATCATATGTGCTTGTTAGGTCAACTCTGGTAGTTTTGATGCCTAGCTTATCTGCTAGTAATTTTGCATCTACTTCATCCTCTTTGAGTGAATGTATCGGCATCACTATAGCTAAGTGATCATCACCAAAGGCAAGCTTAGAAAGAGCGGCAACTACAGCTGAGTCAACACCCCCTGAAAGCCCGAAAACTGCTCCTTTTAAGCCAGTCTTGTCTCTTTTATCTCTTAGCCAAGATACCATATCTTGAACTATCTTTTCATAATCTTTCAATTATTTCACGATCCTTTTATCTATATGTGCGCATATATCTTCATCTACAAACTCGTATTCGAGCTCGCGATTAGCAAGGTTTTTTAGAGTCTCTAAAAGCTCCTTGCTATCTTCTTCCTTTATATATATGTCGGCACTAATATTTTCCATGTATTCTAAATTATCTAAATCATAAACAGTATGTGATAGATGATTCTTAATTTTGTCAAGCTCTGAATATGGGAATCTCAGCCTGTACTTAAGAAAGCTTCCATAGTCATAAATTTGACCTTCTATGCTCTTTTTAAACGCACCTGAGTAAGCTCTTACAAGGCCGCCTACTCCTAGCTTAATCCCGCCAAAGTATCTAGTTACAACACAAACGATGTTTGAGAGGCCCTCCATCTCCATAACGCCTAGTATGGGTCTTGCAGATGAACCTTGCGGCTCTCCATCTTCATCGTAGCGTTTTATAAGTGTCGCACCGTTGATAATATAAGCGCTGACATTGTGTGTTGCGTCCTTATACTTTTCTTTCATCTCAGAAATAAAATTAGTAGCCTCTTCTTCGCTAGTCACGTGCTTTGTGTGAGCTATAAACTTTGATTTATTTATCAAATCCTCGGCGCTAACAAGGCCCAGAACCGACCTGTACTCTTTATTCGCACACATATTCTTTATATTTATTGTAATCTTTTTGAGAAAGCTTCACTTTTATGTACATCGAAGCTTCGTCGTACTTTGTAACCTCAACGGCATAGCTCTTTTTAAGCCTGTCAACAAGAGCGCTGTCCTTGAACGGAACTCTCATAATCACTTCTTTGTGATCATCTTTGATTATTGACTCGATCTTGTCTATAAGCTTTTTAACATCTTCGTCATCTTTTGCCGAGATGTAGATAATGTCATCTGCATCCTTCAAAGACGCCCTTCTTTGCTCATCAAGTTTATCTACCTTATTATATACTCTAAGCACCCTCTTGTCCATAAGTCCTAAAGATTTCATAAGTTCAAGAGTCGTCTCAATCTCAAGATGCATGTTCTCATCAGAGATATCAACTACGTGCAAGATTAAATCTGCATACTTTAGCTCCTCAAGTGTACCTTTGAACGCTTCTACCAGCTTTGTTGGTAAATTTGAAACAAAGCCTACAGTGTCTGAAGCGATAAATTCAGATCCACTAGAAAACTTTATCTTTCTTACAAAAGTTTGCAAAGTTGCAAAGAGCATATCCTTAGCTAAAACTTCTCTTGCACCACTTTCTGAGAGTCTAATCATACTGTTTAGTATAGTAGACTTGCCGCAGTTTGTGTAGCCTATGATGCTTACATATGGTATGTCGCTCTCATTTCTCTTTCTAGAGATGTTTTCCCTCGACTTTTGAGCTTCTTTTAGCTTGTTTTTGATTCTATCAATCTGCTCTTGTATATGACGCCTGTCAGTTTCAAGCTTTTGCTCACCGGGACCTCTTGTGCCGATGCCACCACCCTCTCTTGATAGGTAGTTGTTCATACCTACAAGCCTTGGAAGCCTATACGAAAGCTGAGCAAGCTCTACTTGCAGCTTTGCCTCAACAGTTTCAGCCCTCAGAGCAAATATATCCAAGATAAGATTAGTCCTGTCAACAACCTTAATGTCAAGCTCGTCCTCCAAGTTTCTTGTTTGAATACCACTTAGTTCATCATTAACAACAAGTAAGTCGATGTCATTAGCCTCAATAAGCGTTTTAATCTCGTTAAGCTTACCCTTGCCCATATAAGTGCGAGGGTTGAGTACGTCCTTACTTTGTTTCACTCTGACTATAGCCTCGGCGTCGCATGCCTCAAGAAGCGCTTCAAGTTCATCAAGATACTCATCAGTCTTTGAGTCAAATTCAATTGTATATATAATCGCTCTTTCCATATAGCACCTCTTTGTAATTATACCAAAGGCATGCTTAAATGTCAAAATATTTATTATAGATAAATATATAGCGTAGAGAATTATCCATCATCTACGCTATGTTTAAATTAATTATTCAATAAAGCACCCTTTGTTGTAAGCAATATTTTAATATACCTTTTTCTTTGTCACTAGATCAAAGACTTTCATAAGCACAATTGCGCCTATAGATGGCAAGAGCCATGATAGACCCTTGTCAGCAAATGGTAATAATAACTCGTACCTAGTTAAAAATAGTATCTCAATTTTAATACTGTTCTAAACATATATATGCACTAAACATCATTGTGTTCTATGCCTTTAACGCGAAGTCTATCCGACATGCTCTTTACAAAACTTTGAGCTAAGTATTTGCAAAGCTCATTTAATATATCTTATCTTTACTCATCAGCTATACTATAAACCCAAGTCTCTGTTATCTCATCAACTCCATCTTTAAAGAGTTTCTTTAGTTCAATCGCACTTGCATCTACATCGTCTGCTTCGAAGTATATCTGTTCATAATCATTAAAGAGCTTTTCGCAAAGGTTTATATAAAAGCCGGAAGCTTCTTGAGGCTTCGATGCATATACGTATGCTATCTCGTCATCTTCTACAAAGGCAAGAACAGTTTCATCTTCCATGTTATAATAAACGTCTTTAGTCAAGACCTCTTTAAAAGTATCAAAGTCTACTGTCAACGGATTTATGCTCTCATGTGTCTTCTTATAATAAGCATAGTAGCACTTTGCAAGCTCTTCATATATAGCCTCGCCTTCTCTTGCATGTGAGATCTTTGCTTTGCTTGCATCCCTACTGATGAGGCTGTCTTTTCTAACTGTCATACTATAGCAGGTCCTCATCTTCTTAAAGCCGCACTCTTTAATAAAGTCTCTCTTCTTAGGATCGTCCTCACTATCTAGCATCATCTGTAGTGGTGCGTGATAGGTCTTACTTATCTCTTTAAATGCACCAGAGGCTATGGCATCAATATCTTCAAGGTCAAAGTCTATGTAGACGTTCTTAGCATGAAATGGATTCTTCTTTGTCCTTATCATCTGTATCTCCTTATATAATTTAAGTGTAATATTTTCTTTATTATAGCACAAACGCCTCGTTTAAAATAATATTTTTCAAAATATATGTCAAATCCCGCAATATGTGGTATAATACAAGTATACATTTGTATTAGGAGTGATTATATGTCTAATTATAAACGTAGAAGAAAGCCGAGGTTTACGCTAAAGAAACTAATTGTCATATCGCTTATGACTGTGCTTATATCCTTAACTTTGTTTGCTGGCACTGTAGGCCTTGCTTTTGTAAATATACTTAGCACTGCACCTGAGATTGATCCATACTCAATCAACAGTGGCTTTGAAGAGACGTCTCTTATCTATGATAAGGATAATAATTTAATTGAGAAAATTGAAACTGCTGAATACAGAACTTTTGTTAAGCTAAGCAAGGTTCCTCAGTATCTAAAGGATGCTTTCATTAGTATAGAAGACGAAAGATTCTACGAGCACCCTGGTATAGACCCTAAGGGTATCTTGTCATCTCTTTACGAGAACTTTAAAGCCGGTGGTGTTGTACGTGGTGCGTCAACTATCACTCAGCAGCTAATCAAGAATACATTTCTTTCTAACGAGCAAACTCTTACTAGAAAGTTAAAAGAGATATACCTTGCTCTAAACTTGGAGACTAAGCTTAGCAAGGATCAAATTCTTGAGTCTTACTTAAATATGATTTCTTTGGGACAAAACTCCTACGGCGTGCAAGAAGCTTCGAGAACTTACTTCTCTAAGAATGTTGACGAGATAAACATCGCTCAAGCTGCTTTGCTTGCAGGCATAGTTAAGGGTCCTAATATCTACCAACCATTCTACAGAGTTACTCCTCTTAAGTATGACGAGAATACTATGCAAAAGATTGGCGAAACTGAAATTCTTGGTGAAAAATACATCCTTGTCTTTAACAATAAATCTGTTAAAAGACAAAGAACAATACTTAAGAAGATGCTTGAACTTGGTAAAATTACTAAGGATCAATATGACGAAGCTATAAACTTTGATGTTGCTGCTAGCTTGAAGCCTAGCGAAAAGAAAGAAGCTGAGATTACAAGCTACGCAAGTGATTATGTCAAGAATCAAGTTGTTCACGATTTGATGGAAAAATACCAAATCACTAAGCAAAAAGCTCAAGAGAGATTATTTACAGGCGGTCTTAGAATATACTCAACCATTGACACTAAGGTGCAAAAGGATCTTGACGAAGTTAATAGAAACTTCAACGGCATACTTTTAGGTGACGTATCAAGGTACAAAGCGCCTATACTTGTTGATAGAAACCTTGACAGTGCAGGTAACATCATTGATAAAAACGGAAACATGGTCTACTACAAGAGATCTAATCTTCTTACTGAAGATGGCTTCCTTATAATACCAAAGTCTGAATACACAATCAGTGAAAACGGCGACCTTAATATAACAAGTTCAAGAATATATGCCTACAAAAAATCAAGCGATATACAAGACTTCTACTCTATCGACGATGCAAAGAACCTTCTAACTCACAGAGTTGGCGGTCTTGCAGTGCCAGATACTTACTACTTAAGGCAGGCAAAGCACAACTTTATAATCAAGGGAGAATTCTTTAAAACAAACGATAAGTTCTACAAGCAAGATGAAGCTGGTAACCTACTTATTAGTCCAGAGTACTTCTACACTAATAAATCTGGTCTTGTTCAGCCGCAATCAGCAACTGTGATTATGGATTACAAAACTGGTCACATCGTTGCCATGATTGGTGGACGTGATGTAAAGGGTTCAAGAATTTTAAATAGAGCAACTGACACAGCTAGACAGCCGGGCTCATCTATGAAACCACTTGCGGTATACTTACCTGCTCTTGACAATGGCTTTACAGCTGCCTCACCTATACTTGATATACCGATGATTACAGCTGATGGAAAGGTATGGCCAAACAACGTTTATACTGGTTTTAAAGGTATCACAACTCTTAGAGAATCACTAATCTACTCCATAAACGTAAGTTCTGCTAGAACTTTGAAAAAGATTGGTATACCAACATCAATAAAATATTTGAAAAAATTAGGTATAATAAATGAAGAAAATCCTTCTAAGGATAATTTTGTTCAATCTAGTGAAAATAAAACTCACAACGATGAAAACCTTGCTTCTTTAGCTCTTGGTGGTATGACAAAGGGTGTTAGTCCTCTTGATATGACTGCTGCCTACAGCGCTATCGCAAACGATGGTGTTTACAATGAACCGATTATTTACACTAAAGTTTTAGACAAGGACGGAAACATTGTTCTTGAGAAAGAAGCTAAGCAAAGAAGGGTTGTTAGCCCACAAATTGCTTATGTAATGAAGGATATACTTAGATCGACTGCTTATGAACACACTGGAAAAAATGCCATCATAAAAGGTCAAGCAAGTGCTGGTAAAACTGGTACAACTGACTACAATGCTGACTTCTGGTTCGTTGGCTTCACTAATTACTATGCAGCAGCCACTTGGATGGGTAATGACTCACCAAAGATTACCATAACTCAAAACTCGTGGTTAGCAGCAAAACTTTGGGGCCACATAATGACGAAAATTCATCAAGACAAAGAAAGCAAACCTCAATTTGCTCAGCCAGATGGCATAGTAAAGGCTTATGTATGTACTAAATCTGGTAAAAAACCAAATCAATTTTGTTCATCTGACCCAAGAGGCGTCGTCAGAGAGGAGATATTTGCTAAAGGAACTGAGCCTACTGAAACTTGTAATGTGCACGTAGCCTTAGAAGTTAACTCATCAAACAATAAGCTAGCAACTGAATTTACTCCAGAGGAGCTAAAAATTACTAAGGTCTTCACTGCTCTAAATCCTGCTTATAAGCCTTCCGAACACAATGGTATTTTGCCAAAAGACTACAGTTACTACCCTCCAGTTCAATCAGATACTCAAGAAGATTTGAATAATTATAATCAAGAACATGGCATTGATCTTAACGAAGAAGGTACTAATTGGAATGATGTCATAACAGATTTGATTAATCCAGAGAAAAAAGATGATAAAAAAGAAGAAAAGAAAAATGATGATAATGAGGTAAAAATACTACCATAGATTAAAATAGATAAACAAGGCTTAATTTAGGCCTTGTTTATTTAATCTATACTTTTGCCTTTTTATATAAAAATTTACAATGATAATACATTAAAATTTTGGGTATAATTTAGTAAGAAAGAATTAATTTTATAAAGGAGATGGACTTATGAATAGTAAGAAATCATTAAGAAAATATTGGCTAGTACTTGCAATAGTGCTGATTGTAGCTGCTATAGCTATATATTTTATATCAAAATCAAATAAAATAGATTTAGCTAGAGTTTCGAAGGAGATGAAAGATTTTGCCTCACTTGAAGAGCCAAATATTGAAAAGTACGTAAAGAAAGGCTACGTAGATATTACTAAGCCGCTTGAACATGATGCAGGTATCAATCTTAGAAATAGTCTTGGAGGACCAAGCCTCTATGTAAAAACTGTAAGAGTCGATGATAGCGGTACTTACTACGGCACTATATACTGGAAGAACAGAGACGAATATAAACTTGCAAAGCAAGAATTTTCTACAGACAATGAAGATAGAATAAGTATATATGATGCAAATCCCGTAGCCTTAAAGGAAATATTAACAAAAGAAGAAGATGGGTTAAACAAGGTATATGCAGTCACTATGGCAATAAATCAAGATGTGACTAGCGAAGAAATATATCTTTTCTCATTTAAATAATTTAATATGCATATAAAAAGTGCTAGGCATAAAATTTTGCTTAGCACTTATTTTTTATTCTGCTATTTATTTTTTATTTATTTTGTTTTTCTACCGCCTTTAATACTTGATTTAAAAGTATTGTAGTTGTTATGCTGCCTACTCCTCCAGGTACTGGTGTAATCTTTGCAACGTAATCAACTAGAGCATCGTAATCAGCGTCGCCACTAATCTTGCCTTCCTTATCCATACTTACACCAACATCTATAACTATAGAGTCTTCATTGAAATATGATTTGTCAAGCATCTTCGCTCTGCCAAGCGCTGTGAATACTACATCAGCACTCTTACAAACAGCTTTTAAATCCTTTGTCTTTGAGTGACAGATAGTAACTGTGGCATTTTCATTTAGTAGCATCATAGCAAGTGGCTTACCAACTACCATGGAACGGTTGATTATGGCAACATTCTTGCCTTTGTAATCATATCCAGTTCTTCCTAAAATTTCAACAGCTGCTCTTGGTGTAGCTGGTTCAAAGCTATCTTTCTTTCCTTCAAATATAGCTTCAAGATTAATTGGGTTCATGCAGTCAATATCCTTATCTGGATTGATAAAATTAACAACTCTTTCTGCATCAATTTGTTTAGGAAGTGGTCTAAACACAAGTATACCATGTATCTTAGTATCATTATTTAGCTTATCCATAAGCGCTAGAAGCTCTTCAGTTGTTGATTCTCTAGGTATATTAAATACTTCTGAATCAATGTTTAAGCTCGCACTAACCTTAAGTATTGCTTTTTCGTATGATATATCGCTTGGGTCCTCGCCTAGTCTAACTACGGCAATCTTTGGAGCAATGCCTTTCGCACGAAAAGCCTCAATCTTCTTAGTCATGTCAGCCTTAATCATGTCTGCAACTGGTTTACCTTTTAAAATTTCTGTCATAATAACCTCCTTATAATATAGCAATATAATATAAATTTCTTATACCAATGCTCTTTATTATTCGCATTTCTGGTATATTAATACCCAAATCGCTATAATTTTAATAATATAATTATTTTTAAAAAAATAGAGGAGACTTCTAGTCTCCCCTTATATAAACTTAATTAAGCTCTTTTGTTTTTTGCGCCGTGACCAAAGTTCTTTTCAAGTAGTCCCCATGTGTATGGTGCGATGAATGTTGATGATAACATACCTTCAACGATACCAACAAGTAGTGGAATACAAAGTGCTTCGATTACGTGACCACCTAGAACGTATAGAACAACAACTGCGATAAGTGTTGTAATTGTTGTTAATACTGTTCTTCTGAATGTTGAGTTAAGTGACGACTCAATAAGCTCAGCATTATCCATCCTTGGATGCATTCTCTTGTTTTCTCTGAATCTATCAAAGATAACTATAGTTGCGTTGATTGAATAACCTACGATAGTTAGTGCTGCTGCGATTAGTGATGAATCGATTTGTAGATTAAAGATTCCGTATGCAGATACTATAACTAAAACGTCAACGATTAGAGCAAATACAGCTGCAACACCATATTTCCATTCAAATCTAAATGTTATATAGATAAGCATTAAGATTGATGCGATGATGATTGATATAACAGCTTTTTGTCTAATTTCTCTACTGATTGATGGACCAGTAGTTGTGTCTTCGATATTGTTTCTGTCAACCTTGTATTCTTCTTCAAATGCACGGCTGATTTGATTCTTTTGCTCGTTTGTTAAAGCAAGTGTAGACTTGATAACGATAGTTTCTTTGTTAGCACCAGCATAAACAACGCTTGCACCCTTATCAACTTTACCAACTATGTCATAAACTTTTGCTTCTTCAATAAATTGTCCAGCATTAACTCTCATGATAGTACCACCTGAGAAGTCGATACCGTAGTTAAAACCATGAATGCAGAATCCTATGATACCTGCGATGATAACTATGAATGGTATTGGAGCAAAAAACTTTTTCAATTTGTTAAAATTAATCATATTTACCTCCTATGCTCCATATGCCTTTTTATTTTCATTAGATGTTATTTGAGCAAAGTTCTTTAGTAAGAATTTTGTCAATACAACTGCTGTCAATAATGAAATTACTATACCTATGATAAGTGTAATACCAAAACCTCTGATTGAACCGATACCATAAACATAAAGTACAACACCAGCTATGATAGTTGTGATGTTTGAGTCCATGATAGTTGCGATGGCTTTCTTAAAGCCTGCATCAACAGCTGATCTTACTGTCTTACCATTGATTAATTCTTCTCTAATTCTTTCATATATAATACAGTTAGCATCTACTGCCATACCTATTGATAATAGTAAACCGCATATGCCTGGTAATGATAACTTGATATGGAATACTATAAATGCTAGTAAAACTAATAGTGTATACGCAATTAATGAAATTGATGCTACTAGACCTGGAATCTTATATACTACGATTAATAATAAACTGATTAAAAGTATTGATATAAGTATAGCCATCATTGAGTTGTGGAAAGCGTCGATACCTAGTGAAGCTCCGATGATTTCTGATCTTACTTCTTTAAGTTCGATAGGAAGTGCACCGGCTCTGATTAGTGTAGCTAATTTTGATGCTTCTTCTACTGAAAATCCCTTTGAACCGCCTTCGATGATTGGCTTACCATCTGTAATTGGTGAATTTTGTACTATAGGTGCAGAAATTACTTCACCGTCTAGAACTATCTTTAAGATTTTCTTTTCAGGAACTGTTTCATTATAAAGCTTTGTTGTTGCTTCAGCGAATTTCTTTGTTCCTTCTTCGTCAAACTCCATTGAAACAACTGGTGTTGACTTACCTAAGTTATCTTGTGTATAAACAACTTTTGATTCTTTAATGTTTTTACCTGTTAAAATTACATTGTTATCTGGATCGATAAATTGTAATTGAGCTGTTTTACCTATTGTTTCGATAGCGTCTTGTGCATTTTTAGCACCAGCTAGTTCGATTGAGATTCTGTTTGAACCTTCGATAGATATGTTTGGTTCAGAAATTCCTAAACCGTCAACTCTTTGTTGAATAATTGCCTTGGATTGTTCCATAGCCTTGCTAAGCTCTTCTCCTGTTTTATCTGTATCAGCTTCAAGAAGTACATATACCCCACCAGCTAAGTCAAGACCTAAGTTGATAGAGTCTTTAGCGCTCTTAATTTGATATCCAGCAAAATCAAAGCCGAATACAGCTACTAATCCGAAGCAGGCAATTAAAATGACTGTTATCACAATCTTAAGTGTGCTTAACTTTTTCATTTTGGCCTCCTAATCTAAATTTGCAATAACTGAGATTGCACATTCTATTCTTTTTCTTTCTAATTCACAGCCTATCTCAAATACACCGTTTATATCGCCTGTATTGTAGTATGAATTAGCATGACAGCCGCCTGAGCAATAGAATTTTGCCCAGCATTCTTGGCAGTCTTTTTTATTAAATACGTTTGATTTTTTAAATTCTTCTCTTAAATCAGTTTTGGTAACTCCTTCAAAAACATTACCAACTTTAAATTGTTCTTCACCTACAAACTGATGACAAGGGAAAAGGTCGCCCTTTGGTGTTACAGCAAGATATTCGCATCCTGCTCCGCATCCTATTGCTCTTTTGATTAAGCATGGTCCTTGATCAAGGTCTATCATAAAATGGAAGAATAGAAAATCATCGTCTTTTTTCTTAATCTTGATGTATTCTTTTGATAATTTTTCATACTCTTTCTTAATTCTCTCTACATGTTCTGGTCTTATGGCATAAGGCTCTTTTTGGTCTGTTACAACCGGTTCCATAGATGTCTTTTTAAAACCGTTTCTGTAGAAATCCAATACGTCTTCTGAAAAATCTAAGTTTTCTGATGTAAACGTACCTCTAATGTAATAGTCCTTATCGCCTCTTTTTTCAATAAAGCGTTTAATCTTCGGAACGATTATATCATAAGAACCTTTTCCATTAGTAGTTGGACGCATCTCATCGTTAACAGATTTTCTACCGTCTATACTTAGAACTACGTTTGACATATTTTCATTTAAATAATCAATAATTTCATCGTTTAATAAAACACAGTTTGTAGTTAAAGTGAATCTAAAATTCTTATTGTATTCTTTTTCTAAACTTCTTCCGTAAGTAACAAGCTCTTTAACAACATCAAAGTTCATTAGTGGTTCTCCTCCAAAGAAGTCAACCTCTAAATTTCTTCTATTGCCAGAGTTTTGTACTAAAAACTCTAAAGCTTTCTTACCTACTTCTACGCTCATAAGCTCTCTTTTGCCTTTAAAATCGCCTTGTGACGCAAAACAATACTTGCATCTTAGGTTACAGTCATGTGAAACATGTAGGCAAAGAGCCTTTACTATGTTGTATTTACTTAAGTCCAACTGAGTTGCCTCTATAGGCTCAGTAAATAACAACTCTTCTTTGTGCAATTCTTCTACTTCCTTAAAAGCAGTTTTAATATCACAAGCTTCATACTTAGTAGATAATGCCTTAACAGCTTCATCTAAGCCCTTAGACATGTAATCAATTAAGTCGTATATAATCTCATCTACTACGTGTACAGCACCACTATATATGTCTAAGACTACATACTTATCATTTAGATAGAACTTATGTATTAAATTAGTATCGTACATCAAAGTCTATTTATGATTTTTCTTATTTTCGCACTTTTGGTTACCAACTGTACAAGATGTCTTACAAGCTGATTGACATGAAGTTTGGCATTCGCCACATCCGCCGTGCTTAGCTGTTTTTAATAAGTTTCTTTTGCTTAAAGTTTTTACAAATTTCATAATATCCTCCCTTTTATATAAAATATACTATGAGCTAAGGCTCATCACAAGAAAAAACCGATGCTATTTTGCACCGGCTAGATATTCTTTAACAAGATTTGTAACTAATGATCCATCTGCCCTGCCCTTAACTTTTGACATCATAGTCTTCATGACTAAGCCAAAATTTGTTTTATTGTCTCCAAGTTCTTCGCAAGTATCTTTAATCATAGTTTTTATCTCTTCTTCAGAAAGTTCCTTTGGTACGTACTCCATAAGAATTTCTATTTCTTTTTTAGTTTGTTCAACTAAATCTGCTCTATGGCCTTGTTCAAACTCAGCTATAGCGCCTTTCTTTTCCTTTATTTGCTTTTGTATTATTGCTATAATGTCTTGGTCACTTAGTTCTTTTCTTTGGTCAACTTCAATTTGCTTTATAGCTGAATTAACCATCATGATAGTGTTTTTAATGATTGTATCTTTATTTTTCATAGATTCTATATATCTACTTTTTAGTTCGTTTTTAAGGGACATCATACACCTTCTATCTTTACAAATAAATTTAAATTAAAACTTTTGATGTTTTTTCCTTCTTGCTGCTTCAGATTTTAGTTTACGTCTTACGCTTGGTTTTTCATAGTGTTCTCTTTTTCTAACTTCTCCTAAGACGCCTGATCTTGCGCATGATCTTTTGAATCTCTTAAGTGCATTATCAAGTGATTCGTCTTCTCTAACTCTTATTTCTGTCATAGTATCCCTCCCCTCATAAAACAGTTACTATCATTTATGACTAAGTTACAAATATTATACAACAAAATTAAAGCTTTTTCAAGGTTTTTTTAATCTTTTTTGCTAATTTTCTTGTTTTTAACCTGCTGGCCAATTAAGCTTTCTGCCGCCAATTAAATGCATGTGTAAATGTTTTACGCTTTGTTGACCGTCTTCACCTGTATTGATGACTAGTCTGTAGCCATTGTCAAGGCCCATAGTCTTAGCTATATCCTTAACTTTTAGCATCATGTGAGAAATTACTTCTTCATCGCCTTCTTTTAAATCATCAAGGGATGAGATATGCTTTTTGGGTATCATAAGCACATGAACTGGGCATGTTGGGTTGATATCTTTAAAGCAAAGCATCATGTCGTCTTCGTAAATTTTTTCAGAAGGAATGCTTCCTTCTATGATCTTACAAAATAAACAATCCATAAAATCAAATCCTTTCTACTAATATTCCGTCTCTAAATTTTTCTACTGCCTTTACTTTCATTATTTGGTTATGAAGATTTTCATCTGTCTTAAGATAAGCTCTGATGTAATTTGATGTGTAGCCTTCAAAGTATTCATCTTTTTTCTCTTCAAACAAAACTTCAAATTCATTCCCAATAAATTTATTTATAAATATATGTCTCGAGGCTTCTTGATACTCTTCTAAAATTTCTGCTCTGTCTTTTTTTACGCTCTCAGCAATTTGTCCTTTCATATCGTAAGCTTTTGTGCCTTTACGCCTTGAATATCTAAAAACATGAACCTTTAAGAAATTTACTTTTTTCACTATGTCAATGGACTCTTTAAAATCTTCATCATCTTCCTGTGGGAAACCAACGATAATGTCTGTAGTTATGGCAGAGTCCGGCATTGCCTTATATATCTTACTTGTATTTTCAATATAATCTTCTCTCGTGTATTTTCTGTTCATTAGCTTAAGCACTTTATTTGAGCCGCTTTGTAAGGATAAATGGAACTGGTGCTGCAAATGCTTTAGTTTGGCTAATCTTTCTACTGTTTCATCTTTTAATAATTTTGGCTGAATCGAACCAAGTCTCACTCTTTCAACGCCTGGCACTTCATCTATCATTTCTAATAATTTTATTAGGTCGATGTCATTATCTTCATAATCAGTTATCTGTATGCCTGTGATAACAAATTCTTTGTAGCCATCTTTAGCAAGCGTTTCTATCTCTTTAATGATGCTATCTGCCTTTCTCGAGCGCACTCTTCCTCTTGCGTATGGAATTATGCAGTATGAGCAAAAATTATTACATCCATCTTCTATTTTAATAAAAGCTCTAGTGCTATCGAAATTTTTATCAAAAAGAAGCTCTTCATAATTTTTGTCAATATTATCCTCAACATAATTTTTCTTTTCGCCAAGGTTTAAATATTCTTCTAAGTAGTCAGCTATCTTGTTTCTGCCTTGTGTGCCGACTATAATGTCCGCTATATCCATCTCTTCTATCTCTTTAGAATTAATCTGACTATAGCAGCCACAAATAATTATTATAGCATCTGGATTTTTCTTCTTGACTTTAGATATCATCTGCCTTGACTTCGAATCCGACTTATTTGTTACAGTACAAGTATTTATCACATAGACATCGATATCGTCAAAATCTTCCTTGACCTCATAGCCTCTTTGCTCGAAAGAATTTTTTATCGCTTGAGCTTCATATAAATTTACTTTGCAGCCCAAATTTTGTACATAAACCTTCATCATAAAAGACCACTTCCATTAAATTCGTAGTAAAGCATAGTAAGCAGCGCAATTGGCGCTGTTTCTGCTCTAAGTATTCTCTTTCCCAGGCTAATGGATTTGTAGCCAAATTTCTTAAGCTCATCTATTTCACCTATATCGAAGCCGCCCTCAGGTCCTACGACGATGGCGATATTCTTTTTGTCTTTGATATCATAATTTTTTATACTATTATCAAGTTCATCTTCATAAGCAATTAAAACTAGATCAAAGTCATCTAAAATTTCTTTTGCTTCGCTAAGCTTCATCGCATCAGATACAGCTGGTATAAACTCGCGCTTTGACTGCATCGCCGCTGCCTTTGCAATATTTTTATATCTTTCCAGTTTTTTATCTTTTATATCTTTTTTCTTTACAATTGACCTCTTAGTCTCTATAGGAACTATGCTATAAACACCCATTTCTATAGCTTTTTGTATGATAAAGTCCATCTTATCAGACTTTACTAGACTTTGGAATAAGCTTATTTTTAGCTCAGACTCATATTTTTCTTTTATTTCAGAAATTATCTTAAGACTCAGTTCATTCTTTGAATATGAGTTAAGAACAGCGATATAACCAGCGCCATCAATATAAACTTCTACTTCTTCGTCATCTTTTATTCTCAAGACGTCTTTAAAGTGCTTTATATCTTCCTTTGCTAAATATAAAAGATTTTCAGCTCTTTTTTCTGCAAAAAATCTATGCATGTTTAGCTACAATTGAAGTCCATTCGTTTAGGTCTTCGACATTTAATATTTCAAAGCCATTGGCTTCAAGTGAATCGATAACCATGGCGGACTTAACTTTTAAAATTCCTGAAGAAATGAAAATTCCGTTCTTGTTCAAAAATTTGTGTAAATCACCGGTCATTGTAACTATAACTTCTGCAAGTATATTTGAAACGACTATATCATACTTGTCTTTAACCTTTGAAAGAAGGTCTCCGACTATGAATTCAGCGTTTTTAACTTCATTTAATTTTTTATTTTCATTGGCGATGTATACGCTCATCGGATCTATATCAACGCCTAAAACTTCGCTAGCGCCTAGCTTTGACGCTGCAATCGATAGTATGCCGCTACCTGTACCTATGTCTAGAACTTTCATTCCTGGCTTCATGTGCTCTTCAAGCTTCTTTATGCAAAGTGATGTTGTCTCATGTGATCCAGTTCCAAAGGCCATGCCAGGCTCTAGCTTTATGATTTCTTCTCCATCTTTCTTTTCATACTCTTCCCAAGTTGGCACTATGACTATAGTTTTGTTTGGTTTTAAAATCTTGAAAAATTTCTTCCAATTATTCTTCCAATCGCTATCGTCAATTATTTCCTTAGAAAATTCTCCGCCAATTTCTTCAATGTAAGCCTTAATTTTGGCTTCTCTCTCATCATTGTCAGAAATATCGTCTAGGTATATGGTAAATCTAATAAAACCTTTTTCTAATTTTATAAGGTCATCATCGTATAGGTCCCAAGCATTTTGTCTTTCTTGGAAAATCTTTAAATCTTCTGGATCTTCTATCGCCATATTATCAATGCCTAAATCAGATAAGAAAATTTCGACCCTTTCTTCATTTTCTTTTTTAAATTTTAATTTAATTTCTCTAAAATTCATATTAACTCCTAAAATTTTTCTTTTATTTTTTCAAAAATATTTTTCTTCTTTGGTTCGTAATCAAAATTCATGTCTTTAAAGTGCTTTATTAATGACTCTTTTTGCTCGTCATTCAAATTCTTTGGCACATCAACCTTGACTACAACGTATAAATCGCATCTATAATTCTTGTGTAGTGGATATAGTCCCTTGCCTGCAATTTTAAACTTCGTATGACTCTGAGTTCCCTCAGGTATAGTTAATTTAACCTTGCCATCAAGCGTATCAACTTCAATCTGATCACCTAAAACCGCTTGTAAATAATTTATGCTAACGCTTGTGTATAAATCATCGCCGCTTCTTTTGAATTTATTATTCTCCCTAATGTCTACGTAAACGTTTAAATCACCGTTTGGTCCGCCATTCTTACCAACGCTTCCTTCGCCTCTTATGCTGATGACGCTATCTTCACGAACGCCCTTTGGCACCTTAACAAGAATTTTTTTCTTTTTCTTCTCAGTTCCATTGCCATGGCAATGTGGGCATTCTTCAGTAATTATCTCGCCTGCGCCGTGACAGTCAGGGCAAACTTCAGTTTGAACGAATACGCCAAAAGCTGTTCTTCTCTCTTTTCTAACGCTTCCTCTGCCAGAACAAGTCTTGCAAGTCTTTTTGCTATCCTTATCTTTTGCTCCGCTTCCGTGGCAATGCGAGCACTCTTCGACTCTCTCTATCTCAATCTCTCTTTGAGTTCCATTTAAAACATCTTCTAGGTCTATGGTAAGGTTATATCTTACGTCCTCGCCATACATTGGACGTTTGCTTTGCGCAGCACCTGATGAAAAGCCGCCAAAACCGCCTCCAAAAATATCAAAGATATCACTAAATATATCCTCAGAAAAACCGCCGTATCCCGCAGCTCCTGTGCCGCCATTTTGAAACATCGATTCGCCGTATGTATCATATTGCTTTCTCTTCTCAGCGTTGCCTAAAACTTCATAAGCGGCAGATATCTCCTTAAATCTTGCTTCAGCCTCTGCATCTCCTGGATTTAGGTCTGGATGATATTTTTTAGCAAGCTTCCTATATTGAGTTTTTATCTCAGCTTCAGTCGCAGTTGATTCTATCTCTAAAACTTCGTATAAATCTTTCAAAACTTACACCCTTTCTAAAATGTAAAATATTTTTCATATACATTATATTATACCAAAAATGTGAGAAAAATAAAAGCCTAATGAAATTCTTTTATTTTATGTAAAAAAAGAAGAATGAAGCTTTTCTCCATTCTTCTTAATCAAAATCTAATAAATTTATTTATCGTCGTCAACTACTTCGTAGTCACCATCAACTACGTCATCGTCACCTTTGTGTTCTTCAGAGCCTTGTGCGCCTGCTTCTGCTCCAGCTGCACCTGCTTCTGCATTTTGTTTATAAAGCTTTTCAGAAACTTTATAGAAGGCTTGTGTTAAATCTTCTGTCTTCTTCTTCATATCGTCATAGTCTGAGCCTTCGCTAGCTTTCTTAAGATCAGCAAGTTTTGCTTCGATGTCCTTCTTTTCATCTTCAGAAATTTTGCCTTCTAGGTCCTTCATAAGCTTTTCTGTTTGATAAACCATTTGATCAGCGTTATTCTTTACTTCAATATTTTCTTTTTTCTTCTTATCTTGTTGAGCAAATTCTTCTGCTTCTTTAACTTTTTTATCAATATCGTCCTTTGATAAGTTAGATGAAGCTGTGATAGTGATCTTTTGTTCCTTGCCTGTGCCTAAATCCTTAGCTGATACATTAACAATACCATTAGCATCGATATCAAATGTTACTTCGATTTGAGGGATTCCTCTTGGTGCTGGTGCTATACCTTCTAGTTGGAAGCGACCAAGTGTTGTATTGTCAGCTGCCATCTCTCTTTCACCTTGAAGTACGTGTATATCAACTGATGTTTGTGAGTCAGATGCTGTTGTGAATATTTGTGATTTCTTTGTTGGAATAGTTGTGTTTCTTTCGATAAGTCTTGTAGTTACTCCGCCAAGTGTTTCTAGACCAAGTGATAGTGGTGTTACGTCTAGTAATAATAAGTCTTTAACTTCACCTGTTAATACACCGCCTTGGATTGATGCACCGATGGCAACACATTCATCTGGGTTGATGTCCTTTTGAGGATCCTTGCCGATGATTTGTTTAACTGCTTCTTGAACGGCTGGGATTCTTGTTGAACCACCAACTAATAATACTTTGTCGATGTCTTTTGCTTCAATACCAGCATCTTTTATAGCCATTCTAACTGGTTCAGTAGTTTTTTCAACTAAGTCATGAGTAAGTTCATTAAACTTTGCTCTACTTAAGTCCATGTTCAAGTGAAGTGGACCAGCTGCTGTAGCAGAGATGAATGGTAAGTTGATGTTTGTTGTCATTGTAGTAGAAAGCTCTTTCTTAGCCTTTTCTGCTGCTTCTTTTAATCTTTGCAAACTCATCTTGTCTTGAGTTAAGTCTACGCCATTTTCTTTTTTAAAGTTTTCTGCTATATAATTTATAATTCTTTGGTCAAAGTCGTCTCCGCCAAGCTTGTTATTACCTCTAGTTGCTAGTACTTCAAAAACGCCGTCGCCTACTTCTAGGATTGAAACGTCGAATGTACCTCCACCAAGGTCATATACCATAATCTTGTGTTGACCATGTTCTTTGTCCATGCCATAAGCAAGTGCTGCTGCTGTTGGCTCGTTTATGATTCTCTTTACTTCAAGGCCAGCGATCTTACCAGCGTCCTTTGTAGCTTGTCTTTGAGCGTCTGTGAAATATGCAGGAACAGTGATAACTGCTTCTGTAATTTTTTCTCCCAAATAGCTTTCTGCGTCTGATTTTAATTTTTGTAATATCATTGCTGATATATCTTGTGGTGTATAATCTTTTCCGTCTATGTCAATCTTATAGTTACTGCCCATCTCTCTTTTAATTGATGAGATAGTTCTGTCTGGATTTGTTATAGCTTGTCTTTTAGCTGTTTCTCCTACTAATCTTTCTCCGTCTTTTGTGAAAGCAACTACTGATGGAGTAGTTCTGTTACCTTCAACGTTAGGAATGATTATAGCTTCTCCACCTTCCATTACTGATACACAAGAGTTTGTTGTACCTAAGTCAATACCAATTATTTTTCCCATAATATATTTCCTCCTTAATAATTTTCTTATTTATTTACAATAACCATGGCATGGCGAATAACCTTGCCATTGTATTCATAACCTTTTAATAAAACTTCTATGACTTGATTTTCTTTGTATTCATCGTTGTGGCCCATAGATACCGCTTGATGAAAATCTGGATTGAAATCCTCACCTAGTGCTTTTAACTCAACTATGCCCTTTGCTTTGAGAGCATTTTTTAATCCTTCGTAGATAAGCTCCATGCCTTCTTTAAATGAAGCGCTGTCACCTTCATGCTCCAAAGCTCTTTCAAAGTTATCTATGACAGGAAGTATTTCATTTGCAATACTTACAACGCCTATCGATACTAGGTCGTCCTTTTCTTTTTCTACTCTCTTCTTGTAATTTTGAAAGTCCGCTTGAAGTCTCACAAGCTTTGTTTGAAGATCATTTATTTCAGATGACACGCCATCTTGCTCTTCACTTACAGCTTTTTCTTGACTTTCTTCAGCTTCTTCATTTATAAGCTTTTCTTCATCCATATCTATTGTTTTATCTTTTTTCATCTAATCCCTCCTAAAATAAATCATCCATATAAAAATCATCAAATATAGAAAGAACTTTTTTGTAATCAATTCTCATTGGTGCGATTAAACCAAAAGTAACTTCATTATCCAAGATGTTTACATTCTTAAGAACTAAGGCAATATTATCAAATATGTCGATATCGTTCTCATTACCTATCTTAATAACAAGATCTTTATCCAAATTTTCGCTCTCAAGTAGATTTAGTAGACCCTTTTTGTCTTCGAGAAGCTCGATTAATTCTTTTGCCTTATCAAAATTTGAATACTCTGGATAATTTAAAATCTTATTTATTCCTTCTAGGAATATGCTATTCGCATTATTCTTTTCGTCTTTTTGTGAAAACTTTTCTAAAACGCTATCTAAAATGCTTCTGTATTTAAGAAGGCTGTCCTTTTCATATTTAAGTGTGTTGAAATCAACCGAATTTATGGACTTGCCTGCTAAATTCTTATTTAAAATCTCTTTAAAATAATTAAGTTCTTCTTCATTTATATCTTCATTAAGCGTTATCAATTTCTTGTCAATGGCAAAGTCTTCATATACAAAGATGGCAAGAATTTTATTTTCATCAACTTTTAAAAGCTCCAAGCTCTTTAACTTTGTCTCGCCACTCTTCCTTATATAAGCAAGTGATGTAAAATCAGTTAAGCTTGACAAAACTTTTGACATCTTTCCTATCATACTATCTAAGTTCTTCGACTTGTCTTTTATATCATCTAAGAAAAATTTCTTTTCTGAAGATGATAATTTTTCGAAGTCTTTTTGAAGTACCATGTCAACATACAAGCGATATGCCTTTTGCGATGGCACTCTTCCGCTAGAAAGATGAGTTTTAATTAAGTAGCCCGCTTCTTCAAGGTCTTGCATCTCGTTTCTAATAGTTGCTGAGCTAAGACCAATGGAGTCATCTTTGGCAACAAGTCTTGAGCCAACCGGTTCACCAGTTTCATTGTATGAGCTTATTATAGCTTTTAAAATCTTTAATTTTCTCTCATCCAATTGATCACCTTCCATCGTTTTTGTTAGCACTCTTACTCGGTGAGTGCTAACTCTATTTCTATTATACCCAAAATAATAAAAAAATCAAGCTTTTTTCAAAAATATTTAAATATTTTTAAAATTTTTGCAAAATTTTTCTTAAAAGCATAAAAAAAGACGATAAAATCGCCTTTTCTACAGATATTTATTTTTTATAGCTAAGCTCATCATTTATTTCAGATAAAAATTCTTTCATAAAGCTATCTCTTTTTTGGGCGAGCCTTTTTGCTTCGTCAGTGTTCATCATGTCTTTTAATAATAATAGCTTTTCATCGAAGTGCTTTAACGAGCCCTCAATGCCACGGCCGTTCTTGCCGCTATACATAAAGGTTCTCGCTATGCCTATAGCTCCTATCGCGTCAAGCCTATCGGCATCTTGAACTATAGATGCTTCAAGTGTCTTTGGCTTAGTGCCTTTATTTTTTGTAAATGAAACTGAATTGATAATTTTAATAATATCCTCAATTGCTTCACTATCAAAATCATTTTCAACTAAAAATTTTCTAGCGTTTTCATTATTTTTATTATTAAATAACTTATGATCGTCGACGTCATGAAGCAAAGCACCAAGATCTACATATAGCTCATTGCATTCATAAGCTTTTCTTATCAAAGATGCATTATTATAAACTCTTAGGCTGTGATCTGCACCGTGGCCGTCCGAGTTACCATTAAAAATATTTTCTAGGTACTCAATCGCTTTTTTAATTATATCAATCATAGCCTCTCCTTATACAAAAAGTATTTCTACTTGGTTCGCAAGGTCCCTGCCAATCTCTGTGTAAAAATATCTTCCGCCATCTTTTTTTAATAGTTTTTCATCTGTCACTTTTTTTAATTCTTCCTTATATATATCTTCAAAATCTATATCGTATTTTTTATTGATCTCATTTATAATTATGCCTTCGTTTGTCCTTAATTTAAAAATTATATACTCAGTAATTTTATCTTCTATTGACAAAATTTCTTCGTCGTGATAAATATTTTTCTTCACATCGTCAAAGTACTCGTTAAAAGTGCTCGCATTAAAAAATCTTTTATTCTCTATAAGTGAGTGCGCCGCCATGCCAAGGCCTAGATACTCATCCATGGACCAGTACTTGTAATTATGCCTTGAGTAGCAGCCGTCCTTGGCAAAGTTCGAAATTTCATATTGCTTGTAGCCAAGGCTTTCCAAGTGCTCAGTCGCCTTTCTATATATGAGCCTATCTGTCACTTGATCGTTCACCCTATAGACGCCTCTGTCGACCAAAGCACTAAGTTTAGTCCCTTCCTCAAGTATAAGTGAATAAAGCGATACGTGCGAGGCGCCTAGTTCCTTTGCTATGTCAATGGAATCGATTACATCTGATAAAGTTTCTGTTGGCAGTGAAAAAATAAAATCAAGACTAAGATTGTCAAAATATTTTTTTGCTAATTTAATTTTTTCTCTCGCTTCTTCACCTGTATGAAGCCTACCAATAATTCTAAGAAGCCTATCGTTAAAGCTTTGCACGCCTATAGAAATTCTATTTATTCCTAAATTTTTATAAGCTATTAATTTTTCTTCGCTTATTGAGTTTGGATTTGTTTCTATGGTAAATTCATAATTTTCATCTAAGTTTATAGCCTCATTTAAACCATTCACAAGACGAGTAATTTCATCTATGCTTAATAAAGATGGCGTGCCTCCACCTATAAATATAGTATCGACAGTATAATTTTTTAATAGCTCTTTATTATTTTTTATCTCTAATAATAAATTTTCTACATAATCCTTCATTCTGTCTTGATTAAAAATAGAAGATGTAAAATCGCAATATTTACATCTTCTTTCACAGAAAGGAATATGTATATATATTCCTAATTTATTCATTATTTCTTTTCCTTGTACTTCAATACTGATAGGAAAGCCTCTTGAGGTAGTTCTACTGAGCCAATTTGGCGCATCCTCTTCTTACCTTCTTTTTGCTTTTCAAGTAATTTTTTCTTTCTTGAAATATCGCCGCCGTAGCACTTCGCAAGAACGTCTTTTCTAAGCGCTTTGATAGTTTCTCTCGCTATAATCTTTGAGCCGATAGCCGCTTGTAAAGGTATTTGGAATTGATGTCTTGGTATAACATCCTTTAGTCCCTCAACAATTGATCTACTTCTTTCATAAGCGTTTGACTCGTGAAGTATCAAGCTGAACGCGTCGATAAGGTCTCCATTAATAAGTATGTCAACCTTAACAAGCTCACTTCTTTGATAGCCTGAGATTTCGTAGTCAAGCGATGCATAGCCCTTTGTATTTGATTTAAGTGCATCGAAGAAATCATATATAACCTCGTTTAGTGGCATTTTATAGTGAAGTGTAACCCTTGTTTGATCAAGGTATTCCATATTTATAAATTCGCCACGTCTATTTTGACAAATATCCATGATGGCACCGACATATTCCTTTGGAGTCATGATCTCAGCGTTAACAACTGGCTCTTCCATGTAATCAATTTCACTTGGATCAGGAAGATTGGATGGGTTTTGTATAAATATCGTTGAACCATCTTTTTTATGAACTTCATAAATAACTGATGGTGCAGTTGTGATTATATTTAGATTAAATTCTCTTTCAAGTCTTTCAGTAATTATCTCCATGTGAAGTAGTCCTAAGAAGCCGCATCTAAATCCAAAGCCTAAAGCAACTGAATTTTCTGCTTCAAAAACAAGTGATGCATCATTAACTTGAAGTTTTTCAAGAGCCTCTCTAACACTGTTAAAATCTTCGCCCTCTGCTGGATATATACCGCAGTAAACCATTGGTACAACTTTTTTGTATCCGCTAAGTGGCTCAGCTGTTGGATTGTCAAGATAAGTGATAGTATCACCAACTCTTGCGTCCTTCACATTTTTAATCTGCGCAGTAAAATAACCTACTTCGCCTGCTTCAAGAGTTTCTTTCTTTAATAAAGATGTGTTATTTACGCCAACTTCATCAACTTCAAATACAGAGCCTGTCTGCATCATCTTAATCTTGGTACCTTTTTTAATAACGCCATCGAAAACTCTGATGTAGCAAATAACACCTCTGTAGGCATCGTATATCGAGTCAAAGATAAGTGCCTTAAGTGGCTTATTTTTGTCTCCACTTGGTGGTGGTACATTCTTAACTATATCTTCAAGTACGTCTTCTATGTTAAGACCGCTCTTTGCGCTAATTAGAGGCGCTTCACTAGTGTCAAGGCCTATGATGTCTTCAATCTCTTCCTTAACTTCATCTGGTCTCGCGCTTGGTAAATCCATCTTATTAATAACAGGAAGTATCTCCAAATCTTGGTCTATAGCTAAGTACACGTTTGATAACGTTTGTGCTTCAACGCCTTGAGTTGCGTCAACAACAAGTACTGCGCCTTCACACGCCTTAAGCGATCTACTCACTTCGTAGTTAAAATCGACATGACCAGGAGTGTCTATCAAGTTAAAAATATAGTCCTGTCCATCTTTCGCCTTATAAATCAAGCGTATCGCCTTTAATTTAATTGTTATTCCTCTTTCTCTTTCAAGATCCATGCTATCCAAAACTTGTGATTGCATCTCTCTTTGAGTAAGTAATCCAGTCTTTTCAATGATTCTATCAGCCAAAGTAGATTTACCGTGGTCGATGTGCGCTATGATTGAAAAGTTACGAATATATTTTTGATCCATCTTATCATCCTATCTAAATAATTTTAATTTATTCAAAGGCCAAAATCTAAATAAAGCCTTTCCTTGTAAATATGACTTCTTTATCGGTCCAAAGCTTCTTGAGTCGTAGGAGTTACCGCCCTCTCTATTGTCCCCCATAACAAAGTATGAGTCATCTGGTACAACCCAGTGATTACCATTTTGCTCACTAGTTTTTCTGTCTAAATACGGTTCGTCGAGCTTATCGCCATTGACATAAACTTCTCCATCAATTATGTCTATAACATCACCTGGAAGACCGATTAGTCTCTTGATATAGTGGTCACCGTTAGTTTTTTCGCCCCTAATAACAACAATTTCTTGTCTCTTTGGCTCCTTGAAGTACTTAAATAGCTTCCATTCGAAGACCCTATCGCCTGTATGTAGAGTCGGCTCCATCGATATGCCCTCAACCCTTGTTAGAGCAAAAACAAAGTTTACTAAAAATAAAGTGATGGCGACTGTCACTACTATTGAGAATATCCATGACTTGATGTCATCTTGTTTTGCCTTAGCCATCGCCTCTGCAGCTTCTAATACTTCATTTTCACTAGCTGCCTTTGCTTTTTCATTTATATCAATATTTTCATTTATATTATTATCATTAAAATTGTTCTCCATAAAAAAACCTCCTTTTTAATTATATCATATTTTGACCACGAATTACAAAGAATGATGAAAATTTTTATTATTATGCAAGTAGTCTCAGTTTATGTTATAATATTTATAGATTAGTAATTATAGAAAGAAGTTGATAAATTAGATGTCAATATTAAATTTAAACGATGCAAATGAAATAAAGCACTACGATGAATTCGTAAAAAACTCTAAATATAGCTTTTTAACTCAAGACAGAGCTTGGGCTAAAATTAAAAATAATTGGTCTGAAGACTATGTTTATTTAGAAAATAATGGTGAGATAGTCGCTGCTATGAGCATTTTGTCTATCAAAGCAATAGATGGAAAGTGGCTTCTTTATGCCAATCGCGGACCTATCTGCGATATTTATGATAAAAAAACTGTTTTAGCCTTAGTAGATGAAGTGAAAAAGATAGAAAAGTTTAAGGACGCATTTTTATTAAGATTTGATCCAGCCATTTCTTTTAATGATAAGCTTATTGACTTATATAAGGATACAGAATTAAAAATAAGAACGAGAGGCGCTGATGAACACAGCTTTGTTCAGCCAAGAAGGAATGCCATCATCGATATAAATAAAAGTGAGGACGATGTTTTATTGGGCTTCCACTCAAAAACGCGCTACAACATTCGTCTAAGCTACAGAAAAGGCGTTACGACTAGACTTTCGCAAATGGATGAGGACTTAAATACCTTCTTCGAAGAGACTAAGGTTATGGCTGAGCGTAACGGCATCACTTATAGACCTAAAGAGTATTTTAAGAGACTTATAGATAATTACGACACTAAAATATTTTTATCAGACTTTGAGGGTACTCCTCTATCGAGTGCGATACTCATTATGTATAAGGACTACGCTTGGTATATGTATGGCGCTTCAAACAATCTTCACAGAAATTTTATGCCAAACTATCAAATGCAGTGGGAAATGATTAAGTATGCGAAAGAGCACGGAGCGACTCGCTACGACTTTGGCGGCATATTTAAGCTTGACGATGAAGATGGTCTATATAGATTCAAAAGAGGTTTCTTAAACGAAGAAGACTTTACCGAGTTTATAGGTGAGTTCGATTTAGTTTTAGACGAAGAAGCATATAAAAAATATTTAGAAAAATAGTTTTCGCATTAAAAAAGCTCTTCTCATTTTGATATGAGAAGAGCTTTCTTTTTATCTAAACAAATATTAGCAAGTATGTTCAGAATTTATTAAATAATAAAGTGTCTTAACTGGAACACCAGTTGAGCCTTTTTTATATTGTGCGTAATCTTTTGCTGTATCTGAAGTTCCCGCTATATCCATGTGTATCCATGGAGTTCCTTCCTTAACAAAGTTTTCAAGGAACATACCAGCTGTGATCATGCCAGCGCCCCCAGGTACTGAGTTTAATAAATCAGTCATAGTTCCCTTAACCATGTCTTTGTACTCATCGTCATTAGGCATTACCCATAACTTTTCATCAGCTTTTTTAGATGCTTCGTTCATTTCATTCATAAACTCATCGTTATTTGTTACAACACCAGTTCTATACGAACCAAGTGCAACTACACAAGCGCCTGTAAGTGTAGCTAGGTCAACTATCCTATCAGCTTTAAGCACATCAGATGCATAATAAATCGCATCTGCAAGTGTAAGTCTACCCTCAGCGTCAGTATTAGCTACTTCTATAGTCTTTCCAGACATTGATCCGATTAAGTCGCCAGTCTTATAAGCTTTGCCAGAAATTAAATTTTCGCATGAAGCAACGACTGCTACAACGTTCTTCTTAACTTTGTTCTTTGCAATAGCGTGCATTGCGCCTATAACTGCACCTGCTCCGCCCATGTCCATGTGCATTGTAGCCATGCCTTGTGGGTTTTTGATGCAATATCCGCCTGAGTCATAAGTTAAGCCCTTACCAACAAGCGCAGTAAGTTTATCGCCTGCTTCGCCATTCATATATTTCATAACAATTAGCTTAGGCTCTTTGTCTGAACCAATTGCAACTGCTAAGAATGCCTTCATACCAAGTTCTTCAATCTCTTTTTTGCCATAAATTTCAACAGTAACTCCAAGCGGCTCAAGGTCTTCCTTAGCTCTATTAGCTAAAACTTCTGGATACATATCAATTGCTGGTGTATTGACTAAATCCTTTGTTAGTGAATATCCTTCGGCAATGTTAAGAGCCTCTTCAACAGCTTCCTTAGCCTTATCTTTCTTGTTCTCAATAACATCTATATTTATAGTTCCAAGCTTTGTTGGCTTGTTATCATCAGATAAATATTTATCAAAATCATAGTCAAAGCATGCAAGGCCATCAACTATAGCTTTCATAGTAGTCTTGTAGCAAAGACCATCAAGCTTTTTATTGAAAATGATGTTTGCATCTTTAATTTTATACTTTCTAAGTGCCTTAGCTAATTCAAAGAAAGCTACTATAATTTTCTTTGTAGTGATCTCATTCTTTTTACCAAGACCAAGATAAATTATCTCATCTTCGTCAAGCTTTGCAAATACTTCGCTTGCCTTGCCTGTAAAGTATTCTTTTTCTACTAAAGTATCAAGTCCTGCTGATTTTTCAAAAAAATCTCTTTCGTCTTCAAATACTGGTAAAACCTTGATACCATTCTTCTCGTTTACTGTAATTTTCATTAAATCATCTCCTCTTTCTTAAATTGACTTTCTACATAATCCAAAACAAAATCATACATTTCGTCTGAATATATCTTTATAGGTGCCATCCTCTTAAGAACGGCTTCCTTTGTTATCTTGTGATCTTGCCAAGAGTGCGAGTTAAATGCAAAATGCATCAAAAGTGGTTGAAACCTATCAAGAGCATTCGCGTATTTTGCTTCATTTGTCTCAGCCGCCTCAAACTCTTCCCAATATTTTCTAAGCTCAGCGCCTAATGAATCAAGCTTTGAATATAATTTATCAGCCGCAGCACTCTCTCTTTGCTTTTTGTCCTCATTGCCCTTAGTGTCATAGCAATATGTGTCGCCAGCATATATCTCGATCAAATCATGATATAAAAGTAATACCGCCGTTTTATTTGCATCAACCTCAAATTTGCCCATATCCTTAAAAACCGGCGCAAGAACTGCCGCATGAAAACTGTGTTCAGCGTCATTCTCTCTTCGTGAGCCATCAGCAATCTTATTTACTCTGAAAATATTTTTCATCTCATCAAGCGTCAAAGCAAAGTCTACTTTTTTATATAGCTCCTTATGTTTTTCTTCAAGTAAGATCTTTTCCTTAATATCTTCTAAAGCTCTTTTTCTGTGTGAAAACTTATTTTTCTCTTCAGTACCTATCTCAGCATAAGTCTTGTCATGACCCTTTGGTAAAAAGAGTGGATCGTAGCCAAAACCGCCTGTGCCTCTGTATTCATGAAGTATCTCACCATCGACATTGCCATGGCCATAGAAAACTTTGTAATCTTCATCTATAAAACAGATGACACTCTTGAAGTGAGCTGTTCTATCTCTTCCCTCAAGATTTTTGAGTAAAAGCTCATTGTTCTTATGGTCATCACCGTGCTCGCCAGCGTAACGAGCAGAGTAAATACCGGGCTCGCCATAAAGTCCATCGCAGAAAAGGCCTGAGTCGTCGCTAATAACAGCGCAATCTACCATATCACGAAGAGCCTTTGCCTTGATGTAGGCATTCTCCTCTAATGTAGTGCCTGTCTCATCGACATCGAAATCATCTATGCCAGCCTCTTTTTTAGAAAGAACTTCGTAACCTAGCTCGTGAAATATTAATTTTATTTCTTTTAATTTGTTTTGATTGTTTGTTGAAACAATAACTTTTTTCATAAATAACCTCTAATAATAATTGTTCAAATAATCTACGATGCCGTTAAATAAACCATCAACCATCTTATCAAGGTAGGCTTGGCTCTTTAAAAGTGCTAGCCCCTTCTTACTAGATAAGAATTCCATCTCAAGCAGAGCCGCCGGCATATTCGTATTTCTTGTAACAACGTAGGCGCCTTCTTTAAGACCGCGTCCCTTGTTGCCAACAAGTTCACCAACAGCATTTAAAATGCAATTTGCAAATTCAGTTTGCTTTCTAGTCTTGTTCTTATGCTTTGCTTCACTCGAGTAAAGAACCTCAAAGCCAGATGCAGCTGGTGAATCAGCAACATTCGCATGAATGCTTATAAATACATCTGCGTTAACACTATTAGCCATCTTAGCTCTTTCGAAAATATCAACATATTCATCGATAGTATCATTAGTTTTCATGACATTGTAGCCTGCAGCCTTAAGTTTTGCCTCCAAAGCTCTTGCAACTATCGGAATAAAGTCCACTTCACTAGAACCATCAATCTTTGATACTCCTCCTGGGTCCTTGCCTCCGTGACCCGGGTCAATCATGATTAAATAATCAGATGGCTTGCTATTAACAATCCTACTTAGTCTTAGACTATAGTCAGCGTCCCTGTCATCACTTTTTTCTACAAGTGCATTTCTCACTAGATTTATGGTGAATGTATATCCATTGGCCGCTTTTTCAATCACAAGCGAGCTTATAAATGAATCCTTAAATTTCTCAGTGCCAGTCTCTATGTCTTTACTAGTCTCAACGCTCATGGTAATAGTTTTTCTTAAATCATCATAAGTATGCTCAGAGACCCTTCCCTCAGTATTTTTTATAGCAAAATTTCTGCCATCGTATGAATAAAAGCTCTTCATCGATTTTTTGATATAAAATACAAGTCCATCGTTCGTTTCATCAATTTGATAATCAATAGCATTGTCTTCAAGATCCATAACTATCCTAACATTCTTATCAGACTTAGATGTGTCATTGTCAGCGAATTGACTCGCTCTAATGCCTTTGATACCATTCATTACAATACTGTATTCCCTATAAAGCTCTGGATCATCAAAGATAGCTTTTTCAAAATCAAGTACAAGCCTATCTGGATTATCAAGCTTAGTCACTTTGTACTTGCCCTTTAAGCCTTGGAATAAGACCGCGTCTTTGTCATTATATCTAGTTAAAACTACATTAGTTAAATGAGCATAGCCATCTGGATTAGGTTTTATGCTTGGATTGTCATTTGCATTAGGATTTGGTTTTATCGCATCATTGTCAGGCTTGATTTGATCAGGCTCTTCCTCGCCACTCGGTAATATGATAACATCATTTGTATCCTCTTCTATAATCGTATTTGTATTGATTATGGCAGTTTGAGATTTATTGTTCCATGATACATCATAGCCAAAAAGTTCAGATATAAGTCTTAGAGGAACATAAGTTCTTGCACTTCCCCCATTAACTCTAACAAGTCTTGGTGTATAAGCCTTTTCAATAGGTTTAGTAACACCATTAATTATTGCCTCAGCTTTATCAATGGTTAAGACTATGCTTTTATCTGACAAAGATATGGTTGCCGCTTGAGTCTTGCTGTTCCAGTCAACACTCGCGCCAAAAGTTTCAGATAAGAATCTGATTGGAACAAGAGTCCTCTTTTGATAGATAAAACTTGGCATCTCCTTACTTACCTTGTTTTCTCCATCTACCTTTACATTGATTAATGTTGCCTTATAATTTTTATTTGATATCTTTATATTAACGTTTTTTGCATAAGCACTTTTTGTAGTAAAAACGCAAAAAATAAAAATCAGTCCTAAAATAAATTTTTTCATAGCTATGCCTCCTATTAATATGTTAACATCAATGAGAGTAAATTGCAAGCATTTACGTATACTGTTACATAAATTTAACATAGTAAATAGTTTTGCAAATTCATTGTTAATAATATTTATTGTTTTGCCTCACATTTCGCTTGACGTGGTCTTAGTACATGCTTAAGCCCTAGCACACGCAAAACGATTCTAATACTCATCTAATCACAATATTTGTTTCTCGTCAAAATCGATATTCATAATACATTTTTTATAGTTTAAAAAACTACCCTCCTTACCATAATAGTAAAGAGGGTATATTTTTTTCTTATCAAGTTTATTTACTTAGACTCAATCTACTCAGATAAGTTAAAGCTATTGACTAATTCATAATTTTTATCAAGTACACTTAATTTTGAATCTTTTAAATTGTCATAATCAAGAGCCAAAACAACATATCCATTTTGAGTCATTATCGCATTGATTTCTTTATCTTTTTCATCAATCTTTGCTTTGATTTCATTAATTCCATCATTTTCAAGATATTCTGCCTTACTTGCACTGATCTTACTTATATCATCAGCCTTAGATAGGTATTTACCCTCTAAAGAGTATACATATCCGTCTGATTTGCCCCTTTTATTTAGAACAAGATATTCGTCATTCGATGTGATTTCTATAGCCCCGTCACCTTGTATTCGGTCAAAACCTAGACCATTGATATCAATTGCTGAGCTTAATTTTTTATCACCTAGGCTATATATCAATAAGCCATTGTAATTAAGTACACCAGAATATTTATCATTAACAAAGGCAAGCTTTGGAGGATCTGCTCCAATAGGTGCTTCAAGAACATCATTTTGTATCTCAGGATTTATAAATTTATCAAGAGCTTCATCTTTCTCAAACTTAGTTGTTTCATTTTGCATTTCTTCGTTGGATTCATTTTTCACTTCTTTATCAGTATCTTTTGTACAAGCTGTTAGACAAAACGCTGCCATCATAAAAACCGCTAGGATAAAAACTAATGTTTTTTTGTTTTTTAAATTTTTCATTTAATTTCTCCTTTTAATAATATTTATTGAATAAGATTTATTTAATTGAATAAGATTTATTTAATTGAATAAGATTTATT
>CAMYBS010000003.1 GCA_947254025.1 uncultured Clostridia bacterium
TTTTCCTCTGTTGTAGCTATATGCTCATTTTCCTGAGCGACATCCTGAGCGACATCCTGAGCGACATTTGCGGGCGACATTTTCTCTCTATTTTCCTCTGTTGTAGCTATATGCTCATTTTCCTGAGCGACATCCTGAGCGACATTTTCTTTTTCTAGAGGGACATTTTCTTTTCCATTACCACCAAGCTCTTCTTCTAAACCTACTTTTTCTGTAGCTATCTTCCTAAGCGGCACGATGGTTTTAAAGACGTCTCCTTCCTCGAATATCGGATCTGTTCCCGAGTAGAGTCTTGTATACTTATATGTGTTACGCATGCCGGAACCAAGCTCGTCTGCAAGTCCTATCTCTCTAAATACTTTCGATATTGTAGGATTTTTAGAAAACGGCTTGAATTTATACGGATCTAAGGCTCCAATGCCATGTGCAAGATTGCTGTTTTCTACTAGTATCTTCTCATCATCTATAATCATTTTAGCTGGAAAACCACTTGAGTAGTCTCTGTGTGCTAGTGTATTTGACACTATCTCTCTAAGTATCCTGTCTCTAGCATTTACATTTACTATGCCATCTAGTACAAAGAGGTCGTTTAGGTGTTTTTGACCAAAGGCTATGAGTCTGTCATATGAGTCGACTAGGTTTGTTGTGATAACGTCTCTGTCGTCGTAGCGGTCTTTGTTAACCACTCGGAAGATGGCATCTGTTTTGTGCTGTGGAAGTACTGACATGATGGTGTTGTCTTTTCCAAAAAGGAGTATGGCAGCAAGTGTAAGTCCTTCTTTATTGCTTTGAGGGTCGAGCAGTATAAGGCTTGCGCTTCTGAGCAGTTCTTCGTCTGTCATATCTTTCCACGAGTGATCATGATTTCTAATTGATGCTCTCTTTCTAACTTTTGCTATGATTGACCTATCGAGACAATCAAGTGTTAGATTAGGGTAGACTTTATTGACAAAGTAAGTGCCTTGTTTGCGTGCATATAGCTTATATACAAGCTCTGAATTATCTGTAATGTTTACGTCTCCTTCGTATGATCTATCATATATCCTTGCACCGTGTCTACAAACTTGGTAGCCTTCTGGCACGTGTATATAGATTAAGTCTTTACCATCTACAACAATATGCTCTGGCGTTAGATACAATGGTGGATATAACTTTTTCGGATTATTTATAGCTGTTGTAAAATCTTTAATCATCTTATCAACTTTTGTAGGATTGATACCTATTATTTCTTTATTGTTGTTAACTCCAAGTATAATGTGTCCACCACTTCTGTTATTAAAAGAGCAAACTGTATCGTAGACGTCTTTGTTTAGTGAGCTCTTCGACTCCTTTAGTTCGACATCTATTTTCTCGCCGTCTTCTATAAGCTTTATAATCTCTTCTTTTGTCATTTTGACCTCCTTTCTTTAATATTATGTAAGAAAGACGCTCCACAAGTGAAGCGTCCTATGATATCACTTAGTCAATCTTTCGTATACTATCGCAAGTGTTTCTTCTTTGTATTGTTTTGACTCTGCTAGCATGTGCTCAACTTTATCTCTTGTTGCATCTCTGAAGGCTTCGTCTTTAAGTGATTTTAGGTTGATTGTAACGTTTAGTAGTGCGCCTTCTACGCCTGTTTGTAGTAGTAAGCATCCTACTCCTACGTCTGTGATGGCGTTGATGTTGCCGTTTTTAGCGAAGATTTTTTGCATCTTCATAGCTTCTAGACCTAGCTCTGCGCATCTGAATGGTATTTCTAGCGCGATTTTGTAGCCTTCTTGTATCATTTGTGATCTGATCTTTTTTTCTTCTTCTGTTTCTTTTGGCATCTTAAGTGCCTTGATTACATCGTTGAAAGCTGTTGAGTCTGTGTCGACGATGTCTTCAAGTTCTGTGCATAGCTCTACTAACTTTTTCGAGTAGTCTTTCATTGTTTTTTGCTCGTCTTCTGGCAATTCTAGGAAGGCTTTCTTCTCTTCTGTAAGTGCCATGACCATGTTTGTAAGTGATGCACCTAGGGCTGATGAGTAGGCTGCAACTGAGCCACCGCCTGGTGCTGGTGAGTCTGATCTAACTTCTTTTAGGTAGTCTCTTAGTGATTTTTCGATTAACATAATTTTCCTCCTTTGTATTTGTCTATATATACTAGATATTAAGTATTCCATCCAATGAAATGCGTGCTGTTCCCATAACCGTAATAAACGCCGAATCCTTATCCTCAAGGTAGCGTGTTTGTACTCTTGACGGTCTATTAAGTGTCTCGCCTTGGAACATCTTGGCTTTGAGTTTTGTCGTAAGTTTGTTTTTGATAAGGTAGTATTGTAGTGCCGCGTTAGCGTAGGCGGATGAACCATCTTCTTCGAAGGAGATGTCTTTTGTGTAGTTTCTCACGAAGTAGATGCCGTCTTCGGACTCGCAGAAAAGGTGTACGTTCTCGACTCCAAGGCTATTGGCCGCGTCTTTGAACTTGAACTCGTCGATTGTGTAGCTGTAGAGTGTTTCTCTCGTCTTAACTGGAACCACGAGTGTGTTCTCTTCTGCATTCACGACCATGGCTTTGGCGTCTTTGCCAGTGATGCCTATGTCTGCTGTGGAAAGACTCATCGCGCTAAGCATGTTTGTAATGTCGGGCGCTTTGTTTACTATCTCGGGTCTACTTGTCTCGATCTCTAGGTTCTCGATTTTGTAGTCTTTGTAATAGATGTAGACTTTCTTCTTGGACTCGCGTGTAACTTCGTAGACGAGCTTGACACCATTCTCAATGGCTTTGATATAGCCAAGGTTTGTAAGGACGTAGAAGAGTGCTAGTGAGCCTTGTCCGGAGGCTTCTAGCTCGGTTTTACTTGTGAAGTATCTGGTTTTGAAGACGTCTTCGTCGACTGGCTCTACAAAGGCTGTGAGGTTGACTCTAAGCTCGTTTGCGATGAGTTGGCAGTCTTCTTTGCTCATATTGTTTGCGTCTGGTACGACGCCGATGGGTGTGCCGCCGAAACGGCATGCTGCGAATGCGTCAACTATATATACGTGTAGATCCATACTAATCCTCCATAATCAGCTCTGCAAGCCTTGTTAGGTCGTCGTCTGTGTAGTAGTCTAGGGTGATTGTACCGCCGCGCTTTGTGTGTGTGATCGAAACTTTCGTTGTAAGGAAGTCTTCGAGTCTTTCGCGAATGTCTTTGATGTAGATGTCCTCTGGCTTTGCCTTCTTGGGCCTCTTCGTTCTCGCTTCGGTACCTTTGACTGTAAGGCCTGCATCTTTTATCTTGTGTGCAAGTTTAATTCTTTCTTCTTTTGTATCTAATGACAGTATAAGTTTGGCGTGTGATACTGTGATTTCGCCGTTCTTAAGCATGTCAAGTATCTCATCCTCTAAGGATAATAGTCTGGTCATGTTCGAGATGTATGGACGGGACTTACCGACTGCTTTGGCGATGTCTTCCTGCTTTAGGGCGTACTTTTCCTTGAGTTTTAGGTAGGCTATGGCCTCGTCGTAAGGGTTTAAGTCCTCTCTTTGTACGTTTTCAACGAGCTGCAATTTGTCGACTTCTTCGTCTTTGTAGTCTCTGACTATGGCTGGAACCACGCTCTTGCCAAGCTTCTTAAAGGCTCTGTAGCGCCTTTCTCCGGCTATGATCTGATACTTGCCGTCCTTCATAGGTCTTACGACTATAGGCTGCAAAAGACCGTTCTTCTCGATGGACTCGGCTAGCTCTTTGATGCTCTCTGCATTAAATGACTGACGCGGCTGTCCCTCTGTTGGCACTACCTGTGCCATATCCAATTCCACAAGCTCGTTTTTGGACTTTTCTGTGATTTCCGTGATGCTTTCGACGCCTAATAGGCTACCTAGGCCTTTGCCAAGTTTTTTCGCCATATGATCACCTTCCTTGCTTTTGTAAAAATTCTTCGGCTAGATTCATGTAATTTTCTGCTCCTTTGGAGGCTTTGTCGTACTCAAATATGCTCATAGAGTAGCTTGGCGCCTCTGCAAGTCTGACGTTTCTATAAATAACTGCCTCGTAGAGCTTGGACTTGAAGAAGTTCTTGACTTCGGAGAAGACTTCTGTGTGAAGATTGTTTCTCGAGTCGAACATAGTGATTAGAACGCCTTCGATCGTAAGGGACTGATTGTAATTTTCCTTCACCAGCTCTACTGTCTTGATTAGTTTTGAAACGCCTTCAAGTGCGTAGTACTCGGCTTGTATCGGGATGATGACTGAGTTTGCTGCGGCTAGGCTCATGATGGAAAGTATGCCAAGTGATGGCGGCGAATCGATGAAGATGAAGTCGTAATCATTTTTGACCTCGTCTAAACGGCGCTTTAAGATGTCTTTCCACTCGCCCTTTTGCGCAAGCTCAATCTCAAGACCTGCGATGTCGGTCGAGGAGTCGATGACGTGGAGCTTATCTAGCTTGGTACGCTTGATTAGTGATTTTGTGTCCTTGCTAGCCTCTGTAAGAAGCGTGTATGTGGATGAAGTGGCCTCTGTGTAGTCTTCAAGAAGGCCGCTTGAAAGGTTCGACTGCGCGTCCATGTCGACACACAAGACCCTCTGGCCAAGCTTCGCAAGCGCATAACTTAGGTTGATGGCAGTCGTAGTTTTACCGACGCCGCCTTTTTGATTAAATATGACAATAGTTTTGGACATGAAATCACCTCTAAGTTTATAATAGCATATATTATAAGAAAAAACAATAGAGAGATTGACAAACGGGTTCTGTTTATGTTTTTTATATGAATGTTCCACGTGGAACATTTTGTTTTACGCGTGAGGTACTATATAGGTCGTGAGGTGTTATATGAGAGGCGAGGTGCTATATAGGTCGTGAGGTATGTATAGTGACGCGTGCTTATATATAGGAAGCGATGTATATATAGAAAAATGTTTTTCACGAGCGATGTCTTTAGTGAGATAAAAGTTTTGTTTTCTCTATCAAATAAGAGAAAAGTGTTATTAACGAAGTGAGCCACATTAGTGAGAAAAGTGATGTTCACGAGCGCAGCCTTCGGAATAAATTGAATTAATTTCTTAGTGCAGTGAGCCGACCGTGGGCTCATCTAGCTGAGCGTAGCGAACGGATATGAGACCACAGGTGAACAAACTTAGAAATTAACAATTTATGTAGGCGCAGCAAGCGAGGGAATACACTTTTCGTTATTGAGCAAAATAAAAAAGAGACCATATCAAATATGATCTCTTATATATAAATAAGTAAACTACAAGATCGGCTTAGTTTTTGCCAAATTCTTTCCGCGTGGATATTTCTTTGGAGTCGGCTTCACCTTCTTCACAATCACTATCGACCTGTCAAACTCGTCAAAGAGTCTGTACTTATGCACATTAACTAGCTCTCCGCCCATTGCCGTAATGGCTTTCTTGGCTTCCATAGCTTCTTCATTTATGTCACCAGACTTCATCGCTAGCATGTAGCCACCGACTTTTACGAAGCCGAGCATATACTCTGTAAGTGTCGCTAGGCGAGCAACGGCTCTCGATGTGGCTACGTCGTATGCCTCTCTATATCCGTTCTTGTGAGCAAGGTCTTCGCTCCTTGCGTGCAGCGTCTCTATATCCTTTAGTTCTAAATCATCAATCACTTCGTCAAGAAACTTCAGTCTCTTAAGCAGGCTGTCGTTGAGTGTGATCTCTTTGTCTGGTGCAAGTATCTTCAAGACTATGCCAGGGAAGCCTGCGCCAGTGCCGACGTCTATAATTCTTTTCGCATTTTTAAGCTCGGGTAGTGTAAGAGGGTAGGCGCTGTCGGTGAAGTGGAGCCTGTCGACCTCATCTGAGTCTGTGATGCCTGTTAGGTTCATGACCTTGTTCTTCTCCACGAGCATCTCCTTGAAGCGCTCTAGCTGAGCAATTTGCTTATCATTCGCTTCGATATTAATATCATTCAAATAAGTTTTCAGCATATATATCCTTTCAAATGTTCCACGTGGAACATTATTTTCTTAAGTGTAATAAAACGATCTCGGGCGGGTTGTTTAGCCTAGGCACGAGTTTTAGTCCGCGCGCGAGGCCTCTCGAGACGACTTCATACTTGCCGTTCGCCTCATATACACCGCCTGCATACTTAGGAAATATTCCTTGGTTCGGCGCAAATACTCCGTTGTTGATAGGAGGTAGGCGCCACTGACCACCATGTGCGTGGCCACAGATGACAAGGTCTGCCTTGAGCTTTCCAAAGTACTTCCTTGCAAATGGTTTATGTGCAAGTACTATACTATAGTCATAAGTCTCGCTCTCATTATCAAGACTGGTCTCAACTATGCCTGCGAGGTCCTTCATACTGAGTGCGTCGCGGTCTGTGAAGCCGTAGATGGCGATGCGCTTTGTATCCTTTGTGATGACGCGCTTCTCATCGTCTAGTGTGTGTATACCGAGGGAGCGCATATTCTTCATGTGCAGCTCGGCCTTGCCGGAGAGTACTTCGTTGTTGCCGAGGATGTAGTAGCACTCGTAGTTTTTGATGCCCTCTGCGAACTCGTAGCCCTTCGCGTCGTCCACGCTGTCGTCGAAGATGTCGCCGGGTAGGGTGATGATGTCGAAGTCAAGGCTATCCACAAAGTCCAAGAGCTCTCTTTGTCCTTCGCCGAAGTTCATCGAGTGCAGGTCTGAGAGTATAAGTATGTCCATGTCAATGGGTGCCGCTACTGTATATTCTGTGACTACCAGCTTCTTCTTCCACATGATAAAGAAGGCGAGTAGCAGCAAAACTAAAATAATGTATATCATTTGCGTTTATTTACTTCCATGTAGATGATGATGTTGTTGATGTCAGCTGGTGTAACGCCACTGATTCTCGATGCTTGACCAAGGTTTGATGGTCTAAACTTTTCTAGCTTTTCCTTCGCTTCAATCTTAAGTCCCTTGACTAGGCTATAGTCAAAATCTACTAGTGACCTTTCTTCCATCTTTAAGAAGTTCTCGATCTCTTTATTTTGTTTCTTGATGTAGCCGTCGTACTTAACTATGGTTTCAAGCTCAAGGATTTCGTCCGGCTTATCCAAGGCTAGGTTCATAAACTTAGCTAAGTTATTGTAATGTATCTCTGGGCGGCGAAGAAGCTCCTCAAGTGTTGCCGCAGTCTTAAGTGCTGCTGTTCCAAGGCTCTCAAGGTAGGCGTTTGTCTCGTCTTTTGGGCCGATGGACTTCGCTCTCATCTTTTCAAGCTCGCCTTCGATGCGCTCCTTCTTAACAAGCATCCTATTGTAACGCTCTTCGGATGCAAGACCTATCTTATATGCGTACTCTGTAAGGCGCATGTCTGCGTTGTCCTGCCTTAGACTAAGTCTATATTCACAGCGGCTTGTCATCATACGATACGGCTCGTTTGTGCCTTTAGTCACAAGGTCGTCAATCAAAACGCCGATGTAGCCCTCGCTACGCTTTATAATGAAGGGCTCCTTGCCCTCAAGTTTTAGGTAGCAATTGATGCCTGCCATGATGCCTTGGGCGGCTGCCTCTTCGTAGCCAGATGAACCATTGATCTGGCCGGCAAAGAATAAATTCTCCTTTGTCTTTGACTCGAGACTAAGCTTTAGGGAAGTAGGGTCGATCGAGTCGTACTCTATCGCGTAGGCGCTCCTCATAATCTCGGAGTGCTCAAGGCCTTCTATCATCCTATACATCTCAACTTGCATCTCCTCGGGTAGGGCAGTCGAGACGCCTTGGATGTACATCTCGTCAGTGTCTGTGCCTTCCGGCTCGATGAAGACTTGGTGATGATCCTTGTCTTTGAAACGCAGAACTTTGTCCTCGATGCTTGGGCAATAGCGTGGTCCTTCGCCTGTGATGTCGCCTATGGTCCTTGCGGAGCGATCCATGTGCTTAAGGATGTACTCGTGCATAGGCTTAGTTGTGTATGTTAGGTAGCAAACTGCTTGCTCTTTCATGATGGCATCCGCCTCGTTCATGAATGAGAAGGGGACGATAGTCTTGTCGCCCTCTTGCACAGCCATCTTCGAAGTGTCGATGCTGCGACGGTGGACTCTCGCTGGTGTACCTGTCTTCATTCTACGCAAATCTATGCCATGCTCAATAAGTGAGCTGGATAGGTACTTAGCAGGGAAGCGGCCATCGGGGCCGGACTCGTAGTTTAGCTCGCCTTCGAATATCCTTCCTTTAAGGTATGTGCCTGTCGCCAAGATGACTGCCTTCGACTCAAGTACAGCTCCTGTGCATAGTTTGACGCCAGATGCTTTGCCACTCTCATCAAAAAGGACTTCATCTACCTCTCCTTGAATAATGGTTAAATTAGGCTCCTTCTCAAGTGTCTTCTTCATCTCGCGGTGGTAGGCCTGCTTGTCGGCTTGCACTCTAAGTGAGTGGACTGCAGGTCCCTTGGATGTGTTGAGCATACGCGACTGTATGTAGGTCTTGTCAATGTTCTTCGCCATCTCGCCACCAAGGGCGTCTACCTCACGAACGAGGTGACCCTTGCCAGTGCCGCCAATGTTTGGGTTGCAGCTCATAGCAGCGATCGCATCTAAGCTGATGGTTACGACCGCAGTTTTTTTGCCAAGGCGCGCTAGTGCAAGAGCCGCCTCGCAGCCCGCGTGTCCAGCACCGACTACGACAGCATCAAAAGTGCCTCTAATGTATTTTATTTCTCTTCTTTGCATAATTTCACTTCCTTTGTCTATTTGCCAATGCAAAAGTTTTGGAATATCTTGTCAAGTATCTCGCTGTCAAGCTTCTCGCCAAGCACTTCAAGAAGGCTATCAAGCGCGGCTTTTATGTTGACTATGAGTAAGTCGTAAACTTGCCTACTTTCAGCATCGCCAAGTGCCTCGCTTATGGCTGAGTGCGCCTTATTTAAGAGGTCCATCTCCCTAATGTTCGCATAAACTAGGTCATCTTGCGATATCTCGCCGCCTAAGAACATCTCCTTAATCATATCCTTAAGCGCGTCGAAGCCTTCGCCCGTCTTTAAGCTTGTAAGGATAAACTTCGCGCCTTGCTCAAAGTGGTCAAGGTAGCCCGCATTTTCGCCCTCGTCTACCTTATTTAATATATATATGTGCTTTTTGTCCTGAACCATAGTTATGATATCCCTGTCGCCATCACTCATAGGCTTGGAGTAGTCAAAGACTGCAAGGACAAGGTCTGCATCCTTGATCGCCCTCTTCGATATCGCAACACCCATACGCTCGATCTCGTCCGAGGCCTCGCGTATGCCTGCCGTGTCCATAAGCTTAAGGCTGATGCCCTCAAGGTCGACGTACTCAGTAATCATGTCACGCGTAGTGCCTTCGATGTTCGAGACAATTGCCGTTTCCTCGCGTGTGAATGTATTTAGTAAGGATGACTTACCTACGTTTGGCACACCGACTATGGACGTCTTGATGCCGTCTTTGATAAGTGACGATGTAGAGGCGCGCTTCATATGGCTTAAAAGCTTGTCCTTCACATCCGTAAGTGTAGCAGTGATGCGCTCGTAGCTGATCTCCTCGATGTCCTCTTCAGGGTAGTCGATAGCGACCTCGATGTTCGCAATGAGCATCTTAAGGCTATCTGCAAGACCATTAATAAAGTCACGAACCGAGCCGTCAAAGGCTTTTAAGGATAGATTATAGCTCATGTCGGTCTTCGCGTTAATCATGTCAGCGACAGCTTCAGCCTGCGTGATGTCAATCCTGCCGCCAATGAAGGCCTTCTTCGTAAATTCGCCACGCTCAGCAAGTTCTGCGCCATTTTTCAGAAGGAGATTAAGTATCCTTCTTTGACTTATCACGCTACCGTGCGAATAAATCTCAACCATATCCTCGGTAGTGTAGGTATTTGGCGCCTTCATAAAGGTGATCAAAACCTCATCTAGGAAGTCGTCTCCGTCGTAAATTCTACCGAAGTACATATATTTACTTTTGAAATCACTTTTGCCGCTAGCCGAGCGAAATATTTTCTTCGCGATAGCAAAGCTCTCCCTGCCGCTCATCCTAATGATGGCGATGGCGCCCGGCTGCATTGCAGTTGATATTGCACATATAGTTCTCATAATCAATCTCCATTCACATAATAAAAAAAGAGGCTATAAAAGCCTCCTAATTACTTCGCTATGATACAAACTCTTCTGTGAGGCTCGTTGCCCTCAGAAAATGTTTTTACGCCTTCAATACCTGCTAAGGTTTCGTGAACGATACGTCTGTCATAGCTAGTCATGTACTCTAATGAAACCTTAGTACCATACTTTCTAGCCCTTTCACAACCTTGTATAGCAAGCTCTCTAACTTTTTCTTGTCTTTTCTTTCTGTAATCACCGATGTCGATGAATAATCTCTTGAACTCGTCTAAGTTCCTGTTTAGCTGAATTTGCGCTATAGTGTTCATCGAGTCCAAAACAGCGCCCTTCTTACCGATAAGCTTCGATGTATCCTCAGAAGTCTCGCCCTTGATTAGTACCGTGATTATATCATCCGCCTCGTCAATCTTGTACGAAGCCTTTACTTCAAATAGTCTAAAGAACTCATTTAGGAAGTTCTTTAATACAGCGATGTACGCCTTGTCATCCCCATCAGATGCTTCAGCTTGCTCATGTTCATGTTCATGGTCATGAGCTTCGTGATTCTCATGGTGGTGATCTTCACAGCCGCAGCTGCAATGTTCTTCTACGTTTATAGTATAATCAACCTCGATCACAGCATTCTTCGCGCCGATACCTAAGAAACCCTTAGTATCTTCATTTATTACATCAACAGTAAATTCGTCCCTATGCATGCCAAGGTCCAATTCCGCTTGAACGATGGCTTCTTCTACAGTCTTAGCTTCAAATCTCTTTTTCACTTACAATTACCTCCTCTTTCTTAATAATCCTGTTTTGCACAAATTGCTGAATTGCAGCAAATAAGCTTGACACACCCCAATAAAGAGCTAGTCCAGCAGGATACTTAATTGTAAAGAAAAAAGTCATCATCGGCATAAAATACTGCATTATGTTCATCGACTTAGCTTGATTCTCGTCAGTCATGCCAACCTTTGGAGTAGTCACACTCATTAAGAATGTTACAGCTGTTGCGATTAAAGGAAGACCATACCAATACGGGTCAGCAACCGAAAGGTCCTTAATCCAGAAGAATGTCTTTTGCATAGCAGCATACTTTTCTGCACCAAAAGCGTTGATTGCAGGGTTTTGACACACTTGGAAAAAGGCAATCAAGATTGGGAACTGAATAAGTAGTGGAAGACAGCCGCCAGTGATTGACGCGCCCTCTTTTCTATAAAGCTCCATAACCTTTTGAGAGGCAATCTGTTGATCGTAGCCGTACTTTTCTTGAATCTCCTTAACCTTAGGCTGCAAGTCCGCAGTCTTCTTCATCTTCTTAGTAGAAGATATCTGTAGTGGCAGTACCAATAATTTCACAACAACAGTCGAGATTATGATAGTCATTGCCAAAAATGAGAAGTTCGCTGGCTCAGAGCCCATACTTGCAAGCTGGTCATATATGAAATTAAACAGGTAACCTAGAATTTTACCTAACATCTAAATTCCTCCTAAACAATAAAAGTAAAAAAGGTAAACTATACAAGCGGATCATAACCACCCTTAGAGAATGGATTGCATCTTAGCACTCTTTTTACAGACAAATACAAGCCTTTGAAAAAACCATATTTCTCAAAAGCTTCTATCGCGTACTCAGAGCAAGTTGGAGTGAAAATACAGCTCGGCCTTTTATGTAAAACCTTATGCGCCACAAATCTGTAGCCCTTCACAATGCAAATCATAATCCTACTCATAAGCTTTAACCTTTAAAACATTTATTTTTCTTAATAAAGAAAGAAACCTCTTTCTAATCTTGTAGAAATCGTAGTCAATAACAGTGGGCTTGACAGAGATAACCATATCATAAGACTTGTCAAAGTCAGAAGCATTCGCCTCGATGATGGCCTTGAGCCTTCTTTTTAATAAATTCCTCTTATTCGCCTTGCCGTACTTCTTACTTATAGCAAAACAAAACCTAGGGTGATCCAGGTTCGTATAGCGGTAATATATCGTAAAAGACTCATTAAAGGCCTTCTTCTTCGCCAAGAAAACCCTGTTAATCTCTACTTTTTTTCTTAAACTTAAAGATCTTTGCATAGTAATTATGCAGATAATTTCTTTCTTCCTTTTAATCTTCTTCTTCTTAAGACATTTCTACCAGACTTAGTTGACATTCTTTTTCTAAAGCCGTGTTCAACTTTTCTTTGTCTCTTCTTAGGTTGATAAGTTCTCTTCATTTATCTACACCTCCTATAGTACATAAACTCCTATAGTAATTATAATTAATTAGATACGCTTTGTCAAGAGAAAATTAATAAATTCTTAATACAATAGATAATTTATTCTAACAGCATGTTTATGTAATAATTTATGTAATTTGCAGAGAAATCTAGATGATTTCGCGTTGTACAGAATTTTTTGGAGTGAGGTGTGCAAATCGCACTCCGCAGCGACAAAATAATTCGAAACTAGCGAAAGGGCTAGATTTAATGCAAATTTAAGTTACTTATTTAGTGATGCCTTGTATATAGCGTCAAAAAGCTTAGATACAGTTAGTATTGCAAAAAATAAAGAAGCCGCCTTGCAATAGATGATCGCGTCAGGCATTGTATTTTCAAAAATGCAAAAGACACTTGGATTAAAATACAATAATAAGAATAGCCCTGCAATGATTAACTTAAGTATAGTGTACTCAAAAAACGTAATTTTCTTATTGTCCATGATAAACCTCCCTTGATTATAACTTTATTATAACACAGCAGGGGGCGTAGTACAAGATGATTTTAAAAGGGATTATAGTTGGGCGTGTTTTGTTAATCTATTTAAATTAAAAATTCCAGACAGTGACTGGAATATTTTATATCTAAGCACAAACCCGCCAATTCTTTTTTGCACTTTTTCTGCAAACCCGCCAATTGTTCAAGAATTTTAAAGAGAATTATGCTTGGGTAAATCTTTTATTTAATATTATTAAATTAAAAATGCCAGACAGTGTCTGTTAAATTTAACAATAGTAAATTTTTATGGTATAATTATTAATATAATTATATTAAGAGGTGCTTGTATGAATAATAAAAATAACATAGATAAAGTCCATGATAATGTTTTTAATATCATAAAAACATTGATGGATAATGCAAGAAACGAAGTTGCAAGAGAAGTCAATAATATTTTGGTAGAGACTTACTGGGAGATTGGACGTATCATCGTAGAAGATGAGCAAGGACATTCAGAAAGAGCAGAATATGGCAAAGAGCTTCTTAAAGATTTATCAAAGAGGTTAACCAAAGAATATGGGCGAGGATTTTCAGTCTCAAATTTACAATTTATGAGGAGGTTTTTTCAAGAATATCCAATTTGCCAGACACTGTCTGGCAAATTGACCTGGTCCCATTATTGCGAACTCTTATCCATTAGCGATGAGAAAAAGCGAAGCTTCTATGAAAAAGAAAGCATCAATGCAAATTGGTCAGTAAGAGAACTTAAAAGGCAAATTAAAACATCACTATTTGAAAGATTGCTCTTATCAGCTGGAGAGGAGAACAAAGAAAAAGTCCTAGACCTAGCCTTAAAGGGCAATGAAATAAATAAGGCAGCAGATCTTGTAAAAGACCCTTATGTATTTGAATTTTTAGGCTTGCCAGAAGAAAAGCCAATGATGGAAAGTGATTTAGAAAAAGCACTCATAGATCATATTGAAACATTCTTGCTAGAACTTGGCAAGGGTTTTATGTATGTAGGAAACCAGCAAAGGGTAACCCTAGGTAACACACATTATTATGTGGATATGGTTTTTTATAATAAAATTTTAAGATCATATGTCTTAATTGAACTAAAAAAAGGAAAGCTAATGCCAGAAGCTGTTGGACAAATTAACATGTATTTAAACTATTATAAAGCGGAAGTTAATGATGAAATGGATAATGATCCTATAGGCATTATTTTATGTGCAGATAAAGATGGTATTCAAGCAGAATATGCACTTGGCAATTTATCAAATAAAATATTTGCATCAAAATATACATTATATATTCCAGACATAGAAGAATTAGAGTCACAAGTAGAAAAAGTAATTAGAAAATATCAAAAATAAACACATCAAGATATTTCAAAGAAGTCTTTTAAAAAAGGCTTCTTTTTTTATTAACACTCGTCATGCTATTAACTTGTTTCCACAGTCTATCCACAGACCACAAAAATAAATGTTGATAATTTTTTTATTTGTTGATATAATATAAAAGACTTAGAAAATAGAGCAGTATATCTTGTATAAACTGTTAATAACTTGTGGAAAAACTGTGGATATCTTAGCAAAAACATAAACTTATCCACAGAAAACATAATATTTTCTATGAACAAGTACATTCTCGTGAAAATACATATAATGACAGATGTCTGTGGATAAAGTATCCACATAGGACGGAGGTAAGAAATATGAACAACGCAAAGTCGATATTTGCATCTTGTATGGAGTCGCTTAAGGAAGACATTGCTCTTAACAACATGGACCTTTGGATCAGTGTTTTGGAACCTGTTGCCTTTGAAGACGGCATCTTGATGCTTTTGGCTCCAAACCTATTCATCAAGAGCATAGTCCAGTTTAACTACAAGGACCTTATCAAGAGAAAGCTTATTGCCTTGGATATGGGTGTTGTGGATCTTAAGATTTTGGAACCGACTGAAGGTTATGACTATCATCAAAGTGTTGAGGAGACTTCTCAAAAAACTGGGGATATAATTCCTAATTTGAATCCTTACTTTACTTTTAACAGATTTATTCCTGGTGAGGCAAACCTTTATGTCTTCGAAAATTCTAAGAGGATAGCGGAAAATCCAGGTCTTCTTTACAATCCATTCTTCTTATTTGGTAAGACTGGTCTAGGTAAGACTCATCTTATCAATGCGATAGGCAATAAGATGCTAAAGGATCATAAGGATTTTAGGCTTTTATATATTACTAGTGAAGACTTTACAAATGAGCTTATTAGCTGCTTACAAAACAGAAAGATGCGTGAATTCAAGGAAAAGTATCGCTCTTTGGACTGCTTGATTATTGACGATATTCAGTTTTTGTCGTACAAGGATCAAACGCAAGAGGAGTTTTTCCACACTTTTAATGCGCTCTACACTATGAATAAGCAGATAATTATCGCATCGGATAGGTCGCCTAGTGATATTAAAAATATTCAAGATAGGATTATCAGCCGCTTTGAAAGTGGTCTAACTATAGAGGTTAAGCAGCCTCCTTTGGAGACGCGTATCGCTATATTGAGGGCGAAGGCGGACGAGGAACACCTTAATGTTAGTGACGATGTGCTTGAGTACATCGCAAAGCGTGCTAAGCAGAACATTCGTCAGCTTGAAGGGGCGCTTATGGGTGTTAAGGCGGCTTCTGAACAAGAAGGCGGTACTAAGCTTGAAATTACTGTGCCTCTTGCGAAGAGTGCGCTTGACTTTATGAGTCAAACTGAGGAAAAGGAGATCACCATAGACTCGATTAAGGAGGCTGTTTCGAAGTATTTCAATATAAGTGTTGATGATATTCACTCGAAGAAAAAATCTTCTGACATAGCTATACCAAGGCAGATAGCGATGTATTTTGCTCGTGTACACACGGATTTATCGTATCCAAAGATTGGTGAATCTTTTGGTGGACGCGACCACTCTACCGTGATATATGCCTACGAAAAAATACTCAGGGCGAAGAAGGCAAATAAGGAAATTAGAGAAGCAGTTGACGCTTTGGAAAAGATCATCTGTGGATAAGTTCCATATAGTGAACATTTTATCAAGAAGACCTGTGGATAAGTATTAGCTAAAAAGCCTAATTAAGATAAGTTATCCACAATTATACAGAGCCTACTACTATTACTCTTTATTTATATTATTATTAAGGCGAAAAAATAGTTTTAGTAAAAAAATAGAGATGAGAAAAATTTTCTTATATATATGATAAAAATAAAATTTACTACTATAAATTTTATTGCGATATCAAATACTTTATATTTGATATCTAATGCAAGGTTCTCGGGTACCCACCCGATGCGAAGCATCGTGGAAGGGTGAGGTTCTTTTATTATTAGAGAAATTCGTAAGAATTTTGAATAATACAAAGGTTCCCGTGGACCAATCCAAAACGAAGTTTTGAGATAGGGTGGGGTTCTTATTATTAAAAGAAAATTCAAAAATTAAATTTTCTTGCGATATCAAATATTTCCATATTTGATATCTAAAAAAAAATTCGTTCTGAATAAAATATTTGCTATTAGAAAATTATTATTATAGCAAAACCATAATCATAGTAAAAAAAAATAAGAAAATTTACTCACATAAATTTTCTTGCGATTTTAAATATTTCATATTTAAAATCTAAAACTACTACGGAATTATTTGATAGTATCAAAATAAGTATTAATATTTAATTGTTCTACAAACAAGAAATAAGAGGTGAAAAGATGAAGTTTATTATCGACAAAGACCAATTTTTAAAACACATTACGATTGCTCAAAGGGCTATCTCTCAAAGAAGTCCTCTTGAAATTCTTGAAGCAATCAAAATTACTGCTGCAAATAACAGAATAAGGCTTGTTTCAACTGACACTGAGCTTACCATCATATCCGAAGTTGAGTGCCAAGTTCTTGAAGAGGGCACTTGCTGCTTCTCGAACAAGCTTTTAAGTGACATAGTAAGAAAGCTAGCTTCAGGTGAGATCAGTTTCACTTGCGAAGGTGACGATGTTGAGATCAAGGCGAAGTTCTCGAAGTTTAACTTAAAGAGCATGCCTCACGATGACTACCCAGAGATCGACACTCGTGTTGCAACTGACAAGAGCGTCAAGCTATCTATGAAGGATCTTAACAAGATTATCAAGAAGACACTATTCTCAACTAGTCAAGACCAAGCAAGACCTACTTTGTGTGGCGTTTACTTCAAATTTAGCAAGGGCTACTTAGACGCTGCAAGTCTTGATGGTTATAGAATTAGTTCCTTAAAGTTCAAGGTGGACAGTGACGAAGAAACATCTTTCATAGTTCCATACAGAACTTTATCTGAAGTGCAAAAGATGCTTGAAGATACTGATGATATTGTTGAGATATCTTATGCAAGAGACAAGGCAGTCTTCAAGATAGACAGAGCACTACTATATACAAGGCTTATCGAAGGCGACTTCTTTAACTATGAGGAAGTCTTTGCAAGTGAGGACTACACTACTGTAGAGATATCTAGGATGGATCTTATCAATGCCATCGAGAGAGTATCGTTAATAGGCTTTGAGGACAGAGTTAGTCTTATAGTTATGGATTTTGAGGATAACAACTTAAAGATCACTGCTTCGAACGAGATGGGCAGTGCAAGTGACGACATCATGGTAGAAAAAACTGGTGACAATATCAAGATTGGCTTCAACGGCCGCTACGTCCTTGAAGGTCTCAAGGCTATGAGCTCGGATAAGCTTACATTAAGGCTTTCTGAAAGCATTAGGCCTATGAAGATTACTGAAAATGAAGAGTATCGCTACCTTGTTTTACCTGTAAAGATGCAAGCGTAAGTGATATATATTATAATAGATGATTAGGTGAGAATTATGAAGTTTAAGCTAGAAGATGAATACATTCAGCTGCAAAATGTTTTAAAGGTTTGCGCTCTTGTAGATAGCGGCGCCATGGCAAAAAACATCATTCAAGATGGTCTTGTTAAGGTCAATGGCGAGGTTGAAACTCGCAGAGGTAAGAAGATCAGAGTGGGTGACGTTGTTACATTATTTGATGAAAGTATAGAGATATGTTAAAGAGTTTAAAGCTTGTAAACTTTAGAAGCTTTTCAAAGTTATATTTGAAGTTTCATCCAAAAAAGAACATAATACTTGCAAGCAATGCCAAGGGCAAATCGAATGTGATTGAGGCTATATACATGCTTAGTTTCTTAAAGAGTTTCAGGACTGAAAGGAACCATGAGCTAATAAAGTTTGGCTGCGCATCGAGTTATGCCTCTTTTGAGTACCTCTACTCTGATATACTAAACAGATTAGAGATCAGTATAGAGCCTAAGGGTAAGCTTGTTAAGCAAAATGAAAAGATGCTTAAGAATGTGAAGGACTACACGCAAAAGTTTGAGGCGGTTCTCTTTGAACCCTTCGACTTAAATATATTAAAAGGCGCGCCGGCTCTTAGAAGAAAGTACATCGACAGCATCATAACGAGGATATCGCCCTCGTATCGCGATGAACTTCTTAGCTACAACAAGGTTCTTATGAATAGGAACAAGGCGCTTAAGATGTATAGAGACAAAAACTCTTTAAAGGCAGTACTAAAGTCTTATGACGCGCAGCTAATTACGCTTGGCGCGGCTCTTATAGAGAAGAGAAAAACTTTTACTGAGAACTTTAACGCCATTTGTAAGGCTATACACAATGACTTAAGTGGTGGAGAAGACTTAAGTATTGAGTACAAGACTAACATTGACATAGAAGCGGACATTAAAAAGACTTATGAAGAAGCTTTCACGGCGAACATCGACAAGGACATCGATAGAAAGTCGACTGCCTTGGGTCCACATAGGGATGACTACCTTATAACGATAGCTGAGAATGAGGCGAAAAAGTTTGCCTCGCAAGGCCAGCTAAGGACTGTGATGCTCTCTATGAAGCTTAGTGAGCTCAAGATGATAAGGAGCTTTCAAAAGGATGTAACGCTCTTACTTGACGATGTTTTTTCTGAGCTTGACAAGTCGAGGAAGAAGTACTTACTTGATGCAGTCTCTGATATGCAGGTAATATTCACGCTGCAGGATATGGATGATATTAAAGATTTGATAGACGATGACTATTTACTTATAAAGTTAGAAACGAATGAAATGATTTACGGAGGAAGAAATGGAAGATAAGAATTATAATGCGGGTAGTATTCAGGTTCTTGAAGGACTTGAACCCGTTAGAAAAAGACCGGGCATGTATATAGGCTCGACTGGCACAAAGGGTCTGCACCACTGCGTTATGGAGGTTATGGACAACTCCATCGACGAAGTTTTGGCTGGTAGAGCTGATACTGTCAAGGTTGTGATCTACAAGGACGGCAGTATATCTATAGAGGATAACGGCTCGGGTATACCGGTTGAAGTGCACCCTAAGACTGGCAAGTCGACTTTGGAGACTGTACTTACTGTGCTTCATGCAGGTGGTAAGTTTAACAACGACGCATACAAGGTATCTGGCGGTCTTCACGGTGTTGGTGTGTCATGCGTTAACGCGCTTAGCGAGTGGCTGATAGCGACTGTTAAGAGGGGCGGCCACATATATGAACAGCACTTTGCAAGAGGTAAGGCGCAAGGCGACATAAAGGTAGTTGGCGACACAAAGGAGTCAGGTACTACTATACAATTCATGCCGGATAGTGAAATTTTTGATACTACTGAATTTTCGAAGGAAGTCTTAGTCACTAAGTTTAGAGAGGTTGCCTTCCTTAATAAAGGAGTGCGCATCACTTTAATCGACGAGAGAGAAGAAGATCCACAGGAGGAAGTTTTCCACTATGAAGGCGGTATCAAGTCATTCGTTGAATACATCAACCGCAGCAAGAACCCTATCAGTGAAGACATCATCTACTTCGACAAGTCCATGGAGGACTGCGAGCTTGAGATAGCTATGCAATACACTGACGGTTACTCTGAAAATGTACTAACATTTGCGAACAATATACACACTACAGAAGGCGGCTACCATTTGACAGGTTTTAGAAATGCTTTAACAAGAGTGCTTAATGATTATGGTAGAAAGGCCAACATTATAAAGGAAAAGGAAGAAAACTTATCAGGCGATGACGCGAGAGAGGGTCTAACAGCCATAGTCTCAGTTAAGCTTAAGGAGCCACAATTTGAGGGACAAACTAAGTCTAAGCTTGGTAATAGCGAGGTGCAAGGTATAGTAAACTCGGTAGCATATACTGAGCTTACTGATTACTTCGAGCTTCATCCGCAAGAAGGAAAGAAGATCATAGAGAAGGCAATCTCTGCGCAAAGAGCGCGTGAGGCGGCTAGAAAGGCGCGTGACTTATCAAGAGGCAAAAGAAGTGTCTTGGATAACACAACACTACCTGGTAAGCTTGCTGACTGTCAATCAAACGACAACACTGAGACAGAGATCTTCATAGTCGAAGGGGACTCAGCCGGCGGATCTGCAAAGCAAGGCCGTGACAGAAAGTTCCAAGCGATACTTCCACTTAGAGGTAAGATACTTAATGTTGAGAAGGCAAGGCTTGATAGGATACTTGCTTATGAAGAGATCAAGGCGATGATCACAGCTTTTGGTACAGGTATAGACACTGAGTTTAACATAGAAAAGCTTAGATACGGCAAGATCATCATCATGACCGATGCCGACGTCGACGGTGCTCACATCAGAACGCTTTTATTAACATTCTTCTTTAGACACATGAGAGAGCTTGTTGACGATGGCCACATCTACATCGCTCAGCCACCACTATACATGGTTAGCAAGAACAGAAAAGAGTACTATGTATACGACGATGACGAGCTAGAAAGTCTACTTAAAGAGATAGGCAGAGATAACTACACAATACAGCGTTACAAAGGTCTTGGTGAGATGAACCCTGAACAGCTTTGGGAGACAACTATGGACCCAGAACACAGAATACTGTTAAGAGTCAATGTTGACGACGCTGTTAATGCTGACGAGATATTCTCCATGCTAATGGGTGACAAGGTCGAACCGAGAAGAGAATTTATTGAAAAGAACGCAAAATACGCGTCGAACTTAGATATATAATGAGGTAATAAGATGACAGATGAAGTAATTTTAAAAGATAAACAATTTAAGGACGTCAATGTCGAGCACGAGATGAAGAATAGCTACTTGAGCTACGCGATGAGCGTTATAGTTTCAAGAGCGCTTCCTGATGTAAGAGACGGTTTAAAACCTGTTCACAGAAGGATACTTTACTCGATGAACGAGCTTGGCATCACACCGCAAGGTCAGTACAGAAAGTCTGCTAGAGTAGTCGGTGACGTACTTGGTAAGTACCACCCACACGGCGATACAGCTGTATACGACGCTATGGTTAGACTTGCGCAAGACTTCAACACAAGATACTTACTAGTTGATGGTCATGGTAACTTTGGCTCAGTAGATGGTGACGGTGCTGCTGCGATGCGTTACACTGAAGTAAAGATGACAAAGATCGCCATGGAGATGCTGCGTGACATAAACAAAGACACTGTTGACTACATGCTAAACTTCGACGAGACAACTAAAGAGCCGGTAGTACTTCCATCACGCTTTCCTAACCTTCTTGTTAATGGTTCATCGGGTATCGCAGTAGGTATGGCGACAAACATGGCGCCACACAATCTAAAGGAAGTAATCGACGCTTGCGTTGCCTACATTGACAACAAAGACATAGATGTCGATGGTCTTATGAAGTACATCAAGGGACCGGACTTCCCTACAGGAGCTCTGATTATGGGTAAAGACGGCATCAAGGAAGCATACAGAACTGGTAGAGGCCGTATAGTTCAAAGAGCGCTTTGCGAAATCGAAGAGAAAAAAGGTAGAGAGAAGATCATAATCAAGGAGCTTCCATACCAAGTAAACAAAGCAAAACTTATACAAAAGATAGCCGAGCTTGTAAGAGATAAAAAGATCGAAGGCATCTCAGACATCAGAGACGAGTCCGATAGAGATGGTTTACGTGTAGTTATAGACATAAAGCGTGATCAAAGCGCCAACATTGTCCTAAACAATTTATATAAGAACACACAAATGCAAAATACCTTCGGCATCATCAACCTTGCACTTGTTAATGGCGAGCCAAAGGTTCTTACACTTAAGGAGCTTATCGAGTACTACATCATGCACCAATACGAGATTATCACTCGTAGAACACGCTTCGACCTTGCTAAGGCTGAGGCGAGAGCGCATATAGTTGAAGGACTGCGCACTGCACTTGACCATATCGATGAGATCATAAAGATAATCAGAGGCTCAAAGGATGACAAGACTGCTGTTAATGAAATGATGACTAAGTTCAAGCTAAGTGAAATCCAAGCAAATGCCATCATGGAGATGAGACTTAAGAGACTAACAGGTCTTGAAAGAGACAAGCTTGAAGAAGAATACCTTGAACTAATTAAATTAATTAATCAATACAAGGAGATACTTGGCTCAGAAAGACTTATCTACGGCATCATCAAAGACGAGCTTATAGATATAAAAGAAAAGTATCAAGACCTAAGAAGAACTAGAATCATGCCAGACCCAGGCGAGATCGATACCATAGACATGATAGAGGACGAAGATGTTGTTATCACTCTAACACACTTTGGCTACATCAAGCGTATGCCAGAGGGCGCATACAAGATGCAAAAGAGAGGCGGCAAGGGAGTCCAAGGCATGCAAAGACGTGACGAAGACTTTGTTGAAGACATATATGTAGTCTCGACACATGACGACCTATTATTCTTCACAGACAAAGGCAGAATTTACTCAATCAAAGCCTACGAGATACCAGAGAGCTCGCGTCAAGCAAGAGGACTTGCTATAGTAAACCTTGTTCAGCTTGAAAAAGACGAGAAGATCTCAGCCATCATCCCACTAAAGAAGGATGAAGAAGGCGGCTTCTTATCTATGCTTACACAAGAAGGTATATACAAGAGAGTGAGCCTTGATGAGTTCAAAAACATCAGAAAGAGAGGCCTTAAGGCAATCAACCTTAGAGATGAAGACAAGGTAGTTGGCGTTAGAAGAACATCAGGCGAGGAAAACATCGTTTGCGTAACAAAGCAAGGTAAGTTTTTGATGTTTGATGAGAAGACAACAAGACCATCATCAAGGATAGCGATGGGTGTTAAGGCTATGAAGCTTAACAAAGACGACATCATCGTCTCAATCGAAGTGGCAAGAAAGGGCACAAGCCTACTTATGATCACTGAGAATGGTTACGGCAAGAAGACAAGCTTTGACGAATTTAAGGTGCAAGCAAGAAACGGCAAGGGCATGATCTGCTACAAGGTAACTAGCAAGACTGGACCGATAGTTGTCGCAAAATCTGTTGAAGAAGAAGACGAGATCATGATCATCTCACTAAAGGGCGTTATAATCAGGATCGACTCTGACAGCATAAACGAGTTAGGAAGAAATACACAAGGAGTTATACTTATGAAGCAAGCGGACGACAAGGTTGCGAGTGCATCAAAGTTTGTCTCCTCAGTTGAAGAATAGGAGGGCCACATGTTTGATTTAAACTTAATCGATGAAGGGGATCACTACCTTATTGAGTTAATAGGTGACCTCGACATATATAATAACAAAAAATTCAAAGAAAAACTTGCTGATATATATGAAGAGCTTGATAAAGACTTAGTTGTTGACTGTGCAAAGCTTGAGTACATCGACTCAACAGGTCTAGGAAGCTTTATAAGTCTTCTTAAGCTAACAAGAGATGAGGACAAAACTATCACAGTAAAAAATCTTAAGAAGAACATCAAGAAGGTCTTCAAGATCACAGACCTTGACAAACTATTTAATCTAGGTGACGAATAATGTTATTTACACTTGAGATAGAAAACAAAGAAAACTACCTATCTATGTTTAGGATGCTAGTAATGAAGGTTATGGCAGAGGAGAACTACAAGTTTGACGACATAGAAGACACTAAGGCAGCCGTTGGTGAGATGGCTCTGATCGCGCACGCCATTAACAAGGACAGACTTAAGATGGATATCAAGCTTAAGGAGAAGTCGATGATCATCACCATCTACCTAGACCGCTTCCCAGATGATGAAGCCTTCGAGATGAATTTTGACATCATAAACGCTCTTTCAGAAGCTATGCTTAAACAGGACGATAGGATTGAAATCATAAGGACAAGACCATGACAAGGGCAAAGAAGAAGGACAATATACAGGAGCTCTTCGAAGAGTACGCCAAGACTAAGGATCAAAAGCTTAGAGACGAACTTATCGAGAAGAACTTGTATATAGCCGAGATACTTGCAAAGAAATTTGTCGGCAAAGGTATCGACTACGACGACATCTTTCAGATAGCTTCCTTGGGACTTATACTTGCGGTGGAAAGGTACGAACCGAGCCGCGGCTTTAAGTTCTCTAGCTTTGCTACGCCTACAATACTTGGCGAGATCAAACGCTACTTCAGAGACAAGGGCTGGACTATCAAGGTGCCGCGCAGAGTGCAAGAGAACACTAAGAAGGTCAAGGATGCCTATCACCACCTGTCCATGGTTAATGGTGAGGTGCCTACTGTTAAAGAGATTGCGGACTACTTAGGCATCGACTCAGACGAAGTTTTGCTTGCTATGGATGCAGGCAAGGTATATACACCTCAGTCCATAGACTACGAGATCGGTACTGATGACAAGAAGACGGCACTATCCGACATCATAGGCGACGACGACCAAAACTTCAAAGACTTTGAGAACCGTGAGCAGCTTGAGGCACTGATGAAAAACCTATCCAAAACTGAAAAAGAGATAGTAAGAAAGAGATTTTTCGAGCAAAAGACACAGCTTGAGATCGCAGGCGAGCTTGGCCTTTCACAGATGAGCGTCTCGCGTATAGAGAAGAAGGCACTTAAAGAGATTAAAAAACACGCGAAGAGGGAGGACTTCTATTGATATTCATAGACAATAAATCGACAGACGGCGCGTACAACCACGCTCTTGAAGAGTATTTAATAAAAAATGTGAAAAAAGAGCTATTCATGATATGGCAAAACGACAACACAGTACTTTTAGGCAGAAACCAAAATCCATACAAGGAAGTTAATTGGGATTATATGAATGAGATTGGTGCAAAGCTTGTAAGAAGACCCTCAGGTGGCGGCTGCATCTATACAGACAAAAACATCGTGCAGTACACAATCATCACGAAGAAAGAAGAGGACTCCTTAAGAAAGTTTACAGAGCCAGTCGTTCGCTACCTAAATGAAAAAGGCGTTAAGGCAGAGTTTACAGGTCGTAACGACATCATAGTTGATGGCAGGAAAATCTCCGGAAACGCACAGTACAAGGACAGAGAGCTCATGATACACCACGGAAGCATCATATATCAAGACAGCTCCACGGACATAGGAAGATTACTAACACCTGCGAAGCTAAAGCTTGCGAAGAAGTCCTTAACAAGCGTTAAAAGCCGTATCACAAGCCTTAAGTCCATGATGAATATGGACATAGCTATGTTTATAGAAGAGCTTAAAGCCTACATCAGAAAATATTATCATATAGACGAAGAATATGTACTAAGTGAAGAAGAACTTAAGAAAGTCGAAGAGATAAGAAAAAATAAATACGCAAATGACGAGTGGACATACGCTCGCTACGGCAAGTTTGATAAGGTGCACTCATTTATGAACGAATCTTGTGTGATGGATATATATTTGAAAGAAAAGGATAATGTGATCGAAGACATTAGACTAGATGGCGACTACTTTGGCGAGAAGGCGAAAGAGGAGCTAGAGATGCTCTTCATAGGCAAGAGCCTTGACAAGGATGCGCTTATGGATGCCATGAAGTCCATAAATATGAGTGAGTACATCGAAGGACTTACGAAGGAAGAATTAGCCGAGAACATACTAAAAACGAAATCAGGTGATTAAATGCAAGAGAGAAATTATATAAGAAAGCCGGATTGGCTAAGGATAAAAGTTACAGGCAATAAGAACAACGACGAGATCGAGCACATGCTAAAGGATTTAAAGCTCAACACCGTTTGTAAAGAGGCGAACTGCCCAAACAAGATGGAGTGCTACAAGTCGAGAACAGCAACATTTATGATACTTGGCGAGAACTGCACACGTAACTGTAGGTATTGCAACGTTACAACGAAGAGGCCAGAAGAGGTCGACCCGCATGAGCCAGAAAATTTGGCGAAGGCAGTGAAGATCCTTGGACTAAGGCATGCAGTTATTACCTCAGTAACGAGAGACGACCTAGAAGACGAGGGCGCAACTCAGTTTAGAGACGTAATCAGATGGGTAAGATCGCTAAACCCCGATACAACAGTCGAAGTACTGATCCCCGAAATGCACGCGAAGAAAGACTTACTAGACATCGTTATGGACGAGAAGCCAGACATACTAAACCACAACATAGAGACCATAGAGAGACTTTTCCCAGTAGTGCGTAAAGAAGGAAACTTCAAAGACTCCATCGAAGTCATTAAGTACGCTAAAGAGAAGGGACTAAAGACAAAGAGTGGCTTCATGGTAGGCTTAGGCGAGAGCAAAGAAGAAGTTTTAGATTTAATCAAAGAACTTTACGAAGCAGGCTGTGATTATATAACCATAGGACAATATTTAAGACCAAGTTTGAAGCACTACGAAGTCAAGAGATACGTCCACCCAGATGAGTTTAAAGAGTACGAAGAATATGCACTGTCAATTGGTATAAAGAAAATTTCCGCTGGGCCATTTGTTAGAAGCTCGTACCACGCGAGAGAAATGATGGAAGAGTAGAAATTATAAATAAAAACAAATAAAGCAAAGATAAAGACTATATGAGTTAAAATTCATATAGTCTTTTTTTATATTGGAGCTTGCACATCAAAAAGTGTTTTACTTTGCTTCTTGTCTAGATAAATTATATTAGAACTCAAAAAGTGCATTCTCTCGCTTGCTGCGTCTACATAAATTGTTAATTTCTAAGCTTGTTCACTTGTGGTCTCATATCCGTTCGCTACGCTCAGCTAGATGAGCCCACGGTCAGTTCGCTTCGCTAAGAAATTAATGCAATTTATTCCGAAGGCTACGCTCGTGAAAAGCACTTTTCTCACTACATACCTCATGAACAACTACACACCCAACGACCTAGCACATAGCAAACGAGCTACTATATACCCAATGGCCTACTACCTAGCAAAGTAGTAAGTATATGTCTAATAACTATGCTCTTTCAGTTCTACTTAGACAAGAAAATTTGTAAAATTTTGCTAAAAATGCAATTTTTTTGTTAAATTTTTTGTAAAACGCGCAATTTTGTGGTATAATGACAGTGATTATCTATGCATATAATCGAATAATATATATATCATACATAGAGGGGGATTAAGTATGAAGAACATAAGATTTAAAAGACTACTTACATTAGTACTAGCTGTTATGATGATCACGACAGCTATGCCTATAAACTTATTGGCGGAAAAAGAAAGGACGGTGAGGGTTGATCACAATGACATCGCAAGCGATAAGGCGAACTATGTCAACAATCTAACGCCAACCTTGATAGTTAGGCCGGAAGATGGCACAACTGCAAAGAAATACTTAGAGGAACCAGATTTGCCAGCTATATACACTTTGCGTACTGACTTCAAGGCTGAAAAGGGCGAAAAATACAGCGTTAACTATCAGCCATACGTTGCAAGTGTTGGCGCAAATGCGACACCAGATGAACAAGCCAAGGTTAATAAGAAAATCAAACTTCCAGACATGGCGGGTTATAAGACTCCTAAGGGAGAAGAAGAAATAACCGAGGATTCTAAGACAATACAAGTTTTTAAGAACTCTTATGATGCCATTGTAAAAGCAGCAAAGAATGGTCAAAAAAAATCTGACAATGGTGATAAATATCTTGAACTTAGAGAATTTAGATACGCAGCTACAACTAGCAATATCACTGTTAAACACGTTTTCCAAGATATGGAAGATTTCAACAAGTTTACTAACAAAGACGGTACCATCACAAAGAATGACGGAACAGTTATAGATAAAGAGGGACACGAAACAAAATATGATTTAAAGGATCCTGATCAAAAGGCAAAATATCAAGAGTTTGTACGTGATCATGAGAATCTGAAAATTTTAACAGGTAACACTGGTTCTACTTTGGAGGTTCAAGCTCTACAAGAAAATGAAAGACCGGGCTTTGTGCCACAAGTTGAGAAACTAAAAACTCAAGTGCCAGAGGACACTACTGATTTCAAGATTGAGTATCGCTACAACCGTGCTCACTACGATGTTGTTTTTGACACTCAAGACGGCACTCCTCTACCAGCTAGAACTTATTACTACGATCAAGAGATTCCTAAGATAGATGAAAACAGCATCCCTACAAAGGAAGGATGTGAATTCCAAGGCTGGAAGCCATCTCATGACTTGTATGGGGATGATGGAACAAAATATAAAAAAGGCGAAATCATTAAAGATGCCAAAGGTAATGCCATAGTTGACTTAGGCAAAATTTATTATAAAAAAGATGGAAACGGTAACCTCGTTAAAAAAAATGACGATCCTGTAAAAGAAGAACTTCAAGAAGAAATAAAACTTATGATGCCTGCTCTTAAACTTGGCAATGGCAAGGAAATACCAAGAGAAAAGCTAACTTTCACAGCTGTTTGGAAGGACAAGGACAAGGCAGACTACGCCATCCAATTCTGGACAGAAAAGGCTGACCATGCCGATAATGCTACTATTTTTGAAAAATACGAGTATATGAGCACTCGTGTTTACCCTCAAGAGCTTACAGGCAAAAGACCAGAATTAGATAAGGAGAGCGTAGGACCGGTAGAGGTTCAAGAAAATGGAGTCAAAAAAACTTTACCAGGTCTCCCATTCCCAGACCTAGATAAAACTCGTCTACAAAAGATTTGGAAAGGCGAAAAATTCAATCGTGGCCATAATCTTTATCTAAACAAATTCTTTGTTTATAATAAAGACTTAACTAAAGAGCAAAACAAAGACCCTAACAAACCAACGATGACCAAGGCAGTTTCAGCCACAGGCAAGACTGTCTACAACATCTACTACGACAGACAAGTCTACGACCTATACTTTACTAAGTCCAATGTACAACCTGAAAAAAATACTTTATACCCAGAAATTTGGGGCTATGACCCGCAAAAGGGAAAGGCGGTAATGCTAGGTGGTCCTGGCAATCTCTACCACTACAAGGCTAGATTTAATGAGATGATGTATAAGTGGCCAAACGATGCCAAGCAAACAAAAGGCTTTACACCGGGCTATCAATCTTTTGGCTGGGGACCAAACTATGAAACACCTAACTGGCCAGTGCATTTAGACACTCCACCTTATAGACTTGATGCTGATCAGTTCCTTGACATGGCGAACTATACTAGCTGGGGCGGCTATGTTAAACATATAGACAAGGGCGACGGCACGACCAAGGATTTAAATTGGTTCGATTTTACAACCCTTTCCTTCGGTATAAAGCAGGATCATCCATCTATCCCTCACCACATGGACTTTTGGATGGACGGCTTTAAGGACGGCGAAACCATCATACGTTACGACCTTGTTAGAACCAAGGCAGATACAGGTGACCCGGGCTATGGCCACAAATACCCGACAGTTACAGGCTTTACACCTAGGGACTATAAACCTGGAGTTGCATGGCCGGTAATCAGAGAGGAAAACGAGGAAGATGGCCGCGTGAACGAAGATAGAATTGGGGAACTAAACGACGAACGTGATGAAATCACCACTAACAATTGTGGGACATACTATAACAACTTTGGGCTCAAATTACCTATCGGTCAGCTAGACTTTATATCAGTCTTTTTTAGCGATTCAGACGAATTTGGAGATGTAAAAGAAGGTGGTCAATCATTTGGAGAAAACGGATATCTACAATTCCATTACAAACGTAATAAGTACCCACTAAGATTTAACTACGACCCAACAAAGATTAAGGGCGATAGTGAGTTTAAGTATCCTGTTAAAGGAGGAACAGAAGAGCAAAACAAGAAGGCCAATGCACTAGAAACTTTCTACGAATTCCCACTAAAGGTTCTAAGTCCAGACTTAGTTCAAGATGACTTAGAGAGAGACGACAGAGAGTATTTTAAAGATAAGCCAGAAAACTTTTTAGATAACCCAAATAATTTATACAAACTAGGCCTATATGACTTACTACAAAGAGATAAAACTAATCCTAATGAATTTGCCAAAGACTCAAAGAACAACTATGTGGTAAAGAGACCAGAAGGTCTTGCAAGTGACAAGGTATTTAAGGGCTGGGCACTAGACCCTGCTGGGAAAAAGATGGTTTGGAAGAATCCAAAAGAAACCATGCCTTTCCACCCAACAAACCTTTATGCTATATGGGACATTCCAGATAAAAGAAGAAAGGTTACATTTGATCCAAATGGCGGCAAACTTGATGATATTGAACTAAATGATCTTACAACTGAGAAGAAAAAAATAAAAGAAGGCGACATTGGTAAAGAAGAAGAAAATGAATACCCTGTAAAAGGATATTATGATCTAGAAAAATCACCTGAAGACAATAAAATAATATCTGACGCAGAAAAAGCTAAGAACCTTCAAGTCTTTACCGTTGCTCATGGACAAAAGCTTAAAGTACCTAAAACACCTCCTACTCGCTACGGTTATGACTTTTTGGGCTGGGAAGTAATTTATTACGAAAAAGATCAAAATAATAATTATACTGACAAGCAAGATACAGGCTACCGTACTAGATATAAGGTTCCAGAGCTTTATTCCTTCGGAACAGATGTAGTTGCTCCAATCTATCTAAAGGCAATTTGGGTTGAAAACAAGAGAGCAGAGGTAAAAGTTTACCACTACTACCTAAAGAGGGATTCAAATAACAATTTCGTCCTAGATGATGAGAAGTATCCAAACCCAGAACCTAACAGTCTATCTTACAAGCGTGTAGACGACTATGTTCCAGCAACAGGAGAAAAGCAAGACGAACACTGGATATTGGCTAATAACGATGAGCTTATGGAAAAACTTTCTGGCACTTATAAGGAAAATGGTACTGATGTTGAATTAAAACCAGAATACGAAGCTTACAACAATCGCGTTAAACTAAATAACACATACTTCCAAACTTTCAGAGTTCAAGACAATATTAACGTAGGCACTGAAGATAATCCTGTTTATGAACCAAACCCTGAAAACGTATTCAGATTCTATTACAGACCATTCAGAACACGTAACTACAAAGTTAACTATATAGATGAAAGAGGAAAGGCGGAAGTAGATGCGTTCTTCAAGGGCTTGGATCTAACAGACATTGATGCACTTATGGCTAGCGAAGAATATAATAAAGCAGACAATAAAGGAAAAGAAGCTATCTTACTAGAAGCAAATAAAGCAAACAAAGCAAAATTTGAAGCTAATAGAGCAAAATTAGAAGAAATTCTAGATAAGTACAAGGTTATTGACAAGGAAGATGTAACAAGTGAGTGCCGTCACTACGACGCAAGAAACTACAGACACATTCCTGGCTGGAAGCTTGTTAGCGCTCCGCAACAACAACTATTCTACGATGTAAACGAGAATACTAACGAATTCCTTGGTATCAACGGCACAGGTTCCGATGAAATTTACTTCTATTATAAAGACGCAAGAGTAATCGAAGTTCCAAAAGATGGTAAGACACCAGAAGGTTATGTAAGAGTAACATTTAAGATTGACGACAAGCATAAAGGCGGCGTATTTAAGGACAAGGACGGCAAAGAAGTTACAGAATTACATTACGATGTAATCAAGGGACTTAAGTCAGATAAGCTACCACATCCAGTTATTTGGGAAGAAGGTAAGAAGGATTCTGAAGGTAAACCATTAGCAAAAGAAGAAAACAGATACTATATCACACCAGACCAAGGCAAGAAATTTATTAAGTGGGACAATGAAAAGTGGTTGAACGCTGAAACAGAAATTAACAAAAACTACACATTCACAGCCTACTTTGATTGGTCAGGACTAAGTGCTAAGGCAGAAGGCCTAGTAAGAACAGAAGCCTTTAAAGATCCTAAGGCAGATGGAACAAAGGATTGGTCCAATAAATTTGCTCCAACTATTGACGACTTAAAAGCACAATTAGTATGGAAAGAAATTGTTGAAGAAAATGGAACAAAAAAAGAGGTAGTTAAACCAATTCCAGCTAATGTAAAAATTAAATTCTTTAACAAAAATGCTGATGGTACTGAAACAGAAATAACAAAAGATGAAGATATATTCGAACTTGTTAAAGAAATGGGTAAAGACGATGCTACAGAAACAGTTCGTACTGTAAATATCATTGCTAAGGCTTTATTCAAGACAGAAGCAGAAATAAAGAATCTTGAAGAAGAATTAAAGGTTCTTGAGGCTGAACTAAAAACACTTAAAACTGCAAACCCACAAGATAAAGATAAGATTCAAGAACAAGAAGCTAAGATTACTAGCAAAAAAGGCGATATTGCAAGTGCTAAGCAAGAACTTAATATACCAATCACAGTTTACAAGAACCGCTACGAAGCACTTAATAGAGAGTGGCAAAAACCTAAATATCTATCCGATGCAGAAGCGAAAGACGCAAAAGATGGTGGATTGAAAGATATTCTAAAAGATACAGCTACAAAAGCCTATGTAAAAGTAACAGTATCACCATCTGGCGATATGAAGGCTAAAAATAATAAGGTTTATTATGTCAATCCAAAAGCTTGGGTAGAAATACCAGAAGTTAAGTCCGAAGGTTCATCAACATTTATTAATTGGACAGCTGACAAAAAAAGTCAAAATGAAGATGGTAAAGAAAATGGCAAATTTGATTTCGCTAAACGTCATATGTTTACAGAAGATACTGTCATCAAACCAGTTGACGCAAAAGATGCAGTTGAACAAACAGATCCAAACAATAAACCAGATGTACCAAAGACTTATGTCAAGGTTGTAGTTAAGACAACAGATAAGGCTACAGATGAAACTAAGTTTGAAAAAACATTCTGGGTTAACCCTACTAAGGAAGTTACTATAGAAGTAACAAATCCAACAGGTAAAGTAAATCAAGAAATTGAATTAACAGATGGCGAAGGAAGCTCTTTAGGCAAGAGAAAAGTTAACTATATATATAAAGGATGGCAAATAGTAAAAACTGGCGAAGATGATAATAGTTTAACAGATCTTGATCCAAAAGAAACTATCGACCTAGCAAAGAACAAGTACTCAGCTAAAGTATCAGTAGTTGAGGCTATTTATGAGGAAGAAATTGATTCTACTCCACTAATAGACAAGAGCACTATAAGTAAATTAGATACACCAAAGGGTAAAGAAATTACTCCTAAGGACTTAAAAGGCAAGATCACACCACCAGCAGGCAAAGAAATTGAATCAATAGAAGTTATTTCAAAACCAGATGGCAATACAGTTGGCGATACATCAGCAAAAGTTATCGTTAAATACAAAGACGGTTCAACAGAAGGCTCAAATGAACATCCAATCGTAATACCAGTTGAAGTACACGAACCAATCATCCCAGCTGGACCAAATGGAGAAAAACCTGAAAAAGCTATGGAAAATTATGTAAAAATAACTTTCAAACCTGGCACAGGCGGAAAATTCAAAAACACACTTACAAATGAATTTGTTTACTATGTTTCACCAGAAGTAGAACTTGATTTAACATCATATGCTAATGGCATTGAAAAAACTCCAGATGTTGGATATATTGGTGGTAATTGGGATACTAGCGAAACTAAGAAATTAAAAGATACATTTAAAACAGATACAGAATTTACTTTTAATTTCACAAAGAATGCTAATATAGTAGAAAAAACCAACGATCCAAACCAAGTTATTCCAAAAGGCTACGTAAAAGTAACATTCAGAACAGAAGATGAAAACAAGGGTAAACTTGAAGGCAATGTTACAGAAAAAATCTACTATGTAGATCCAAATGCAGAAATTACTTTAAAAGTTTTAGGCAAAAACGAAACAGCAACAGATAAACAACTTGCAGTTCCAAAAGTTGTAGTAAATGCAAACTACACATTTAATAACGTTTGGCAAGAGCCTATTGACGAGGCAACTCCAATCACAAGCGATAGAACACACGTAGCCATCTTCGAAGACGGAAAAGTAAAATTAACTTACGAAAAAGGCGGAACAGATGTTACAGGCGATGTACCAGAAGCAACAAAAGTAAAAGTTGGCACAAAAGTTAGATTAGCTAACGCAGATGGACTAACAAAAGAAAATGCTACATTCGCTGGCTGGAAACTTGATAACGACGAAACAATCTACCAAGCGGGAGCAGAAATAACGCTTGACAAGGACAAAAAAGCAACAGCTCAGTGGAAGGCTAATACACACAAAGTAGAGTTTGACACAAACGGTGGATCAAAAGCACCAGATACACAATTAGTTGAACACGGAAAGACAGCAACAAAACCTGCCACTGATCCTAAGAAAGATAATTTCGTATTCACTGGATGGAAAGAAACGAAAAACGCAAGTGAAACAGATCCATTATTTGATTTTAAAAACAAATCTATAATTAAAGACTTAGTTCTATTTGCTCAGTGGACAAACGCAGTACAAGAGATTAACGAAGACGACCTTATTGATACAGAAAAATTCATCAGAGTAACTTTCTTAAAAGGTGACCACGGAACACTTAAAGAAGGACAAACTGATGGAATTGAAAAAGTAATTTATAAAGTTGCCAAAGGTTTAAGCCTTAATCAAGCAAAAGGTCTAATAGTACCAGAAATAGTTCCAGCAAAATACTACAAGGCAAAAGATGCTAATAATGGCTGGGATCAAGCACTAGAACTAGGCGGCAATGATATCACATTCACAGCTCAATACGAACCAAAAGCAGATGTTATTCCAGTAGATCCTAGCGTAACAGACGAAACACAAATTCAAAACGAAAAACCAGATGACATGGTGCTAGTAACATTTAAAGTTGATCCTAATAAAGCCTTTATGCTAGGCGATACTAAGTTCTATGTAAAGAAAGATGAAGTGGTTAACATTCCTACGCCACTTGTTCGTAGACTAGAACTTGGCAATGGTGTAAAAAATGACTATGTATTTAGAGGTTGGGACTTAACAGAGCTTAACAATGAGTGGAAATTTAGTGATGATACAGATATCGGCGATGGAGCTAAAGTAAAACCAACAATCACCATAATACTTCCAAGTGCTGGAGATCCAGATGTTAGTGTTGAATCTATGACTGAGGGTGCAATAGGATATCTTGAAGTTAGTAGATCAAATAAGACTACAACAATTAAAGCAATATATGATTCTGATTACAAGATGTACTACTTTATAATACCGGATGAATTAGGTGGCAAACTTAAGAACAGAGACAGAATTAAAGTATACGCAGAATTGAATGGAGTAAGATCCGATACAAGAGAGTACAGAATTAAATAATTTAATACAAAAGATTTTAGAGATGCTAAGCTATATGCTTGGCATCTTTTTTGTGTGCAATAATATTTTTTTATTATTTTTTAAAAAATATTTATATAAAATGATAACTTTTGTAAAATATTGTTACCAACGTGTTAAATTTACATAAATTATTTAAAATGACGGCATTTTGTGGTATAATAATATGAAGAGAAGTGCATGCAAAATGCGCTATGTATATAATTAAATCGAGGGGATATATATGAAGGAGATTACAATTAAAGGGACTGTGCTTTTAGTCCTCGCAGTGACGCTCTTAATGACACTGCTTTCGAGATTTGTGCTCACGGCAGAAAACGGCATTAAGATAAAAGCAAGAGGACATTGTGAGAAAGAGCATATATATTTAAGCTATATGCGTAAAGATATTTTAAGGGATATGAACGAGCCTAATAATTTAGGCAATAAAATAAGAAGAAATGAAACTAAGGTTTTGCTCTATAAAGAAGAGAGCGCAAATAAAAGTAGAGGAAAGGTGAAAGTAAATGACTAAAAGATTAGCTTCTTTGATACTAGCGATAGCAATGTTTTTACAAATCATTGCACCACAAGCAATATTTGCAAAAGAGGAGGTGAAAGCTCCTGAGGACGGCTTAGTAACTGTAGGCGTGATCAATGGCGACAGCTACGACGCAAAGCTTATGTTAGAGTTAAACAGATTGACAGCAAAAAATAGAGTGAGAAGATCCGCAGACCCAGGTGCAAGCCTGTTCGGCTACTTCGAAGAAGGCCAAGAGCCAAAGAACGGGGACAAGCTAAAGTACCACGGTGAAGTTAAGGCCGATCTTAAAGTTACAGGTCTTGGTGGAAATCCATTCCAGTGGAATGAAATCTTCGGTACTGAAGAGGTACACTTAAGATTTATACAAATGAATGACGAGACTGGTGTTGAGACAGGTGTAGAGCGTGTTTTAAATGTAAATCAAGCAGGCACATATACTTGGACTGATGGAGAGGGGAATCCAGCAGAACTACCTTTATTTAATAATAAACTAGAGCCTCTAACTTATGAAGTAAAACTAGATGAGGAAGTTTCTGACAAGGTTAAACTGCTTACTGCAAGGTTAACTACAACAGGAAATGCTGGTTCACCCACATTTGAAAAACCGGATGCAGAGGGCAGAATTAAATATCACTTAACTTTAGAGATAGGACTACAACAAGTTGCTTCATCAAAATTTGTATCAGAGTGGCGCACAGCAGTAGTAGAGGGCGAAAGACCACAACTACAAGGAACTATGACAGGTTCTAGTGGTAGTAATACAAAAACTGCAATCTTTGATTTGCCAAAGAATGATACTAAATCTGTTATACTAAGAACTAACAGTTTAAGAGAAGGTAGAAAACCAGATAAGATTTTTGTAAGCTTTTTATATAATAAGCCTACAGATATTAAAGTAAAAGCTGATACAACAGGTTTAACTTTTGATACTACAAATAAGACTGTTACATCAGGAGACCATAAGTTCAAATACGACTTCAAATACGACGTCATAAACGGCGGAAAGCTTACTATGACTGAGATTATCCCAGTGACATTTGATGCGAATGGTGGTAAATTCGCTAATTTTACAGCTCCTGATACTGAAATAAAAATTGTAAAAGAAGTTGAATATGATGGCACTTTAACTGACAAGGCTGAAGAGCCTAAAAAAGATCTAGAAACTTTTAAGGGCTGGGGCAAAAAAGATAATCAAGGAACAATTACTCCAGTCACTGATGATGCTTTTAAAAACATCACAGAAGCAAAGACTTTCTACGCTATTTGGGACAATAACGATATACAAGAAGAAGAGCTTGAAGTAAAAGAATCATTTAAAGATGGAGATAATTGGGTTAATGACTTTATTCCGACACTTGACCAATTAAAGGGACAAGTAAAGATTAAAGATGCAAATGGAGACCTAAAACCACTAGCAAATAGTGACACCTTTGCAATAGTGGATGGAGCAAATGAATATACAGCTGATGGCGATGCATTAAAGAATTATCTTTATGGAAAGTTACAAGAAAAAGATAATACTAAAGACGAACCAACAAGAACAGAAAAAGTTACGGCAAAAATTACATTTGCCAATAATAAAACAAAAACAGTAGATATACCTATCAAGGTAGTTAAAAACATTTACGAAGCAAAAACTTTAACTGAAAAGCCTTACTACGTACCAAGTGATTATGCAAAAGTAATCGTAGATCCTACTACAAAGGCTACTGACCCTCAAAAAACTTATTACTATGTAAATCCGGCTGCTAAAGTTGTTATTCCAGGAGCAGATCCAACAGGAAATGCTAATAATACTTTTGAGAAATGGACTATTGGGACAGATGTATATGAGCTTGCAAAGAAACCAAGACATCAATTTACTGCTAATAAAACTACAATTGAAGCGCAATATGTTTCAAATATTGTCACTCAAACAGGAAATGCTAAACCAAATGTACCGGATAACTTTGTACTGGTTGAATTTAAGGTTGGAACAAACGGTACACTTGATGGGACAACAAAGTATTGGGTTAAACCAAACGCAGGGATAACACTTTCTGATATCATTCATCCAACTATAAAAGCAAATGATGGATGGAAGGAAAATGGCTGGGATAAAGATAAGAGCACAGCTATTACAGAAAAAACAGAAGTAACAGCTCAGTATTTAGAAAAAGTTTTAACGAAAGAGCCAACAGAAAATAAAGATAAATATGTAAAAGTTGAGTTCAATCAAGGCAAGCACGGAACTATTGCGAATACTGAAAAAACTCAATATTGGGTTCTAAAACAAGAAGAAGTTAATTTAACTGAACCAAATGTTACAGCAAATACTGGCTACGCACAAAAAACAGGCAATGATGCCTGGTCACCAAAAGTTGCTAAGTACTACTACGAAGACACAGTTCACACAGCTCAATATAAATTCAATGGTGAAGATGTAATTCCACAAACAGATCCTAATGTTAAACCAACTGTGCCACAGGGCTATGTACTTGTAACATTTGATAAGGGCGACCATGGTGAGTTCGCTCAAAATCAAACTATTATGTATTGGGTTAATCCTAATAAAGAGGTAACTCTTACTGCTCCAGAAATAAAACCTAACATAGGTTATAGGCAACAGTTAAGACTTAACGCTTGGGACAAACCTTTAACAAAAACATTTACAGAAGCAACAAAAATTACAGCTCAGTACAAAGAGCTTGGCGATATATTAACAGAAGAAAAACCTGGCTATGTAAAGGTAGAGTTTAAGGCTGGTAATAATGGCCATCTTGACGGAACACAAACTTATTGGGTAAATCCACTAAAGAATAAAACTCTTAAGGATGTAACTCATCCAAATGTAAGTCCAAGTACAGGTTGGAGCCACAATGGTTGGGACGTTGCTGATACTACAGCAATTAACGAGCAAACAGCAAATCCATTAGTAGTTACTGCTAAGTATTTAGAAAATGTTTTAAAAACAGCGCCAACAGTTGATGCTGATAAATATGTAACAGTTGAATTTACTAAAGGCGCTCATGGTAAAATCAAAGCTGGAGATACAGCAAAGTACTGGGTACTAAAGAATGCTGAAGTATCATTAACAGCACCAAGAGTAACACCAGCGACAGGCTACGCACAAATAACAGGCGACGAGGCTTGGTCACCAAAACAAGCTACAAAATATTCTGCAAATACAGAACACGTTGCTCAATACTATTACAATGGTGATGATGTTATAGCTCCAAATTCAGATGGATCTAAACCTGCTACAGTACCAGCTAATTTTGTACTTGTTGAATTTGTTGCAGGAAACGATGGAACAATAGATGCAAATCAAACGGTTAAATACTGGGTTAATCCAAATAAAGAAGTAACATTAACAGCACCAAGCGTAACAGCAAATCAAGGCTACGAACAAAAACCAGACTTTAACGCATGGGACAAATATCTTACAGCAACATTTAAACAAAAAACAACAATTACAGCTCAATACAATAAGCTTGGCGATATATTAACAGAAGAAAAACCTGGCTATGTAAAGGTTGAGTTTAAAGAGGGTACTAATGGTACACTTGACGGCACTACAGTTTATTGGGTAAATCCAGATGCGAATAAAAAACTTTCTGATATAAGACATCCAAAAGTAACAGCAGATGATCATTGGAAACATGTTGGCTGGGATTTAGCTGAAGATACAGTTATTAAGGAAGCAAAAGAAGTTACAGCTAAATATCTAAAAGATGTTTTAACATCTGATCCAAGTGATACTATAAATTATGTAAAAGTAGAATTTACTAAAGGCGATCACGGCACTATAACTGGTCAAGCAGTGTACTGGGTACTAAAGAATACTGAAGTAACACTTACTGCTCCAACAGTAACTCCTGACATAGCTAAAGGCTTTGAACAAAAGGGAGGCAAAGATGCTTGGTCACCAGAGATTGCTACAGCATATTCACAAAATACAACTCACGTTGCTCAATATAAATATCAAGGAAAAAATGTAATTCCTCAAACAGGAATTGATAAACCTGCCAATGTACCAAACGATTTTGTTAAGGTAACATTTAAACCGACAGACAAAGCTGCAGAAAATGTAGATAAAATATTCTGGGTTAAACCAAGTGTTGAAGTAACAATTCCAATTGCTAAGCCAGTAGGTAAAGAAGTAGCTGCTGCTGGAACTGAAAAGGCATATAAGTGGCAATTCACAAAGTGGATTTCTACTGAAACAGCTACAAGAACTTGGGATACAAATATTGACACAGGTATCACAGCTATATTCAAGATAGATACAGAAATAAACGCAGAGTATAAAAAAGTTATAATAGACAAAGGAACGGTTGTGGCAAATGAAATTACAGTTCACGAGTCACTTAAAAAGAATGCAACTGAGTGGGTTAATAAATTTATTGACGAAGCAAGTGAAGACGTTCTAAAAAAAGCACTTAAAGTGACAGATGACAATGGTCAACTAAAAGACTTACCTACAGGTACTACGATTAAGTTTTTAGATAATAATGATGCTGCCATAAGCGGAGATCAATTAAAGAATTATCTATATGATAAGCTAAAAGAAAAAGATGATGGCAATAAACCATCTAGAACAGAAAAACTTAAAGCTAAAGTCACAATGCCAGGAGCTGAAGAACAAACAGTAGAAATACCTATCAAAGTTATTAAAAACATCTACGAAGCAAAAACTTTATCAGAAAAGCCTTACTACGTACCAACAGATTATGTAAAAGTAATCCTAGACCCAACAACAAACGCTAAAGACCCACAAAAGACTTACTACTATGTAAATCCAGCGGCAAACGTTCTTATTACTAAAGACAATCCAGTAGGAGTGGGCACAAATACCTTCGTTAAGTGGGCTAATGGCAATACAGAATATAAATTAGCTCAAACTGATAATGAAAGATATCAATTTAATGTAGAAACAACAATAACAGCTGAGTACACTACAGATGTAATCGAGCAAACTGATCCAAACAATAAGCCGAATACAGTTCCAAGTAACTTTGTTAAGGTTACATTCAAGCCAACAAACGAGGCTACTGACACGACAGATAAAATCTATTGGGTTAATCCAACTAAGGAAGTTACATTCCAAATTGCAGATTCAGTAGGCGCAGGCACTAAGACGTTTAAGGAGTGGAAGCTAGGAAGCGATGTCTACAAGTCAAGCACTCCTAAGAAATTCACTGATATCAATGGAACAATTATCACAGCAACTTATGTAGATGACGTGCTTACAGCAGATGCAAGTGGAAATAAACCAGCGGAAACACCAGATGACTATGTAAAAGTAACTACTAAAAAGACTGATAAGGCTAAACTTTCTACAAATCCAGCAGAAAAAGAAGAACAAATTTTCTATGTAAATCCTAATAAAAAAGTTAAGCTACCAGTTACTAAACCAGCAGGTAAAGATGTTCCAGTTGATGCAAGCAATCCTAAAGAGTATTCATGGAAATTCACTAAATGGAAATCGAATGAAAATGGTCCAAGAACTTGGAGTGAAAATGTGGTAGCTGATGGTATAGAAGATAAATTCCCTGTAGAAACAACTATAACTGCACAATATGAAAAAGTTACAATAGATCAAGGTAATGTTTCGACTGAAGGATTGACAGTTGCTGAATCATTTAAAGATGGCAACACTTGGATAAATAACTTTATTCCAAGTGAAGTTACTTTGAAAAAAGCAATCAAAGTTAAGGATGCTAGTGGAAATGAACAAAATGTGCCAACTGATGCTACAGTAGCATTTATTTTAGGCAAAGATGCAAATGGAAACGCTTATGCAGATTTAGCAACAGAACTTTATGATAAGCTAAAAGAAAAAGATGAAACTGAAGTATCTAGAATAGAAAAAATTAAGGCTAAAGTAACATTTGCAAACGGTGAAGTTCAAGATGTAGACATACCTATCAAGGTAGTTAAAAACATTTACGAAGCAAAAACTAAAGAAGGCAAGCCTATTTATGTGCCAGACGGATACAAAAAAGTAACAGTAGATCCTACTACAAAGGCTAAAGACCCACAAAAAACTTACTTCTATGTAAATCCTGATGCACAAGTTGTAATACCTGGATCAGATCCAACAGCAATTAATGGATACAGATTTATTAATTGGACTATTCCAGGAAAAGATGCTAATGGACATGATATTGATGTTCCATATACATTAGCAAAAAGACATCAATTTAAAGAAGAAACAATTATCAAAGCAAATTATACTGGCGCTGAAGATATTATCGAATACGATCCAAACGATCCAACTGCTAGACCAGAGGGTTACGTCTTAGTTAGATTCGAGGCGGAAGCTGGATTAAAACTAGCAAAGTCTAAGGCTTTCTTTATTAAGAAGGGCGCAAAAAATACAAGCGGATTAGATTTAACACTTGCAGCATTAAAAAAACCAAATGTTAATGCAGCTGCAGGATATGCATTTGATACTTGGGATACAGCAGATGCAATTGTTATAAACAATCGCGATATCGTAGTAACTGCTAAAGTTAAACAAGTTTCTTCACCTGGTAAGCCAGGCGGTGAACCAGGATACAGACCATATCCAGAAGTTATCTACAGAGACAAAATTGTCGAAAAAGAAAAGATTGTTGAAAAGATTGTCAAAGTTGGCGAAAATGATGAAATGCAAAAAGAAATCAGATACATGCAAGGCTTTAACGGCAAGTTCAGACCATACGATGGCTTAAGAAGATGCGAAGCGGCACAAATCTTAGCCAACGCTCTAAAGGCTGACGGCTACAGATACGATGCAAACTACGCTCTAAGCTACAGTGACGTTGGAAACGTTTGGTACACAGACGCAATCAGAGTCGTAACTCAAGCGGGTGTATTCCAAGGATATAGCGATGGTACTTTTAAACCAGAAGGTAAGATCACTAGAGCTGAGTGGGTTGCAACACTTAGAAGGTTCCAAGACATTAAAGAGGCAAGTGGCAATACTATGATGCTAAGAAATGGTCACTGGGCAACAGCTGAAGTCGAAGCGGCTTATGAAGCTGGCTGGCTAGGCGTTTACCAAGATGGTACAGCGAAGTTTGATGCTGACAAGCCTATCACAAGACAAGAAGTTGCTTATGTATCTAATAGAGCCTTCAGAAGAGTGCTTGATAAGGTATATCTAAAGAGAAGCGTAAACACACTATTAACTTACAAGGATATCAATCCAAGCATGCCTCTATATGAAGACATACTATGCGCAAGCAACACATTGCTTACAGATAATAGATATTATAAGGCGAATACTGTTGTAATGGATAATCTTACATTTAATATCGTTACTGATTATTTAAGAATTCAACAAAAGAAGTTTCAGTACAATGTTATTAGATAATTAAAATAATAGAATATCAAGATAGAAAGACGCATATCTAAATGATATGCGTCTTTTGTGTATATATACGTATTTATTTGTAAAACGTTTATTCACCTGAGTCGTCTCAAAACTAAGTTTGCAGAGCAAATTTGCACTATTTACTAAAGATCACCTTCATAGTAGTGCCTTTGCCCATTTCCGAAGCCACATCTATCGTTCCGCCCATATCTTCAACTATATGCTTAACTATGGCGAGTCCCAAGCCTGTTGAGTTTGTGTTTCTGTTCCTTCCTTTGTCAACCATGTAGAAGCGTTCGAATATACGAGGGACTTCGTCTTGCGCGATGCCTATGCCGGTGTCTGTAATTTTGCTTATGATATTATCGGCGCGTCTTTCTACTGTTATGGTGATAGTGCCGCCATCTTTATTGTACTTTATTGCGTTTGAAATCAAGTTCCTGTAAAGCTCTGAAAGCATGCCAAGCGGCACTTTTTTCGTAAGTCCTTCTTCAATATGGCACTCGAGCGATAAATTTTTCGCATCAATTTTTCCTTTATACAGCTTTAGTATGCCATCTATGCACTCTTTAATCGAAACTTCTTCTTCGCATTTGAGCTGTGGTTTTTCGTCAAGCTTCGATATCAATATGATGTTTTCAATAAGCCTTAGCATTTGTCCTGCTTCGTCAAAGATGATGCCGGAGAATTTTTTGATGTCTTCGTCCTTCACCATGCCATTCTTAATTAGCTCTGCGTAGCCCGATATCGATGTTAGTGGACTCTTTAGCTCGTGTGAAACGTTCGCAGAAAATTCGCGTCTAAGCCTTTCTGCCTTCTTCTCGTCGTTCACATCAAGTACAAGCATGATGATACCTGTAAGTGTGCTAGCGCTCTCAATAGGCGACAGATATATTTTTAGGTTGTCTTCATCGGACATAAGCTCGAAGCTTGAAGCTTTATGCGTTTCTCTTAAAGTATTTAATTTATCCGAAACTTCTTGACTTCTTGTAAGTCTCACGACATCCATATCGATGTAATTATTTTGCATATTGGCCTTAAAGAGTCTCTTCGCCGCCTCGTTTAACTGAAGAACTTTTAGCTCTGGGTCAATTAAAACTAGCCCTTCGTTCATATTTCTTAGTATCTCACTTACTGTTGCTTCCTTAGTTTCAAGTCTTTGTATATAGTCTTTGATATCTTTATTTTTTCTCTCTATGGTCCTTATGAATGGGCTTAGTTCGTCGTAAACATCAAGCTTTTGAGTGCTAAAATCATCTCTATGAAGGTGCTCTGATGCGTAATCGATGGGCTTTAGAAGCTTATCGACAAGTTTTTTATTTACTATGAGCAAGACAATAATCAAGATGATTGACATAAGTAGTATTAGTGGCACTGTCTTCATAAACTGACCAAGTATTGACTCTGTTTGCTTTGAAATTCTTACTACGTTTCCATCTTGCATAAGCTGTGCGTAGTAGTAGGTGTCCTTGCCGAGCGTATTTGATAGCCTTACGTCCTTGCCGACTTTGCCAGCAAGTGCTTCTTTAATCTCTTTTCTACCCGCATGGCTCTCCATATTTTTTGGATCTGTAAAATTGTCATAGATGACCCTTCCATCAGGGTCCACTACTGTCACACGGATATTATTTTTAAATGTGCCAATATTTTCAAGTGCGTCCAAATCTATGCTCGAGGCAAATTTCAATTCATCTTGCAAATCTCTTAGCTCGTTTGCGCTAGTATTTTTGTAGATTAAAAAAACTGTGAATGAAACGCTTATTAATATCGCTAGAAAAAAGCAGATGGCGTAGGTGATATTTAATTTTTTCTTCATTTAGCATCACCAACTTTGTAGCCAAGGCTTCTGATAGTCTTGATTATGCCTTGATATGGCTCAATCTTGGATCTAATTGAGGCGATGTGAACGTCAACGGTTCTTGTTTCTCCTTCAAAATCGTAGCCCCAAATCTTTTCTATAAGTCTATCTCTAGTCAAAACGATGTTTGGGTTTGATAGTAAAAAGTAGAGTAGCTCGAATTCTTTATATGTTAGAGAAATTTCGCGTCCATCGACTTTTGCGACTCTTTTTTCGTAGTCAAGGGTTATGCCTGCGTACTCAAGGACCTCGCCTTCACTTACTTTGCTGCGTCTAAGTAGGGCTCTAACTCTTGCCAATAGCTCCAAGACGCTAAATGGCTTTGTGATGTAGTCATCGGCGCCTCTATCAAGGCCTGTAATCTTGTCAAACTCACTTGTTTTTGCTGTTAGCATTATCACAGGGATATTCTTTAGTGAGGCATCTTTTTTTATTCTATCGAGTATTTCAAGGCCGCTCATACCAGGCAGCATGATGTCGAGCATTATAAGTGTTGGCGTCTCTTTTTTAAGCGCGAGAAATAATTCATCGCTATTCTCAAAGCCTTCAGCCTTGTAATTTTCATTGTGCAGAGCATATAGAACTAATTCTCTAATGCTTCTGTCGTCTTCAACTATATAAATCATAGTTCCTCCTACTCATAGTGCTTTGCTGTGATTGAAAAAACGCTCCAGTCCGCGATAGTCTCTGCGTTGTCTCCAATCCTTTCGAAGTACTTCGCGATTTGAATTATGTCTATGAGCCTTAGAGCGTCCTCTTTTTTCTCGCCAATCTTAGTTGCGACTTCATTCATAATGTGACTGAACAAGTCGTCAATCTTGTCATCAGAGGCGATGACCTTGTAGCTCTCTTCCAAATCGCCAGTGATAAAGGCATCAATCGCGCTCTTAAGCATCTTCTTAGTCGATAGGCACATATCCAAAATCTCTTCAGTAAAGTTTTCGAGTGCATTTGTGAATTTTAAAAGGCCAGCAATTTCAATCACGTGTCCACCAATCTTTTCAATATTTCTAATGATATTCAAAGTTGACGAGACAAATCTCAAATCCTTTGCAACTGGTTGCTGCGTCGACATAATCTTAAGGCAAAGTGTTTCGATATCTCTGCTAAAGCCGCGAATTTCTTCATCTTTTGCTTCAATCATACTTAGCTTATCCGCTAAATCAGAGCCATCTGGCGCCTCTTCGATGATGACCTTCATATCCATGAGCATTTTTTCAACTGTAGCACTATATAAAATGATTTCGTTTTTTAAATTTTCTAACTCGTTAATGTATCTTGTTCTTACCATGATTATACCCCTTTTTTAACCGAAACGACCAGTAATGTAGTCTTCAGTTTTTTTATTTTTTGGATTTTGGAAAATGGTGCTCGTTTGATCCGATTCAATTATTTCTCCTTCAAAGAAGAATGAGCAAAAGTCCGATATACGAGCAGCTTGCTGCATGTTGTGTGTCACTATGACTATGGTGTAATGGTCCTTAAGTGAGTCGCATAATTCTTCGATCTTAGATGTAGATATTGGGTCAAGGGCCGATGTTGGTTCGTCCATAAGTAAAACTTCTGGCTCAACAGCTAGCGCCCTTGCTATACATAGTCTTTGTTGCTGTCCTCCAGATATTTGAAGCGCATTTCTTTTTAATTTATCCTTTACTTCGTCCCAAAGAGCAGCGCCCCTCAAAGACCTTTCTACTATGATGTCAAGGTCTTTTTTCTTTTTTATCCCGTGCACACGAGGACCATAAGCAATGTTATCATAGATAGACATGCTGAAAGGGTTTGGCTGCTGAAAAACCATGCCGATCCTCTTGCGAAGCTCGTTCACATCTACCTTTGGAGCGTAGATATCTTCGCCGTCTAAAGTGATTTCGCCAGTGATTTTTACACCATCGACAAGATCATTCATTCTATTTAAGCTCTTTAATAGCGTTGACTTACCACAGCCAGATGGGCCAATGAAAGCCGTGATTTTGTTCTCAGGCATATCCATAGACACATTCTTTAGCGCCTGAAAATCACCATAAAAGAGGTCAACGTTTTTAACTTCAATTTTATTCATTATTTACTCATAACCTTTCTTGATAATTTTGTTGATAGCATGTTAATGATGACGACCACTATCAGTAATATGAAGGCAGTCGCAAAACTTTCTTCAACGTGAAAACCTTCTTCGCTCAAAGAGTACATGTGCAAGGCAAGTGTCCTGCCGGATTGATTTAAGGCAGTCGGTAGGCCAGTAGTGTTACCTAGAGTGTAGATAAATGCGGCTGTTTCGCCGACTATCCTGCCTATAGCAAGTATTATCCCAGCCAAAATTCCGTTCATGGCTGGAGGCAAAACTACTTTAAATATGGTAGAAAGTTTTCCTGCGCCTAAACCATAAGATGCCTTTCTAAACGAGTCAGGCACGCTAAGAAGCGCCTCTTCAGATGTTCTGATTATAATTGGCAAAACCATAATGATGGCGGTTAAAACACAAGCAGCCACGCTGTACTGCATTTGCATTTGATAAACGAAAAGGATCAGGCCAAATAGACCGTAGATGATGGAGGGTATGCCTGCTAGTGACTCTGTTCCAAGCCTAATTAGCCTAACGACTTTAGAGCCTTTATTTGCGTATTCACTTAGGTAGATGGCGCTCGCGACTCCTATGGGCACGGCGGCTAAAAGAGTCAAGATGACTACCATTAGCGTAGTGATGAGGCTTGGCAGCATTGATACGTTTTCTGCCCGGTACTTAAACGCAAAAAGTGATAGCCTTAAGTTTGGTATGCCATTGATAGAAATGTAGAGGATTATGAAGATAAGCACCCCTAATGTAAAGTAGGCAGCGGTCTTAATCAAGATTTTTAAAAATTTACTCATAATTCTTCTCACTTCCTTTTATAAAGTAGAAAATAGTATTAATTATCAAAATAAAGATAAATAGAACCATGGCTGTCGCGATAAGCGCTTGCAAATGCTTTGGCGTAGCGTATGCCATCTCTATAACTATGTTTGTTGTTAAGGTTCTAACGCCTTGTGTAAGTGAGGCCGGTATTCTTGGTTGATTGCCTGCAACTAAGTAAACTGCCATAGTCTCGCCGATGGCTCTACCTATACCTAAGATGAAAGATGAGATGATGCCGCTCTTTGCAGCGGGCACCACTACTTTAAATATGCTGATCTCCTTGCTTGCGCCTAATGCTACCGAACCTTGATAGAAGGATTTGGGGACGGCTCTTAATGATGAATCGCAAATCGATATTATCGTTGGAAGTATCATTATTCCTAAAAGTAGGGAAGCCGTTATTATATTCATGCCGTCGCCGCCAAATGCACTTCTTATAAGTGGCACCATAACTACTAGAGCAAAGAAACCATATACAATTGAAGGTATGCCTGCCATGAGCTGAACAGCGGGTTCAAGTATTTTGTATATTTTTTTATTGGCGTAAAATGCCATGTAAATGGCTGTTAAAAGGCCTATAGGAAGACCTATAATTATCGCGCCAAGTGTTGTATAGACACTTCCTACGACCATGGACACTATGCCATAAGAGGCAGGAACGTTTCTAGGCGCCCAAGTTTTGCCAAATAAAAATGCTTTAAGTCCGTACTCTTTTACAAAGGGTATGCCTCTTGAAAAAATGAAGTAGCATATCAAAAAAAGAGCAAAGACTGAGATAAGAGAGATGATAAAGAAGAAATACTTCATGAAAGTCTCTTTAAAGTTTTTATTCATAATTACTCCTTATATAATTATGGAGGGCGCTAGGGCCCTCCTCGTGTAGTACTAATTTATTTTAATTATTTAATGTCGCCCCAAGTTTTGATATCTCCTACGAAGATGGCTTTGATTTGATCAAGTGTCAAGTCTTCTACTGCGTTGTCATTATGAACTATAACAGCGATACCATCTTTTGCAATAACTACATTTGTTAATTCTGCTTTTTCCTCGTCAGATAGGTCTCTTGAAGCCATACCTAAGTCAGCTGCGCCTTGTATAGCAGCTTGTATACCAGCAGATGAGCCAGTTGCTTGTATTTCAATCTTAACGTCTGGGTACATCTCCATGTATTTTTCTGCAAACTTTTCCATAAGAGGAGTAACAGAAGTTGAGCCGCCTATAACAAGCTTACCACTTTGAGAGTTTTGTTTGTATTCAGCTGCTGCAGTGTCAACTTGAACGTATTTGTTTTCAAGAACCATTTCTTGACCTTCCTTAGACATCATAAAGTCAAGGAAGTCCTTCTTAAGTCCGTTTAGCTCGCCTTTATAAACAATGTTGAATGGTCTTGCAATCTTGTATGAAGCGTTTAGAACGTTTTCAGCGCTTGCTTCTACGCCTTCAACCTTGACAGCCTTAACGCTATCGTTTAAAGAGCCTAAAGAGATGTAGCCGATGGCATTTTTGTCGCCGTTAACAGTCATTAGCACAGCGTTAGTAGATTTTTGAACAACAGCGTCAATAGTTGTTCTGTCGACCTTCTCATCGCCACTCTTTTCTTCAATGCCAGCGATTTCAATGAAGGCTCCTCTAGTACCAGAACCGTCTTCTCTTGATATTACAGTGATAGGTTCGTTAGAAGCTTCAGGTGCTTTTTCTTCAGTTTTTTCTTCTGTTTTTGTTTCAGTAGCTGTTTCCTCTGGTTTGTCCTCGCCCTTAGAGCAAGCTACTAGTGATAGAGCTAATACAAGTACTAGCATTAATGAAATTAATTTTTTTGTCATTTTAAATAACACTCCTTTAAATGATTTTTACAAGTTGATTATAATGGGGGGGTGTTAAGAGTGTATGTATGAAATGTAAAGATTGTGTAAAGTTTATAAAGCCTCTCATTATATACCTCGCGTGCATATATATATGAAGTCTCCCACTATATAGTATGCAAGCAAAGAAAAAAGCAAGCACAATATGTACTTGCTTTGCTATATTTTGAATTTTTATTTTGAACCGCCACAAACAGATTTTTTGGAGCGATGTGATGATAAGGCGAAGTGAATTGAATATTTAAAATAATCCATCCACAACCGTAAGTTCTTGAAATAAATTTATGAATTTTGCATCACAAACAGATTCACAAATGATCCGCCGCAAATCGAACGAAACCTGCCGCCGCCGCCACATCCACACCCAGAGTTCTTAGCTCAAGAAGAACCCCGATCTAAATGATCGGGAACCTTGGTGCATTGCACCGTGATGATTTGGCAATGTGGACTGAATATTAAAAAATAATCCATCCACAACCGTAAGTTCTTGAAATAAAGAAGAACCCCGTCTGTAGACGTGAACCTTTGCGCTATGATGGATTTTGCGTTGTACAGAATTTTTTGGAGTGAGTCGTATGAATATACGTCGCAGCGACAAAAAATTCGAAACTAGCAAAAGCCGCAATTTAGACAAGAAATTACCTTCCTCCTCCACCGCTACCACCAGCAGAAAATCCTCCGCCGCCACCATGAGACATCCCTCCTCCTCCACCATGTGAGGCGCTGGATCTATTGCTATGGTAGGCGCGGTTTACGGATGAACCTACGTTATTCACAACGTGGTACATAATCACTGGGTCTAGTCCTCTATAGCCTGCGTATGTGTAGCTTGGGTTTATGCTCTTGAACTTCTCCAAGACTTTATCTCCCAGTCCAAATAGTGTTGCAAGGACTAGGTAGTCATCCCACAAGTAGGCTTCGACTAGCTCTCTTTCATTAATCAGTGTGAAGTCTTTTAAAAACTTGATGAAGCCCAGCTGCTTAATCGCGTCTTCGCGGCCGCGCTCTGTGTATACATTGTAGCTTGAAAGCATAAAGCCTGACTTCCTATATATAAGATTCTCCCTCGTTGCAGCGCTAAGTGCATTCTCTTTGTAGCTCTTTACGAACTTTTCGGCGACGCTTCCGCGCTCGAAGGCACGAACAAGCTCATCGTTTCTTAGCACGAGGTCGTCACCTGAGGCGCTCGTAATCATCTTATACAGCCAATCTTCCATGACATCGTCTGTCACGGGTGCCTTGATTATCTTGAAGCAGTCTTCTAAAACGTCTTTTTTAAATATCAGCCCTTTAGTGAACTTTTCCTTCACGAGCTCGATGTTGCCGTCTTTGATCCACTTTAGGAAGTATGCCGCAACAACATTATCGATAGTAAAGTCGCTCCTTACTGTGTATATGGCTGAGTTTAAAAGTATATCGCCATCCAGCGGCAGGTCGCGGTAGTAGTTAACGTCCATTGGTAAGCGGTTTTCTGCATTGCGCTTAGCTTTTGTGATGCCGCCAATTATCGATGAGCCGATGGACATAAAGATTATGAAGATGATGGGTAGGACTATTGGATTAGCAGTGCCAATGAATCTCGTGATGAAATTAGATCTGCCATAGTTTGGATAATAATAGTCGTCATTATCAGCAGGAACTTCATCAGGGACTTCTGTTTCTATATCATCATCACGACTACCATAGTCCGAGCCTTCTAAGGCAGCATTCTTAAGCTCTTCAAAGCTGCCGCTACCCTCACTAATGGGGTGTATGATGCCTTTTTCAAGACCGAAGAGAACTGTTAGGTGATTGTAGGAACTGAAGTCTGCTATCTCATGCACGACGACCTTACCACCCTCAAAGACTATGGGCGCGTCTGAACCGAAACCCCATACGCGCGCGTCATCCTTTGTGATCTCGCCCTTGTCAAGGCTTAGCTCGAAGGAGACCTTCTCTGGCGCAGGATCCATCATATCATTGACAAAGCGTATGTTGAAGCCGTCCATGTCGGGAAAGCTTTGCGCCGCTCTGTACATCTTGTAGCTAAGTGTGTAGGTCTTGTCTTTGTTTAGCTCTGTTTTGCCAAAGCATAGCTCGACTCCGTCAGAGGTGCCATGTAGACCGCACTTGCGCGCCTTCTCAGCTAAGGTCCAGTCGACGTTCCAATTGCTGACTGTCTCGTAAGGACCGTCTTCATCTGAGACTTTGAAGTCCATGATGACTATGTCACGCATGTGGCTCTTCGGTATGAAAAATTCGGTGCCTGAGCCGGCTCTTGCCTTCCACGTCTCTTCTACCATGAGCGAGCCGTCGTCCATAAGTCTCGCTTTGATGTCTATCGAGTGGATCTCGTCTGAGGAAGCGTAGCTATTAAAAGAGAAAATTATGATGATGGCTGCGGCGATGCATGCCAAGAGCCTTCTCATTATCTGAACTCCAAGTTTGGCATGTCTTTCTTGTTGTCGTCGACAACTAGGTAGTCTTTCGCGTTAATGCCTAAAACGCCCGCAACTATGGAAGAAGGGAACATCTTCACAGCTCTGTTAAGCTTTGTAACGCTGTCGTTGTATACCATGCGGCTGACTCTAACTTTGCTTTCGTAGTCGTTAATCGAGTCCATGGTCCTAGTATAAAGCTCTGATGCCTTAAGCTCAGGGTAGCTCTCTGCAACGGCATTGATTCTTGAAAGTGCGCTTCCTAGTAGTGCTTCGCCTTCACTCACGCCTGCGGCCGATCTTGCGCCCACGCTGCGCTTATCAATGATGGCTGAAAGCGTCTCGAACTCGTGCTCTGAGTAGGACTTAACTGCATTAGCAAGTGCCTTCAATGCGTCCCAACGCGAGTTAAGGTTTACCTCGATGTTTGCAAGAGCGTTGTCAATGTTTTCGCTTAGGAAAACGAATTTTCTTTGCTCTGAAATGAAGTATAGTGCCACAAGTGCAAGCACTATAAGAATAATTGTTATTATTGGCATAGTATCACTCCTTTTTATTTTGTATTAATATTGTACCCAAAAAGAAGTGGAACTACTTAATAATTGTCCATTTGTGACAATAATTATCTTAACAATCGAAAAGTGCTAAGTCCATGCACCAAGAGAACGAGTGTTAGCGATGTTCGATTGGCTAAGCATGCCTTATGCCAGAGTTTACAAAGAGACGGAACGAAGTGAACGTCGATTTGATTAAACTTACGGCTTTCCCTCGCTTGCTGCGCCTACATAAATTGTTAATTTCTAAGTTTGTACATCGAAAAGATAGTTCCACGAAGCTTAGTTCACCAAATTGACAATTGCTAAGCTTGTCCGACTACAAATCCATATTCGTTCGCTACGCTCAACTAGATGGATTTGCGGCCGTCGTCCTACGCAAAGCAATTGAAGCAATTTGTCTCAATGCGCTTCTTTTGGAACATATCTTTTCTCACTAAAAACAGTTTTTTCCGAAGGCTACGCTCGTGAACATCACTTTTCTAATTTTTGCAAAAAAATAAGCATATATGTTATAATTATCTTACGCAAGAGGTGTATTATGAAAAAGATAAAAGACATTTTTAAGACTATAGAAAAGGCGAAGCACGCCATCGATAACATGGTGCAAGGTGAGGATGCTAATAGCGAGGACGCAGGTAGACCCATCATCTTCATACCGGGCATCATTGGTAGTGAGCTCTTTAGTATCGACGAAGCTCTAGTTGATGAAGAAGAGCGCAAGGTCGGCATGATTGCGCGCGAGAAGGAGGCTCAGGCAAAGAGGCTGTGGCTACCCTTAAACTACGACAAAGAAGAGCTAAACAGGGACCTTAACATCAAAAACGAGGCTTATGGTCTGCAAGAGGGCGACCTTAGGTATGCGAAGATCTTCGATAGGCACACAGGACCTGGCGCGTCGTATGCGATGCTTTTTAACGCGCTTATAATTAATTTTCCGAAAAGACCCATCTACCTTTTCTCATATGATTGGCGTAAGTCGAACACAGTTACTAGTGAGAAGCTTGCGGAGTTCATCAAGAGCGTTGCAGGAGCGAGGGGCAAGGTCGACATAGTTGCGCACAGCATGGGAGGCCTTGTGAGCGCCCACTATATGCACGAACATCCGCACAGAGTCGAGAAGTATATATCTTTTTGTACTCCGTATGAGGGAGCGCCGCATGCTTACAACGAGATGAGCAGTGGCAATATTTTAGGCGGCGTTGCGGACATCGTCTTGGAGAAGCTCTTTGGCATTGACCAAGAAGTCGTTGAGGACTACGAGGGTCTTGTGGAGCTATATCCAACAGATAAGATGCTGAAGGCCTACCCATACCAATGGATTACAGACGAGAAGGCCTTTGACGACTTGGCTTCGAAGAAGTACAAAAGCTACGACGATATGCTTGAGGCGCTGCACAGAAAGGCTGCGTCGGCAAATGTCAGCGTGAAAGATGTAGAGTCTCGCATGAAGGACTACCTCGGCAAGACACGCTTTGACCGCTTTACAAAAAATGCAAAGAGCTACAGAAGGTACAAAAGCTTCTCGGGTCATGTAAACTTACTTAAGCGCGACAAGACCATGTTCATAGTGGGGGAAGGCATGGCAACGCAAGTTTCGGGCTGCTACAGAAAGGACGAAGACGGAAGTCTTGTATTAAAGGCGATGCTTACTAAGGAAGGCGACGGACAAGTGCCACTTTATTCAGCATGCATGGGGCTAAGGCTTGACGAGATGGATGCTGACACAAGAAAGAGGTTCAAGGTCATGAAGGGCACACACATGGGCATACTTATGAACATCAAGGCTCTTGAGCTAATGTGTAATTTTTTGAAAGATAGATAGATATCTAAGAGAAGTGGGCGAGATGTCCACTTTTTTTCATCTTTGTGGTATAATAAAGGTATATTGGGAGGGATAGCATGTTTGATAAATTAAAACTATATCTTATGAATGAAGCAGGAGGCCTTAACACACTTGGCACAGTAGCGCTAGCAGCCTTGTACCTAGTCATCGCCATAGTCGTGATAAAGGTTTTGGAGCTTATCATATCAAAGCTTGCGAGAAAGAAGTACGACAAGCTCAGAACCATCGACGCGAAGAGAGTTAAGACAGTCCTTAGCGTTATGAAGAGCTTCGTAACTATCATCATAATATTTACCTGGTTTCTGTCAGCGCTAAGGATATTCGGAGTCAACACCTCAGCCATCATCACAACAGCTGGGATAGGCGGTATCGCAATCTCCTTCGGGGCCAAGAGTCTCGTTGAGGACATCATCAGCGGCATCTTTCTTATGCTTGAAGATAGCTTCGTGATCGGCGACGACATCACAGTTGCGGGCAAAACAGGCGTAGTTGAGAGGATAAGCCTGCGTACAACGACTATACGCGACTACAACGGCGAGTTGCACGTCGTGCCTAATGGCGAGATCAGAGTCGTTACCAACAGAAACAAGAACATACAAAGAGCGCTGATTAACGTGCCGATAGCCTACGATGCCGATGCAAAGAAGGCAGTAGACATATTGACCGAGGCGCTAAAGCCAGTTAATGACGACCACGCCGTGATCGAGGATGTGAGCGTGTGGGGCATCACCGACTTTGCATCTAGTGGTATAGTGATCACATGCGCTGCCAAGACCATACCCGGTGAGCAGTGGAGAGTGGAGAGAGTGATGAGAAGCGTTGCTTTAGGTGTTTTAAATGAAAATAATATTAGGGTGCTAGATAAGAGCATTGTAATTGATAAATAGTTATAGCCATCGCGTTCGTGCTAAGCACCAAGGTTCTCGGCCCATAGGTCGAGGTTCTTCAAATTGCGCCTTACGCTTGTTCCTTTTGTAATATCTCAATAGTGAGAAAAGATATGTTCCAAAAGCAGCGCCTTTCTTAATCAATATAAATACGAAGCATTTTAGTGAGAAAATTGTTATTCACGAGCGCAGCATTCGGAGAAAACTGTTTTAGTGAGAAAAGATATGTTCCAAAAGCAGCGCATTGAGACAAATTGCTCCAATTGCTTTGCGTAGGACGACGGCCAAAAATCCATCTAGTTGAGCGTAGCGAACGAATATGGATTTTTAGTCGGACAAGCTTAGCAATTGTCAATTTGTTGAACTAAGCTGCGTGGAACTATCTTTTTGATGTGTAAGCTTAGAAATTATCAGTTTTCGTAGACCAGCAAGCGAAGGAAAACAATTTTCGATGTGCAATTGTCAATTTGGTGAACTAAGCTCTGGTGGAACTATCTTTTCGATGTGCGAAGTCCCATGCTTTGACTATCTTCCAGAGTAAAAAGATTAAATTTTGTGAATAAAGAAAAAGAATCTAAGTCAAGAAAAATATAAAAGCGTTTGTATTCAAGTCTATGAATACTGTAAAATATAAAATATTGACAAAGTGAATTAAAAATATATATGGAGGTGTATTCTATGATTACTTTACAAAAGTGGGGCAACAGTCAAGGTATAAGGCTTCCTAAAGTTTTACTAGATGAACTTGGTTGGAGTGAAAACGACGAGCTTTCAATAAGCAAGGACAAGGACAAGATCATCATACAAAAGCATAATAAAAGAAAAAGCATAGTAGAGCTTTTTGATGGATACAAAGGTGATTACAAGAGTGAAGAAATTGATTGGGGCGAAGCAAAGGGTAAGGAAATATGGTAAGACAAGGAGAAATAATATAAACAAGAAAATGGTCGGAGCAATCCGACCATTGTTTTATATATTATTCATCTATTTCTTTCCCTAACAAAAACGTCTTGCCATTCTCCTGCCATTTAACACACGCATCCAAATTAATATTCATCGCGCTGTTCAAAATGTTTCTCTCTGCCATGTCGTTCTTCGCCATAAGCTCAGCTACAAGGTCCTTGATCTCGTAGCGGATATTGCCACTTCTCTTCTTCGTAACAGAGCAGGCGCAGTCCAAAGCCTTAAGGTCGCTCCTTTTGAGCCAGCGTTTAATGTCATCCTCCCTTATGTAGTACATAGGCCTAATCAGCTTTAGCCCTTCGAAGTTTTGGCTGTCAAGTATAGGGCGCATGGTCTTGAAAGTGCCAGCGTAGAGCATATTCATAAGAGTCGTTTCAACCACATCATTCATATGGTGACCCAAAGCCACCTTGTTGCATCCAAGCTCCTTGGCCTTGCTATACAAAGCGCCGCGGCGCATACGAGCGCACATGTAGCACGGGTAGTCACCCGCAAGCTTCTCCGCCACCTCAAATATGTCCGTCTCAAAAACTTCTAAGTCTATGCCTAAAAACTTACAAAGATCCTCTAGCTTGTCCCTGTTCTCCTTAGTAAAGCCAGGGTCCATGCTCACGTAGCACACGTCAAAGTTAATGATCGAGTGCTTCTTTAGCTCCTCAAACATCTTTGCAAGCAGGATCGAGTCCTTGCCGCCACTGATAGCGACCAAAACCTTGTCGCCTTCTTCGATGAGATTAAAGTCGTTTATCGCCTTAAGAAACTTCTTCCAAAGCTCCTTGCGGTAGCTCTTGATGATGAAGCGCTCAATCTCTTTTTTGCCAATGCTATACATTATATGTGATTAGAGAGTCGACCTTGTAACCACGAAGCTTGTCGCGGCCCTTAAGATCAGTAAGTTCAATCAAAAATTCAAACGCAACAATCTCGGCACCCATCTTCACAAGAAGGTTCTTCACAGCCTCAACAGTGCCACCAGTTGCTAGAAGGTCATCAATTACAACAACCTTAGTTCCCGGCTTTATCGCATCCTTGTGAATCTCGATAGTGTCAGTACCATATTCCTTTTCATACGAGAAAGACTCAGTCTCAGCTGGAAGCTTGCCCTTCTTTCTAACAGGAATAAAGCCAAGACCCATCTTGTAACTAAGAGCGCAGCCAAGCATAAAGCCCCTCGCCTCAGGACCCACGATGTACTCAGCGCCAAGTCCCTCTATATTTTTTTCTAATTCATCGATAGCGCATCTGAAAGCGTCCTTGTCCTTCAAAAGAGTTGTTATGTCCTTAAAAGAAATACCTTCCTTTGGGAAGCCTTCGATTACCCTAATAGTGCTTTTTAAATCCATATTATCACCCAAAGGGTATTATATCACTAATTCTTGATTATGGCAATCGTTTTCGTATATCTTAGCGAATGGTATAGTAAAGGGGCTAATATATGAGAGGCGAGGTGCTATATGAGAAGTGAGGTACTATATGAGAAGCGCGCGAGTATATACTAAGCCTCTAAGCATATGCAAACGATGTACAACTAGACTTAGTGGTGTATCTATGAAAAAATTAAAAAATTTAACAAGATAGAGTAATTAGCTATTGTAAATCTCTTGATAAAGGGGTATAATAGTGTTAAGAAGGAACGGTATAGGACTTTCTAAATTATATCTACAATTAGGAGGTAGTAGTATGAAAAAGATAAGAAATATTTTATCGATAGCATTAGTATTTGTAATGCTTATAGGATTCGCTCCTGTAAATGTATTTGCTGATGGACCATCAACTGGAGTAACTGGACAACCAAGCACACAACCACATGGAGTAGGAACACCAGATCCAGCTGAAGACCCACTTAAAGATGAGAAAGCAGATGCAATTGTAGCACTAGCTGGATTAAAGTTTTTAAGCCAGCAAGATAAAGACGCTGCAATAGATGCAATAAATGATGCTAGCACTAAAGACGCAATAACAGCAGCTGGTGAAACTGCAAAAACTAATAACACAAATGCAGAAAAGAAAGCAAAAGAAGAAGCTGTTAATAAGATTAAAGACCTTAATAATTTAGCAAAAGATGAAAAGGAAGAGATAGAGAAAAACATTGGTAAAGCTGAATCAAAAGATGATGTAGATACAATAGTAAATGAAGCAACTGAAAAAGATAAGAAAGCAAAAGAACTTGCTGAAGAAAAAGATAAAGCTAAGAAAGAAATTGAAGGATTAAGTAAATTATCAGATACTGAGAAAGACAAAGCAAAAAAAGCTATAGATGATGCTACAAGTCCAGAAGCAGTTAAGGCAGTTGTTACAGAAGCTAAAAAAAAGAATGATGCACCGACTCCAGCAACATACACTGTGAACGTTTATACTAATGGTTACGGTACTGCAGAGGTTACTCCAAGAAGTGCTTCTAAGAATACAACTATAACTGTAAAGGCTTATCCAGACAGTGGCTACATTGTTGACAGTATTGTAGTAAGAGATCAATATAACAATGTGCTTGATTTAAGAAATTTCGAATACAAAAACTATTACAACGACTATCCATTCTGGTATGACAGATTTGGTTACAAGTACTCTTACAGATACAACTTCTACGACTACAGAAGCTGGTGCTACGACACTAACAGCACTGTACGTAGCTTTAGTAACTACAAATATTGGTGTAGGTTAAATGATTACACTATAGATGAGGATGATTATGATGATTTTATCTACTGGTATGACAGATATGACGATGATGATTATTATAATTGGCGTTATGATCGTAGTTACACTTACTATGACAAGGCTGAATTTACTATGCCAGCTAGCAATGTAACAGTTACAGTAACATTCACAAGTGCTCCTTACTGGCGTGGAGGATATTACTACGACAGCAGAACTGGAACTTACAGACGTTACTACGATGACGACGACTATTATTATTACAGATATCGCAGAAACAAAAAGTCTAACTACTACGAAAGACAAGCTAAAGCTGATGAGGAAGAAAATGATAAGGCTGAGGAAGAGAAGAAGGCTCCTGTTCTAAAATCTGAATCAAGGGCGGTTATCACTATCGGCTCAACTATCCTTAACAAGGCTGACATGAGTGGCCAATCCATCATGGCTATGGACGTTGCTGCTTATGTTAAGGACGGCAGAACTATGCTTCCAATAAGATATGTTGCTGAGGCTCTTGGCTTACAAGTTTCTTGGGTTAAGGAAACTAGGACTGTTCTTATTTGGGACGGTATAAACAGAATTGAAATCCCTGTTGATACTAACAAGATGATCGTCAACTCTGTACCATATATTAATGATGTTAAACCTGAAATGAAGAACGGAAGAACTATGCTTGCTGTTGCAAACATTGCTAGAATGTTAGGCCTTCAAGATGGTCAAGACATTACTTGGGATGCTGGAAAGCAACAAGTAACTTTCGTAAGAAAAATTTACTCTAAATAATTTAAAAGTCCTATGAAGGGTCCGCTGGGTTCGCCTGGCGGATCTTTTTTGCCTATAAAGAACTTGACAAGCTGGCCGCTTTATACTATAATAGTTAAGTCAAGTTAAGAAACTTTGTGAACAATCAGCGTGGAGAGATGGTTGAGTTGGTTGAAGGCGCTCGCCTGGAAAGCGGGTATACGTGATTAAGCGTATCAGGGGTTCGAATCCCCTTCTCTCCGCCACGTGCTAGTTGGGAAGGTAGCGGCATCCTGTAACCATAAATCCGCTATATATGGAATGAATTCCCGACCAGAGGGCGTCTCCTGTAGGGTCTGCCCACAATAAGAGGTGTTGAACGAAGGGTTCTTGCGCAACATAGATCATATGAACCTCGTCAGGTCCTGGCGGAAGCAGCGATAAATATGTATCTGTGTGTGCCGCGAGGGTGCCGTTCGGGAGCTGTCTGTTGTGGTAACGCTTGGAGGGGGCGCACGAAGTCGGGTGCACTACATAATAAACGAGGGTCAGTTTTGTAAAACTGACCCTCTTATTTTGGATTTCGCATTCAATTTGCGCATAGAACTTGTTCGCTCGCTTCCTCCCTCAACGTACCCCTTAGTACGATGTCGGTCGGTCGCTCGTTCCACTTCGTCCTATGCATCAAATTGCTTTGCAAAATCCCGCGTATATGTATATAGATGAGATAGGTAATAAAAAACTGATCTAAATAAAAAATTGTGTCATCCGATACTACGCCCTTGCGCTTGTTCGCTCCCGCGGTATATGTATATAGATGAGATAGGTGATAGTATTTTGATCCAGCTAAGAAAAACAATTAAATCAACAAATTTGATATCACTGAATAATTTTGCGATGAAAAGAAGAACCTCGTCAATGCTAACGAGGTTCTTTGCGCTACGATGGATTGCTATAATTAAATTTTTTGACAAGCGTTTGAACGCAATAATTTTCTAGCGTATAAATATTGATTAGATATAAAATATGTAATTTGATCAAAATGAGTATTGTGTCAATTATATTAACAAAATAAACAACTTTAATCAAACTAATACAAAGGAAGAAAACGTTTTCTCAGAGCAAATCGATGGATTGCGCGAAGTGGAATTTTTTGACATGCGGAGTGTACATATGGTACTCGAGCATTGTCAAAAAACGAACGAGCGCAAGGCGCGATTTGAATGAGAAAAAAATAAAAGAGAGCTCAATGCTCTCTTTATTTTAATGGTCGGGGTGAGAAGGTTCGAACTCCCGGCCCCATGGTCCCAAACCACGTGCGCTACCAAACTGCGCTACACCCCGCCGAATATTACCTACCTATTATACCTTTTGATATAAATTCTTGCAAGCGCCGTTATATCTTTTTTGCGTGATATATCTTTAATTATTGTCGTTTTTCTTCTATTATCTTCGATTTTTACATTATTTATTTTTTCCTAATATATGCTGCGTTTGTTTCAACTTGGTTACAATTTCGTCTTTTTTGACAAAGTGCATCTCTTTTGGTATATAATATAGGTACGATATGAAAGGAAGGATACAATGAAATTAAAACGCTTTGCAAGTATCGCACTTAGTGCTACGCTTGCTTTATCAATCTTAAGTCAAAGTTCTTTTGCGTATATAATTAACGAAGAGAGAAAGGACGAGTACTTGGCTAGTGGTGTAGAAAGGTCGCACATCGAAAGGTTCACATCTGAGGGCTGGCAAAACTTCAATGTCTTGACCATTGACACGTCTAATCAGATGAATGAGATCAAGGCGATCTTCAACACTGACGGTCTTATCCACAGAACTAATGTCAAGGACATGGTCTCGGTGCACGGTGCTGTTGCTGGGGTCAATGGTGACTACTTTAACTATCAACCGCTTCCGTCGACTTTGGGCCTTATTGTCAATGACGGCAAACTTATAAGTACCACTCAAGAGGGTGCGAACAACTTGCCTGTCTTCTACCAAGGAAGTGCTGGAGATGCGCATGTTGGTTTTATCACTCAATCTGTTGATGTTATCAACCCTCTAAGCGGGGAGAAGTATCACATAACTGGTGTGAATAAGGCTTTCCAAGGCTACAAGTACATGAGCCTTCTAACTAGGGATTGGAACACTAAGAGTTTCGGCGCGAAGTCTAGTAACATGACTGAGGTTCTTGTTGTGAATGGTGTCGTTGCGGACGTAAGGACTAACGGTGAGCCATTTGACATACCAGCTGATGGCTACGTGCTTAGTCAAAATGACTCTCCACTTGCTGGTCTTACTCTTGGCACTCCTCTTGAATTGCAAGTTTCTTCGAGTATAGATCACAAGGGACTAAAATTTGCTATGGGTGGCGGCTCTATCATCTTACAAGATGGTGTAGCGACTGCAACTAATATTGTTAATAAAGGAAGACATCCTAGAACCGGTATAGGTGTTTCACAAGACTACTCCAAGATAGTCATCATCACAGCTGATGGTAGAAATGGCTACGCGGGTCTTAGCCAAAAGGAATTCGGCGAGCTTTTCAAGAGTTTTGGCTGCTACAACGCGCTTAACCTTGACGGCGGCGGTTCGACTACCATGGTCAAGAATACTAAGGCGATGGATGGAGCTAAGATTATAAACAAGCCTTCGGGCGGCACTCCAAGATCTGTTGTATCGGGTGTTGGCGTATTTTCTAAGGATACCGCAGGCGCTGTTCAAAGGATTGAGCTTGAGCTTGACTCGGACAAGGCCTTCCCTGGCATACCAGTGGCTTACAGCATTAAAGCGTACGATGCAAGGAACAATCCTGTAAAGGTCGATACTAATGGCATTATGGCATCTGCTACGAATGCTACTTGCACAAATAACTCTGTGATCGGCACAGCTGAAGGACTAGCTGAAGTGACTGTTAGCTACCAAGGCATAGCTGCCACTAAGACTATGGAAGTCTTGTCAGAGCCTGTTGAGCTAAGAAGCTCGATTGAGAGCATAAACGCAAAACCTGGCGACAAGTATACTATAAATGAGATTATAGGTCTAGATAGACTTGGACGCAGCGCAAAGATTGCACCATCTAGCATCACTTTCTCCATCTGGGGCAAGATTGGTGCGATGAATAAAAATGTCTTCACTGCCTCATCTAATACTGGCTTCGGCTATATTACCATGGGCTTGGGGACTACTTACAAGAACATCCCTGTGACTATAGGCTTTAACTCAAAGCCGCTTATTGACCTTGAAAACCTTAACAATCTTAGGGCGTCAAGCTATCCAGCTGACAAGGTTAAGGCTAGCCTTGCCTTATCAAAGGACGCAAAGAGTGGCAAGGCCGCGGTTGAACTAAGATACGACTTCTCGAAGCTTGATGACTCGAGAGCCGCTTACATGAGCTTTGCAAAGCCTCTTGTCTTGGAAGGAAAGCCAAAGAGACTTGGTATATGGGTCAAGGGCGACGCCAAGGGTGCTATGCTTAAGGCGACTATCAAGGACAGCGAAGACTTTATTGAGCAAATCAGCTTTACTGAAAAGATTAACTTCAAGGACTACAGATATCTTGAAGCAGAAATTCCTGACAACGAGGCATATCCATACTCGCTTCTTAATATATACGTGGGCAGCTCCAACAACTCTGCCATGGTCAAGTCTAAAGTCATTATCGACTCAATCGACCTACTATATGAGCACGTATTTGAAAACGCAATCGATAACTCCTCTGTCTTGGAAGATGAGCAAAAGGGCTTTATACCTAAGACTGTAGGTGGAGAGTACCTTGTAGTTAGTGGCTACGACGCAGCTCAAGATAAAAACTTCCAAGGTGCGAAGGCTGCCATCATTAACAAGCTTAACAGAGTTGACTCTGCGGTAGTTTTATCAAACTATGACGCTGCTTTCAAGAAGGCCATAAACAAAAACCTTCTTAAGAACGCGGACACATTCTCGACAAGCGCAACGACAAATGCCTTCATCTTGAACCTTAACACAAAGAAGAGGTCGCTAAGGCTGTCGGACGCTAAACAGTGGAACTACATCAAAGAGAGCCTAATGAATATCACGCAAAACAACGTTGTAGTGACTACGACTAGTCCAATCTTCGGCAAGGGTGGCTTTACTGACAAGAAAGAAGCAAGACTTTTACATCAAAAGTTCAAAGAGCTCTCCGAGATGGGTAAGAACGTCTATGTTGTATCAGGCTCTAACGAAGCATCACTTAAGATACTTGACGGCGTAAGGTACATCAAGGTCTTCAACAAGCCTATCAAGTCAAAGGCAGACCTTGTGAAGAGAGGCTACGTGCAATTTACTTTCAACCCTGATAGTAGTAGCTACATGCTTTCTAACTATTAATATGGCTTAGAGCATATACAAAGTTATATATAAAAAAAAGAACTGTGTGAGAGCAGTTCTTTTTTTGTGCGCCTTTCATTGTAAAAATTAATTTTTTGTGTTAAAATTAAACTAGCTAAGTATATATGTCATATTGGGTATATACTTATAAAGGAGTGAATACATTGAATAACAATAGAAAGAACAACAAGGGTAAGGGACCGAAGAAGTCCTTGATCTTTTACTATATAGCGATACTCATCATCGCGTACTTAATCAACACATTCTTTATAAGGGACATGGTGGCGAAACCACCTGTTAAGAAGGTTACATACGATGCCTTCCTTAAAGCGATTGACGTAGGCGTTGTTGATAAGGTGCAAAAGATGGGAGGCAACATCGTCTTTCAGCTTAAGCCGGATTACATCGCCGTGCACGATGAGAAGAGCGGCAAGTATAAGTTTGAAAAGGTTGAGACTAAAAACACAGCTAAGGATAAAACAAACGAGACTAATAAGGACAAGCTTGAAAATGCACTTAGACCGCAAGAGGAGCCTGTAAGGGTATTCATCACTGGCGAGTGGGACTATGCAGGGCTTACTGAGAAGCTTGAGGCGAAGGGAGTCCACTTCGGTAGCGAAATCATCGAGAAGCCATCGATATTTATGAGCATACTTGGCTTCTTATTACCTATAGTAACCTTCATCATCATGGCTTTGATATTATCCAAGATACTTTTCAAGGATATGGGAGGCGGACTAGATAAGTTCGGCTTCGGCAAATCGGGTGCCAAGGTATATGTTAAAGGCAAGCAAAAGAAGACCTTCGAAGATGTCGCAGGTCAAGAGGAAGCGAAGGAGATGCTCCTTGAGATAGTCGACTTCCTGCACTACCCTGAAAGGTATGCTAAGATAGGCGCGAACCTTCCTAAAGGCGCGCTACTTGTAGGACCTCCAGGAACAGGTAAGACGCTACTTGCACAAGCGGTTGCGGGCGAAGCTGATGTGCCTTTCATCTCTATATCAGGTTCGTCCTTCGTAGAGATGTTCGTAGGACTTGCAGCCAAGAGGGTCAGAGACTTATTCAAGGAAGCACAAGAGAAGGCGCCTTGCATCATATTCATAGACGAGATCGACGCCATAGGTAAGTCGCGTGAAGCAAGTTTTTCATCAAATGACGAGAGAGAGCAAGCACTTAACCAACTACTTACTGAGATGGACGGCTTCGACTCTAAGAAGGGTATAGTCATACTTGCAGCGACAAACAGACCAGAAGTACTTGATCCAGCACTACTTCGTCCAGGCCGCTTTGACAGGCGTATACCTGTTGAGCTACCGGACCTTAACGGCAGAATCGCCGTTTTGAAGGTGCACTCTAAGAACATTAAGATGGCTGATGATGTAGATTTTAAGAAGATAGGTCTACTTACTGCCGGTGCATCAGGAGCCGACCTTGCTAATATTGTGAACGAGGCGGCACTTAGAGCGGTTAGAAACAAAAGAGATTATGTAATACAAGAAGATTTGCAAGAGTCTGTAGAAGTAGTTATAGTCGGCTACCAAAGAAAGACTATGATTATATCGAAGAAGGAGCGCGAGATGATCAGCTACCACGAAGTTGGTCACGCGATAGTTGCGGCGGTGCAAAAGAAGAGCGCCCCAGTTGAGAAGATCACAATCATACCGAGAACTTCAGGCGCACTTGGCTACACACTGCAATCCGATACAGAAGAGAAGTTCCTTATGGACAAGGAAGAGCTATTCAATATGATGGTTACAGCCTCAGGTGGTAGAGCCGCTGAAGAAATAGTCTTTGGCGAGATCACTACAGGTGCAAGTAACGACATAGAGCAGATCACAAACATCGCAAGGAACATGGTTATGCGCTACGGTATGAGCGACGATTTCCCTATGATGAGCCTTATGAGCGAGGGCAGCCGCTACCTTGGAGGAAGGGGCGAGCTTACTGCGAGTGAGGAGACTTTTGCTAAGGTTGATAGCATAGTTAAGAAGCTCATTGCGGATGCTTACGAAAAGGCGAAGGAGATACTTCGTGAGAACAGAACTAAGCTTGACAGCATTTCAAAGTTCCTTATCGAGAAGGAAACCATCAGTGGAGAAGAGTTTATGAAGATCTTTAACGAGAGTGATGCTAAAGAAGCTGAAGAAAATTCTGATAGCGACGAGCCTATTAACACAGAAGAAAATACTGATAGCGACGAGCCTATTAACACAGAAGAAAAAACAAAAGATGATGAGGCTAGCAAGACAGAAAATATTGACGATACTAATTAAGAATATAAGGAGTAGATAGTGAGGTAGATTATGAGCTATATACTAATAGTTGACGACGAAACAACGATAACTGACATTATCGAGTTTAATTTACAAAAGGAAGGTTTTGAAGTAAAGTCGGTTCACGACGGCAAGGAAGCGCTGCTTTCTGTTAGTGAGAAGGAACCCGACCTTATGCTTTTAGACGTGATGATGCCTGAGATGGATGGCTTTAAGACGCTTGAACTCTTAAGGCAAAAGTACAAGTTCCCGATCCTTATGCTGACTGCGAAGGAAGAGGAGTCTGACAAGGTAAGGGGTCTTGAGCTAGGTGCGGACGACTACATCACAAAGCCCTTTGGCATTCGTGAGCTTATAGCGAGAGTCGAGGCGAACCTTAGACGCGTACCAAAGTCAAAGCCTGCTGTGACATCCATTGAGCTTGGCGACATCAGGCTCGACCTTACCATATTACAAGCATACAAGTACGATAAGCCAGTTGAATTAACTCTACGCGAGTTCGAAGTCTTAAAGTATTTAATGCAGCATCCAAACGAAGTATTCTCGAGAGCACAGCTGCTTAAAGATGTTTGGGGCTACGACTATGTTGGTGATGTAAGAACTGTAGACGTAACTATCAGACGTGTGCGTGAGAAGATCGACGAAAAGGTAGACGACGACTACAAGTACATCAAGACAAGAAGAACTATGGGTTACTACATCTCAAATGAAGTTTAATTCGATAAAGTTCAGGTTTGTCATCATTTACGCATCACTAGTACTCTTTGTGCTAGTGAGCGTTGCTGCGTTCATAGTTACAGGACTAGAGAACGAACTGATGAAGGGCCTAAAGGACGACATCAAAAAGCAGGTTGAGACGATGACATCAACCTCGAGATACTTCACGAAGGAGAACTGGTCCGACGAGGACACCATAGAGCACATACAAACCGTTATTAATGAGAACAGATTCAATGCCGATGAGCTAGTCTACGTTATAAGTAACGACAGCTACCCTGCTGTAATTGCAGGTAATGATGAGAAGACTAGGTTCATAGTCGGAAAGAACGCCTACGACGTGGACTCGATAAACCAAGCGATGCTACTTGAGGCGCTAAAGGGTAACCTTGCAGAGAACACCATAGGCGATGGCATAGACCTAGACGTCCACCTAAGCTACCCCGTTGTAACAGACAGAGGTCAGGTCAAGGGCGTTGTCTACGTAATCAGCTCTACCAAGATGGTCGAGGCGACAGTAAGGAAGGCAAGGCAGCTACTTACTGTGATCAGTATCGCAGCCATCTTTGTGACTATACTTATCGCATATCTACTTGCCGCATCCATAGTTTCGCCTATCAGTAGCTTAACTCAGAAGGCAAAAAGACTTGCAGAGGGCGACTTTACACAAAGGGTTGAGGTAAGGAGCAATGACGAGATAGGTAAGCTTGCGTCCATGTTTAACACTCTAACTGGAGAACTGAACAAGACCATTAGCGAGAAGGACTTGGAGCAAAAGAAGCTCGAAACCATATTTACAAACATGACTGAGGCCATCATCGCGCTAAACAGTCAAGGCGAGCTTATACATGCGAACTCTGTTGCACAAAAACTTATTGACATAGATATCAAGAGGGACGCGCAAAGGTACTTCAACCTCGACAAGGTGGGTCTATCGTCGATCAACTTCGACAATCCATACACTCTTGAAGGCGAGGAAGAGATAGAGCTTAAGGGCGGTGTCTACAAGATGACTTACGCTCCATTCGAAAACGAGGACTATAGTCTTGGCGGCATCATCATTATGTTCCAAGACATAACTAAGGAGCACAGACTTGACAATATGCGTAAGGAGTTCGTTGCCAATGTTTCGCACGAGCTAAAGACACCTATCACGGCGATAAGGTCCTACTCAGAGACGCTGCTTGAAGGCGGAGTGCCAGAGGAGATGCAAAGTAAGTTCTTAGGCGTTATCGAGAAGGAAGCAGACAGGATGAACAGATTAGTTCTTGACCTACTACTACTATCGAACATCGACTACAAGAAGGGCGAGGATGTAAAGGCTGTGTGCATGAATGAGAAGGTGAAGGACGCCATAGATAAGCTTAAGATACTAGCTGATGAGAAGAAGCAAAAGCTTATCTACACAATTGCTTCTGAGCCTATCATGGCTTTAATCGATCTAGACGCGCTTGAACAGATCATCACTAACCTTATATCAAACGCGATCAAGTATACCAACGAAGGTGGCACTATAGAAGTAAAACTATATACAGTACTTGGCAAGGCACACCTTGATGTCATTGATAACGGCATCGGCATACCTGAGAAGGATCAAAAGAGAATCTTCGAACGCTTCTACAGAGTTGAGAAGGGACGCTCGAGGAAGATGGGCGGAACAGGTCTTGGTCTATCCATCGCTAAGGAGATGGCGAACGCATACAAGGCAGACATAGTCTTCACATCGAAGTTTGGTATCGGCTCGACATTCACATTTTTAATCAGCGAATACAAAGAAACAAAAGTGTAACATTTATTTAATACAACTGTAATATTACTTCCAACCTTTCTATGTTATAATTGATATAGATAAGGAGGGAAGGTATGAAAAGAGTCTTAATCTTTATTTTATGCCTTTTCATATTCACAAGTGGATCAATTTCTTTTGCAAAAGATGCATATGTATTTAGGGTAAAAGCGCCCGATCATGATATATATTCGACTATTGACGAAGTATTACTTATCAACGGCAGTGCACCGAGAAACACAGAGGTCGAGATTAAGCACTCGCTAAAGGACTTAAGCTATAAGGAATTCGAAAGCTACAAGGATAAGTATCCTAAGCTTGACGACTTTACTAAGCACTTCGAGGAAGAAAAGATCAAAGACGATGGATATGAAGAGCTATCAAAAACAAGTATAAGTGTTGGATCACTAGGCATATTCTCCAAGAAGCTTACTCTTATGAAGGGTCTTAACAAGATCGTAGTAAGTGACAAGGACAAGATGCAAAAGGTTTTCTACATATACTTAACTGACGCGGATAAGCTAAGTGAGAGTATAACTTTTATGAAGACCATCGATCTAATAAAAAATTTGAGATAGGAGGAGCTAGATTGAGAGAAAGAATCAAGACAGCCCTTCTTTTTTTCTTGATTATTTTTGCCATATTCTTAAGTTCGAAGCTATGGCTCGACTTTTCAAGTGAGAGGAAAGACTCCATTGAGGCAAAGGAGAAAGAGAAGGTAGAGCTAAAGGACTACATCAGTGCTGAGACTGCTATAGTCAGCTTTGCAAAAGACAAAAAAACCGTTTTAGACAACCCTGGGGAGCAAGGACTCTTCCATAGTTTCAAAGGGCTTTTTTCTGATGTCTTTACGAAGAACGACTACAAGGTCTCACTTATCAGCCAAAATGAGTACGAAAGCTTGATCACTAGCTCAAGATGCGTTGTCTTCACCTTTATCGATAATTTCCCGCTAAGGCTTATCGCCAGAACCTTCAACATCATTGAAAAGAACAACTTTATAGATAACGATAAAAACATAAAAGAAGTCGCAGTGCTTTTATACAGCGGCACAGCCATATTCAAGACTGACACATCCATATACAAGCTTACAGGCCTTAACACGTCTCTTTCACTTGCAAGCTCCATAGTATCAAATCTTGAACTTAAGCCAAACCTTGCCTACTACTACAACGCATCGACCCTACTTGGCGAGAAGAGCCCCTTATACATCCCGTATCAAGATGAGTTCGCAAGCTACATCTTCGACGAGTACACAGAGGCACACGACTTCGACATACTCGAGCGTGACAATGCTAGGAGCTTTGCACAAAGATTTTTTGACAAGGAGTTTAAGTATCTAAAGGAGATTGAGGAGAAGGACTTCTCCAAGATATACAGCTACGGCTCAGAAGTAGTCAAGCTTAAGTACGACGGCTCCATAGAGTACTTCGACCCGCTTAAGAAGATGCACAAGGAGAGAAACCTTCTTAAGTCGATAGAGACCGCGATAGCCTTCTTGCAAAACGACATCAAGGAAGAGCATGCACTTAAGCTATCCAAGATAGAAGAGATTACAAGCGAGGACAAACTTGGCTACAGAATCAGCTTCGACTACTACCTAGATGGTATGAAGGTCTGCTACGAGAAGGACTCCGACCACTACGCATCAGTAGATGTCTTCATGGACGAAGTGCGCTTTGCTACAGTTAATAAGGCAAGCTTCAACAAGTACTCCGCAGAGGCCTTCTATACAAAGAACATACTTGATCTTATAGAAAAGAAGGCAAGCGTTTTCCATCTTGCGCCTGATGAGAACCCACTCAAGGCCATAAACAAGATAAGCATAGTCTACCTAGTAAGAAAAGAAGAGAGCGTACTAGTACCTATGATTAGGATAGACACAGATAAGGCATACTACATCTTCGATGCGAAGACATTTGAGCTGATAAAGGAGAGAGATTATGAACTGGAACAAAGCTAAATCCATACTCCTAATATGCTTTATGCTCATAGACTTGGTGCTTCTTACTATGTATGTGAAAAAGACAAAGGAGAGCACGAAGGATCTATCCATGGACAAAGCAGATGTGGTAGAGATACTAGAGGGGCAAGGCATCAAAGTGGACGAGAAAGAACTCAAGGAAGGCGGCGAGTACAAAGGCTACATACTTAAGTACTACGACTTCGACCTTGACAAGATAAACAAGAACTTTTTTAATGGCGAGGCAGAGCTTGACGACAGATACGATCTTAAACTACTCATAAAGGACGAGAAAAGCGTCTCGCTATCGCAAGGAACACTTTTTAGTTACATGGACGCATCCGATATAGAGAAGTATCCGGATATGAACCTAGAGAAGGCAGTAAAACTTGCAAACGACTTTATGAAAGAGAAGGAGCTACTTATGCGCGGCACTACCTTTGATGGCGCCTACAAGGACGAGGACAGCTACCAAGTGCACTTTGCAATAAAGTATGAGGGTAAGTACCTAGAGAACTCCTTTATCAACTTCACCATAGACAAAAGAGGAGTCAGAAGAGTCGACGCGATGTGCCTAGAGTACATCAACACAGAGGACGAAGACTTTACACTTGACGCGGTGAAAGACAAGATACTTTCCATCATCGATAAGCCCGAAGTCAAAGGCAAGAGCATAGATAGAGTAGACATGTGCTACTTTATCGACCAAGTGACACTAGACCAAGCAAGCGAGCTTAAGATCACAAGGCTTAGAGCAGTACCGCACTGGAGGATAACCTTCAAAGACGGCTACAAGATGATACTTTAACGAAGGGACAGATATGAAAGATACAGTAAAATTTTGCTCATTGAGCTCCGGCAGCTGCGGCAACGTAAGCTACATCGAGTACAAAGATACCAAGCTACTAGTCGATGCAGGACTCAACGGCGTTACAACAGAGAATGCACTAAAGGAAATTGGTGTCGACATCAAGGACATAGATGGAGTCGTACTAACACACGAGCACAGAGACCACGTGCAAGGCGCAGGCATACTATCGAGAAAGTACGGCCTAAAGATATATGCAAACGAGAAGACCTACCTTGCATCACTACCGCGCATAGGTTCAGTTAAAGAGAGCATGGTTCATGTCTTTGATGGAGACTTCGAAATTAAAGACATAGGCATAAAGCCATTTAAGATATATCACGACGCCTACGACCCAGTTGGCCTCGCCATATACACAGGCAGTAAAAAAGTCAGCATACTTACAGACACAGGCCTTGTCGATGATGAGATAAAAGACGCCATAAAAGACTCCGACATCTACTACATCGAAAGCAATCACGACACAGAGATGCTCGAGAGAGGTCCATACAGCTACTACCTGAAGAATAGAGTGCGTTCAAACGAAGGACACCTCTCCAACATGCAGGCAGCAGATTTGATTAAAGATTCACTCAAAGACAAAAACGAGCTAGTCTTCCTAGCGCATCTATCACACGAGAACAACACAGAAAAGCTAGCCTACGTCACAGTCTATAGAGAGCTACTTAAATCGGGCAGAAAAGCAGAAGACTTTAGACTAAGAGTCACACATAGATTAAAAAGAACACTACTCTACGAGGTGGATTAAATGCTGAAAATCGATATGATAGTCCTAGGCAAGATCAAGGAAAAATATTTAAACGAGGCCATAGATGAGTACAGAAAAAGAATTTCGCGCTTCGCTTCACTTAATATTATAGAGCTCAAAGACAGAGACAAACCCGATAGACTCTCAGACGCCGAGCTAGAAAAAATTATAGATGAAGAGTCAGAAGAGATACTTGCAAGAGTGGATGAGACAAGCTACATCATCACACTCGAGATAGCGGGAAAGCTGCTAACAAGCGAAGAATTCGCAGAAAAAGTTAAAGAGGTAGCAGTCAGTGGCTACTCCAAGATCACCTTGATTATAGGAGGCTCAAACGGCTTTAATAAGAAAGTCTCAGATAAAGCAGACCTAAAGCTCAGCTTCGGCAGAATGACCATGAACCATAAGCTGATGAGAGTGGTCTTACTTGAACAAATATTTAGATGCTTCAAAATTATTAACGGAGAGGCATATCATAAATAAAAACAAAGGACAGAGATTTTATTTTTCTCTGTCCTTTGTTTTTGACTAAATATATAATTTTTAAAAAGTATTATTTGCGCAATAAACTGAACAAAGTAAGTCATTGCACATCGAAAATTATTTTCTTTCGCTTGCTGGTCTACATAAATTGTTAATTTCTAAACTCGATGTCTTGCGAATTCATATTCGTTCGCTGCGCTCAGCTAGATGAATTCGCGGGCAGACATCTTCATTAAGAAATTAATCCAATTTATTCCGAATGCTGCGCTCGCGAAAATCAATTTTCTTATTATTTAGCTAAGGTAAATAAAATAATTCTGATCAAACTTCTTACCCTTGTCAATGAACCGTCACTATACAAGATTTTTTGGAGCAATGAAGAACCCCGTCCATAGACGGACAGGAACCTTTACGCTAGGCTGGATGAGACGAAGATGATTGTACCAAGTCGCTCAACCACTTAGTTCGCGGAGAAGTTGAGATGATTTTGCGTTGTACAGAATTTTTTGGAGCGAGTCGTATGATTAATACGTCGCAGTGACAAAAAATTCGAAACTAGCAAAAGGGCTCAACTTAATGCGAAATAAGTCGAGCATTGCTGACAAACGAACGAGTTTCAGGCGCCAATTGAACAAAAAATCCCTATCTATCAGCCATTTTTATTTGAAGTTCATCCTCGTTTATCCCAAACATAGCCTTACCTAATCCAGTCGCTGCCTCAGCTATAATCTTATTATCTTCATAATTTTTCACTGCCTTAACTATCGCCTTAGCTCTTCTCTCTGGATCTTCACTCTTAAATATACCGCTGCCAACGAAGACGCCTTCAGCACCAAGTCTTCTCATAAGTGCTGCGTCTTGAGGTGTTGCGACACCGCCAGCTGAGAAGTTTAGTACAGGTAGTCTTTTATTGTCGTGAACGTACTTTACTATATCGTAGCTAACTCTATATTCTTTTGCAAAAGTATATAGCTCGTCTTCTCTTTTTGAAACAAGTAGCGAGATGCCGCCAAGTATTTGTCTTAAGTGGCTTACAGCTTGTACAACGTCGCCTGTACCTGCTTCACCCTTGCTTCTAATCATCGATGCACCTTCTTCGATCCTTCTAAGTGCTTCGCCAAGATCTCTTGCACCGCAAACAAATGGCACGTCGAATTGGTATTTGTCTATGTGATTGTCGTTATCAGCCTTTGACAAAACTTCTGATTCATCGACGTAGTCAATGCCTAAGGCTTCCAAAACCCCTGCTTCAACAAAGTGACCGATTCTGCACTTCGCCATAACAGGGATTTTAACAGCTTTTTTTATCTCCAAAATCATTTGTGGATCGCTCATTCTAGCAACGCCGCCTTCGCGTCTGATGTCCGCAGGTACCCTCTCAAGCGCCATGACAGCGCATGCTCCAGCACTTTCGGCAATCTTCGCTTCCTCAGGATTAGTAACGTCCATGATGACGCCGCCCTTAAGTGTATTTGTAAAGTCTAAAAATTTTTTATTCATAATATTCCTCCTCTTTTATAGCAATTATACTTGAATTATGGTATAATTAAAAGTACCAATTATGATTATTTTGATGGTACCAGATAGGAGGAGCTATGCAAATAGATTTGAAAGGCGATAGGCCCATTTATGAAGAGATATATGAATATTTTAAGGATGCAATACTTGAGGGGCGCTTCAAGAAAGGCGAGAGGCTGCCATCTAAGAGGGCGCTCGCTAAGGAGATGTCTGTCGCTACGAATACTGTTAGAGCGGCATACGACGCCCTTAGCTGCGAAGGCTACATAGAGAGCGTCGAGAAGCGCGGCTACTTCGTTAGCGAGATCGGCTCTTTGTATAATTTTAAGGCGGAGCCCATAAACGCGGCTAGACCAGAGAAGGAGAGCTACAAATACTCCTTTGCCATCAGCGAAGGGGATAAAGAAAGTTACCCAATAGACAAATTTAAAAAGATTTTCACGCAAGAGGTCATTTACGACGAGGAATTTTATGAGAGGGACTATCAAGGTCTTTATGGCCTGCGCCACGAGATCAAGAATTACCTCTTCAAGGCGCGCGGCATCAAGACTAGCGAGGATAATATCATCATCAGTTCGGGTCTTGAGCAGCTTTTGACTATAGTCTTCATCATTTTGGATAAAAAGCTTCGCCTTGGCCTTGAAAACCCAGGCTACAAGGAGCTCAAAACGCTTTTGAAGCTCAATAATATTGACTACGAGCCCATCAGCCTGGATCATAGCGGGATGAACTTCGAGCGCTTTAAGCGTGCAAACCTTACAGCTGCGCTACTTACCCCGTCAAATCAATTTCCAACGGCGACCGTCATGCCGATTAAGAGGCGTTTCGAGTTTTTGAACTGGGCTTATGGTGCAAGCGGCCGCTACATCATAGAAGATGACTACGACAGCGAGTTTAGGTACTCATCGAGAGCACTCTCACCCTTAAAGAGTCTCGACGAGATGGATAAAGTCATCTACATTGCGAATTTTTCAAAATCCATTAGCCCCTTATTAAGACTGAGCTACATGGTTCTGCCGAACGAGCTACTTAAGAGGTACTACGAGGTCAAGCCGCAGATTAACTCGACCGTGTCAAACATAGTTCAGATACTTGTCAAAGACTTTATGAAGGGCGGTCACTTTGAAAGGCAGCTCAACAGAATGAAGGGCATTTACAATAAGAAGCGCCTCGTGCTACTTGATGAGCTCGAGGACATCCCGGGTGTTCACGCCATCGACTCCATGGCCGGCATGCATCTAAAAGTTTATGTCGATGGTATTGACGATTATGAGGCCATTGTCAAGGCGCTTAAAAAGAAAAGCGTAAAAGCGTCAAGACTTAAAGACTATTACCTAAGTGAAGAGCCTATGGCGAAGGACGCACTACTACTTGGTTACGGGGCTATGGCTGAGGACGAGATCCGCTCTGCCATGAGCATAGTGAAAAAAATAATTCTGGACTTTAAAAAATAGTAAATTTATTATATAATAAGCATATATGAGGAGGAAATCATGAGTATTAAGATTATAACAGATTCGGCTTCAGATATAGGTAAAGACTTAGCTAAGGACTTTTCTATAGACATTATGCCAATCGCCATTATGAAAGATGACAAAACTTACCTAGATGGCGTCGACATCAGCGGCAAAGAGATCTACGATGATATGAGAAATGGCGCTGTTTACAAGACTGGAGCAATCGCTCCGCACGAATACGAAGTGAAATTTGAGGAAGTTTTAAATAAATATGATAAGGCGATATACGTATCGCTTTCTACTGGTATGTCGTCAACTTTTAACAACGCAGTTCTTGCGAAGAACTCTTTGGGCATAGGTGATGACAGGCTTTTACTAGTTGACTCGCGCGGCGCATCCATGGGCCAAGGTATGATGGCTATAAATCTTGCGAAGCTTGCGAAGGGGGGCATGAGCTTTGATGAGCTTAAGGCTTATGCACATGGCTTTGTCAAGAATACAAGGTATGTCTTCTTTGTTGACTCGCTTGAGTACTTGCAAAGAGGCGGCAGAGTCTCGAAGCTTAAGGCGACTATCGGCAATTTAATCAATATGAAGGTAATTCTTGATGTGCATGCGGACGGCGTAATTTATACAAAAGACAAGGGTAGAGGCACTAAGAGAGCTATAGAAAAAACAGTAGACATATTTGAGGAAGAGGTCGGACACGAGCTTTATGATGACAGGATCATGGTTTGCCACGCAGATTGCATTGAGCTTGCGACTAAGGTAAGGGATGCGCTTGTAGAAAAGTATCCCGATAAGCTTATAGAACTAAATCCATTTGCGGTATGCATAGGCGCTCATACAGGTCCAGGCACAGTTCATATATGCGCAGTGAAAAAATTTAACTAGCTAAATACTTGTATAAGATATTAGAAGGGACAGAGCGAATCTGTCCCTTTTTGTATATTTTAATTTTTTGGCGCAATAAATTAACTCAGTATGATTGATTTTGCAGAGAAAGCGGATGGATAAGGCGATGCAATTTTACCCTTGCCAACGAGCCTGCACAAACAAATTTTTTCGAACAAATGCGATGATTGGACGAAGTGGACCGACGAGGCAAGCGCAGTGTACTAAACGTACTCGAGCATTGCACATCGAAAAGCGTTAAGTCCATGCACCAAGAGAACGAGTGTTAGCGATGTTCGATTGGCTATGCATGCCTTATGCCAGAGTTTACAAAGAGACGGAACGAAGTGAACGTCGATTTGATTAAACTTACGGCTTTCCTTCGCTTGCTGGTCTACGAAAACTGATAATTTCTAAGCTTACACATCAAAAAGATAGTTCCACGCAGCTTAGTTCAACAAATTGACAATTGCTAAGCTTGTCCGACTAAAAATCCATATTCGTTCGCTACGCTCAACTAGATGGATTTTTGGCCGTCGTCCTACGCAAAGCAATTGGAGCAATTTGTCTCAATGCGCTGCTTTTGGAACATATCTTTTCTCACTAAAACAGTTTTCTCCGAATGCTGCGCTCGTGAATAACAATTTTCTCACTAAATAAGTATAGTGCCAACGAGCCTGCACAAACAGATTGAAGAACCCCGTCCATAAATGGACGTGAACCTTTTCGCTATGCAGGAAAAAGAAGAACCCCGTCCAAAATGGACGTGAACCTTTGCGCTATGCTGGATAAGGCGCAGCAATTTTACCCTTGCCAACGAGCCTGCACAAACAGATTTTGCTGGAAAAACTAGATGATTACGCGAAATGGAGCTTTGAGGCAAGCGGAATGTATATCTTATACCTGAGCATTGCCGAACAAGCGAATGAGCGTAAGGGCTAGTTTTAACGCAAAATCATATAAACAGTGGCAAAATTATTACACTCAATATGCCACTAATCACCAAACTCATCGAACTTGCCGCCCCAGTAAGCTCATTCATATTATTAGCCTTGGCTGTGCCTATCGCGTGTGATGCGCTTCCAAGTGCGACTCCCTTTGCTATGTCTGACTTTATCTTCATAAGTTTAAAGACTGCATCACTGACCATGGCGCCGAATATGCCTGTGAATATAATCGTAAAGACTGTTATCGATACTATGCCGCCCATGGACCTAGATACGTCGATACCTATCGCTGTGGTGATGGACTTTGGCATAAGTGTTATGAAGTGCACCTTCTCAAGTAGGAAGATCTTGTAGATCACGAAGACTGTCAGTAGGGACGAGAAGACTCCGAAGATTATGCTTAGGGCTATGGGTACTATGTCCTTTTCTATGGTCTTAAGCTCTTCGTACAATGGAAAGGCTAGGGCGATGGTCGCTGGTGTTAGTAGCACGCTCACGTACTTTGCGCCTGACTGATAAGTTTTGGTGTCTATATTAAAGCTCAACAAGACTGCCATGTCGACTGCTATTGCAAAGAGCAAGGGATTGACGAAGGACCACTTAAGTTTCTTTTTTATGTATACAAAGAAAAAGTAGGGTGCTACTGTTAAGATTAGCATAATTATGGCTTTCATTACTTATCCCTCCTTAGTTTTAATAGGCTCTCGCAGAACTTGCCTGTCGTTGTCATAACAAAGACTGTCGAGACAACTATGGCTGCGATGACTGGTACTAGCATCGCTTTAAGGTCTAGGAAGCTGTCGATTAGTGAGACGGCGCTCGGGATGAATGTTAGTGGCATGATCTTAATCAGCGTCTTGCACACGCCTTCGACTCTTTCTTTCTTCACGATTCTTAGCTCTAAGAGCAAAAACAGTATGATGATGCCGTATATGCTTGCAGGCATCGTTATGGGTATGTGCTTTGACAAAAATTCGCTCACGCATGTGACTATTAATACAATTATAATTCCGAAAATTGTGTTCAAACGTATCACTCCTTATACTTTTACTAGTATATCATCTATTGCGCGCCGTGCAAAGTATATTTTTCAATCATACATATAAAATTTATCTATACTAAGAGGGCGTTATATTGTAAGTTCTTATATAGGCGAGTAATTTCCTAAAAACGATTGACATATCTAGTATTATGGACTATATTATATATAAATTGAAAGAATAATTTTTTAGACACATAATTTACACCACCCAAAAAACGTTCATTGGCCGGACGTTTTTTTTGTTTGCAAAAAGTTGTTTCGGGGTAAAATATTAGCATAGGGGAGGATGAATTATGTACAAATTTATGAAGAAAATTCCAGGAGGCTTGCTTCTGATTCCAATGCTGATTAGTGCTGTGTTTGCAACATTTTGCCCTAATCTTTTTTACATTGGAGGACTTACTGAAGCCTTATTTACTAAGAAGGGTATCAACTACATTGTAGCACTTATAACATTTTGTTCGGCAACATCTCTTGACTTCAAATCACTTGCCAAGGTTTTGAAGAAGCAAGGACTAATGCTTTTAGTTAAAATCATTTTATGTATGGCATTTTCACTTTTATTTTTCAAATTTTTCGGTGAAACAGGTGTATGGGGTATCAGCTTACTAAGCTTTGTATGCGTTTTGGCATCTCTAAATCCATCACTATATATAGCTTTGACTAAGGACTATGCAACCAAGACTGATGAGAGCGCCTTTGGCCTACTTGGCCTTCTATGCTTACCAGTATTTCCTATCATAATTTACTCTGTTGCGCAATCGCAAGCTATCGACTTTTCGCCGATAATTTCTACACTAATTCCTTTAATCTTAGGTATCTTGATTGCGAACTTCGACAAGGACTTCGCAAGTATATTCAAAGGTTCGACAACTATGCTTACTCCATTTATGGGATGGAGCTTCGGTACAGGTATCAACCTTATCGAGTCATTCAAATCAGGTTTACAAGGCCTAGTTTTGGTAGTGATCTTCTACGTGCTTATAGCTCTACCTATCTTCTTATTCGAAGTTAAGGTTCTTAAAAGTAGCGGCGTAAGCGCGCTAGGTATGTCATCCATGGCAGGTCTTACTGTATCTGTGCCACTAATACTTTCGCAAAACTCTGACTACCTTGCATCGATTGCAGGTACAGCTGCATCACAGATAGCCTTAGGCGTTGTACTTACTTCTGTAATCACACCTATGCTTGTAAAGATGCTTGCAAAGAAAAAGGGTTTACAAATTAATCAATAAGGAGAGGGATTATGAATAAATTTTATGAATTAGCTGAAAAAATGCAAGACGAAACCATCAAGATGAGAAGGGATCTACATCAAATCCCTGAGATAGGTCTTGAAGTTGAGAAGACTTGCGACTACGTTGAAGGAAAGCTTAAAGAGATAGGCCTTGAGCCAGTTAGATATGGTAACAGTGGTATATCCGCAATCATCGACTCGGGTAAGGAAGGAAAGTGCCTACTACTAAGAGCCGATATGGACGCTTTGCCAATGAGCGAAGACAACGACTTGCCATTTAAGGCTACCAATGGCTGTGCACACACTTGCGGCCACGACACTCACGCAGCTATGCTTATAAGCGCTGCAAAGATACTAAATGACAACAAGGATCAATTCAAGGGCAAGGTTAAGCTTATGTTCCAATCTGCTGAGGAAATCTTCAAGGGCTCACGCTTTATGATTGAGAATGGCATACTTGAGAACCCAAAGGTTGATGCTGCACTTGCTATGCACACTTCACTTGACGAAGAACCGGGCTCCTTTGGCTACAATCTTGGATACATGACTACATCATGCGACAACTTCAAGATTACCATAGTAGGCAAGGGCTCACATGGCGCTTATCCACATACAGCGCACGACCCTATATACGCAGGAGTTTTATTATATACACACTTTATGGAGCTTATCGCAAGAGAGAAAGATCCAAACAAGGTTGCAACACTAACATTCGGTCAATTCGCAGCAGGTAGCAACTCAAACATCATACCGAACGAGTGCGTAATGCAAGGAACACTAAGAACTTATCAGCCAGAAGTCAGAGAGTACACTAAAGCTAGGATAGCAGAGGCTGTTAAGGCTGTAGAAGTGCTTACACAAACTAAGATTGACGTAGACTACTTCAGCGGCGTGCCAAGTCTATACTCCGACCCATCTCTTACAGAGTTCTTCGCAGAAACAATCAAGGACAACATGGACCTTAAGGCGATTAAGGACAGCAAGATCATGGCATCAGAAGACATGGCTTGCGTTGCAGAAAAAGTTAAGACAACATACTTAATGCTTAACATGAAGACAAAGGGCTGCGATGCTGCGCACCACAATCCAAAGGTAATTTTCAACGAAGACGCACTTAAGTATGGAACAGCAATCTTTGCTATATGCGCTGTAAACTATCTTAATAAGTTTGACAAGTAAATAGTATATAAGATATAAATATAGCTGGACACGAATATGTGCCCAGCTATTTTATGCGTGATAACTTATAAGTACTTGACAAAGCTCTTGACTTTATATATCATTAAGTAAATACTTGATGGGGAGTGATGAGGATGAGCAAGGATTATAAAGAAGCAATAAAAGAGGCTAAAGAGATGGTACTTGATATAAATAAACGTGGCGATGCCGCCCTAGGTGATGACGCTTTAGAATTTATGGACTCTCTTATGAGTCATGATGAAATACTTGAAAGCGACTTACGTGTCATAAGTACCGAGAAGCATTTAAAAAAGAGTAGCAAATAACTATTTTAGTTTCGCTACTCTTTTTGCTGCCTCTTTATACACCTTTGAGTCTTCTCTCATGCCAATTACAATTACTAAGACTTCATCTTTTTTCTTTTCTAATTTATATACGATTCTTATTCCTGAACTTCTTAGTTTGAATTTTATTAGGCCAGCTAATTTTGAGTTGTTATGATTAGATAGAGCCTTACCATAACCTCCATCTTTATCAAGATATGGATTTAATGATATTCTCTGTAACGCTTTATCAACAACAATCTTTTGAGAGCCATCTAACCCTTTGTAATCCTTCATGGCTTCTCTTAAGAAAGATAATTTAAATTTCATTCAATTTCTTCCTCAGATATTGGTTCTACTTTATCAAAATCAATATTAAACTCTTTTTCAAATTCTTCCAGTGAAACGATATCATCTTCATTTAAATTAGCTAATCTTTTTTCTGCAAGTAAGAGGTCTTTTGCGTCTTCTAATTCATCAATCAGCTTTATATATTCTTCTGGAGAGATAAGAACGCATTCGGGCGCGTTGTTTTTAAGAACAATTTTTGATCCGTTTTGTTTTACGTCATCAAATATACGGCCAGCTAGTCCACGATTAAATTCGGAGATAGAAACTGTTTTTCTAGATATTTCTTTTACTAAATCCATAATAATCACCTCATATATATTATAACACATCTTTGTATAAACATCAATATATTTATCGATAAGTTTATCAATATACAATAAATATTTTTATATAAGATACCTTAGATATAATGCTAAAGATTTCTTTTTGTGGCAATTTATGCTCTTTCGTGTTATAATATAGGTACTTATAAGCGAGGTGAGTTTATGCAGCTTGATATATATAATGAGCCAATCGTTTTCGATGCGAGTGCGGATGATATAAAAAAGGCGGCTTTTGAAAAATTTCATACTAAGTATGCGTCTGATTGGATAGCTCTTGACTACCTAAGTGATGACTTTATACATAAAATTAAGGAATGCGCGGAAAGGCTCAAAGAGAACTTCGATGCCTTAGTCGTTGTCGGTATAGGCGGCTCCTTCATAGGTGCTAAGGCCTTTATCGACGCTTTATCAAGTGAGTTTCCTGTATACTTTGTAGGTAACAACCTTGACAGCGCATGCATTAATAAGCTCTTTGATGAGCTTGAAGGAAAGCGCTACGCAGTAAACGTGATTAGTAAGTCTGGCACGACTATGGAGACCAAGCTTGTCTTCGAAATTTTACTTGATGATATGAAGAAGAAGGGCTTTGACCTTATGCATAGCGTAGTTGTCACTAGCTCTGAATCGAGTGAATTACATAAGTTCGCAGTTGAAAACAATACACAATTCTTTAGTATACCTGAGGATATTGGCGGACGCTACAGTGTCTTTACTGCAGTTGGTCTTTTGCCAATGGCGGTGGCAGGTCTTGACATAGACTCAGCTATAAAATCCATACGCAAGGCGAAATGTGCTTACTACGAAAGAAGTGAAGCTAATCTAGCACTTGACTACGCCTACTATAGACATAAGGCAGCTAAAGCTTATGCACTTGAGTTTATAAGCATCTACGAGGAAAGACTTGCTTCATTTACTGAGTGGATAAAGCAGCTACTGTGTGAGTCGCTTGCTAAGGATGAGAAGGGACTCATAGTTTCGAACCTTAAGTATACTCAGGACCTGCACTCTATGGGACAGCTCTTGCAAGAGGGCAGAAGAAACATCATAGAGACGCATATATTTGCAAAGGCTTGCGGGGAATCTAACGAAGGACTACAGAACTTAGAGAGGATAAACGAGATCGCCTTCAAGGCAACTGTTAAGGCGCACCACATGGGAGGCGTGCCAAGCTCTGTAATTAGGCTTAGTACTATAGACGAAGAAACTTTATCTGAGCTTGCGATATTCTACATGGCTTCTTGCGTATACAACGCCTGCATGGATGATGTGGAGCCTTATGGTCAACCGGGGGTCGAAGTTTACAAAGAAAAAATCAGAACTATATTAGGAGAGTGATACTATGTTAGCAAAAGTTTTAAAAGAGGAAGGTTTATTAAAGAGCATAAACGGTGTTAATTTCGTTCATAAGGTATTGAAGAAGGGCGAAGTAATCGATAAGCACAATCATCCTGGTAAGGAGATAGTCTTTGCAGTTATGAAGGGCGCCTTCGAGATTACTATAGCTGAGAGCGAAAAGCACAAAGTTGTGGCAGGAGAAGTATTAAACTTTGATGGGGTCAATACCATCAGCGCACTGGCTTTGGAAGACTCTGAAAGCCTTGTTGTGCTTGTAAACAAAGAATAAGATGGAAGAAAGATTACCAGATAGCATTGATCTAAAGAAGATACCGCTTTTTGCATCCTTTACGGACGAGGAGCTTCGCGAGATCAGACGTGGTCTTAAGCTCGAAACATTCAAGCGCGGCGACGCCATATTCTCATCGGGCGACAGCGCAGACAGGATGTTCATAGTCTACGAAGGCTTTATGAAGATATCGATGTACCTTTCAGATGGCAGAGAGCAGATCCTCTACATCTACAAGAAGCACGACTTCGTTGGCGGCTTTAACATACTCTACCAAGACAAGTACGTCTACAACGCATCTGCAACAACAAATGCTAAGATCATTGTCATAAGTAAGTATGACTTCGAAAACATCATGCTGAAGAACAAAGACTTCGTCCTAAAAGTTTTGGAGGAAGCCTACTTTAGAATCAGAAAGTCTGAGGAGCTTATCGATAGGCTCTCAGTGATAAACGCGGACATGAAGCTTGCCAAGGCTCTCATCAATCTTATCAAGATCTCAGGCTCAATCACAGACGGCAAGGTCGCAGTCGACCTTAAGATCAACCGCGAGGAGATGGGTTCCTTCACAGGTCTTACGCGCGAGACCATATCAAGAAAGCTTAGTCAGTTCCAAGACGAAGGCATCATAACAGTCGAAAGAAACAAGATTATTATAGAAGATGTTAAAAAATTATCAGATAAAACCATATAAGAGGTGTGCTATGGATAAGTTAATGGAAATTAAAGAAGCAAAGGCCGCTGCTGTAGAGGTCTTGCTAAGGCTTGACGAGGCTGTGAAGTCTCTTGATGGTGCGTCAAAGATGAGCATGGTGGACATGTTTGGTGGCGCCTTCTTCAGTGTAATTAAGAGAAAGCATATACAAGAAGCGAACCTTAGTATAAAGGAAGCCGCGATATACCTAAAGAGTCTTAATAAGGAGCTCGGCGACATTGGCATGAGGCTACCTGAAGAGATAAGCGACACTTTGGGAGATAATATTGCAGACATATACTTTGATAATATCTTTACCGATGTGAGAGTTGCAAAAGAGATTAGAGAGAAGCTTGACGAGGTGAGGAGCTTTAGAACAAGTATAGAAAATTTAATAATGAAGCTTGATAAGGAGCTTGATGAAATAAAAGAATGCTAGAGATGTCTCTAGCATTTTTTAATACATTACTTCTCAAGCTCTTCGAACAAGGCATCTATCGAATCAAAGACTGGCCTTTCGCCTTTGTCTATCGATGTCTTTATATCTTCAACTGAGGCCTTTAGTTCATCTATCACATTCTTTGGGTAGACTTCTAGTGGAATCAAAACTATCCTACCATCTTCCTCAACAATTTCAAACTTATCTCCTTGATTCAAATTCATCAAGCTCACTATTTCCTTAGGTATAGTCACTTGCGACTTAGCTTTTAATTCAACTAACATAGCCTTACCTCCTTAGTTAGAATTTCTTACTTTCTAATTATATTATATCTTTCAATGCGAGCTATGTCAATACATATTATTGACAATAATCCTTTATTAGTTATATAATAAACTTGGTGATATGATGTATATATGTAATTTGTGTCCGCGTAAGTGCGGCATAGACAGAGACGAAAAACTTGGTGTGTGCAGAATGAAAAACGAGCTTGCCGTTTCAAAGGCGAGTGTGCATATATTTGAAGAGCCTGTTATATCAGGCACACGTGGTTCGGGTACCATCTTCTTCGCAGGATGCAACCTCTCATGTGTCTTCTGCCAAAACTACGAGATTTCGCAAAACAAAGACGCTCCATATAAGTACATAAGCAAAGAAAGGCTCGTAGAGATCTTCTTCGAGCTTAAAGCAAGGGGCGTTCACAACATAAACCTAGTCTCTCCTATGCACTTTTCTCATCTTATCAAAGACGCCATCGTTATGGCGAAGGAGAAAGGCTTCGACCTACCCTTCGTCTACAATACAAACAGCTACGAGCTCAAAGAGGCCATAGCCAGTCTCGACGGGCTCATAGATGTCTACCTAGCCGACTTCAAATACTTCTCCGACAGCTACGCCAATGAGTTCTCACACGCGCCGCACTATAGACAGTACGCGCTCGATGCCATTGACGAGATGCACAGGCAAGTCCCTGAGGTAGTAGTCCGAGACGGCTTGATGAAGAAGGGCGTCATCATACGTCTACTTTTGCTTCCTAATCTATACTTCGATGCAAAGAAGATACTTCGCCTTCTATATGGTAAGTATGGCGACAGCGTGATATTCTCACTAATGAATCAGTACCAACCTATGTTCAAGGCAAAGGAGTATAAGAAGATTAACAGGACGGTAAGTGACCTTGAGTACGACAGCTTCGTCGACTATGCAGTGAACCTTGGCATATCGAAGGCCTTTGTTCAAGACAAGCAAGACGGCAAGAATTACACGCCAAACTTTGATTTGGAGGGCGTATAATGATATTTACGGATATGGAGCTAAGAGAGATACTTCTTACTGAGGATAATGTTTTTTTAGAAGAGCTATACAGTAGGGCACGCGAGGCAGCCAAGGCTACTTTCTCGAACAAGATTTACATAAGAGCCTTGATAGAGTTTTCAAACTATTGCAAAGAAGGCTGCTACTACTGCGGCATCAACAGGACGAAGACGAGTGTTAAGAGGTTTCGCTTAAAAGAGGAAGAGATCTACTCAGCGGCAGAGTCTGCATACGAGGCAGGCTTTAGAACCTTCGTCTTGCAAGGCGGCGAGGACATGCACTTTACTGACGAGACCTTTGCGCGTATCATAAGCCATTTGCATGAGACTTATGATGCAGCCATCACCTTATCCTTAGGTGTGAGGAGTAAAGAAGCCTACAAGATGTTCAAGGACGCAGGGGCAGACAGATTTTTATTAAGACACGAGACGGCGGACTCTGAGATATTTAAAAAGCTGCACCCAGCTGAGCAAAGCCTTGAGAGGAGACTAAGGGCTATCTACGACTTAAAGGAGCTCGGCTACCAAGTCGGCACCGGCTTCATGGTCGGAGCGCCATATACAAGTGTGGAGAGCTATATCAAGGATGTAAAATTAATCAGAGACATCGATCCAGCGATGATAGGCATGGGTCCTTTCATACCATCGAAGGGCACGCGCTTTGAATCTTATCCACACGGCACGGTTGAGATGACACGCAAATTACTCGCAGTTCTAAGGCTTGAGCACCCCAAGGCACTAATACCATCGACGACTGCCTTAAATACTATTGATGATAATGGTAGAAAATTGGGTATATTATCAGGGGCGAATGTAATCATGCCCAATGTATCACCAAAATTTGCACGCGAGAGCTATAACCTTTATGACGGTAAGAAGGCATCAGGCCTTGAAGCCATAGAAGGAGTACGCGCGCTAAATGATTATTTAAAAGAATTTGGCTACGAGATAGAATTTTCGAGAGGAGATTACAATGTTTAAATATGATGTTAATTCAGAAAAAGCGGATGAATTTATCAATCATGAGGAGATACTCGCCTCGCTTGAGTATGGAAGGAAAAACAAGCACAACAGAGAGCTAATCAAGGCTGCGATAGAGAAGGCGAAGGAAGTAAAGGGCCTTTCTCACAGAGAAGCCTTCCTTCTTTTATCATCCGAAGAAGAAGATTTGAATGAAGAAGTGTACAAGCTTGCAAACGATATCAAGCGTAAGTTTTATGGCAACAGAATAGTTCTTTTTGCGCCACTTTACTTATCCAACTACTGTGTCAATGGCTGTGTCTACTGTCCATATCACCTAAAGAACAAAACTATACGCAGAAGAAAGCTTACACAAGAGGAGATCAGAAACGAAGTTATCGCACTTCAAGACATGGGTCACAAAAGACTTGCGCTTGAAACAGGCGAGGACCCTGTCAATAACCCAATCGAGTACATACTAGAGTCGATCAAGACCATCTACTCAGTTCATCACAAGGCAGGCGATATAAGAAGGGTCAATGTCAATATCGCTGCGACAACTGTTGAAAACTACAAGAAATTAAAAGATGTCGGCATAGGAACCTACATACTATTCCAAGAGACATACCATAGAAAGAACTACGAGGCATTGCACCCAACAGGACCAAAGCACGACTACGCATATCACACAGAGGCCATGGACAGAGCGCAACTCGGCGGCATAGACGACGTCGGATGCGGAGTACTCTTTGGACTTAATAACTACGAGTACGACTTCATAGGTCTACTTATGCATGCAGAACACCTTGAAGCGCGCTTCGGAGTTGGACCTCATACCATAAGCGTGCCAAGAATTAGACCGGCAGATGACATAGATCCAGAAAACTTTGAGAATGCAATCAGTGACGATATATTTAAAAAGATTGTTGCCTGCATCAGAGTTTCAGTGCCATACACAGGTATGATCATATCGACAAGAGAGTCAGTAGCGACTAGAGCGAATATCATCGACTTCGGCATCAGTCAAATAAGCGGCGGATCCAAGACATCGGTTGGCGGCTACGCACACGAAGAAGAGGAGTCCTCAGCAGATACAGAGCAGTTCTTCACATCAGACCAAAGAACACTTGATGAGGTCGTTTCATGGCTTATGGACACAAACCATATACCATCATTCTGCACAGCATGCTACAGAGCAGGCAGAACAGGCGACAGGTTCATGAGCCTAGTTAAAGCAGGACAAATCGGTAACATCTGCCAACCAAACGCACTTATGACACTTAAGGAGTACTTAATGGATTACGCATCGCCAGAGACAAGGAAAAAGGGCGAAGCGCTTATCGAAAGAGAGATAGAAAACATCGGCAAGGAAAAAGTTAAGAACATAGTCAGAGATAACCTTAAGAAGATCGAAGAAGGCGAGAGAGACTTCAGACTATGATGGCGCGTTCACTACAAAAGCACGTCGTCATAGTAGGCGCAGTTAATGCAGGTAAGTCCACACTCTTCAACTCCATCATGGGTTCTAAGGCAGCCATAGTTTCAGAAGTGAAAGGTACAACAACAGATGCAGTTCGCAAGTCCATCGAAGTGCCAGGCCTTGGCCCAGTAGTCTTCATAGACACAGCAGGCTTTGGCGACGAGACCGCCCTATCAGACGAGAGATTAAAGAAGACACGCGCCGAGTTTGACAAGGCAGACGCCTTCATCTACATTCTTAATGGCGATGATGAGAGCGTGCTTAAAGAGCTTCAAAAGCACAAGAAGCCGATCATTAAAGTCATCATGTCGATAGATAGAGACGTGAGCTATGATAATGAAGATGCAATCGTTTATAGAGATGACTCATCACGCGAAGAAATTTTTTTAGCACTTAAAAAAGTTTTAGATACAAAAGAAGAGTCCTTATTAGATGGCCTTGTTCATAAAGGCGCGACCATCATCATGGTTATGCCGCAAGACGCAGCAGCGCCAAAGGGAAGGCTCATCAAGGCGCAAGTCGAAACGCTTAGAGAGGCACTCGACAAGGGCATGACAAGCATAGTCGTGGGAGATGAAGACCTTGAAGGAGTGAGAGATAGATTTGGGGAGATTGACCTTGTGATCTGCGATTCGAGAGTCTTTAAGAGAGTCTACGACGTCTTTCATGAGAGAGCAAAAGTGACATCGTTCTCAGTATTATTCTCCAAGATGAAAGGCGACATAGCCTACTTCATAGAGTCCGCGAAGAAATTCGATAGCTTCAAAGGCGACGAAAAAATACTTATAGCCGAGGCTTGCACACACCCACCCATTAACGAAGACATAGGCACAGTCAAGATCCCAGCCATGCTGAAGAAGCGCTTCGGAGATGGTTTGAAATTTACTTTTACTAGAGCCGACGACTTCGGCGGCATCGAAGGCTACGACATGATTATACATTGCGGCGCTTGCATGTTTAACAGAGCCCACGTGATGAGTAGAGTCGCAAAGGCGAGGGAGATGGGAGTCGCGATGACGAATTATGGGGTGACGATTGCATATTTAAATGGCATTTTAGATAAAATTTCTCATTAAAACACGCCCTTGAACTCGTTCCCTCCTCAGCAATGCTCGAGTACATTTGTACACTCCGCTTGCTTCGTCAGTCCACATCGTCCAATCATCGCGTTTTATCTGAGAAATTAGATAAACTAGTTACAAATCAAATAAAACATTTACACCATATACAAGAAGGCATTGCAGCCTTCTTTTTTATTGTCATAGCGTCCGTTTGTTACATTTGTGTTAAATATTCGCAAAAGACTTGATTTTTATGGGGGGGGGGGGTGCTACAATGATGATGAACAAGTTTACGAGTTGACATAATAAAGTGGAATAATAATAAAAGGAGTGAAAACATGAAAAAGAAATTATTCGCAATATTACTTGCACTTGCAATTTTACTCTCATCAATGCTTTCGCTAAGTGAAGTAAGCTTTGCGCAGGGAGAAAAATACGTTTTAAGCGAGGATGGTGTACCTGATGAAACTTTTACAAGGGCTGAAGATCTTATTACGTATATGAATACGCCAGGCAATTTTAATCAGACTAAATCATATACCCTTACTCTAAATGATAATTTAGAGATACCTGTTGAAGGCGGTCATTTAAAAACCCTAGAAATACATTGCAGTCTTACAATAGAGGGAAATGATAAAACAATAACAGGAGCTGACGGCGGACAAGATAAAGATAGGCTAATTAATATAAAACTTGAAAAAGGCGATATAACAATAAATAATTTAAAAGTTGATGGCTCTAATAAATATGCTGGCATATTATGGTTGAATAATAATCCAGATGGTAAATTTAATATAAACCTTAACTTCTGTCATTTTGAAAATTGCTATGCAGGAGATGATAGATTTGAATATGGAGGCGCTATATATTTCAAATTTGATGAATCACCAGATGCCATTTCTGGAGATAAAATAATTACAAAAGCTAATATTAAAAACTCTTCATTTAATAACTGCAAAGCTGGTCAAGGCGGAGCAATTTACCTACGTGGCAGAATATGGATGACAATAATTGATACACAAATGAGCAATTCTTACGCAGAATATAGGGGCGGAGCTGTAGGCGCATATAATGTAAGAAAGCTTGAATTTAAATCTCCGAACCTAGGCACAAAGCCTAGCATTACAAATTCGAAAGCAAATAAATATAATGGTGGTGCAATATATATATATACTTTTCTTACGCACGCTTATTATAATGAGTATAAAACGGACTTGCTAATTAGTGACTATACTATAGATAAGTGTTCAGCAGGAGATTCCGGAGTAGCGATATCTGCAAGTTATGTAAATATAGATTTTGACAAACTTAGTATATCTAATTGCTACAATAGTGGCGTTTACGCTGAGGGTGCATTATATATCTCAAGTAGCGGTGGATCAATAAAAAATTCAAAAATTTTTAACAATGATTTAGGCCAAAATAACATGGGTTCAGCTATATCTATATACTTTACAGATACGGATGAAGTAAAAAAAATTGAAATAGTAGCCTCTGAATTTTATAATAATAAATCAGGCGCTGGTGGAGCTATATATATTAGGGGCGGAGATGTAGAGATTAAAGATGGAATTATCGATGGAGTGAAGAAAAAGTCGAAGCTTTTTAACAACGAAGCACAAGTTGGTGGAGCAATATGTCTTTCACACGGAAAACTTACTATAAAAAATACAGAGATTAAAAATAATAGGGTAATTTTTGATAATGGGGTAGATTTAAGTGGTAATGGCGCAGCTATATATAGTAAAGGTATAGCTTATGACGCTGATGAACTACGCGAGCTTACTATTAGTGAAGACTGTATAATTTCAGAAAACCACGCTGATAAATTTGGTGGGGGAATCTATTCCGAAGACAGTACAGTAAATATCGATAAGTCCGCAATAGAAAAAAATAAAGCCTTAAAAGGTGCTGGACTATATCTTGTAGGTGGAAGTGCTGAGATAAAAAATGAATCTGTGATAAAAGAAAATGAAGCAAACGAAGCTAATCCATCTGCTGATAAAAAAGTTGGAGATGGAGCTGGCTTATATATTCTTCCTGGTGATGACAGTCAATATAAAATTGATAATAGTAAAATCATTAATAACAAGGCTGGAGCCTTAGGCGGCGGAATTTATCTTCTTGGAGTCTTTTATGACATGGCGGCCGAATACGATCCAAATATAATAAAATACAAGACAGACATATATAATTATTTAAAAGGAATGTCACATTATATTAAATTAAATAAGGCTACTTTCGAAGGCAATACAGCTGGCCTTGGCTTTTATAACCCACCAAAGGATATTGAATCTATAAAAAATGCCCCTGATGCTGTGAGTGATGACGATTATAAGGCTTTAATGAGCGAGAAAAACTCTTGCAGGAATAAACTTATGATAGAGGGTGCTGATGGCAAAATGAAGCACGTTGAAAGTCTTATAAATAACTACGATATAGACTATGCTGATCCTAAGATAAATATATCATACAATTCAAATGGTAAAACACAAGAAGAAAAAGTTTATACTGAAGAAACAAATTTTGATAATAATAATAATGTTATTAAACCTTTTGAACATACAATTAAAACTTTAGATGAAACAGGACTTAAAAAAGAAGGATCAAAATTTTTGGGCTGGAACACAAAAGCAGATGGCACAGGTAAGCCATACGAAGTAGGCAAAAAGTATGAACTTAATGGCAACCTTTATCTATATGCAATATGGGAAGGAGCACCTGCACCAGCACCTAGTACTCTTATTCTTACTCTTGACGAAAACTATGCACATGGCAAAATCACAGACTATGAAGTGATGCAAGGCGAGTTTATCGAGCCATATCTATATACACCGCGCAGAAGAGGCTACATCTTTGAAGGATGGAGCTACAATAGAGATAGAATGCGCGAAGTAAGAAAGGGCGATCAAGTATATGGTGACACAGTGCTATATGCAATGTGGACTAAGAGGAAGGCAAAGGCAAAAGAAGAAGCACCTGAAGAGCCAGAAGAAATAAAAGGCATGACACACAAGGCCTACATCTTCGGCTACCCAGATGGTACAGTAAGACCTAACGGCAAAATCACGAGAGCTGAGGCTGCAGCTATGCTTGCAAGGCTACTAGACATCGAAGCATATGGATCAGCAGATGCACCGAGCTTCCCTGACACTCCAAGCTCGTGGTACAACAAAGCCATCAACGCGGTAGTGACTAGAGGCATAATGCAAGGCTACCCAGACGGAAACTTTAGACCAAACAGTCCTATCACAAGAGCGGAGTTCACTAAGATGATAGCCGTGATAGACAATAAACCATACGGCACAGCGCCATTCGCAGATGTTATAGGTCACTGGGCAGAAAGACCTATAGGCGCTGAGCACGAGGCGAAGAGAATCACAGGCTACCCAGACGGCACATTCAGACCAGATAACCACATCACAAGATGCGAAGCGGCTGTAATACTAAATAAGATATTCGAGAGAAACTTCGATGCTATGTCATTAATCAAGTGTAAAAACCCACAAATGATTAAATACTTCACAGACCTTGATGCAAGCTTCTGGGGATATAACGATATGGTTGAGGCTACTAATGATCATGAATACATTAGAAGAACTAAGAACAGAGTAGAAGAAAACTGGCTATTAATTAAATAAAATAACACAGATAAAAAACAAAGGATAGAGATTTTATAGTCTCTATCCTTTTTTATGTCTAAATCTATATTTTCACAATTCTTTATCATATCAATGAAACACAACTATACAAATTTTGCCGGAAAAAGAAGAACCTCGTACTAAAGTACGAGAACCTTGGTGCTTCGCATTGAGATGATTGAGCGAAGTGGACCGACGAAGCAAGCGGAGTGTATAGTCCATACTCGAGCATTGCCGAGAAGCGAACGAGTTTCAGGCGCCAATTGAACAAAAAATCACAAATTTCACTATGAAAATTTATGCATAAGGCGCAGCATAACAAGCGACCGACCGACATCGTACTAAGGGGTACGTTGAGGGAGGAAGCGAAGCGCGCGAGCCTTAGGCGAAATTTGAAGAACCTCGTACTAAAGGTACGAGAACCTTAGTGCTTCACACAGGAGTGAAATTATTTCTCTAGGAATTTTTTATAAGTAAGATCCATCGCCGCCGCTCCAAGTGGTGCAGTGATTAGTATCGCAAGTGCAGCAACGGAGAGGATGATCTTACCACATCCAAGTCCCATAGCTAGTGGCACGGAGCCTATCGCCGCTTGCACTGTCGCCTTAGGTAAGTAGCTAAATACTGTGAACAGCTTTTCCTTCTTGTTAAGCCCTGTGCCTAGGAGCGCTATCATGACACCGACCGTTCTAAAGGCAAGCGCTACGAATATCATCACGACAGCCATAAGCCCAGCGTCAAGCGTGTAGCGTATGTCGACCTCAGCGCCTACAAGGACGAAGAGCATAAGCTCGGCAGCAATCCAAAACTTTGCAAACTTAGCTGAGAGCCTTTGTGAGACGCTGCTGACAGACTTTATCTTGATAGTCATCGCCATAGTCACGACAGCAATCAAGGAAGAAATTGCGAGCCTTCCCTTAAGCGCGCCCTCAATCGCAACGAGTAAGAAGCTTAGCGCCATGATGATTAGAGCCTTCATGCTGTTACGAATCAGATGCTTTTTCGCAAAGGACCTTTCGAAGACAAAGCTTGCAATGATGCCGAAGGTCGCACCCAAGGCTATGCCTAAAACTATGCTGATGGGGATGGAGGCGAACTTACTCATATCGACGCCCTTACCCATTGCCATGCCTAAAAAGCTTGTGAATAGAACGATGACGTAGATGTCGTCCATGGATGCGCCCGCCATGATCATCTGAGGGATGGCCTTCTTCGTACCGTAGCCCTCATCCATAAGCATGGACATGCGCGGCACAACGACAGCAGGAGAGACTGCACCTAGAACCGCACCCATTAGCAAAGCGTCAATGGCCCGGATTTTTAAAAGTATGGGGGCAAAGAGTGCATAGCCCAGAATTTCAAAGCTTGCAGGCAGAAAGCTTAGTAGAAGCGCGGGTCTGCTTGCTTTTTTAAGGTCACTTAGGTCAAGAGATAGACCTGCCTTGATCAGAATGATGAGTAGGGCAATCTGCCTTAGCTCCGCCGAGATGCCGAGGATTTTGTCGTCGAGCAGGTTTAAGACGAAGGGTCCTAAGAGCACCCCTGTAAATAGCATGCCAACTATGCGTGGCAATTTTAAACGTTTTGATACTTCAGCCATGATGAGGCCGAGTAGGAAAATTAGAGCGAGTGATTGTATCATTTTTACTCCTTTCAAAAATAATATTACTTAAGCGCACAAAAAAAGCTGATACCCCTGTAAAAACAGAAGTCATCAGCTTAATGGCGGTTTCATTTCGTGGGAGAACTTCATTCCCATGTATTTAGTATATATTTATTTTATCACATGCGTAGTTTTTGTCAAGACTTTTCTCTTACAAGAACTAGTCAGTGTAGACCTTAAATCCCTTCGACAAAGGGTTCTTCGAGTAGTCTATAGTAAAGCACTCAATGTTGTCTAAGTTCTTGTTCACACAAATTTTAAAACCTTGAGCATCCATAAGGATGTCGTTTTCATTTGACTTATCCAAAGTCACGCCGTAGACGGCACCACATCAGGAGTAGTTCAAAACCCTTATGCGTAGAGCCTTGTCCTTATCATCCTTTACATTTAATTCATTTAAGCGTTCGATCGCTTTATCTTTTAAAATAATTTTCAATATCATCACCCACTCATATATACCCAATCTCATTAATAATACTTATACTTTAAACCATTTGCATAAATTTTATGAATATAGTCCTCGCCACATACTACTTAAGTATGATGTTTCAAAAAACTATTGACATAATCGATTTACCGTGATACAATATAACCAAGATAGATGGATCACATCTATTGAAAAGAAAATTAGCTCCATCCCTTGACTTAATATAGATACGAAGCTAAATATTTTAGCAAGGAATGAAAGGCTTAACTTTTACTATTTGAGAGCCATAGGTGGATCAAAGGTAAATAAAGTCTAATTAGATGAACCTTTGGTGGCAATAGCTGCTGAAGTGCTTGTTTAATCATATTCTCTTAATTCTTATATAAGAAGAATAAGATATTTATTAGTGGAGGTAATTAAGAAATAAAATTTAATATTTATGACGATGGTAGATGACATGTGTTAAAGGTCACGACTATGAAAAGACATTCATTTATCTCTGTAAAAGGAGAATTATTTATCTTTTCAAGGTGAAAATTAAACAATGAAGGGCATATGGATGAATCTACAAAGTAAGATCGCTAAGAAGGGATGTATAAGATGTCCTTTTGAAGCACACGAACGAAAGGAAGTTGTTAGAGTGATTGAACCTAAATCAAATCGTCAAGGGATGTAGCTAATATTTTTAAATATTAGCTTTTTTTCGCATTCGATTTGCGATCTTGGCTAGTTTCGAATTCTTTTGTCGCTGCGGAGTGCGCTTGCACACCTCACTCCAAAAAATTCTGTACAACGCCAATCTCATCAAATCGCTCTGCGAAAACACTTTTCAATGTCGGTCCACTTCGCTCAATCATCGCATTTGCTCCGCAAAATAGTTTGATCAGGCTCATTGACATTATAATTTATTAACTTTTTATACGTTCAAACGCCAATCTCAGCATAGCGTAAAGGTTGTTAAGTCCATGCACCAAGAGAACGAGCTTTGCGAAGTTCGATTGGCTATGCATGCCTTATTCCAGAAATCACAAAGGTGTGAAGCAAAGCGAACACAGCTTTGATTGATTTTACGGATCCTTCCTCGGCAATGCTCAGGTATAATTATACATTCCGCTTGCCTCGTCGGTCCACTTCGCTCAATCATCGCATTTGCTCCGCAAAATAGTTTGATCAGGTTCATTGACATTATAATTTATTAACTTTTTATACGTTCAAACGCCAATCTCAGCATAGCGTAAAGGTTCACGTCCATTTATGGACGGGGTTCTTCATCGCTCTGCAAAACATTAAGGTTCTCGTCCAAAAGGACGAGGTTCTTCTTTTTCCTAAGAAATTATAGTTAGTAAGAGGCTATCTTTTAAAATTTTAGCTTTTTTTTGCGAAGCACAAGGTTCATGTCCATTTATGGAGCTTATTTATTTGCTTTATTTCTATATATCTATTATAATAGAGTCACTATATATAAGGAGGGTATCGATGAAAAAGAAAATTTCATTATTATTAGCACTTTTGATGCTAGTAACACTAATGCCGGCAGCCACTGCTGAAAGCAAGACTGTCAATGCGGTTAAAAATACGAACACTATCACTTTAGACGGACAGAATGTTATGGTGGGTTCCTACATTGTTGAGAATTCAAACTATCTAAAGCTTCGTGATGTTGCAGCGATTATGAATGGTAAGAAGTCTCAATTTAGCGTTAGCTACGACAATGCCAAGAGGCTTATCAGTATTGATCTTGCTAAGGCATATGAAAAGATTGATGGCGACTTAGCTGAGATTACTATGGACAAGGCAAAGGCTAAGCTCGAGGTAAAGAAGATTCTTGTTAATGGTGAAGAGAAAGAGATAAAAACTGCTCTTATCAACAATAACAACTACTTGAAATTAAGAGACTTAGGTAAGCTTGCCGGCTTTGGTGTTGGCTATGATGCAAAGGATAAAATTATTATACTAAAGAGTGATGGCGCTGTAGAAGAAAAGGCTGATGAGAAGAAAGAGGAGACTAAGGCTCCAGTTGACGATACTAAGAAGAATTCTGAACTTACAGATGAGCAAAAGGCTGTTTACGCGCTAATACCTTTAACTGAAACATCCATCAAGAAGTATGCTAATAAGCCTGCGCAAATCGACAGTGTTTTATCAGCTTTCTACATGTTCATAAATAACGAACAATATGATTTTGCTGCTGATGTTTTAAAGGGTCTTGACCTTAATGTAAGTGCTGATGAAGCTAAAACATTTATGGCAAGATTAGACAAGCAAGCGGCTGCTTTGGGCGTAAACTTAAAGCGCGGATATAAAAACATGACTGACCTTAAAAGGAGACCTGTAACTGAGATGATTGCATATGAAGATGCAGTAGTTGCCTTAGTTTTCGCAGCAGAGAAGGGGAATATAATAGGTGTTGTAGAAAAATTTAAGTAATTTAGTTATTGTAAGAAGATTATTAAGGATAACAAACAAAGAGGGCATATGGTTTAGACCATATGCCCTTATTTTTTTAAGTGTATTAATTTGCTTTTTATAATAAAATTCATAAAAAATAAATTTATTAATCGCTACCCAAATTTTGCGAATAGAAGAAGAACCCCGTCCATAAATGGACGTGAACCTTTGCGCTATGATGGATAAGGCGCAATTCTAACGCAAAATTCATTATATTGATACTTCTGGGTTGTCCTTATCCAAAATATGCACTGTAACTTCTGCGTTCAAGTACTTTGTAAGGTTTTCTTTTAAGAACTCAAGTGCTCCTTCAAGTGCGTCGTATCTATCAGGGTCAACTAGCTCCATAATCATGAAGGCGTTCTTAGTATCCTCTGTGATCATGGTTCTGATACCATCACGCCAGTTAAAGCATCTGCAGATAGCGCCTTTGTCGTCTTTGTAGCAAAGTTCGCCTGGATAAGTCTCAGATGGATCCTCTCCTATGGCTTGGAACTCGTCGCCACCTTCTGTGATAGTTAGTCTAAGGTCGCCTACGAACTTATCAGAGTCCTCAGCACCACATGGAAGTGCAAACCTAAGCGATGCAGCGTTGTATATGTCAACCAAAGTGTTGATAGAGCCCACAAGGTTACCCTTAGAAAGTCTCTTTAGTAGTGCCTCGATCGAGCATCTTGCGCCCTTCTTAGTCTTAAACTTCTTGTACGCCTCTCTCCAAACAGCTACCTCTTTGTTCTCGCTAAGCTGTCCAGCAACAAGGTACTTCTCAGCCTCTTCGTTCGCCTCAACTAGCATCTTTCTAACTTCTCTTGGGCTGTCGTCCGAGTTTTCCATGTTCTTCACAAGTATAACCCCAAGCTTTGCCTCAGGGAATAATTCAAAAAAGCTTTTGTCCGCTATAAATTTACTCATCTCTTCCTCCTTAAATATATTTTTTCTTGTAGTCATTATAACATATAGGTATGTTATTTGCAAAACTATCTTTATGGTACAGTCACTTCGTACATATTGAAAATTAGGGGGAATTTTCCCCTTAATTTTCAGTGAGCTCCACCACACTCAATAAAAAACGCAGCCTAGACTGCGCTTCTTATGATTAATATTAATATAAATACTTTACAAGGTACCTTTGGCTAGCTATGCTAGGACTGTTAAATGCACGCATTGCCTCATCGTATGAGCGGTAGCTTGCTTCGATTCTAGTGATGCGCATTGTGCTTACATACTTGAACCAGTTGTCTTTCGGGTCAAAGTAGAATTGGTAGCCGTTTTGCTCCTTGATTAAGCAGATGCCGCCTTCGCGTCTTACGATGTCGAACTCGCAGTATGCGATGTGGTAGACTGAAGGGTACTTGTACTCGCCTCTGTCTATGGCTGCCTGCCTATTTGACATCATGGCGTCGATCTCACTTGGACTGTGAGATGAAAGTTTTTTGATCTCTTTAGCTATATAATCAATGTCGTTTTTATACAAGTTTATAACGTTCTTACGTTTGAAGTCTTTGTAAATGTCGGCGTAACCATGTGTAGTGCCGTAAAGGTACAAAAGGTTAAGCCCGTTAAAGCTGTTGATATCTAAGCTAACTTTATTGTCTAAGAACAATACTGAGTTGATAGTTGAGTGCGACAATGCCACGCCGGGCTTGTAGCCGCTAGCTTTCATGCTATCTTCAAGGTAGGCAAGTAGGTAGTTTACGTGAGTGTTGTTTTGCAAGATAGGGTTTCTGAACTCATAAGTTTCCTTGCCCAAAGTTTGCTGCCAAAGTTCCCAAGTCTCACCACCTTCTATCTCGCCACCAAGAGCCTTAACCTCGATGACATTGATACCCATGCTGCTTACAGAGACAACGTCAGCTTCAGAGAAGTTGCCGCCGTGCTGAGGTATGATGACACTGTTAAATATCTGTCCTTCGATATTATTCGCTTTAAAAGCTTCCTCTTCAACACAAGTTGCAAGGTACTCGCCGCACAGGCCCTTGTCTTTAACGACTTCTTTAGGCCTTATGCCAGTATTTTTGAAAAATGCAGACTCCTTGTATCTAAGAGACCTCTTTAATCTCTTCGGATTAAGTAGTACAAAAAATCCAAATGCCATTGCAGCTAGTCTGACTATAATTACACCTAAAATGGCTACAATTCTGCCTTTTGCAATATAAGCTGGTATAGCAGGTAACCAGCTCAAAATTTTGAAAAAATTCACACCTATAGTGTCAACTACTAAAGAGTAAGCGACAAATAGAACGAAAGCTGTTCCATAGTCTCCATTAGCCATACTTGTAAATAGTTGACCTAGCCTCTTTAAAGTGATAGAGCCCTTTCCCGCGTAGCTTATGTTCCAGTAGTAGTGTCTACAGCTCAGACGCAATAGAGCGATGTAGTCCATGAGAGAAAATTTTTTATCCATGAGTATCCTCCTTTGAATATTATTACATTTATTATAACATATATATAGACATTTTCCCATAAAAAAAGCGCAGCCTAAGCTGCGCTTCATATAAAGCTATTAATCTATTAAAATCCATAATAATCTCTCAGTGTTGGGTTCTTTTGTGCCACATAGGTAAAAGCTCTTATAATTTTTAGGTTCGTTTGTGCAAGTACCTGATATGAACGAGTGAACATCCTCTTTCCGATGGCTAGAGAAACCCAGAAACTGTTGCCCATAGTGTCAGCGAGGCTTTGTGGATTAGTGTTTATCACATAAACATCGAAGAATGACTTATTATATCCCTTCTTATAAGCTTTGTCCAGTGCCACAATTAGCTTAGGGAAAACTTTGTCTGCGAGCTCTATGGCTGCGTCGCCTCTTAGTGTTTTTAGCTTGTTAAAGTTGTTCCAGTCTGTAATTTGGCGAATGCCGTGCCTACCATCTACAAATAATCTTCCGAAAAATACATAGCCTGCACCTATGCCAAACGGTAAAAATGGTATTACCCAGTTATTCTTAAAAATAAATGACAGCAAGAGATATAAAAGTGGTGAGACTAGAAGCACAGCGTAGAATAAGATATTCGTCTTTCTTAAGTCTAAATACTTTCTATAATCCCCTCTAGTGCCTCTAAATATGTCCGCCTTTAAAGTCTCAGCTAGCGTGTTTTGATTTTGATTTTGCATTAAACATTCCTCCTAAAATATCATATTTATATTATATCATATAGTTCATCTTTATGCTATTGTCTGCAATCAACAAAAAAAGCGCACCATATGATGCGCTTCATACATGTAAAGTTCTATTAATTATCTAAGCTATTATAAAAGTCATCCACGCTTCTTGCTTCGTCATTTTGGTAGCGTTTTGGCCTGTCTGTGTAGTCATATCCGTCGTCATCGTAGATGTCGTAGTAGTCGTAGTCTCTTACGACGCGGCCTGTTCTAAACTCGTATTGGCTTGTGTAGTCGCAAAGTGCCATTTGTGAGTAGACTGTTGAGTAAAGCGATGCGCATATCCAAGGCACTGCTGCTAGTGCAAAGATCCAAGGTGACCTTAGTCCTGTTGCGATCAAGGCTATAATCAATGTTGCAAAGCCTCCTACTACGAAAGTGCCTATATATATTATTAGCATTTTGCCTATCCAGTTGAATAAGAATCTGTTGACTATGCCAAAGGCTGCGCTGATGCATGTACCTATGCCGATATACCTGTTTGTTGTAACAAGGTAGTAGGCTAAGCTTGATACTAGGCCGATGTAGAAGTTTACTAGTGCTAAAACTAGTGTCATCAGTATAACTATCGCTTCATAAGAGCCTACTATAGCGCCGATTATACCAAAGATTATGGCTGTCGCGCCTGAGATTAGTCCAAAGATTATCATAATGGCGATGCCTTTGATAAACTTTATGAATACGGACTCTGTTACGTCTTTTACGCCTCTATCCATCTTGAATATCCACTTGTTGACATGTGTAACGAAGGCGATGGCGATTAGCTGAATTGCTATGCCCATAATTAAGAAGCTTAGTATCATAAGAGATGCTGATCTTGTGATGCTCATGAAAGAGTTTAGATCTTTATCGTTTAAGCCACCTTTGTTTTTAAAATTGTTTATGCTCTTCATAACATCTTCGAAGTCGTCTGCATTGTCTAGCTCGTTTGTGAACTCGTTTAGTCCATCGATATTTGTTTCGATTTGATTGTTATTTTTCATTTGGATATTTAATGTATCTGATGAAATCTGCATTATAGATCCAATGTTTAAGGCTAGGAAGCCTCCTATAAGCACGATGTAAACTAGTGCAAAGCAAAGTATTGCCTTGATGTTGCCTTTGATGTAGGCATTTGTTGCTTGAAAAATCTCTGTTATGCCGCTTGCTCTGCCGCCCTTTGTCTTCGGATTAAATTCGTCGTATACAAAATTTTCGTTCATAATACCCCTCCTTAGAAGGCCCAGTTGCCTTCCTCAAATATTTTGTATTCCTTACCATCTTTATACCCAATTATCTCTGTTGTTTCATCACCAATCATAAAATCGACATGAATTTTGCTATCATTTATACCATTTTTTAATAATTCTTCTTCGCTCATGGCAGCGCCGCCTTGGACGCATGTTGGGTAAGCAGCTCCAAAGGCAAGGTGGCAAGATGCGTTCTCGTCAAATAATGTTGAGTAGAATAATCTCTTGCTATTACTAATAGGTGAGTCGTTTTGTACAAGAGCAACTTCGCCAAGCATGCATGCGTTTTCATCTGTCGCGATTAGGTCTTCAAGTAGTTTTTGATTCTTCTCTGCTTTAACTTCCACACATTTACCACGCTCAAATCTTAGTGAGAAGTTCTCTACAAGTTTTCCTGATAATGATAATGGCTTTGTCGCGTAGACTATACCATTAACTCCATCTCTCTTAGGCGCGGAGAAGATTTCTTCTGTCGGGATGTTGGCTGTGAAGCGAACCCCTGTCTCGCTCATGGATGAGCCGCCTATCCATAGGTGATTCTTTGGCATCTCTATAGTCAAATCTGTACCTAATTTTGATCTGTAGTGAAGTTTTTCAAATTGCATCTCGTTTAAGTACTTAGCTTTTTCTTGTATAGTGTTTTCAAATTCGTCCCAAGCCTTGTCTGGGTCAGCTCCGTCCACTCTAACTATCTTAAATATTAGCTCCCATAGCTCTTCTATGCGCTTGTCTTCGGGTGCATCTGGAAGCACCTTATCTGCCCAAGCCTTTGATGGTATGCAGATTATGCACCAAGGGTTTATGTCGTTCATAGTGTACTTTTGGAACGGCTTCATAAGATTTGCGTTCACGCTGCGCATTAGTTTTATTCTTTCAGGGTCAACGTCCTTCATTAGTGATGGATTAGGAGCCGCAACTGATAAGAAGCCCGCCTTTCTCTCTGCGTAGTCAAGCATCATATCAAGCTTCCACTCGGGTGCGTGCTTGATTGCCTCTTCACTCATCATCATCGCACTTAGCTTCTCGCACTCGTCGTCTTTTATCCTTACAATTACTTCACTTGCTCCTCTTTCGTAGGCAAGTTCAGTCAAAAGTCTAACGAAGTCCACAGCCTCAGTCGATGTATTGATTACAAGCGGCATACCCTTTTGTACGTTTATGCCTCTTTCGATAACAACCTTCGCATAATTTTTTAACTTATCTTCAAAATTCATTTTGTCCTCCTTTGTGTCCCTACTTATGATATAATATATATTATAGCATATTTATTAAGAATATGTAATGGAGGCCGTATGAAAAAGTTTAGAGATTTAATAATTTTAGATGATATAGCTCTGGTGCTTGCATGTGATAGCGCTTCTGGCATAGGTGAGAAGCCTTGTGACGAGGTCTTTGCAGATGTAGAGATGGTTTCCTACTACGCAGCCTTCGTGCCCATAGTCGAACTTTTATGCGCAAGAAGCACGCCAATGGTCTTGGTGGACACTCTATGTAACGAGATGGAGCCTTATGGCGAGAAGATGATAAGGGGCATAAAGCTTGCTATGAAGGAGGCTGGGATGGACGAGATGAGTGGCTTTACTGGCTCAAGCGAGGAGAACTTTGTAACTAAGATGACAGGCTTAGGAGTCACAGTCTTGGGACGCGGCCTTGATATACGCAAGGCACAAAAGGGAGATGCACTCTACGCTATCGGTCAGGCGCTAGTGGGCGAGGAGCTTATTAAGCATAGAGACAAGGCCATGAGCATGAGTGATTATTTATATTTAAAGGAGCAGACTTACATTCATGACATAGTTCCTGTTGGCTCAAAGGGTGCTATGCATGAGCTAAAAGAGATTGAGGCGCATGCAGGATTAAATGCGCGCATCGTGAGTGAGGGCTTCGACTATCATAGATCAGCTGGTCCATCATCCATGTGCCTAGTCACTATGAAGCCTGATGACATTAAGAAATTAAATATAAAAAAGGATGTGAAGCTGTTAGCTTTTATGGAGTAAATGGGTATTAATATATTTAGAGTATTAGGAGGCGAGTCAAGTGAAAAAGTTTAATATCTTAACAGTTCTTGTATGCGCATTGCTGCTCATAACAAGCACATCACATGCACAGAGCGAGAACAAGATGACTTACAAGATGAATCTTATGGAGGACGCGATGTATGTAGACGTCAAAATCGAGACTGAGCACACGGGCTTTAAGTTCGCTATCGACGTGCCAAAGGGCGCAGAGGTCTATGATGTAGAAGGCAAGAGTCTTAGAGATAGTTTTCTATCCGGAACTAAGTACATCTTCGACTTCAAAGGCGGCGACAAAGAAGTTTCGTACAAGATCAAGGGTCTTCCTAAAGCCTTTAAAAGGGCAGATGGTTTTGTCTTTGGTTTGTATAGAGCATTTAATACACACATTCACTCCATTGACATATATTTTGACAGCGTTTACTATGATGAGCCGGACCTAAGGTTATACGATTCACTTTCAAGCTTTAGCACTAAGTTTGAGTCTGAATATGGACCTATGGGTTTAGATAAAATCACTGCACCTATTGATTTGGCTTTGAGCGTTAAGTATCCAAAGAATGAGTTTGTGAACGCGCCATATGAGGATATGGACTACGAGGACTACCGTAACGACGAGCTTACTAGGATGCAAATCAGACGCATAGACAAGCCGAGTGTTTCAGAGCTTGTGCTTAAGGGCTTAGTTGCCGTAGCGTTACTTGCATTTTTACTTGTTGGCTTTTTGATGACTAAGAATCAAAGGTTCAGAAATAAATTTAGGATTAAGAAAAAATATGAAGAAGAGGAAAGAAGCGGCAAAACCTTCGACATTAAGGACATAGATGAGTACATTTATCTAGTTTATCAATTTTATGACATAAAAGAGGACAGACTCGCAAGCTACTTGGGAGTAGATGAGACTGATAAACTTGTCGAGGAGAAGCTTAGTAATTCGTATGAAGTGCTACTCAAGAAGGGATATATAGAGAAGGAAAACTCCGACTACAGCGTGGCTCTTACTAAGAAGGGCAGACTAAAATTAGAAGAGATACTTATCAAGAAGGAATACCTTCTTAACAAGGAAAGTACAAACTCCGATGAAGAGAAATTTTTAAGATTGTTCAGGTGATAGATGTGAAGGTACTTAGCTCAGGAGGCGTAATAATTAATAACAATTTAATACTACTTTTGAAGAAGTACAACGGCGATTATGTACTGCCAAAGGGCAGGATAGAGCGCGGCGAGAGCATCGAAGAGGCGGCACTACGCGAGGTCAAGGAAGAAAGCGGCATCACTGGAGAGATCAAAAAATACCTTGGCAAGATCGAGTACTCCTTCATTAACAAGATGAAGAATGTGAAGGTAGACAAGACTGTGCACTTCTTCTTGATGTCTACTAAGGACACACACACTATACCGCAAAGCATGGAAGGCTTCAAGACTGCGAAGTTCTACGACAGGAACGAGGCTATAAGGCTGATGAAGTACAGTCAAGAAAGAAGCATAATTAGAAAAGCCATCGAGGAGTACGACAGAGAGAAGAATGAGGAGAAGTAATGAGTTTTTCACAAAAAGCTAAGGACGAGGCAGCAAAGCTAGCGATATTCAATGACAATAGCTCCCTTGCTGAGCTCATGGCATATGTAAGATACGTCTCATCCATCAGCTTCATATCAGGCAAGGTCGCAGTCTCATTCAGAGTGCAGAAAGCAGCGCTTGCAAGGCGCATCTTCACCATCATCAGAATGATATACAACACCGACCTAGATGTCGACATCTCGAAGATGACTCAGCTTAAGAAGATGAACATCTACACAATCGTCCTAAGCGATACCGACATAGTTATGCAGATGTTTAAAGATACGAGGCTGGAGGGCTTCCTAGATGTGAACAAGGTGCCGTCCATGGTTAGAGAGAGTGACGAGATGAGAAGAAGCTACCTAAGAGCAGCCTTCTTAGCTGTCGGTTCCATCACTAATCCAGAGCGCGGCTACCACCTCGAAATGCTCTTCGAAAGCGAGTTTGAGGCAAACGAGGTCAAGGAGCTAATGAACGTCTACGGCCTTGGAGCGAAGTACGTAAGGCGCAAGGAGAACTACATCACTTACCTAAAGGGCGCCGAGGCAATCTCGGACTTTCTCACAGTTATAGGCGCGATGAGAGCGGTACTTAGCTTTGAGAACATCAGAGTAGTTAAGGACGTCAGAAACAATGCCAACAGACGCACCAACTGCGAAACAGCCAATATACAAAAGACAGTTGATGCATCGACAAGGCAAGTAGCAGACATCGAGTACATCGACGAGAGACTTGGACTTGAGAATCTGCAAGGCGATTTACGAGAGCTTGCCTTACTTAGACTGGACAATAGAGACGCGTCACTTGCAGAGCTGGGAAGGCTTATGAGCCCGGAGCTTGGCAAAAGTGGCGTGAACCATAGACTTAAAAAGCTTGCAGAACTTGCAGAAAATTTACGAATAAATGAGGAGAATTAAAATGAAGAGAACCATAGTTACAAACAACGACTACGTTAGAGACAAATACAAAGACGACTTCGACATGATCTACATAGACAAAGTCGACAACTATACAGGAGTTTTGTTTAAGGCGAGAGACCTCATTCACGAAGGATATAAGCTACTTACACATCCATTATCAGGATCAGTTAAGCCGAATGAAACACCATTTAAGACAATTATTTTGGAAAAAGGCACAGGACTTGACCAAGACGGACTTATCATAATTGAAGAAGCAATCGGAACTATTAACAAATTTTTAAATATCGAGAAAACACCCGATTACAACGAGCGCGTCATCGACGACTGCAAAGTCATAGACCTTTCCATCATAGACAACACAATTAATTTAAGAAGTTCAATCTAATGAAAGAGTTTTACATTGAAGATATGACCAGTCAGCTAAGGGGCGTTGCAAAGTCCGAGGGACTGGTCTATTTTATTAAAGGAGCCGTGCTTGGCGATACAGTCACAATCACAAACGAAGTGAAGAAGAAGAGCTTTATCGAGGCAGATGTCTTGGATATAGCCATCCCATCAGAGTTTCGCGTGTCGGGAGCTAGTGATGAAGCGATACTCTCCGGCCTTTCATATGAGAAGGAATTCGAGTGGAAGGTTAATGGCCTTAAGATGAACCTTAAGAAGATGGCAGGCGTTGACGCGGACGTAGAAGAATATATGGCGAAGACTTTAACGCACTATAGGGACAACACACAGGTCAAAGTCGCTCGTGGATATAATGGTGAAGTAGCTATCGGTTATTTTGAAGAAGGCACAAATAAAGTAGTCGACTCAGAAGAGATGCTTTACATGAATAAGGAAGCGCTAAAAGTTTATCAAGGCATCAGAAAATTTGTAAAAGAAAATTATAAGGGTTACGATTGGAAGGCAAAGAAAGGCGATATTAAGGATATAGTTTTTAGAAACAACGAAAAAGATGAGCTGATGATCACCTTCGTATCGCACGATGAAATTGTGATCGATATTGAAAAGTTAAAAGCAGCCATAGATATGAGTAGAGTCAAATCCATCTACCTAAACATAAACGATAAGTCAGACAAAGTTTTGTACGGAAGGAAATTTACAAAGCTATATGGCGATGACTTTTTAAGCGTAAATATCTTGGGACTTGATTTTAAAATATATCCGCAAACATTCTTGCAAGTGAATTTAGAGATGATGGATGTTTTATATAAAAAAGCACTTGAGTACCTAGGAGACGCAGCAGAGATGGACGTGCTTGAGCTGTACTCAGGCATAGGAACCATAAGCCTATGCGCCGCGAAAGAAGCAAAATCAGTAACAGCAGTCGAAGTCGTCGAAGCCTCAGTTAAAAGCGCAGACGAAAATGCTTTGGCAAATGGCATAAAAAACGCAAAATTCATACACGCCAAGGCCGAAGACGCGATAAATAGAGTCTTGAAAGAAAAAACTTACGACGCAGTCATAGTCGACCCGCCGAGAAAGGGCCTAGACAAAAAAGTGGTAGAGATGCTAAATAAGAGCGGTGTAGAAAAGATTGTATACATCAGCTGTAACCACGCAAGTTTGGCGAGAGACATCGCCTTGATGAGTGAGGTGTATAGGGTTGAGAGAGTAGCCGCAGTTGATATGTTCGCAAGAAGTGGACACTTGGAGACGGTAGCACTTTTGTCCAAACTCGATGTCGATAAGCATATAGATGTTGAAATTAAGCTGGATGAGCTGGATTTGACAAGTGCAGAGAGCAAGGCAACATATGCTCAAATCAAAGAATATGTTTGGAATAAATTTGGATTAAAAGTACCTACACTATATATTGCTCAGATAAAAAAGAAATGCGGAATTAAACTGAGGGAGCATTATAACAAATCGAAAAAAGAGAAACAGGTTATTCCACAATGCACACCGGAAAAAGAGGAAGCCATCATGGATGCTTTAAGGCATTTTAAAATGATTTAAAAGAAATGGAGGGTATTTATGAGATGGATAATAAAAATAATCTTATTTCCAATTAGCTTGGCATTAAGTATCCTCACAGCATTTCTGACATTTCTACTTGGTATTGGAACAGCCCTACTATATTTGCTGATGATGTTTTGCATATTTGGAGCAATAGCATCTTTCTTGCAAAAAGAAGTTACCATCGGAATAGAAGCATTGATATTAGGTTTCTTGTTAAGTCCATACGGAATACCGATGGTTGGAGCAGTAGTTATAGCTTTTTTAGAAGGTATAAATAGAAAAATAAGGTCAGTTTAAATCAAAGGATTGATAAATCAGAAAGAAGGTGATTTTTTGCGAACATACAAAAATAAAGAAGAACTAAAAGCTGAGATAGAGAAAACATTTGAGAAATATATTTCAGAATTTGATGATATTCCAGAAAATTTAAAAGATAAGAGAGCTGATGAAGTTGATAGAACGCCAGCAGAAAACCTTGCTTATCAGGTTGGTTGGACCAATTTGATTCTTAAATGGGAAGAAGATGAAAGAAAGGGGCTTCAAGTAAAAACACCATCGGATAAATTTAAATGGAATCAACTTGGTAAATTATATCAGTGGTTCACGGATACCTACGCTCATTTATCTCTGCAAGAGTTGAAAGCAAAATTAAATGAAAATATTAATTCTATCTATGCAATGATTGATTCGTTGAGTGAGGAAGAATTATTTGAACCGCATATGAGAAAGTGGGCTGATGAAGCGACTAAAACAGCGACTTGGGAAGTGTATAAGTTTATTCATGTAAATACGGTTGCACCTTTTGGAACTTTCAGAACTAAAATTAGAAAATGGAAAAAGATAGTATTATAAATTATCCCATGAAAAAATATGTAGGGCTTTCTCTTTTTATTGATATGAGTATAGCACAAAAGTCCATTTCAAAATATTTTCCATATGGAAATATAGATTTGTTTGAAATGCGGGATAAGGTGTGCAAAAATGGGGCGGCGTTAATTATCCGCTCTCGTCATGAAATCAATCATATTATTGGTGAATTATATAGGGTTGATGAGAGGATACAGCTTCCATATTCAATAATTAAAACAATAGAACTATTACTATTTCTGAGTTTAGTTGAAAGTAAAGACACACATAAACTTCCATCCTTTTCTGAGCCTGTGTACGAAGCAACTCAAGAATGCTTCAAAGCTCTTATGGAAAATCCTTTTGACAGATATTCTATTTCTGAACTGGCAAAAAAATATGCAATTTCTGAATCAAGTCTTAAAAGATGTTTTGCTTATATAACCGGAAATTCAATAGGCAGTTTCATTAAAAAAACTTGTCTTGAAGCGGCAGCAGAGTTACTAATTCATAAGTCAAGTATGTCTATCGGAGAAATAGCGGATTTAGCAGGATACTTAAATCAAGGCAAGTTTTCTTCAGCTTTTAAAAAACATTTTGGAGAGCCACCACCGGAGATAGGCACTATAAGGGCCTATCTCCGGTGGTGGCTCTCTAAAGAGGGCATTATTGCCCCCCAGTTGAACTGGGGGATTTTATCATTCCTATTCGGTGCCATAAAATGAGCGCCAGAGAAAAATTCCCTGACGCTCGCTTCTTGCCCAACTAAACATGATTGCTATTATGTAGAAAAAAGCAAGGGGATTTTCGAATATGTCGAAATATTTTCCTTCTGCTCTGCTAAGCACAAGAGAAAGAAGATGATATTTCAATAGTTTATAGAGGAACTTCTCTAAACAGAATGATTTGTTATATCGTTTTTATTGATTTTTTTTTGCTGTGCCCACTTCCGATATTCAGAAGGATATAGACCAGTACTTTTTTTGAAGTCTCTTGAAAAACGACCAGCATTACTATATCCAACAGCCAGAGCAATTTGCTCAATTGAAAAATCGGTGGAGCAAAGGAGATTTTCTCCCTGAGATAAACGCCGCTGTTGAATATATTCCGTAATGGTGCAGCAATAGACCTGCTTAAATGTAATTTTCAACTTTGTTGTTCCCATGCAGGCAATGCGCGCTAGTTTATCTAAAAGAATTTTTCTGTTGTAATGATCGTTGATATACGCAGCGACATTTTCAAGAGATTTTATATCCTGTGATGAAATACGGACTTTCCCTCTTTCTGGACTCTTTTTGTTATGTTCGACAATCAAAGCTACTGCCTCGAAAACTTTACTTTGGAAGAATAGTTTTGCGGCCATTCCATCTCCATTATAATTCCAGATTTTGCGTAACAGAGAAACCATTTCAGGGAAATCATTTGCTTGATCAATCTCGCGAAATGCTTCATCTGGATTTATATATTCATCTGGAAATGCTTCTTTTAGATACTTTTCATAGTAAGCAGGCATAATCTCTATACCAATCGTCCGAATTGGTATGTTTTTATGAAAAATTGCCTTGTATGGGTGCTGGCCTCCAAAGAATGTTTTTATACATCCCGCGGTAAGGCGCCGGTAAGGCATGATTTCTTCACCAGATACAGATTCGTAATAGGTGATGCTTAGGCTCTCCGGCCAGTTTAGGCTTTCCTGATCGAAAAATTCATCCTCGTAAAAATAGAAATCATGTATTTTGATATTAAATAGGTTTTTTTCACCGTATATCCAATAAATTCCCTCTCCAAATGATTCAGGCAAACAATAAAAGTTTCCAATAGAGCTAAATTTTCCATTTGGTGGCATTTTCTGAAAACCACTTTTTATCAACATAGTATTGAATTGAGCAGCAATATCGGACATAATCATCCTCCTCAGACACATTAGACATACTTTCAGACACATCGGACGACAATGGGCTGAATGTGTTGCGAAAGCAAATCAGTTCATGTATAATTTTATACAGCGGTTAGCTGGAACTAATCAAAGCTTACCACATTGATTTTAAAAAGTCAAATGTGGAATATATCAAAATGGAGGAACAAAAAATGTCTAACACGAAATCCGGTCTTTCTGTCAAAGAACTTATCGTAACAGGTGTCTTTTCCGCAATTATCTTTATCTGTATCAGCCTTAGCGGTGGTGTGTTTGCGATGATGCCAGCACTCACTTTCTACTATCCTGTCGGTGCTGCTCTTCTTGCTGGTCCAGTGTATTTGCTTATGGTTGCGAAAGTACCAAAGAAAGGCCCCATTTTTATTGCAAGTGCGCTTATGGCAATCTTTTGCTTTGTAACAGGTATGCACATTGGAATGACAATCGGCTATTTAATTGGTGGAGTACTTGCAGAAATTGTCGCACACACTGCAAATTATAAAAGCAAAAAAATGAATATTCTTTCGTATGTATTCTTTTGCTTGGGTGGAACTGGCACATATATTGCATATTTTATTAACCCGCAAACATGGGTAAATACTATGCTGGAAAAAGGAACGACACAGGAATATCTTGATAGTATGCTTGCATCTACCAGTTGGATCGTACTTGTAACAATGTTGATCGGAACAATAGTGATTGCTTTGCTCAGCGGTTTTGTTGGAAGCAAGCTATTAAAGAAACAGTTTGAAAAAGCGGGTATCACAGCGTGAATATACAGTACACAAAAATTCATAGTGGATTGTGTACGTTTGATCCACGTACAAAAATCTTGTTACTTGCAATCACTGTATTTGCCGCAACGATGGCTCCATCGTTGCGGCATGTATGGCTATTAGTGTTATTCATCACACTTTTTGGATGCACATGCGGAAAAGCCAAACGCTCTTTATGCCATCTGATCTTTTTTGCTTTATTTTATTTACTGACCCTTTACGTTCTCTCTCTTGAAACGGGTGTTGTACATACGATGTTTGTCGCATGGATGGGGCTTTTCTACAAAGTGTATCCTTGTGCAATGCTCGCTGGAATCATACTGTCCACAACGAGTGTAAATGAATTTCTGACAGCAATGAATAAAGCACATGTTTCTAAAGGAATATACATTCCGTTGGCAGTTATGTTGCGATATATTCCGACAATTCAAGAAGATTGGCACTATATCAAAGACGGTATGCGTTTAAGAGATGTATCACTTTCTTTTAAGGGTTTTATTCATCACCCTGGGATGACAATTGAGTGTTTGTATGTCCCGCTTTTAATGACTGCGTCCAAGGCAGCTGATGAACTTGCAATTGCATCTGTAACAAGAGGCATTGAAAATCCTCATTCACGGACCTGTCTGATACAAATCAAATTTAGAATACAGGATATTTTGGTAATCATTTGTTTCTTGTTTCTTTTGGCGTTGAACGCAGGTGAGATTGGAGGTGCGGTATGATACAATTCAAAAATGTTGGCTTTGCCTATGCAGGGAAAACCGCTTCCGAAATCGGAGTAAAACATATTGACCTATTTGTAGAAACAGGAGAATGCGTTTTGCTTTGCGGTCGTTCTGGGTGTGGTAAGACAACAATTACAAAATTGATTAATGGACTTATCCCTAATTATTTCCCTGGCGAGTTAAATGGCGATGTACAAGTGGATGACCTGAAGGTTTTTGAAACACCTACATATCAACTTGCTGAAAAAATCGGATCTGTATTTCAAAATCCGAGGACCCAGTTCTTTAATGTAGATGTGGACAGTGAAATCGCATTTGGAATAGAAAACGCGGCTGTCCCACCGGAGGAATTGCATCGTAGACTTGGAAATACTCTTGATGTCTTACATATCCGTCATTTGCAGGGACGAAATATATTTGAATTATCCGGGGGCGAAAAACAAAAAGTTGCCTTTGCGTCTGTGTATGCAATGGACCCGGATATTTACTTGTTGGATGAGCCGTCTTCTAACTTGGATATGGCCTCAATAGCGGACTTAAAAAAATATTTGCAGCTTCTGAAAAAAGCGGGAAAAACAATTTTAATTGCTGAACACCGCCTTTATTATCTTCTTGATATAGCAGATCGCATTGTATATTTGTCAGAAGGGGAAATCCAGGCAATTTGGACGTCAGCAGAACTCAGAAAGCTCTCGGATGTTGAAAGAAAGAATATGGGGCTGCGCGCTGTGGCATTAGAAACTGTGTATCCCGTTGTTGCCAATGTTCCAATTCAAAAACCTGTACTGGAAATACAAGATGTATCACTATTTTACAAAAAGCAGATGATTATCAGTCACATCTCAATGCAGGCTTCTAAAGGTGAAATCATTGGCGTTGTCGGATGCAATGGAGCTGGGAAAACGACATTCCTTCGTGCTTTATGTGGGTTGCATAAAGGATCCACAGGGAAATTCTTGTGGCAAGGCAATGCACAAAATGAAAAGGAACGCATGAAGCGATCTTTTATGGTTATGCAGGATGTTAACTACGAATTGTTTGCAGATAGTGTAGAAGCTGAATGTACGTTTGGAATCAGATACACTGATCCTGCGCTGGTGAAAAGAGCATTAGATGATTTGGACCTTCTTTCTGTCCGTAAACGGCATCCGAACACACTTTCCGGAGGACAAAAGCAGCGGGTTGCTGTAGCCGTTAGTATGATATGCGGTAAGGAAGTGGTGGTTTTTGATGAACCAACTTCGGGTCTTGATTATGATAGCATGGAGCAAGTTAGCAAATTGATTCAGGACCTTGCAAAAAATAAAGTCATATTTGTTGTCACTCACGATTATGAATTTGTCTGCCAAACATGCTCGCGTCTGATTCGCTTTGATTGTCACGTTTTGGCAGATGATATTCCCGTTTGTATAGAAAACAAGGAAAGAATTTATGCACTTATGGAACAGGGGGAGAAAAAGTGATATGGAGCAGAAACAAGAAAACCCAATAAGACTTCTTTTGTCATGGTCGGGGAAAAGTAAACGGTATCTTTTTGCGTCCGTCGCCTGTGCTTTTGCAAGCGGCTTATTTGTAATAGGGCCGTATATTGGCATTTATAACCTTATGGATGCGATTTTATCCGAAAATATAACACAACGGTTATTGGTGAATAATATCGTACTGATTTCTGCAACAACTATCCTGCGTATGATTACTTTGGCTTGTTCAGGCGTTCTTTCTCATAAAGGAGCTTATGGTGCATTATATCGTGTACGTTGTATGATAGTGGAACATTTGGCAAAAGTTCCGTTAGGCGTACTGGATGATCATAGCACGGGAGAAATCAAAACTGTTTTAAATGAGGATATTGAAAAACTGGAACTATGCCTTGCTCATAATATTCCAGAGTTGGTAAGTTATCTCACTGGTCCGATAGTCATTTTTATTTATTTAATGACAGTAAACATTCCATTAGCGATAATTTCTTTGATTCCCCTTCCGATTGCAGGAATTGTTATGATACATCTTTTTAAGGGTATGTCAAGTATCATGCATGATTCAAACCAATCTCTTATTGCATTTAATTCGATTATGATTGAGTACATTCGCGGAATGCGGTTAATTAAAGCCTATAATATGGGAAGTAAATCGTTCAAAAAATTCTCGGATGCCATTAAAGAGGAAAACAGAGTATGGAATTTGATCTCGCGTAAAATGGGACCTCCCTTTGCAATTTTTATTATTATTCTGGAATGTGGAATGGTTCTTTTGGTTCCTATTGGTGGAATGCTGTTTTTAAGAAATTCTATCACTTCCAGTGTGTTTTTGCTTTTCGCTTATGTTGGTTCTCTATATTTAACTGAGCTACTTCCACTTCAGCAGTTAGGAACAACCTTTGCACAGGCATTGAATGGAGTTACTAAGACAAAGGAAATACTGGAGTTGCCTGTTTATGAAAGCGATGGGGATTTTCCTACACATTGTGATATTGCCGTTAAAAACATTTCCTTTTCATATGATGGGAAAAAGAATGTTCTGGAGAATTGCAGTTTGTATGTAGCTGAAGGAGAGAAAATAGCTCTGATTGGTGTTTCCGGTGCTGGTAAAAGCACAGTCATTGAGCTGATCTCCCGATTTTACGATGTGCAGGAAGGTCAGGTATTAATCGGCGGTATAAATGTAAAAAACATAAACTATGAAAAATTGCTTCAAAACATATCCATTGTATTTCAAAAGACGTTTTTGACCCGCGACAGTGTTTTGGAGAATATCCGTATGGGCAGTAACGCCACTCTGGAAGAAGTGAGGGCAGCCGCAAAAGAGGCACAGATTGACGATTTCATCATGTCTTTGCCAGATGGATATGATACGAAAGTAGGCAGTTTTGGCTCCCGTTTCTCTGGCGGAGAAAAACAAAGGATAGCGATTGCAAGAGCTATTTTAAAAAATGCTCCTATTCTGATATTAGATGAAGCCACAAGTGCAGCCGATCCCGAAAATCAGTTGGAAATAGATCGGGCAATTGAGAATCTTTGCAAAGGGAAAACCGTTTTGATTGTCGCACATCGTTTGGGTGCAGTTAAAATGTGTGATAAAGTGGCAATTGTCGAAAATCACACGATAACCGATGCAGGCACCCATGAAGAAGTCCTTTCCAGAAATAATTATTATAGAAAGGCATGGAGCGATTACAATGCTTCAAGAAAAATCGTCTATGGCGGGAAAGGAGATGAAGCATAATGAAAGAAACAGGTCCATTGCATAAAAATATCCACTTTAATATAGGCGTGATATTCACGGTTATTGAAGGTTTTCTTTCTGGATGCAGTTATATGACGATTTACCTAGTCATTCAGATTCTGCTCGGCAAGAAAACAACTACAACAGACATCTTAATAATCACAGGAATTCTGTGCGTAGTCTATGCTTTGCGAGTGCTTATTTACAGTATAGGTTATACACAGAACCAGATCGGCGGGGCTGCCGTTTCAAAAAATCTTCGCCTTTTCCTTGGAGATAAATTTAAGAGGATTCCTCTCTTTCGCTTCACACATGGGCAGGTGGGGCAATATGTAAATACAATGACATGCGATGTAAATAGTTATGAACAAATATTGACACACAAGGTAAGTAACTTGACCAAAAATATTGCTCTGGCCGTTATGGTTATTGTATTTATCTGTTATTTGTATCTGCCCGCAGGAGGGATCCTTTTGCTTTCTACTTCCATGCTAATTCCTGAAATGTGGCTTTCTTTCCGAACGGTAAAAAAGTATGGAACCAGAAAAAATAAGGTTTCATCTGAAACAGTAAGCAGCATTGTGGAATATATAGAAGGTATTCAGACGTTTCGTGCATACGGCGTGGCTGGCACAAAAAATAAGGCAACCACAGAAGCAATGCAATTGTTCAGTCAGGTCAGCTTTGAATATGAAGCGCATGGTATTCCCATAAACTTTGCTTTTAACATTATTAACTGGCTTATGGTTCCTTTTATTATGTTTATTGGGATTTCTCCGTGGATGGCAGGAGAAATTCAGACGATTGATTTTCTGCTTTTATGTATGCTCCCTATGTTGCTGGCAAAGCTAATCGGGGCAATTTCAGTAGATTTGTTTAGCTACAAAAACCTTGTGATTTCAAAAAACAATATTTTAAAAGTAATCCATGAGCCAGAAGAAAACGGCAGTACAGAACCGTTCACAGTTAAGAATTATGAGATTGTTTTTGATAATGTGGACTTCTCCTATATTCCTGGCGAAGCAGTTTTGAAGGAAACTTCCTTTATAGTTCCAAATCAGAAATTGACTGCAATTGTTGGTGATTCCGGTTCCGGTAAATCCACCATCTTGAACCTGATCGCTAAATACTATGAGCCGACTGGCGGCGAAATCCGTATCGGCGGTAAGCCAATCAGTCATATATCCGCTGAGCGTGTGTTGGAACAAATTTCGATGGTAGATCAGGATGTATTTCTCTTTGATGATACCATTCGTGAGAATATCCGGCACGCCCGCCCCAATGCCACGGACGAGGAAATCGAGGCTGCCTGCCGGGAGGCTAATTGTGACGGCTTCATCCGCAAGATGGAAAAGGGATACGATACGCCGACCGGCGAAAACGGAAACCTTCTCTCGGGTGGTGAGCGTCAGCGAATTTCAATCGCCCGCGCTATCCTGAAAAACAGCCCGATCCTGCTTTTGGATGAAGCAACGGCGTCCCTTGACATCGAGAACGAACTGGCAGTAAAGCAGGCCATCGCCAATCTGCTGAAAGAGAAAAAGACTGTGGTAATGATTGCTCATACCCTTTCCATCGTCAAAAATGCAGATCAAATCCTTGTGGTATCTGGCGGAAAGATTGCTGAAGCCGGTACTCACGATGAATTGCTGGCTAAAGGCGGAAAGTATGCGGCCATGTGGAACGCCGAACAGAAATTATCTGCATAAGGGAGGTCTTAATGAAACTTCATGCGTCCGGGGAGGACTATCTGGAAACCATTCTTGTTCTTCAAAAGAAACTCGGCATGGTACGCTCCGTAGATGTGGCTCGGCACATGGAGGTGTCAAAGCCCAGTGTGTGCCATGTAGTAGCAACCCTGCGGGACGGTGGCTTTCTCACGATGGACAGCGACTATTTCCTGCACCTGACCGAGATCAAAGCTTATGGTATCAGATACCTAAGAGTAATCTTTATCGGTTCCCTCTTTGTAAATTTTACACAGTCCGCAAACATGGTTATGCGTGGCGAAGGTCTAATGAAAAAAGCCATGATGATAATGGGACTTGGAGCTTTACTGAATATCATTCTTGATCCGATTTTAATGACAGTTATGGGTGAATACGCCATTGAAGGTGCTGCCCTTGCAACGATTACAGCACATGTTGAGACGGTAGCTCTATTATCCAAACTTAATACAGAGCACCATTTGGATATATAAATAGGTGAAGATGAAT
>CAMYBS010000004.1 GCA_947254025.1 uncultured Clostridia bacterium
TATTTATTCTAGGTATGATATCACCGCTTGTGATGTTTGCTATGGGACATACTTATGTAGTTGCAGTCTTATCACTTATAGTAATGACAATAGCAGAATTAATTAGAAAGATTGGTAATTACAATTCCTTTAAATACAATATGCTTTCTTATGCAATCTTCAGCACATGGATATGTAGCTCTTTAATGCAAATGCTTTTAGCTAAAGAAAAATATATTGAATTATCTATGATGATGGGAAAAGATTATGTTGATGCAATGGAAAAACTAATAACATATCCTCACATGGCCTTAGTAGCCTTAGGTGCTTTCCTAGGAGGAATAATTGGAGCATATATAGGCAAGGCTCTATTGAAAAAACACTTTGAAAAAGCAGGCATTGTATAATGCCTACCTTTTCTTCGAATTCTTCCTTTAATCTCAACCCAATAAGTAAGTTATTAGTCGTATTTCTTACAGGCTTAACTGTTGTGCATAGCTTAAATATATGTTTCGAGCTAGCAATTGTTTGTATTATTGGTATTTTATTTTATTTGAATGGATACAAAAAAACACTTTTCAAATGGATAGTTTTATGTGGAATACTTTATTCGTTACCAAATTTTATGGTGTTATCTGAATTAAATCCAATACTTAAGATGTTTTTAAGTCTATTTATTATCTTTAGAATGTTTTTATTGCCATTTATGGCAGCAAGCTTCATGGTAAAGACCTCTGATGTAGGTGCAATAATTTCATCTATGGATAAGCTCAAAATTTCAAAAAATCTTTCCATACCTGTTGCGGTCATGTTTAGGTTCTTCCCATCTTTCAAAGAAGAGAAGAAAAACATTAAGATGGCTATGAAGGTAAGAGGTATAAATTTTAAAAATCCAATCAAATATCTTGAATATGTTTCAGTGCCACTACTAATTATATCTTCAAACATTGCAGATGACATTGCGAAAGCGGCGGAAACAAAGGCAATAGAAAATCCAATTGCCAAGACCAGATATATCCGTGTAAAGATACAGCTAATTGACTTTGTTTATGTTTTCGCAGTTGCTGGACTTATTGTGGGAGGCTTAATATGGTAGAAATAAAAAATTTAAGCCTTGATTATGGCAAAGAACATATAATAGATGATATATCACTATCCATAGCCGAGGGAGAGTGCGTGCTATTTACAGGAAAAAGTGGAAGCGGTAAGTCATCTTTAATAAATTCAATCAATGGACTATCTGTAAGATATGATAACGCAAAGACAAAGGGCGAAATAATTATTGATGGTAAAAATATAAAAGAGTTGGAGCTTTATCAAATCTCAATGCTTGTCTCAACTGTTTTTCAAAATCCTAAGACATATTTCTTTAACATAAATACGACATTAGAATTATTGTTTTATTTAGAAAATATTGGACTTGCAAGAGAAGAGATGGACAAGCGTTTAAAAGACATGCTTGAAATATTCCCGATAAAAAATCTTTTGAATAGAAATATATTTAATCTATCCGGCGGTGAAAAACAAATACTTTGCATTGCTGCTTCTTATATAGCAGGTACAAAGATCATAGTTATGGATGAGCCTTCTTCAAATTTGGATATTAAAAGCATAAGCGTTTTGACAAAGATGCTTAAAATACTAAAAAATAAGGGCATAAGCATAATTGTAGCTGAGCATAGAATTTATTATTTGATGGATATAGTTGACCGTGTATTTTTAATAGATAAGGGCAAAATTAAAAAAACTTATACTAGAAGTGAATTTTTAAAGCTAGACAAAAATGATTTGAACGCTTTAAGCTTAAGAGATAAAGAATTAAGTAAATTAGAAGTTCCTTATTTAAAAGGAGAGGGAGAGTATCAGATAAAAAATCTTAGCTACAAATTTACTGATGATGAGCGTTTAAGTGTAAAGGACATCTCATTTAAGCTTGGCAAAATTTATGGCATAATAGGATCCAATGGACGAGGAAAGTCGACGTTTTTAAGATGTTTAATTGGTCTTGAGAAAAAATCAAAAGAAGAAATTTATTTTAAAGGCGAGAAATTATCTAAAAAAGAAAGACTTAAAAACTCTTCACTTGTTATGCAAGATGTAAATCATCAATTATTTACAGATGAAGTATTCAAAGAGCTTAGTCTAGGTGTAAAGAATTTTGATGAAGAAAAGGCAAAAATCATTTTAAAAGATTTAGGCTTAGATGAATTTATTGAAAGACATCCAATGAGTTTATCGGGAGGACAAAAGCAAAGACTTGCGATAGCGTCAGTTATGTGTAAAGACTCGACTTTTGTTTACTATGATGAACCAACAAGCGGTATGGATTATACCAATATGGAAAAAATATCTGAACTGATTAAAAAATACAAAGCTATGGATAAAATAATTTTTATCGTTTCACACGACATAGAATTTTTAAATGAAGTAGCTGATGAAGTTTATGAATTATAAAACAAGTTTATATAAAATTTAAAACGGCAGTCTTATTACGAAGGGTCTAGATCACATCTAGACCTTTTCTTATGCTCTTTTGCAGCTATATGACACTTTAGTTTCAATATATCAAGAGCCTCCCACTATATAGCAAGGCTAGTGCTATATGCGAGGCGTCTCACTATATAGCAAGGCTAGCACTATATAGCAAGCAAGGTTTTAGTGAGCTCCTCCTAAGACTTGAAATTGAGCTATGCTATATTGATATTCTTTATAAAAAAGGCTTTTAATATACAGCGCTTTGTGATATAATAAATAAATATAGATAATGGGGTTATTGTATGCAAAAATGGTTTATAAAAAATAGAAATGCAGATAAATATGCAGATGTTAAGAGCGTAGTTAAGGATGATTTATTAGCGAAAGTTCTTTGTAACAGAGGGGTCGTTGAAACTGATGATGTCATCGACTACTTAAATGATGACTACACAAAGATTTACCGCACTGAGGGCCTTCCGGACATGGACTTAGCACGTGAGCTTATAGGGGACGCTATCAAAAATCAAAAGAAGATACGCATTGTAGGCGACTATGACTCGGATGGCATTATGTCCTGCACAATACTTTTAAGAGCTCTTAAGTCCTTTGGTGCTGATGCAAGTTTTGAAGTGCCGGACAGAAAGGCGGATGGCTACGGTATCAATAAGCGTATAGTTGATAATTGTCTTAATGACAAGGTTGAGCTAATAATTACCTGTGACAACGGTGTATCGGCTTTTGAGGCTATAGAACATGCAAAGGAGCAAGGCATAAAAGTTATTGTTACTGACCACCATTTACCAAAGATAGAAGATGGCAAGGAGATTAAGGTAGACGCTGATGCGATAATTGATCCTAAGGTGGAAAAGTCTACTTATCCATTCACAGAGATTTGTGGAGCATTCGTTGCCTTTAAGCTGATCACATACATTAGCAAGGATTATGAATTTGATCCAGACCTTATAGATGAGATAATTCAGTATGCAGCCTTTGCAACTATAACTGACATCATGCCGCTTCTTGATGAGAACCGAGACCTCCTAAAGAGGGGCTTGGAGCTTATGAATAAAAGACCATCTAAGGTTTTTTCTCATTTAAAGAGCGAGCTAAAAATTGATAAAGATATAAATGTTTTTCACATCGGCTTTATCTTAGGACCATCGGTCAATGCCATAGGCAGACTAAGCAATGCCAATCACGCAATTGCAGCTTTTGAGTCTTATGATGATGATAAGATCATAGCCATCTGCAAAGAGTTATACGCTTTAAATCAAGAGAGAAAGGACTTAACAGAGCTTGGCTACGACGAGGCTATAAAGGCGATTGAAGCGGATGAAAATTTTGATGCTAAGGATCTTATAGTTGTAAAATCGAAAAATCTTGAGAGAAGCGTTGCAGGTATTGTCGCTGGAAGGCTTAAGGAAAGGTACTACAGACCTGCGATAGCCCTATATGAAGAAGACGGTATTCTTTATGGCTCTGCAAGATCTATAGAGGAGTACAACCTTTTTGATGAGCTAAGCAAGGCCAAGGAGTACTTAAATAAGTTTGGAGGCCATAAGCTAGCGGCGGGCTTGGAGTTAAAAGTTGAAAATTATGATGCCTTTGTTGATTTCATGAATAAAAATTCCAATCTAACTGACGATGACAAGGTCGAGAAGGTATATATTGATGCACTTTATCCAGTTGATTTTCAAAAATTTTCAACTTATGACAGCATAGAGAAGCTAAAGCCATTCGGTGAGAAGAATCCTGAAGTTTTATTTGCAGATAAAGACCTTGTTTTGAAAAGTATTAATGTATTTGGACAGAACCGCAACGTTATAAAGCTAAGGTTTAGAACAAAGCTTGACAATCTGATAACAGCTATACTATTCTACAAGGAAGATGAGTTTAAGAAAGACTACTTAAATCAATATGAATCTGACATTAACAGAGACTTAGCGGATGGCAAAGAGATAATTATGGATATTTGCTACAATCTTCAAGTTAATGAATATATGGGTACTAAGAGCCTTGATATAAATATAAAGCATTTTAGGTTTAGGAGGTGAGCTTATGATAGAAGATTTAATTAAAATTATCGAAAAGTACATGACAAAGGATGAGATTGCTTTTGTTATGAAGGCTTATGAATATGCAAGCGAGATGCATAAGGATCAAAAGAGAAAGTCTGGAGAGCCTTATATTATTCACCCTGTCAATGTAGCTATCATACTAGCTGACCTAGATATGGACGTTGAAACCATCATAGCGGCTTTGCTTCATGATGTTGTTGAAGATACGCCTGCAACGTACGATGATGTTAAAAATTTATTTACAGAAGACATCGCAAACATTGTCGATGGTGTAACTAAATTAAACAAGTTAAATTATAAGAGTTCGGAGGCTTTCCAAGCTGAGAACTTAAGAAAGATGATTCTTGCTATGAATAACGACATAAGAGTCATCATAGTTAAGCTTGCTGACAGACTTCACAACCTTCGTACGCTTGAGTACATGAACGAAGAGAAGAGAAAGCAAAAGGCTCAGGAGACTATAGAGATATACGCACCACTTGCTGGAAGACTCGGAATATTCAAGATTAAGTGGGAGCTTGAAGACTTATCTCTTAGATACCTTGATCCAGAAGGCTACTACGACTTGGTTGAGAAGATTAACAAGAAGAGATCTGAGCGCGAGAAAGAGATCAATGAGATTATAAAGAGGATATCCCTTGAACTTGATAAGCAAGAGCTTCACTACGACATAAGCGGCAGGCCTAAGAACTTCTACAGTATATACAAGAAGATGAAGGGCAAGAGCAAGAGCTTTGAGAGCATATATGACCTTATAGCTGTGAGGATATTGGTAGACACGGTTAAGGATTGCTACGCTGTCTTAGGTATAGTTCACTCAATGTGGAAGCCGCTTCCAGGAAGATTTAAAGACTACATAGCCATGCCTAAGCCAAATATGTATCAGTCCTTACATACAACTGTAATCTCTGACACTGGAGAGATATTTGAGATTCAGATAAGAACATACGAGATGCACGAAGTTGCTGAGTTTGGTATCGCCGCACACTGGAAGTATAAGGGCGGCAAGGCACAAGGTAAAGATGTTGATAATAAGCTTGACTGGCTAAGACAATTATTAGAGTGGCAAAAGGACTTAAAGGATCCAAAAGAGTTTATTGACACTCTTAAGATCGACTTCTTTGATGATGAGGTCTTCGTATTCACACCTAACGGCGATGTTGTTGACCTACCAGAAGGCTCGACACCAGTTGACTTTGCATATAGAGTACACACAGGTGTAGGTAACACATGCGTTGGCGCTAAGGTTGACTCAAGGATAGTGCCACTTAACTATAAGCTTAAGAACGGCAATATAGTCGAGATTATCACACAAAAGTCATCAACAGGACCAAGTAGGGACTGGCTAAAGTTTGTAAAGAGTCCGAGAGCAAGGCAGAAGATAAAGCAATGGTTCAAGTCTAAAGAAAAGGATATCAGTATCGAGAAGGGTAAGGAACTATTTGAAAGAGAAGCTAAGAAGCTTGGCTTAGACTTAAATATATTGGACAACGAAAAAATTTACCATAAGATTGCAAAAGAACTTTCGATAAACTCGATTAGTGATTTATTTGCGTCTATTGGCTATGGCAATTTTAAAGAAAAGCTTGTTATAAATAAAATATTAAATATAAAGAATGCAATTGAAAATATCGGCCTAACTAAGAACGAGGACGACTACTTAAAGAGCTCTTCATCAAAGAAGGATGCAACAGGAGTTAGGATAGACGGACTTGAAGGCATGAAGATAAAGTTTGCTAAGTGCTGTAACCCAGTTCCTGGCGACGAAATCATTGGCTTCGTAACAAGGGGCTACGGTGTTTCTATACACAGAAAGGACTGCACAAACATTGCTAACTTACTTGACTCGGATAGATGTCTAGAAGCTGAGTGGGACGCTGCAGCGAGTGAAAAATTCCTTGCTAATGTAACCATCAGAGCGGTTGACAGAACTGGTATACTTTCTGAAATCACAGCCATGGCAAAGGAAGCAGGCATTGGCATACAATCCTTAAGTGCAAAGAGCAACACTATAAGCGATATATTTATATATTTAACATTTGAAGTTTCGGGAAGGGAAGAACTAGATAAGATGATGCAAAAACTTAAGACCATCAACGGCGTTCTAGATGTCTACAGGGCATAGAGATGAGAGCGGTTGTACAAAGAGTAGAAGAGACTCGCCTGGAAGTAGATGACAAGCTTATAAGCGAAATACAGGGCGGCTTACTTGTCTACATTGCTGTTGAAGATGACGACACAGATGCTGATCTTGAATATATTTTTAAAAAAGTTACTAATATGAGAATTTTCTCTGACGAAGAAGACAAGATGAATTTATCGGTGCAAGACATTGAGGGCGAGATACTTCTTGTTTCGCAGTTCACACTATATGGTGACGCTAGAAAAGGCAACAGACCTAACTTTATGAAGAGTGCAAAGGCAGAGAAGGCTGAAAGCTATTATGAAACATTTAAAGAGAAATTAAAGATAGGCGGGATAAATTTTAAATCGGGAGTCTTTGGAGCAGATATGCACATACACGCACATCTATCTGGACCGGTAACTATATTATTAGATTCAAAGAAGGAGTTTTAAATGAATATTTTTAAGAAAAATGTTGGAGTTTATGGCTCTAATTCATACATTGTCAGCAGCGACAGTGGTGATGCGGTAATTATTGACGTAGGTGGCAATGCAGACGACTTATATGCATATATGCAAGAGCATAAATTAAATTTAAAAGCGATACTCTTAACACATGGTCACTTTGATCATGTTCTAGGAGTAAACGCCTTAAGAGAATTAAGCAGCGCCCCTAGCTACCTTTCAAAAGATGACTACGAGATGACTCAAAGAACAGACTTTATGCTTAACGATAAGATGAGAAACTATATAGACGAGCCTATAAACATAGACTACACTATCGACAAAGAAGGTCCTATGCAATTTGGAGACATCGTTGTTAATGTTATAAAGACTCCTGGACATACAAAGGGCGGCCTTACTTATCAAATCGGTGATGATTTATTCGTAGGCGATACTATATTTTTCCACTCAGTTGGTAGAAGCGATCTTTATGGCGGCGACGAAGCTGAACTTATTGACTCGGTTAATAAAGTTTTGGCGATAGAAGGTAATCATATAATATATCCGGGACATAGTATGAATACAAGTTCTGAAGAAGAAAGAGCAAACAATCCTTACGTAAATGCTAAGAGAAGCTAGTATAAAGGTAATAAAAGAGCTCTTTTGGGAGCTTCAAAACATTAGAGATGGCATTAGTTATGAGATTTTAGAAAGCGGCATACGCTTTTCTATAGATGGAAGTGAAAGAATTTTTACTTTATTTGATGGACTTAGCAATAACGAGATGAAGACTTTGATATATAAGGAGTTTTTGAAAGAAGGCATAAGTCTACCTTGGGGCATACTCACTGGCATTAAGCCACTAAAGCTATATGCGAGGTCTGATGACAAGGAGGCTTTCAAAGAAAAGTTTTTTATCTCGGATGAAAAGTTTGAACTTTTAGAGAGAACTTACAAGAATCAGGCTCTATCTTTCAAACCAAAGTACAGCTTGTATCTACACATACCATTTTGCAAAGGCATCTGCTCATATTGTTCATTCTACACAAACGATATCACAAAGAAGAACTACGACTACGCAAAGTATGTAGAAGCTGTGATCTATGAGATGAGCATGGAGAGTAAGAGAAGAGATATATCTGAGCCTGACAGCATATACATAGGTGGAGGGACTCCATCTGCCCTTGATCACGATAGCATAGCAAGACTCTTAAAATACATAAAAGAGAATTATAAGTTTAAAGAACTTACCTTTGAGTGTGGCAGAGCTGACACTATGGACGCATCTTTGCTAGATATTTTAGATGAGTATGGAGTTACAAGGATATGTATTAACCCTCAGACTATGAATGAGCAAACGCTTAAGAGGGTTCACAGAAGAGCAAATATTGAAGAGCTTTATAAGGCATACGAGCTTGCAAGAGGGCATGACTTCTACATCAACATGGACCTTATTATAGGACTTGAAGGAGAAGGAAAGCTTGATTATATTGACTCAGTAAAAAAGCTTATAGCGATGAAGCCAGAGTCGATTACTATACATAATCTGGCACTTAAAAGACGCTCTGTCATTACTAAAGAGCAGTTTAGATTAGAAAATATTGACTTATCAAAAGAAATTTACACCTTGCTTTATGATAGCTTTTACGAGCCGTACTATATGTACAGGCAGAAGATGACAAACTCTAACCTTGAGAATGTTGCCTTTGCACTTAAAGACAAGGCATCTATATATAATATAATTTCGATGAACGACCTTACAAGCATATACGCCTTTGGTGCGGGTGCTGTATCGAAGTACATTGAAGGCGCTGAGCTAAGGCGCAAATTTAATTATAAGGACATTGCATTGTATATAAACAGTGTTTATAATAAAGATATATTGTAATATTGGGAGGATATTTATGGAAACAATGGGAAACTTACGCAGGAGTGACTACTCTGGCGAACTAAGAATGAAAGACATTGAAAGAGAAGTTGTGCTGATGGGTTGGGTGCAAACTCAAAGAAACCTAGGACAACTTATCTTCGTTGATATAAGAGATATAAGTGGTATATCTCAAGTCGTTTTTGATGAGACAATCTCTAAAGATGTCTTTGAGAAGGCAAAGGGACTTAAGGGCGAGTACGTTATCGCTGTTAGAGGCAAGGTTAGAGAGAGATCACAAAAGAACCCTCACATAGCTACAGGAGATATCGAAGTGTTAGCTGATGAGCTAAAGATACTTGACACAGCTCAAACTCCACCTATCTACGTAAAAGACGATGACAATGTAGGTGAGCAAATGAGACTTAAGTACAGATTCTTAGACTTAAGAAAGCCATTCATGCAAAAGACTCTTATGACAAGAGCGAAAATTTACAAAGCATTTAGAGACTTTTTAAATGATCACAGATTTATTGAGATAGAGACACCTATACTTGGCAAGTCAACTCCAGAAGGAGCAAGAGACTATATCGTTCCAAGTAGAGTTAACCCTGGAAAGTTCTTTGCACTTCCACAATCTCCACAATTATTTAAGCAATTACTAATGGTATCAGGCATGGATAGATACTATCAAATCACTAAGTGCTTCAGAGACGAAGACCTTAGAGCCAACAGACAACCAGAGTTTACTCAAGTCGATATCGAAATGAGCTTCGTTGATGAAGACGACGTTATGTCAATCAATGAACAGCTTATTGCTCATATATTCAAAGAGATTTTGGATATAGATATTAAGCTTCCTCTAAGAAGAATGCCATTTGATGAAGCTATGGATAAGTACGGTGTGGATAAACCAGACTTAAGATTTGGCTTTTTGATTCACGATGTAAGCAGCATATTTAAGAACAGCGGCTTTAAGGTGTTCAAAGACACTGTAGACGCTGGTAATATGGTTAACGCTATCAATATTAATGGCTACCAAGAAAAGTTTACTAGAAAGGATATCACTAAGCTAGAAGACTTTGCAAAGACATTTGGAGCAAAGGGACTTGCTTGGGTTAAGTATGTAGACAATGAATTTACAGGCCCTATTGCAAAGTTCTTTACTGATGAAGAAAAAGATGCTCTTACTAAAGAGATGGATATTAAGAACAATGACTTAATTTTATTTGTTGCAGATAAAAAATCTGTTGTTAAGAAGACACTTGGCAACTTAAGAAATGAAGTAGCTAGAGAACTTAATTTAAACGATCCAGACAAGTTTGAATTACTTTGGATAACAGACTTCCCACTATTTGAGTACAGTGAAGAAGAAGGAAGATACATGGCTATGCACCATCCATTCACACATCCAAAGATTGAAGACATACCATATATCGAAGAAAGAAAAGATACTGTTAAGGCAAAAGCATACGACATAGTTATCAATGGCGAAGAGATTGGTGGAGGCAGTATAAGAATCAATAACTCCGAGCTACAAGAAAAGATGTTCAAGGCACTTGGCTTTACTAAAGAAAGAGCTGAGGAACAATTTGGTTTCTTCATCGAGGCCTTCAAGTACGGAGCTCCACCTCATGGAGGTATAGCTTATGGACTTGACAGATTCGTTCAATTACTTACAAAGCACGAAAACATCAAAGACGTTATAGCCTTCCCTAAGACACAATCAGCAACAGACCTATTGACAGGCGCACCAAGCGAAGTTGATGACAAGCAGCTACACGAAGTATCTATAAAGGTTGATCTAGATGAAGCCCAAAAGAACGATTAGGACACGCGTTGTATTAGGAGACGAAGTATTTAATAGTTTTAAAGATATAAATGTTTTAATAGTTGGTATAGGAGGCGTCGGTTCATTCACACTAGAGTCCTTAGTCCGCTTTGGTATAGAACACATTACTATTGTTGACTACGATACAGTGAGTGAATCAAATATCAATAGACAAATCTTAGCTCTTGATGATACCATAGGCAAGAAGAAAGTCGATGTTATGAGACAGAGGCTTCTGAAGATAAACGATGAACTTGACATAAGGTGCATAGACAAAATTTATTCGAAAGAAATTAATGACGAAATATTTGATAGGGATTATGACTATGTAGTCGATGCTATCGACATGCTAAAAAATAAAATTGAGCTAATCGAGACATGCATTGAAAAGAAGATAAAAGTCATAAGTGCAATGGGATGCGGTAACAAACTTGATCCAACAAAGCTTGAGATATCAACTTTGGACAAGACAAGCGTGTGCCCATTAGCAAGAAAGTTAAGACAAAAGATTGACAAGAGCGTACAAAAGAAGATAAATGTAGTTTATTCAAAAGAACTACCTATAGAGAAAAAACTGAAGGATGATGGTAAGGTGGTGACAGGGTCGATATCCTTTGTAACGGCGACAGGCGGTTTATTAATCGCATCGAAGCTAGTTAGAGACCTATTAGATGGAAGAAAATGAAAGCATTGGTAGAGTAATTAAAATTGAGAATGGTCAGATGCTTATATCTATGAAGAGAGACTCAGCATGTGGCTCTTGTGAGTCATGCGCAGCAGGCTGCGAGTCAAAGGAGCATATAATTAAAGCAAAGCCGAGAGCAAACTACAACGTTGGCGACTTGGTATCAATAAAAGTTGATTCAAGAAAGATGCTTAGAGGGGTAATGATGGTATATTTAGTACCTTTACTTGCATTTTTATTAGGAATTTTTGCTTCAAACTATATTTTTAGCAAATTTAGCTTTAAAGTTCAAGACTTTTATAGTATAATAATAGGTGTAGTCCTACTATTAATATCTTTAGTCATAGTTAAGGCATATGACAAAAAATATTCTAAAGGGGATAATGATTTATTAATCATAAACAAATTAAATTAATTTTATTTTAAGGGAGGAATTAACATGGATTTTGACAATCTAAAAAAGACAGACAAAGAGATTTTTGATGTCATCGAAAAAGAACATGACAGACAACAAGATCACTTTGAAATGATAGCATCTGAAAACTATGTTTCAAAAGCTGTTATGGAAGCAATGGGAAGTGAACTTACTAACAAGTACGCTGAAGGTTATCCTGGAAAAAGATATTATGGCGGATGCGAAGTTGTAGACATCGCAGAAAACATTGCAAGAGACAGACTATGTAAGCTATTCAAGGCAGAACATGCAAACGTTCAACCACACTCAGGAGCTAATGCTAATATCGGTGTTTACTTCTCAATCTTAAAGCCTGGTGACAAAGTATTAGGTATGAACCTTAGCGAAGGCGGTCACTTAACACACGGTTCGCCAGTTAACATTTCAGGATCATTCTTTGACTTTGCTGCTTATGGTGTTGACTCTAAGACAGAAGTTATAAATTATGATACACTTAGAGAGATAGCTCTAAAAGAAAAACCAAAGCTAATAGTAGCAGGTGCAAGTGCTTATCCAAGAATTATCGACTTCAAGAAGTTCAGAGAAATCGCTGATGAAGTTGGCGCTATGCTTATGGTAGATATGGCACACATCGCTGGTCTAGTAGCAACTGATCTACATCCATCACCAGTACCTTATGCAGACTTTGTTACAACAACAACTCATAAGACACTAAGAGGACCAAGAGGAGGAGCAATCCTATGTAGAGAAGAAAATGCTAAGAAGCTAGACAAGGCTATCTTCCCAGGAATCCAAGGTGGTCCATTAATGCACGTTATAGCAGCTAAGGCAGTTGCATTTGGCGAAGCATTAAAACCAGAATTCAAAGACTATTGCAAGCAAATCTTAGCAAATGCACAAGTACTTGCTAAGGAACTTGATAAATATGGCTTCAGATTAATTTCAGGCGGTACAGATAACCACCTAATCTTAATCGATGTTAAGAAGAAAGGCTTCACTGGTAAAGAAGCAGAAGCTATGCTTGGTGAAATCGGTATTGCTGTTAACAAAAACACAATTCCTAACGAAACTGAATCTCCATTCGTTACAAGCGGTATCAGAATTGGTACTCCAGCTTTAACAACTAGAGGATTCAAAGAAGACGAAATGAGAGAAGTTGCAGAAATCTTTAGAGATACATTTGATACATCTATCGACAGAAAGAAAATTAGACAAAGAGTATCAGATATCTGCAAGAGATTCCCTATGTACGAAGGTATATTCTAAACAAAAGAATAAAGACTATATAAGAAGCGAGAGAGATCTTTCGCTTCTTTTTTTATTGAGCTACGCATAGGCGGCAAAGCATAAGAATATCTTTCAAAGCATAAGAACAAAAGGTATCCTTACTAAGCGGGTGGCGTGTGAATCATGAGTAGCAGTGAGTGAGGTCTTACACGCGTCACAACATATGATAAGTCACTAATGACATTTTAGTGAGTAATATATCATGCGTCTTCTTTTATATGAGAAATATATCTCGCAATAGCTATTAAAGTGTTGAAAACTAAAAGTCTTTATGTTATAATAATTAGGATAAGGAGGTGTCGATATGAATAGAGCTGTTGTTAGTATAGTAGGCAAACCAAATGTTGGTAAATCAACTTTATTTAATAAGATTGTTGGTAGAAGAATATCTATCACTGAAGACACACCTGGCGTTACAAGAGACAGGATATACTCCGAGGCAAGTTGGCAACAACACGTCTTTGACATCATTGATACTGGTGGACTAGACCCCTTTGATGATGACAAGATCATGTCAAACATTAGAAAGCAAGCAAACATTGCTATCGAAGCGTCTGACTTGATACTTTTTGTTGTTGATGGTAGAGACCCTGCCACAGCACTTGACCTTGAAATTGCAAATATATTAAGAAAATCAAATAAAAAAGTAATATTAGTCGCAAATAAGACTGAAGGCAAAAGAAAAGACAACTTTTATGATGTCTATGAGCTTGCTTTAGGTGAACCTATGTCTATATCTGCTGAGCAAGGACTTGGCTTAGGAGACTTACTAGATGAGATAGTAAAAAATCTTCCTCAAGATAGAGACTTTGCAGAGAAGGAAGGACTTATCAAGGTTGCCTTTATCGGTAAGCCAAATGTTGGAAAGTCATCATTAACTAATAGAATACTTGGCGAGGAGAGAGTCATAGTAACTGATATCGCAGGCACAACAAGAGATGCTATAGACTCATATATAAACATAAAAGGACAAGAGTTTATGTTTATCGACACGGCAGGACTTAGAAAAAAATCTAGAGTTGACTCGTCCGTCGAAGCTTACTCGCAAGTAAGAACCTTATCTAGTGTTGATAGAGCTGATGTATGCGTATTTTTGATAGACGCTCTTGAAGGCTTTACAGAGCAAGACTCTAAGGTAGTTGGCTACGCTCACAATCAAGGTAAGGCCATCATCATCTGTGTAAACAAGTGGGATATAGTTGAAAAAGATTCAAAAACTATGAAGACTTTCTCAGATAGTCTTAGAAATAACTTGCCGTTCTTGTCATATGCACCGATACTTTTCATCTCAGCACTTACTGGCAAGAGAGTTGACGAGCTTATAGATAAGATTATGGAGATTAATGAAGCATATAGCTACAGATTATCGACAGGCTTATTAAACGATATAATTTCGAATGCGACTCTTATAAACCAACCGCCTTCTGATAAAGGCAAGAGGCTTAAGATACTTTACGCAACGCAATCTGGAACTAGACCGCCAGAGTTTACAATATTTGTAAATGATAAAGAACTAACACATTTTTCATATACAAGATTTTTGGAAAATCAAATAAGAAATGTTTATCCATTTGAAGGAACATCTATAATCATAAATTACAAGAACAGGAGCGAGTAATGAAGGAGATCTTACTATTTATTCTTACTTACCTTATTGGCTCTATATCAAATTCTTATATTTTTGGAAAGATATTTAGGATGAAGGACATAAGAGATTATGGAAGCAAGAATGCTGGAGCGACTAATATGTTCAGAGTATTTGGTGCAAAGCTTGGTCTTATAACACTGTTTTTGGATATATTAAAAGGCGTTTTAGCTGTGCTTGTTGCTAGATATTTTGATGTTTCTTATGCACAGTACATCGCGCTAATTGGTGTTGTATTGGGACATAACTTTCCTTTTTACTTAAGCTTCAATGCGGGTAAGGGCGTTTCTACTACTGTAGGTGCAATCATTGCGATGGACTACAAGCTTGGATTAGTTGTAGTTGTGCTTATGTTTTTAGTAGTTTTGCTTACAAAGTATGTTTCTTTAGCATCGATACTTATGTTTTTAGGCTTTTTCATATATACACTTATAAGCTTCAAAGAGCTTAATTTAGCTGTAATCATAAGTTTTATTGTTGCTTTCGTTGGCATACTAAGACATTCTAAGAATATAAAGAGATTAATTAAAGGCGAGGAAAATAAATTTTATATATTTAAAAGTAAAAGTGAGGCATAGTTTTGAGAATTTCAGTAATTGGTGGAGGTAGCTTTGGTACAGCCTTAGCTATACATCTAGCAAAAAGAGGAGAAAACTTATATCAATATATTAGAAATAAGGACTCCTACAATTTAATAAAAGAAACTCGAATAAACAATAAGTACTTGAAGGGGGTAGAACTTCCTGAGAATATAATTTTGCTTAACGATATAGAAGAAGCTGTTAAAGATGCAGATGTAGTTGTACTTGCAGTACCTAGTCAAGAGCTTAGAAATGTTTTAAAGACTATAGATAAGTACATTGATGAAGATAAAATTTTTGTCAATGTTAGCAAGGGTATAGAGATTGATTCGCTTAAGACTATGAGCGAGGTTTTCTATGAATTTAATCCGAAGGCGAGATTTGTTTCGCTATCTGGACCATCGCATGCAGAAGAAGTTGCAATTGGCATACCGACAACTATTGTTAGTGCATCTAAATCGGTTAATGATGCTGAGTTTATTCAAGACATATTCTCTAATGACAACTTAAGGGTTTATGTTAATGATGACCTACTTGGTGTTGAGCTTGCTGGTGCGACTAAGAACATCATCGCTTTAGGAAGCGGCATATGCGAAGGTAAAGGCTATGGCGACAACACTAAGGCTGCACTTATCACAAGAGGTATACACGAGATTACAAAATTAGGCATAGCTCTTGGAGCAAAGGCATCGACTTTCTATGGACTAGCTGGCATAGGCGACCTAGTCGTAACTTGTACAAGTAAGCACTCAAGAAATAAAACTTGCGGTGTATATATTGGCGAGGGACTATCTACAGAAGGTGCTATAGAAAAGGTTGGCATGGTTGTTGAAGGTATAAAGACTACTAAGTCAACTTACATGCTTAAGGAAAAATACTCTGTAGAGATGCCGATAGTTGATATGATGTATAAACTTTTATATGAAGATTACCCGCTAGACAGCGTTGTTGCTGAGCTTATGGGTAGACCGCTTAAACACGAGATAGAAAAGTATGAAGATAGATAAGAAGAACGGCAAAGGCTTCTCGAGATTTTTAGGAGTTTTGGTAGCTTTTATATTTATAATAGTTGCGTTTAACACCATAATCACATCTTTCTTTAAGAAAAAGATTGTTACGCAAACACCTGTTGAGGAAGTTTTCTACAACTCAGTTGCAATGAATTCAGCGCTTATTAAGACTGAAGAAGTGTATCAAGCAGGTAGGAATTCTTACTTTCTAACTAAGGCTAAAGAAGGCGAAAAGGTTAAAAGAGGTCTTGAGAACTTAAGTGTAACAAGAAGTGCTAACGATATTATTGATAAAAAGATTGATGCCATAAATAAAAGATTAGAAGACCTTGACTATGATGTTAGCGACGAAGACAATGTTGATGAAAAAATCATAATGGCAAAGGTTAAGGCCTTGCAGATAAGCATAAATCAAAAAAGGTATGAAGACCTATCACAAATCCTAGAAAGCGACGATGATGAAGAAGATGCTTACTATGAGAGCATTAAAAATTACTCCATTGATAAGCTTTTAGAGATGAGAGAGACTCTTAAAGAAAGTAAGAAGAGCGACGCTCCTTCGATCAAGGTATCGATGTCAGGCATAGTAAGCTACTTTATTGATGGCTTGGAAGATAAGTATACTAGCAATAACTTCGATGCTTTGCAAGAGAAGGACCTAATTGATGACAGCAAGAATTACAGCTTAAACAAAGGTAAAAACAATCAAAACTTTAAAATACTAGATAATTTTTCAATGAACATACTAGCCTTTTCTGATAATGAAAAGCTTGACAAGGTTGAAGTGAATGATGTAGTCCTTATTGAGTGGGACTTAACAGGAACAAAGACATATGCAAGGGTTCTAAAGAAAGAAAAGGCAGCTAAGACTTATAAGCTGCTTTTGAATATCAGAGAGAGGATATCGGAGCTATATAAAGACAGATTTTCAAAGATGGAAATCATATTTGACGAGTATAAGACGTTCAAACTACCCAAGAGTGCTTTAATTGACAGAGGCAGCGAAAAGGGTGTATTCATAAAAGACATTGACAACACTATAAGATATAAAAAAGTGCTTTTAGTCGGCAGTGATAGGGACAACATTTATGTTATGAGAACTGACGATAAGGGCAATATGAATTACAAGAATTTAAGCTTTAAGAGCATAAAATATTATGACGAAGTTGTGGTATTTCCGTCGACTGTAAAGGAGGGTGACATACTATGATGAGTGTAAAAGAGAATTTAATTGATCTTTTAGAGTCTATCGATAAAGAGATTGACTTAGCAGGAAGAAAGAAAGATGAAGTAAAGTTATTAGCGGTAACAAAGACTGTTGATGTAGCAAGGATTAAAGAGATTAAAGAATTTAATCTTAACGAGATTGGTGAGAACAAAGTTCAAGAGATAGAAGAAAAGTATGAAGCCTTGAAAGACGACTTCGAATTTCACATGATAGGAAGTCTTCAAAAGAACAAGATTAATAAGCTACTAGGCAAGATAAAATTAATTCACTCGCTTGATAGCCTTGACCTTATTGAAGCACTTGACAAGAGATTAAAAAACAATGATATGAAGCTAGATGGACTCTTACAAGTAAATATTTCTAAAGAAGAATCAAAGAGTGGTTTCTACAAAGACGAAGTAGCTGAAGCCTTAGAGAAGATGCACGAGTATAAAAACATACATATTGTAGGCTTCATGACTATGGCACCATTCACTGATGATGAAAAAGTCGTTAGAGATACTTTTAGAGGTCTTTATGAACTAAAAGAGAAACTAGCCAAAAATAACTATGACAATGTTGACTTGAAATACCTATCCATGGGTATGTCACATGATTATAAAATTGCAATACAAGAAGGATCAAATATATTGAGGATCGGCTCAAAGATATTTGGCGAAAGAAATTATTAGGAGGTTTATTATGGGTTTTATGGACAAAGTAAAGTATTTCTTAGGATTCGGCGATGACGATTACGATGAAGAATACGATTACGAAGATGAGGACGAAGCAGTAGAAGAAGAGCCACAAAAGGAAGCATCTATCTTCTCAAGAAAGAAAGAAAAGGAAAATGTTGTTCCTATTCAAAGAAAGACTAGCTCTATGATTATCACAGTGCAAGAACCACTTGGTTATGACGAAGCACCACTTATTATTGATGACTTAAGACAAGGCAAGGCAGTTGTTGTTAACTTTGAACAACTAGAAGCTAGTGTTAAAAGACAAATTTTTGACTTTATCAATGGCGGTATCTACGCTATCGATGGAAGCATACAAAAAGTTACAAGAGACATCTTTGTATTAGCACCAAAGAACGTTGCTATAGATGGCTTAAAAGACGAACTTAAAAGCAGAGGCATGTTTCCATTTTAATGAATAAGTCAAAAAATTTAGATCATATTAGTAGTGAGAACAAAGACATTGCAAGAAGGGTTATAGATATTTGTGATATTGTTTCGAAAAATAAGTCTATCGAGTGCACAGACTTCTACAACCCTTTTGAAGTGAAAGAGCTTGTCTCACTAATAAACACGTATGATACTATAAGTTTTAGCCTTATTGGGAATGAAGATTCTGAAAGTAAGGCTATTTTAATTTATCCTGATTACATGGATGAGCCAGAGGCTTCTGAGTATATAAGCCTTGTCAAGATAGATAAGAAGGACTACGAGATAGCGCACAAAGACGTGCTTGGATCTATATTATCCTTAGGTATAAGAAGAGATAAGCTTGGAGACATCATTATAAATGATTATGCTATATACTTCTACATTAAGAACGAGATTTTGGACTATGTACTACTCAATCTTGAGAAGATCAAGAACTATGGTGTAGAACCAGAAGTGATTGATTTAAACTCAGAAATCAATAGGGAAGTAGAGTATGAAGAGAAGCTAATCACATGCGCTTCATTAAGACTAGACTTAGTTCTTGCAAATGTTTATAATCTATCAAGAAGCGATGCGAAGAGTGCCATAGAAGCAGGTCTTGTAAAACTTAACTACAAAGTCACTTACAAGATAAGCGAGGCAGTAAATGTAGGCGACCTAGTCTCATTAAGAAGGCGCGGCAGGTTTATAATAGGAGACTACCTTGGACTTAGCAAGAAGGACAAAGCTAAGCTGATCATTAAAATTATAAAGTAGGTGTTACATGATTTATTTATTAATAGTAGTACTAGCAGTTGCACTAGATCAAATAACAAAGTATTTTGCAAAGCTATACTTAGAAGGAAGAACTGCATACGAAATAATTCCAAACTTTTTCTCGTTTGATTATGTTGAGAACAGAGGTGCAGCCTTTGGCATTATGCAAGGTAAACACATCTTCTTCTACGTAGTAACCTTCATTGCCATAGCGATAATTTTATATATATTTATTACAGAGTTTAATACGCTTGCTATGTATGAGAAGGTATTTTTATCGTTTTTCCTAGCAGGTATACTTGGTAATTTCATTGACAGAGCTTTTAGAGGTTACGTTATCGACTTTATATCCTTTAAGTTTGGTTTATACCAGTACCCATGCTTCAACTTGGCTGATAGCTACATGTGCGTAATCATTGTCTTATTTATCGGATATTACTTTTATTTAAAGATTAAAGATAAAAATGCAAAGAAGAGTAATTAAAGTAATGGACGCTGATGCATCTCAAAGGCTAGATGCATTTTTGGCAAGCTATGATGCGTCTAAGACGAGGTCATTGTATAAGAAGCTTATTGAAGAAGGCTATGTAAAACTTAATGGCGAGTCTGTGAAAGCTTCTTATAAGTTAAATACAGGTGACGAGATAGAACTTATAGAGAAAGAGTCAAGGCGCTTTGAAAAGATTAACATGGATATAAAAGTTTTATACGAGGATGATGATTTAGCTGTCATTGATAAGCCAAGGGGGCTTATAGTTCATCCGGCTAATGATGACGAGATAAGTTTAGTAAATTTTTTGCTATATAGATTTGCTTCACTAAGCGATATTGACGAAACAAGGCCAGGCATAGTTCACAGGCTTGACAAGGACACAAGCGGCCTGATCATCATTGCGAAGAACAACTATGTGCATGAAAAGATGAAGGAGCTATTTAAGTCAAGAGAGATTTATAAAGAGTACATCACCATAGCTGTGGGCACATTTAAGGACGAGTTGACTGTAGTTGATAAGGGCATTATGCGTGATCCGATAAAGAAGATAAAGATGTGCGTATCTGATGAAGGTAAAGAGGCACACTCCGAAATCCATTTACTTAAACAAAATTATGAGTACTCATACTTAAGAGTCCTTATCAAGACAGGAAGAACGCATCAGATCAGAGTGCACCTTTCATACCTTAATCATCCAGTGCTTGGCGACAAGACTTATGGCTACCGTGGCAAAATAAAAATGGACGGACATATCTTACATTGCAGAAAAGTAAGTTTCGTCCATCCAATTACAAACAATTTAATAAGTGTTGAGAGTGATGTGCCAGCATATTTTAAAGAGGCACTCATCAAAACGAATTTATATAAAGCTAAAGATCTACAGTGATGGTTTTGAAGTTCACATAGTTAACGAGGCCTGTCTTACCACTAGGGTGTTTCTTAACATTCTTCCTCGTCGTGAAGTCAACATCAACCTTGTTAGAGTCTTTGGCTTTTGAATTTTTTGCGGCAATTTTTGCTGCGAAGACTAATAGATCATCACTAGGGTAGCCGTCACACTTGATTACGACATGCGAGCCAGGGAAGCCCTTGACGTGCATCCATACATCATTTTTGTCAGCGACCTTGAAGGTGATGTATTCGTTTTGCAAGTTGTTCTTGCCATAGTACACTTTACTAGTATCGTCATAATCAATCGAATGTATGGCGATTTTTTTTGGCTTATTTTTAATCTTCTTATCTTTTTTGATGTAGCCATTCTTAACAAGCTCAAAGTATATCTCATCAAGGTTCTTTACATCCTCAGTCCTCTCTATCGCATCTGTTACAAGCTCAAGATACTTAATCTCATCTTCAGTGTTTTCGATTTGCTTCTCTAAGACTATCTCTCTTTGCTTCATTTTTTGATATCTCTTGTAGTACCTTTGTGCGTTTTGCACACTGGATAGCTTTTGATCAAGTGGCACTACTAGCTCATTCATATTGTCGTAGAAGTTCTCAAGAGTAATCTCTTTAAGACCCTTAGTAATCTTGTGTATGTTTGAAGAGATAAGGTCAGCGTATACCTTGTATGCTTCTCTGTTTGCACTCTCAAGCATCTCTTCTTTTTGCTTTTGCAATTTATTTTTTGCTCTCTTAAGATTAGCGCTTATAGTGTGCCTCATATTTTGTGAGCGCTGAGTTATTCTGTCCTTTTGATCCTTTTCATAGTAATACTTATCGAGAAGCTCGCTTATACTATCAAAGCTTTCTTTATCAACTGAGGCGTATTGATCTAGACAGATGGCGTTGTAGACGCTCTTTCTTTCACTAAGCTTATATATATTGAAGCTGTAATCATTTGCACTTAGTTTGTCAAAGGTATTGGTGAAAGCCTTTGCTAGTTTATCTATGGCTTTATCATCCAAGTTCTTAAGTAGGTAGCTCTCATCTAGGGCTGCATCGAAGAGTATCTTGCTTACTATCTCGGTACTTAGTCCAAGAAAGGACTTCATTAAAAAGTCTTTTACCTCTTCGTCAAGCTTCTTACTTATCATATCTTTAAGCAAATCTTCATCCACATCCATTGGCGATAGTCTATCAAAGACAGGCGGCCTTTCATATATAAGAGAAGGCTCTATCTCACGCTCTCTAGACATAAGGGTAGAGACCCTCTTTATAGCATCGATGATCTTGTGGTCTTCGTTTAATAGTATGATGTTCGAGTACTTACCCATGATCTCAACAACGAGGTAGTAGAGAGCCTCTTCATGAAAATCGTTGTAGCCTTTGAAGACAAAGCTTACAGCTCTATCGAAGCCGAACTGCTCAACACGAAGTAGTTTTGAACCAGATAGGTTCTTTCTAAGTATCATAGAGAATAAAGGCGCCTCAGTTGGGTTCTCTTTAGTGACCTTACTTACATAGAAGCGCGGGTTATTACTCGATGCGCTAATTAGCACTTTGAAAGCACCATCTTTGCTCCTCATATTAATCATTATTTCATCTTTTTCAGTTTGATATATCTTATCGACCCTTGCACCGATGTACTTAGTGTTGAACTCATCAGTCAAGGCTCTAGTTACAATTCCATCAAATGACATCTAATCACTCCTTGCATCTATTATATCAAAGATAAAGATTATAAATATGAAGAATTTGTCATATTCTATATATATTTTTATTAATAGATGGTATAATGTATGCATAAGGAGTGAGACTATGTTAAAGAGTATGACCTCATATGGTTCAAGCGAATATATATGTGAGAAGTATAAGATAAAATTTGAACTTAAGTCTGTTAATAACAGATACTTTGATTTAAACTTAAGGAGTCCACGCTCGCTTATCGAGTACGAGGACAAAATAAGGTTTGCAATTAAAAAGAGAATATCGAGAGCAAAGATAGATTGCTTCCTAACAGTTGTATTCTTAGAGGACGACCCTAATGATGTTGAAGTGGATTTAGTTTTCTTAAGAAAGTATATGAAGGCTCTAAGGATTATCAAGGAAGAGCTTGGTCTTGATGACGAGATTAAGCTTGAAGACATCATAAGTCAGCAAGAAGTCCTAAGCATTGTTAAGAATAACTACGAGAGCGATGAGTTTCTTGATATACTGCTTGAGACACTTGAGAAGGCGCTTGACAACTTTGATGATATGAGAATTAGAGAAGGAGAAAACCTTAAGCGTGATATACTAGAAAATCTTAATTCAATAGAGAAGAACGTTGACAAGATTAAGGAGCTATATATATCTTACTCGGATCAATATAAAGAAAACTTCTTAAAGAAGTATGATGCGCTTATTGATGACAAGAGCATCATTGAAGAGAAGAGACTAGAGTTTGAACTTGCACTATTACTTGACAAGTATGCTATAGATGAAGAGATAGTTAGGATGTATAGCCACATATCTCAATTCAAAACCATGCTTAACTCAGACGAAGCCATAGGTAAGAAGATGGACTTCTTAATACAAGAGATGAATAGAGAGTCCAACACTATACTTAGCAAGACTAACAACATCGAGATATCTAAGATAGGTGTTGAGCAAAAGAACCTAATCGAAAAGATTAGAGAACAAATACAAAACATAGAGTAGGTGAATTATGGAATACATTAACGTTGGATTTGGAAACTTAATCAATAAACATAGAGTCATAGCTGTTGTAGGACCGGAGTCAGCACCTATAAAGAGACTTATCATGGAAAACAGAGATACTATTAGACTCATAGATGCAACATGCGGTAAGAAAACAAGGAGCGTTATCATTATGGATAACGAGTCCATAGTATTATCGACACTTGCTACTTCAACTATTAGTGAAAGATTGAACGGAGGTAATTAGATGAAAAGAGGCTTTTTGATAGTGCTATCTGGACCGTCGGGTTGCGGCAAGGGCACTGTTGCTGATGAGCTTTTTAGAAGAAACGACGACATAGTCTTCTCAGTCTCAGCAACAACAAGACAGGCTCGTCCAGGCGAAGTGGACGGCAAAAACTATTTCTTCCTAAGTGAAGAAGAGTTTCTCAAAAGAGCAAAGAACGATGAGTTTTTGGAATACGCAAGCGTTCACGGACACTACTATGGCACTCCAAAAGACTTCGTCACTAAGAGGATAGAAGAAGGAGAGATAGTTCTTCTTGAGATAGACGTCCAAGGTGCTTTGCAAATCAAGCAAAAGATGAAGGAAGTTGTCTTTATCTTCTTGATACCACCGTCGATGGAAGAGTTAAAAAGAAGACTAGTCGGCAGAGGAACAGAGAGCGAAAAGGACTTAGAGATCAGAATTGCAAACGGCTTTAAAGAGATAAGCTTCGTTGAGGAATATGACTTCTTCGTCGTTAATGATTACTTAGAGGACGCAGTTAGAGATATAGAGTCCATCATCAAAGCGGAAAAACATAGAGCGAAGAGATTCAAATATATAAAAGATAAAGTATTGGGGGAAAACAAATGATTTATATTAAAAATAAAGAAGATTTAGAAACAATGTCAAGATATGCCTTAGTAATGATTCTTTCAAAGAGAGCTAGGCAAATAGTTGATGGAGCAGAAGCAAAGGTTGACACAGAGTCACACAACCCTGTATCCATCGCTATGGATGAATACCTTGAAGACAAGATAGAATACGAAATTTAAGATGAAAAAGAACATTGTAGTTGGCGTTAGTGGAGGTATTGCAGCATACAAAGCAGCAGACCTTGTATCTAAGCTATCGAAGGTGCACAATGTAAGAGTTATTATGACTAAGGATGCCCTTCAATTTGTAGGATGCGAAACCTTTAAGATACTCTCAAAGAATGAAGTATATGTAGACGTCTTTAATGATGAAGCTAAGCCTATGCATATAGACATAGCTAAGTGGGCAGACATCTTTGTTGTAGCGCCTGCAACTGCGAACACCATAGCAAAGCTTGCAAGTGGCATCTGTGACAATATGCTTACGCTTGTTTTCTTAGCTAGCAAAGCAAAGAAGCTTGTAGTTCCTGCAATGAATACTAATATGCTTGATAATGAAGCAACACAAGATAACATTGAGACACTTAAGAAAAGGGGCATTGACATATTAGAAGCGGACTATGGTATGCTTGCCTGCGGTGACATAGGCAAGGGCAAGATGCCTCATGCAGGCAGGATTATAGACCGTATTGATTATATCTTATCGAAGAAGGATCTTAAGAAGTATAAGATACTTGTAACAGCAGGTCATACTGTTGAAGCGATAGACCCTGTTAGGTACATCTCTAACCGCTCTACTGGCAAGATGGGCTACCAAATAGCTCTTAAAGCGTACAATAGAGGTGCAGATGTTACTCTAATCATTGGACCGAACGATCTTGATATAAAAGATCCGTTCAATATAGTTAACGTCGTTTCATCAAAGGATATGTATGAAGCAGTGAATAAAGAGTTTGCTTCTGCTGATGCTTTAATAATGGCTGCAGCACCAGCTGATTTCACTCCAGCAGAATATAGCACAGAGAAGATTAAAAAAGAAGCAAGCGAAGTTCATGATATAAAGATAAAAAAGACTGATGACATCATAAAGTCACTTAAGGATAAGAAAGATGATAAGGTCATCATAGGTTTTGCGGCGGAGTCTCAAAACGTTATTGAGAATGCGAAGAAAAAATTATTATCCAAAGGTGCTGACATGATAGTCGCTAACGACATCACGCTTAAGGGCTCAGGTTTTAAAAGTGACGAGAACAAAGTAAGCTTTGTATATGATAAGAAGAACGCTACATCTTTCGACCTTATGAAGAAGAGCGAACTTGCAGATATCATACTAGATAACCTTGCAGTGCTTTTAAAAGATAGAAAGAAAAATTAATGTTCGTTCAAGTTGTTATTGATACAAAATCAAGAGTTTTAGATAGAGTCTTCACATATAAAACTGATGAAGAGATCGAGATAGGTACTAGAGTTCTAGTTCCATTTGGCAGGTCAAACAAGCCTAGCATTGCTGTGGTTTTAAATACATGTGAAGAAATTGATATCGATGAAGCAAAGATTAAGTCCATAATTAAAGTATTAGATGACAAGGCCATCATCGATAAGAAGATGATTAATCTTGCACTTTGGCTTAGGAATAGATACATCTCAACATACAACGACGCGCTTAGACTTGTCTTTCCACCTGGAGGTATAAAGGAGCTTGACTTACTATATTATGCAAATGCTGATGTGCATGGCCTAATAAAGGACAAGGCGTACACAAAGGATGCCTTGCTTGATATGATGAGCGAAAATGATATCAAAGCTCTCATTAATGAAGGAGTGCTTGTAGAGAAGTACAAGATAAAGCAAAAAGTTAAGGAGCACTTTGAAAAGTACATCAGTCTTGTGAGATATGATGAAAAGCTTAGCACAAAGCAAAAAACTGTTCTCGATTATCTAAGGGACAACGGCGGAAGTGCAACAGAGAAAAACATTATAAGCGCTCTTAATATATCGTCTTCTCCTATAAAAACTCTTGTGAAGAATGGCTTCTTAAGAGAAGACTATGTGCAAGAGTCAAGGAAGAGAAGTTACGATGTAGATTCTTATGAGAAGATAAAACTTAACAAAGAACAAGAAAAGGTATATAAGAGGATGGAGTACTCTCTTGATAATAACTTAGGAGAGAAGTTTTTACTAAGAGGGGTAACAGGCTCTGGTAAGACAGAAATTTACCTACACCTTGTTGAAAAATGCATACAAATGGGTAAAGATGCTATAGTACTAGTGCCCGAAATAAGTCTTACGCCACAAACTATTAGACGCTTTATAGGCCGTTTTCAAAGAAAGGTTCACGTGCTTCACTCAAAGCTAAGCATAGCTGAACGCTTTGACGAGTACAATGACATAAAGGCCTCTTCGCCTACTATAGTTATAGGTGCAAGGTCAGCAATATTTGCCCCGTGCAAAAACTTAGGTCTTATAATCATAGACGAAGAGCACGATCAAAGTTACATCTCAGATATGAATCCAAAGTACCAAACAGATGAGGTGGCATACTATAGAAGCATGGATGAAAAAGCGACGCTACTACTAGCGAGTGCAACACCATCTGTATCGTCATACTATAATGCAAAGCACGGCATATATGAACTCTTAGAGCTTGATAAAAAAGCAAAGGGACAAAGGGAAGCTGAGATAGAGCTTGTTGACATGATAGATGAAGTGCAAAGGGGTAATATTAGTCAGATCTCATCCAGATTTTATGAAGTCATCGATGAGAACCTTAAGGCGAAGAAGCAAAGCATTGTCTTTTTGAACAGACGTGGCTACAATAAGGAAATCTTTTGCAAGAGCTGCGGCTATACGATTACTTGTGACAACTGTGATGTGAGTATGACATATCATAAGGGCATCAATAAACTTAAGTGTCACTACTGTGGTCTTGTAAAAAGCATACCGAAGACATGCCCAAGCTGCGGTGCTCGGAACTTGAGCTTTGCCGGCTACGGCATAGAAAAAGTTGAAGAGATGCTTAGAAAGACTTTCCCAGATGCGAAGATATTAAGAGCAGATAGTGATACAATCAAAACAGAAGACGACTACATTAACTTATACAAAAAAATGAATGCAGGCGAGGTCGATATACTTATAGGCACTCAGATGATTAGTAAGGGTCTCGACTTTAAGAACGTTGATGCAGCGATTATAGTATCAGTAGACGCAAATTTAAACTTCCCTAGCTACTGTGCAAATGAAGACACATATAACTTGATTACTCAAGTTGCAGGTAGAGCTGGTCGTGATGAGAAAGGCAGAGTGCTTCTGCAAAGTTACTCAAGAGACAACGAAACTATCAGCTATGCTATGAAAGGAAGCTACGAAGCGTTTTATAAGAATGAAATTGCACTTAGAAAAGAGTTTTTATATCCACCATTCATTAACATGATATACATCGTTGGAACGAGCTTAGACAAAAATATAGTTCAAAGAGAGATGGAGTACCTAAGAAGTGATATTGAAAGATACTTAACTAAGAATGAGATTAGGTGTGAGACATCAAAGCTAATGCAGTGCGCGATTGAGAGAATCAACGCAAGCTATAGATATCAAATCATACTTAAGTACACAAACACATACTCGAAAGAGATTAAAGACTATATACGCTTCATTTTATATAGAAGCAAGTTTGCAAAGAACAAAAAAGTAAATTATAACATTTATATAAATCCAAGAAATTTTTTATAGGAGGTAAAGATGGCAATTAGAAATATTAGACACGATGAAGATGAAATACTTAGAAAACAATCCAAGCTAGTTAAAGTTTTTGATGATAGACTTAAAGAGCTAGCAGATGACATGATAGAGACTATGGACCAAGCAGAAGGTGTTGGACTTGCTGCTGTGCAAGTAGGTATACTTAAGCAAATGATAGTTATAGATATAGGCGAAGGACCTATGGTCTTTGTTAATCCGGAAATACTTGAAACAGAAGGTAGCTGCGATGATTACGAAGGCTGTCTATCGGTTCCGGGCTACTCAGGAGTTGTAGAAAGACCAGAAAAGCTTAAGCTTAAGTACCAAGACCTTGAAGGAAAGGAGCACGAGCTTGAGACAGAAGGCTTCTTGACAAGGGTTATATGTCACGAGACAGATCATTTGAAGGGAGTTTTATACACTGACAAGGCTAAGAAGATGTATACAAACGATGAACTAAAGGCAAAATTAGATAAAGAACACAAGATGGCAGAGGCAAAATAATGAAAGTCATTTACATGGGAACGCCGCTATTTAGTTTGGCGCCTCTAAAGTCTTTGAAGGATAATGGCTTTGATATAAGTATGCTTATCACTCAGCCAGACAGAAGACGTGGTAGAAAGATGAAAGTCACTTATTCAGAGCTAAAGACATATGCACTTGATAACGATATAGAAGTCTTTCAGCCAGAAGATGTAAACAGCCATGAGTCCATAGCGAAAATCAAGGATACAGATGCTGATGTCATAGTTGTAGCTTCATATGGTCAGATAATAAAAGAAGAGATACTTTACATGAAAAAGTATCACTCGATAAACATACATGCATCGCTTTTGCCAAAGTACAGAGGTGCGGCACCAGTGCAAGCGGCTATCATTAATGAAGACAAAATAACAGGTATCACACTTATGAAGATGGCGAAGGGACTTGATACAGGAAACATTCTTATGACAAGAGAGCTTCCTATATCAGATGACGATACAGCAGAGACATTAACTATGAAGCTATCAAATTTAGGTGCTCAGATGATAACTGAGTATTTAAATAATCTAAATGAGCTTGATGAGGGCAGTCCCCAAGATGACACTAAGAGCTCATATGTTAGGATGATTAAAAAGGAAGATGCTTTTATTGATTTTACTGAAAGCGCATCTAAAACCGAGCACATAGTTAGAGCTATGCAGCCATGGCCAGTTGCCTTTACTACTTATAAGGGAGAGAATATGAAGATATTTACATCTTTCGTGACTAAAGACAGTAGTGACGCTAAAGAAGGTACTATATTAGCTGTTAATAATGATGGTATAAAGGTTAAGTGTAAGGACGCTGCCATAATCATAAGTGAGGTGCAAATGCCTAACAAAAAGAGGATGAAGGTAGCTGATTATATAAGAGGAAATAAGATAGAAGTAGGAGAAAGGTTAGGAGAAAGATTATGCTAAACTTTTTAATATTTGTAGGAAGGTACCATAGTTATGTAAGCTCATACTTTATCTATGTTATACCGGCAATGTTACTAAGCTTTTATGCACAATATAAGATTGCTTATGTATACAAAGAATACATGGGTAGACGCAGCTCATTGGGACGCAATGGCTCGGATATAGCAAGAGAGATTTTAGATAAGAACGGCCTAAGGAATGTCTCGATAAAGGAAGTGCCTGGCACCTTAAGTGATTATTATGATCCAAGAGATAAGAGCCTGTCTTTATCAAGAGACATATCAGACGGCACATCCATCGCCTCTGTTGCGGTTGCAGCACACGAAGTTGGACATGCAATTCAAGATAAGGAAAGCTACCCTATGTTAAACTTAAGAAACTATATGGCACCAGCCGTAGGAGTATCAAGTAGACTTGCTATGCTACTAATACTTGGAGGCTTGTTCTTTAACTTTGGTGGCTTATTAGATATAGGCATAATTCTGTATGCTGTCATAGTATTATTTACGCTAGTTACACTACCTGTTGAGTTTGATGCATCGAGGAGAGCTTTAAATGAAATTAGCTCTATGCAAGGCGCTGATGATGAAACTATTGACGGATCTAAAAAGGTTTTAAGAGCAGCAGCACTAACATATGTAGCTTCAGCATTTGCGGCACTTAGTGAACTACTAAGACTATTATCAATGAGGAGAAGAAATGACTAAAAACAGCGATAGATATACAAGCTTTTTAATATTGAAAGATATATTTGCAAGTGGGGCTTACTCAAACATTAGCCTAAGAAGTGAACTTAATAAATTAGATAGCGAACAAAGTAAGTCTTTCGTAACAAAGCTTGTTTATGGTGTTGTAGAGAGAAAACTGTATCTTGACTACATCATCTCAAAGCTGTCGTCGACTAAGCTTAGTAAGATTGACATCGATATACTGATTGTCTTAGAGATGGCTTTGTATCAAATCATATACATGGATAAGGTACCTGAGAGTGCTGCAGTTAATGAAGCGGTGAAGCTTACTAAGACTATCAATAAAAGATTAGCAGGCTTTGTTAATGCAAACTTAAGAAATTTTCTAAGAAATAAAGACGATTTAGTTAAAGTTGATATTTCTGACGAGCTTGAGAGATTATCTGTAGAATATTCCATAAGCAAAGAGTTTTTGAAGATTTTAATGAGTGATTATGATAATGAAACTCTTCTAAACTTTTTAAAGAGGTCAATGGATGAGAGACTTCTTGATATAAGGATCAACACAAAGAAAACGAATAAGAAAGATTTAGAAGCTCTTCTTGATAAGTTTAATATCAAGTATGAAGAGAGCGATATATCTATTGACAGCCTTATCATATATGACAAGGTGAGTGATGTCATCAAGAGTTTATTTAGTCAAGGATATATATCCTTTCAAGATGCAACGAGTGCGAGTCTTCAAGATCACATAAAGCTTAATAAGGGCGATAGGATACTAGACCTTTGCGCAGCACCTGGTGGAAAGAGCATGCACATGGCTGAAAAGTTATTAGAAGGTTCTATAACTAGCTGCGACATATATGAGCACAAGATAAAACTTCTTGAAAAAGAAGCAGCTAGGCTTGGACTTGATAACATTGAATTTAAACTTAATGACGCATTGAAACTTAACAAAGACTTTGTTGATGTCTTTGATAAGGTTTTGATAGATGTGCCATGTTCAGGAAGTGGTATAATATCAAGAAAGCCAGAGATAAAATATCAAATAGGAATAAAGGAGCTTAAAGAGCTTAATCAAAAGCAGTGGAAGATATTAAATAATGCGAAGGACTATGTCAAGAAGGATGGACTACTTGTATATAGTACATGCAGCATACTTAAGATGGAAAACGAATATATACTGAAGAAGTTCCTTGAAGAGAACAAAGACTTTACATTGGAAGAATATATCAAACACATGCCAAAAGATAAGATTAACGACGGCTTTTTCATTTCATATCTAAGGAAGGATTAACTTGAGAAACATTATTAACAATATGTATATATCGGAGCTAGAGTCATACTTTTTAGAGCTGGGCGAAAAGAAATTTAGATCTAAGCAGCTCTTTGAAGCCTTGCACAAGCAAAAGATAAAGAGCTTAGATGAACTTACTACATTTTCAAAGGATTTGAAAGAAAAGATTGCTATGAGTTCTGAGATATACGGCGTACAAATGGTTTTAGAGCTAAAATCAAAACTTGACGAAACAAGGAAATATCTTTTTGAGCTTCACGATGGCAATGTTATCGAAAGCGTCTTGATGAAGTATAAGTATGGTTACACGGTCTGTATATCAACACAGGTTGGTTGTAAGATGGGATGTGCCTTTTGTGCTTCAACAAAGAAAGGCTTAATAAGAAACCTTTATGCGTCAGAGATGCTTGATGAGATATACGAGATAGAAAGATTAAACAATATAAATGTATCAAACATTGTACTAATGGGTAGTGGCGAAGCACTTGATAACTTTGATGAGCTTATAAGGTTTATCGAGTTAATAAGTGCAAAGGAAGGCAAGAACCTTTCAAAAAGAAACATCACTATATCAACGTGCGGCTTAGCAGATAAGATACTAAAGCTTGCCGAGTATAACTATCCAGTAACGCTAACGATATCTTTACATAATGCAGACGAGGAAGAAAGAAAGAAGATCATGCCGATTACTAGGAAGTATCCTTTCAAAGATCTTGTGCCTGCTCTTAAGGAGTATCAGGCCAGGATTAATAAGAGGATATCTTTCGAATATGTTTTGATTGACGGTCTTAATGATTCTTACAAATCTGCTTTAGATATAAAAAATTTACTAAAAGATATTAAGTCACACATCAATTTAATTCCGCTTAACAAAATTAAAGAGTACGATGAAGAGCCAAGCACTTCCGAGAATATAAATAAATTTAAGAAGTACTTAGAAGACTTTGGTTTCAACGTAACAGTTAGGCGCGAACTTGGAGCAGACATAAACGCTTCGTGTGGACAACTAAGAAACAATTATCTTGAACAATAGGAGGTGGTCTATGTGAATCTTGGTTATGTATCAGATAAGGGTAAAACGAGGAGCAATAATGAAGATAACTTTTTTATCTATGATGACTATCCATTCCCTTTCTTTGTAATTGCTGATGGAGTGGGCGGACACAAGGCAGGTGAACTAGCTAGTAAGATGGCGGTTGATACCATTGCAGATGTTTTGAAAAATAAAAAAGATGCAGTTTGTATAGACGATGTTGAAGATGCTATAAGAACTAGCATAGTAAACGCTAACAATTCCATTTACAAATATTCAAAGTTTAATAAAGATTGCGAAGGCATGGGCACAACGGTTTTAGTTTGTGCATATTACAAAAATACTTGCCTTATAGCTCATGTTGGTGACTCAAGAGCATATCTTATTAGAGATCACGAGATAGCTCAGCTAACAGAGGACCATACCTTTGGTAATGAGCTAATAAAAAGGGCAGGAAGCAAGATTTTTAATGTAAAAAATATAGATAACAAAAACGCTTTGACGAGAGCACTTGGTACAGAGAAGACAGTTGTCATTGACACATATAAGTTTATACACAGAAACGATGACATAGTTCTACTATGTACTGATGGACTTAACAAAGAGGTCGAAGATAGCTCGATACTTGCAATAATTGAGAAGAATAAAAATATTTCGATGCAAAAAGTTGCAGAGGAGTTAAAGGATAGAGCTATACTTATGGGCGGAAGAGACAATGTTACTATAATAACAATAAAAGCTTAGAGGTGATGAAATGGATAAGATGATAGGAAAACTTTTATCGGATAGATATGAAATTCTTGAAAAAATTGGCGATGGCGGCATGGCAACAGTTTACAAAGCCAGATGTAGAGTTTTAGATAGATATGTTGCCATAAAGATATTAAGGCCTGAATATGCTAATGACGAGGAATTTATAAGAAAATTTAATAGAGAGTCAAAAGCGGCAGCATCGCTTTCAAGCCAAAACATTGTTGGCATATACGATGTTGGCACAGATGTGATAGACGAGGAAACTATATACTATATCGTTATGGAATACATCGATGGTACGACTCTAAAGGATATAATCGACAGCAAAGGTAAGTTATCAGAAGATGACGCTATAAAATATTCAATACAAATACTTGGCGCCTTGAAGGATGCACATGATCATAACGTTATCCATAGAGACATCAAGCCACACAACATAATGATTACTAAGCAAGGAAGTGTAAAGGTAACTGACTTTGGTATAGCGAGGGCATCAACATCAACAACAGTAACAACTACGTCAGACGTACTTGGTTCGGTGCATTATATATCACCTGAGCAAGCAAGGGGCGGCTATACTGATAACAAAACAGATATATACTCCTTTGGTATAGTTCTATATGAAATGTTAACGGGCAAGAAGCCATATGATGGGGACAACCCTATATCAGTAGCGATGAAGCAAATACAAGACGACATTGTTCCACCGTCTGAGTACCTTCCAGGCATGAATAAAAATCTTGAAAAGATAATATTAAAGTGTACAAGGAAGAAGCAAAGTGAAAGATATCAAAATGTTAATGAGATATTATCTGACTTCTTGCACTTAGATGATGATGATGATTTTAATTATGATAAACAAAATGATAACTGGAATGATGAAACGGTTGTTTTGAAGCAAGAGGATATAATTAGAGAAGAAAAAATTGATAAGAAAAATAGGAATAGGGAGGAAAATATTTCTGAAATGAGACAATCAAACAGAAGTCATCGTAGAAGAAAAAAAGAAAATGGCTTAGTAGGTGTTTTCTTAGGTATAATAACAGCACTAATATTAGTTGCGGGTCTGTTCTTTGGATATAACTACTTAAAGGGAGCTTTAAGTGGCGGGGGATCAGATGATATTTTAGTGCCAAACCTTGTTGGCGATGATTTAGATACTGCAAAATCTAAACTTGAAAGCCTAGGACTAAGTTATGAAGTAGTAGCAACAGAAAAGACTGATGGCAAGGCAAATATAGTTACAAAGCAAGATCCAGAAGCAAACTTTAAAGTTAAAAAAGACTTTAAGGTATCACTTACTATATCTGAGTCGGAAGATAGTGTTGAAGTTCCAAACATAGTTGGCGAAACAATACTTGATGCAGAAAGTATACTTAACAAATATGGCTTAAAGCTTGCTGAACCAAGCTATGAGGAAGACAGCGAGCACGACGAAGGAACTATTATCAAACAAGAACCAAGTGAAGGTTCACAAGTTGAGAAAAACTCATTGGTAAAAGTAGTTGTAAGCAAAGGTAATCAAAATGAAGTGCAAGTTCCAGAGTTCGTAGGAAGAAATAAGGATGAAGTTATAAAAGAAATTACAGATTTAGGACTTAAATATAAGATTACAAGCAAAGACAGTGAAGACTACGAAAAAGATATTGTAACTGAGCAATCAATTGCCTCAGGTTCAACAGCTCAAAAGGATGAAGTTATAGACCTTGTGGTTTCAAAAGGTAAGATCGAAAGACCTAGCGAGGAAGAAAACAATGAGGGCAGTGAAACAAATGAAAAAACTTCTGACGCAGACAAGAAACACAAAGACAAAAGCACAGTTGTTATAGACATTGTTCTTCAAGCTGACACTGAACTTGAACAAACACACTTTACTATAGTTAAAAACTCTGGTGGAGTAAAAGAAACTGTTTATGATGAACTTGTTAGCAGAGAAGATGGACAAGTAAGGTTTAAATACAATGCTAAAGAAGGAGATACCTTCGATATCTATAAGAATGACACTTATATAACTACAAAGCAAGCTAACTAATGAAGGGGAAGATAATTAAATCTATATCTGGTGTTTTCTATATTGAAAGCGAAGGACGTGTTTATGAAGCAAAGCAGTTTGGAAGCTTTAAAAAGCAAAAAGTAAAACCTCTTGTAGGTGACATTGCAAACTTCGTAGAAAAGGACGGCTCTTGCCTTATAGAAAGCATAGTAGATAGAAAGAACGTATTAATAAGGCCTAATGTTGCCAACATTGACAATCTATTGATAGTTATGACTATAAGCACGCCAAGTATAAACTTACTCTTGCTTGATAAGTTTTTAGTCATGGCTGAGTACAATAAGATTAGGCCTATAATTATAATAAATAAAAAAGACATCAAGCTTGATGAGATGATATACAATATGTATAAGAACATTGGCTACGATGTCTTCGAGACGAGCATATATGATGACGAGTCCATACACAAGGTCTTAGATAAAATAAAGAACGAGACATCAGTTTTATCTGGGCCGTCAGGTGTTGGAAAGTCATCAATTATGAACTATCTTAATAAGAACAAGCTCATCAAGACGCAAGAGATATCTATGAAGCTTAATAAAGGCAAGCAAACAACAAGGTCAGTGCAGCTATATTCTATTGATGATATGACTAATATCATAGACACGCCTGGTTTTACCTCGCTTGAGATAGACTTTTTAGAGAGCGAAGATGAACTTAAAAATTATTACAGAGAGTTTAATAAGTATAAAAGCAAGTGCAGGTTTTCGTCATGCTTACACATCAACGAGCCTGACTGCGAGATAAAAAAACAAATCGAAGAAGAAAATATTTCATCCATAAGGTACAAAAATTACCTTTTGATGTATGAAGAGATAAAAGCAAAGAGGAGGTATTAATTTGAGAGAGATAGCACCATCGCTACTATCAGCGAACTTTTACAATTTAAAAGACGACTTAGAGAGATTAAAAAACGAAGGTATTAAGTACTTACACCTTGATGTTATGGATGGAAATTTTGTGCCGAATATATCATTTGGCCTGCCAATTATTAAGTCAGTAAGAAAGAACACAGACTTTATTCTTGACTGCCACCTAATGATTGAGAAGCCTGAAAGATATTTGGAAGATTTTAAAAATGCTGGAGCAGATATACTTACAGTGCATCAAGAATCAACAATACACTTGCAAAGAACGCTTAATGAGATTAGAAGACTTGGCATGAAAGCTGGAGTGTCACTAAACCCATCAACAAGCGAAGAAACCCTTAAGTACGTTATGGACGACCTTGATCTAATACTAATCATGTCGGTTAATCCAGGCTTTGGTGGTCAATCATATATCAAAGCTGTAGATGAAAAAATTAAAAGAGTTAAGAAGATGATTGTCGAGAGCGGAAAAGATATTATGCTCGAAGTTGATGGTGGAGTGAACAAGGACAATATAAAATACTTAGAAAGCTTAGGTGTAGATCTATTTGTTGCAGGATCAGCAGCATTTAAAAATTCAGAGATAGAAAAAAATTTAGAGGAGTTGAGAAGATAATGAAAAAAGATAGGATAGCAATAGTATTAAATGGACCGATAGACTGTTTTTTAACTGGAGATATAAAGGATTATGCTTTGGTTATAGCTGTTGATGGCGGCTTGAATCACTTAGTTAAGTATGATATGGATGCTGATCTATATATAGGCGATCAAGATAGTATTAACGATGATGCTAAGTTCTACTTAGAGACTAGCGGTATAGTTAAATTAGAATATGAGAGAGAAAAGGATAAAACCGACTTTGAACTTGCGCTAGAGTATGTTAAGAACAAGTGCGAAATAAAGAAAGTTGATATATATTGCGCTATGGGCAACAGAGTGGACCATACTATGACAGTTTTAAACAATGTCTTAGCATATAGCAAAGACTTAAATATGACTGTCTTTGGTGGAGATCAAATAGTAAAAGTTCTTAATGAAGGTGACAAGATAAGAGTTATAAACAGATATGATATCGTTTCATTCTCTTTAGTGCCAGCAGATGAAGACTTCACTGTTTCGATAGAGTCTGCAAAGTGGGAACTAGATCATAAGACTGTATCAAGAGGCAGCTCATTACTTATGAGCAACAAGGCAGAAGGTGACTATGCAGTAGTAACAGCACATAAGAACAGAGCGTTCTTGTTTTCAACATTGTTCTTATAAAGAGAGCATATATATAAAGAGATAACACATATAAGAAGGTCGAAGCAGATGCTTCGACCTTTTCTTTATATACGCAAAGAGGCAAGGCAAAATCGTCCTGCCTCTTTTATGTAACGAAAAAAATTGCAGAAAGTCTGCAATTCTTTATTCGGCTCTTTGTACCTTGCCTGATCTTAGGCATCTAGTACAAACATTTATTCTTTTTACTGTTCCGTTAACGTTTGCTCTAACTCTTCTTAGGTTTGGCTTCCAAGTTCTTCTTGTATGTCTTAAAGAGTGAGATACTTTGTTACCGGCAATCATTCCTTTACCACATATATCGCAAACTCTACCCATGTCTTTACCTCCTCTCAAGCTTTAACTACCTAATTATAACAAAGTTCTATATAAAAATCAAGCCTTTTTTATAAAAAACAGATAAATTTTAAATAAAATGGCAAAAAAAGCTAAAATTTCTATTTAATTCTTTAAAAATTGTCTATTTGATGATATAATATAAATACATATGAGTATGAATAAATTAGTTAAAAGATTAAAAAAGTTTATTAATTGAATGGAGGGAGATTTATGCCTTGTCAATATACTAATGATTTAGGAACTATTAACATTGCTGATAATGTTGTCGCTAAGATAGCAGGCCTTTCTGCTATGGAAAGCTACGGCATAGTAGGTATGAGTGCAATTGATGCAAAGGACGGTTTTTATAAGTTGCTTAACATGGAGAACTTATCTAAGGGAGTTAAGGTTAGCTCTGATGGTAAAAATCTAGATATATCTCTATATGTTGTCTTAGAGTTTGGAGTAAAAATTTCAGTTGTATGCGACAACATTGTTGAAAAGGTTAAGTATAATGTTGAAAAGCAAACAGCTATGTCTGTTAAGAATGTCAATGTTTTTGTCCAAGGACTAAGAATAAATGACAAAAAGTAGGAGGTAAATGTGAGTACTAATAGAATTGACGAACTTGTTTTAAAGAGAGCATTGATTGGTGCACTTAATTCTCTTGGAGATAATAAAGAAACAGTAGACGCACTAAATGTATTCCCTGTTCCAGATGGTGATACAGGTACTAATATGCTTTTAACAATGAAGTCAGCAGTTACAAATGCAGTTAAAGAAGAAAATAAAACTATTAAAGCGATAGCAAATGGCTTAAGCAAAGGAGCACTTCTTGGAGCAAGAGGAAACTCTGGGGTAATTTTATCTCAGCTTTTAAGAGGCTTTAAAGAAGCTATAGAAGACAAAGAATACATTGACATCGAAGTTTTGATGGAAGGCTTTGTCAAGGCAAGCGAGGTTGCATATAAGGCTGTAATGAGACCTACTGAGGGAACTATACTTACAGTTTCAAAAGACCTAGCTAATTTTGCTATGAAAAATTACAGGAACTATACAGAACTTTCTAAGTTTGCAGACGATGCTCTAGTAGCTATAGAAGAGTCATTAAATAGAACACCAGAGCTTCTTAGTGTACTAAAAGAGGCAGGCGTTGTTGACGCAGGTGGTAAGGGACTTTATTACATCGTAAAGGGTGCGATAGAAGGAGCTAGAACTGAAAATCTTGAAATCAAGGTTAAAGATATAAACAAGACTAAGCAAACTGCCAACAGAAAAGAAATTTCTACAGACAACATTAAATATGGTTACTGTACAGAATTTATAATCACTGGTGATACTAGCAAGGTTGATGAATTTAAGGAAACTATATCAAAGATAGGTGACTCAATGGTTGTAGTTGCTCTTGATGATATAATTAAGTGTCATATACATTCAAACAACCCTGGTCAAGTTATTGAAGAAGCATTAAAGCTTGGTTACCTAAAGGATATCAAGATTGATAATATGCGTCTTCAACACCACGAGATATTATTTAGTGAAGAAGAATATAAAAACAGCAAAGAAGAAGCTAATACAGCAAAAGAGCACAAGAAGTATGGTTTTATAGCTGTAAGCTCAGGTGAAGGATTTACTAAGATATTTAAAGATTTAAAGGTTGATGAAGTAGTTACTGGCGGTCAAACTATGAACCCATCTACAGAAGACTTCATGAGAGCCATCGACAATATCAATGCTGATGAAATTTTCATCTTCCCTAACAACAAAAACATCATTATGGCTGCTAAGCAAACTATAGATCTTAGCGACAAGAAGATACATGTTGTTGAAACAAGGAATATGCCTGAAGCTATCAGCGCTATGATTACTTTTGATGAAGAGATGAGCGCAGATGAGATACTTGAGGCTATGAAGGACGCTATAGCAAGCGTTAAAACTGGTGAGGTTACTTTTGCGGTTAGAGATACTACTATCGATGGCAAAGAGATAAAGAAGGGTAACTACCTTGCTATCAGCTCATCAAAGATACTTGCAAGCTCAGAAGATTTAAACGAAACTACTATGGTGATGATTGATGAGCTTATCGATGAAGACACATCTTTAGTAACTTTATACTTAGGCGAAGATGCTGAAAAAGTTTTAGCAGATGAACTAATTGCAGAGCTTGAAGAAAAGTATGAAGATATCGACTTCGAAGTAATTGAGTCTAAGCAAGCTTTGTATTACTATATAATTTCATTGGAATAATGAAGCTAAGAGAGGTCAAAGGAGTAGGAAGCAAAACTGAGGAGTACCTAAAGAAGCTTGGTCTATATACCCCAGAAGATGCATTGTTAAATAGGCCTAGAAGGTATGAGGACAGAAAAAATCTTAAGTTTATCTCTGATGAAAGCTTAAGTGAGGCTGCTTTATTTAAGGTAAAAGTTTTAACTTCGCCTATGATGAAGCAGAGAAATATGATGATGTTTGACGTTTGCGATGCTAAAAATAGTGCAAAAGTATTCTTCTTTGGTATGAACTACTATAGAAACATCTTCAAAGCTGGGAAAACATACTACTTTTTTGGCAAATTAAGTAAAAATAAATTTGGATATAGCTTTTCTAATCCAGAATTTTATACTAGTTTAAATACTGACAGGCTTGGCTACATTGGGCCCATATATAATCTTGTAAAAGGTCTATATAATTCAAAGCTAGTTTCAATTGTTACTGAGCTACTTAATACAAAAGGCTTAGTAAAAGAGATAGTGCCTGAAATTTTAATTAGAGATTATGATTTGTATGGCATAGACGAGGCTCTTAAAGAACTGCACTTTCCAACTTCGAACGAGACTTTGGAGAAGGCAAGAAGGACTTTAGCTTTTAGAGAGATATTTACTGTTGAATATGGCTTTAAAGTCCTAAGAAAAGAAGTTCAAGATGAAAACTATATAAAATTCAAGCATTTTGATAAAGAAGAAGACTTTATTAATGGCCTTGGCTTTGAGCTAACGCTTGACCAAAAGACTGTTATAGATGAGATCAATGCTGATATGCAAGCTGATAAGAGGATGAACAGACTCGTGCAAGGTGACGTTGGTAGCGGTAAGACCATAGTTGCGGTATATGCGATGTATAAAGCCTACCTCAATGGCTACCAAGCCGCCATGATGGCGCCTACTGAAATACTTGCTAAGCAGCACTACGAGAGCCTTAAAAGTATTTTTAAGGACAAGGACATAAAGCTAGCACTCTTATCGTCATCTATCAGCGCAAAAGAAAAGAAAGATATCTACGATTGTTTGGAGAGTGGAGATATAGACATGATTGTTGGAACTCACTCTATCATTCAAGATAAGGTGAATTTTAAGAATCTTGGGCTTGTAATAACAGATGAGCAGCACAGATTTGGTGTAAAGCAGAGGGCTAATCTAACGAATAAATCAGTATACGCGGACACTCTTGTAATGAGCGCAACGCCTATACCAAGGACTATGTCACTAATATTCTACGGCGACCTTGATATATCTACTATCAAGACTATGCCGCCAGGAAGAAAAAAGATAGAGACTTATGCTGTGTCATATGACTATAAAGAAAGAATTTTCAATTTCATATTAAAAGAGCTTAAGAATAAAAAGCAGGTATATGTAGTCACACCTCTTATAGAAGAGAGCGAGTCACTAGACTTATCAAACGCAAACGATGTCTACTTGGAACTTAAAGAACACTTCAAGGACTACAATGTTGCACTTCTACATGGCAAGACCTCAAATGATGAGAAGAACAAGATAATGTCGGCTTATGAAGCTAACAAGGTACAGATACTTGTATCAACTACTGTAATTGAAGTTGGAGTTAACGTTGCCAACGCTAACCTTATGATAATACTAAATGCGGAAAGGTTTGGACTATCGACACTGCATCAATTAAGAGGCAGGGTAGGAAGAAGTTCTGACCAAGCATACTGCATACTTGTTTACGACAAGCTTAATGACATTAGCTATGAGAGATTAAAACTTATGCAAGAGACATCAGATGGCTTTGAGATATCGAAGAAGGACTTGATACTAAGAGGACCAGGTGACTTCTTCGGAACAAAGCAGCATGGAGCTATAGATTTTAAGTTCTTTGACTTTGATAAAGATACAGAGATGATTAATGACATCAACAAAGAAGTCTTATCTATACTAAGAGGCGACATTGACTATGAAAAAGATAGATACGAAGCCTTGCTAAGCAATATGGACTCGGTCTTCTACGACAGCAAACAGGATATCATCTTAAATTAAGAGGCAGCTATGAGAGTTATATCAGGCAAATTAAAATCAAGAAAGTTACTTGCACCAAAGGGGCTTAAAACGAGGCCAACTTTGGATAATATAAAAGAAACGATATTTAATATCATATCGCCAATTGCGATAAATGCATCTGTCTTGGATCTCTTTAGTGGGACAGGGCAGATTGGTATAGAATTTTACAGTAGAGGCGCGAAGGATGTTTATTTAGTGGATAATTCTTTTGAAGCCGTTACTGTAATAAAAAAGAATTTAGAAAGCTTGGGGCTATCTAATGAGATAAAACTTATGAAGATGGACGGCTTAAGGGCACTAAAAGGTCCACTCAAGGAGATAAAATTTGATTATATCTTTCTAGATCCACCATATAAACAGCACGAGCTTCTAAATGAGGTACTTAAAACTATAGTAGAGATGAATTTACTTAGCGAATGTGGCGAGATTATTATAGAAGAAAACAAGGACTATGAACTAAACGAAACCATTAGCAACGATGATTTTGATATCGATATCAGAGCAATGGGTGACAAGAAAATATTTTTTATAAAGAGGAATTAAATGAAAGCTATTTATCCAGGTAGTTTTGATCCTATAACTAACGGTCACATAGACATCATCAATAGATCAAAGGACATCTTTGACGAGTTGATTATAGGCATAACTACTAATGTACAGAAAAAACATTTATTTACTATAGAAGAAAGAAAAAAGATGATAGAGGAGATTTTTAAAGACGAGAAGAAGATTAAGGTAAAGACATTTGATGGCCTCTTAACTTCATTTTGTGAAGAAGAGAAGACGAACTTCGTTATCAGAGGTTTAAGAGCCGTTTCAGATTATGAGTATGAACTTCAAATGGCGATGGCGAATAAGTCGCTTAATAAAGATTTAGAGACTATATTTTTAGTAGCCTCACACAAGTTCAACTTCCTTAGCTCTTCGATTGTGAAAGAGATTGCATACTATCATGGAGATGTATCGGCACTAGTGCCAAAAAATGTTGAAAATGGATTGAAAAAGAAATACGAAAGGGGTTAAAAAATGGATGTATTAGGTCTTATCGATGAGATTGAGGACATTGTTGAATCAGCAGGTTCTCTACCTCTAACAAGTAAGGTTTTAGTTCAAAAAGAAGAGTTACTAGACATCATTAGCGAATTAAGAATAAAGCTTCCAGATGAAATAAAACAAGCTGCATGGATTAAAGAAGAAAGAGAAAGAATTATTAGCGAAGCAAATAAAGATGCAGAACAAATTATCAAAGAGACAAGATTAAAACTTGAAGAGCTTGTAAGCAAGGAAGAAGTATTAAAAGAAGCTAACGAAAGAGCAAAAGATCTTATGAGCAAAGCTCAAGTAGCATCAACAAACTTAAAGCGCTCTTCGCTTGAATACTCTGACAAGCTACTAATGAACGCACAAGAGAACTTAAAAGAAATGATTACTACTTTGAACGAAAACAGAACAGAGCTTAGAAAGATGGCTGCTAGTGTTAGTCAAGAAAGCCAAGTAGCACAAGAAAAAGAAGAAAAGTAAAAAAATAAATGCGAAAGTACATATACCTTCGCATTTATTTTTTTGTTTGTTTATAAAATTATTTTGCCATAGGTGAGTTAGTCGACTTACCTTCAAGAGCCTCTATTGTGTCTTTAAATACTTCGGCAATAGTTGGATGAGCATATATCATGTTTGATAAGTCTTCAACACTTAGGCCATTAGCCATAGCTATAACAGCGTAGTGGATCAATAAGTCAGCGTCTTTACCAATGATGTGGCAGCCTAAGATCTTCTTGTGATCCTTTGTAGATAGTATCTTTATAAAGCCCTTTGTTCCACCAACTGCAAGTGCCTTACCATTTGCTTGGTACATAGACTTTGCCTTGTCATACTCAACGCCTTCTTTTTCAAGCTCTTGTTCAGTCTTACCTACTTGAGCAAGTTCTGGAACTGTATATAAAACAGCTGGGACGATGGATAGATCAGTCTTTGGTTCAAGGCCAGACAATTGTTCAACAACGTGGAAGCCTTGAGCTGTAGCAAAGTGAGCTAATTGAGTGTTCTTGTATATAACGTCGCCGATAGCGTAGATGTTGTCATTTGATGTCTTTAAGTTTTCATCAACTAAAACGCCGCCGTCCTTTGTTTCAACTTTAGCAGCTTCAGTGTTAAGACCGTCAGTGTTGCTTGCTCTTCCTAGCGCAACTAATACATATTCAGCTTCATACTCTTTTAAAGTATCCTTGCCTACCATTTGAGTAGTTACTTTAAGCATATCGCCAGATTGTTCTATCTTCTTAGAGTGTTGCTTAGTTGCAAACTTTAGATTTGGATTCTTAAGTATAGATTGAAGTCTCTTTTGTATTTCCATATCTGCTGTTTTAAACATATTGTTACCGATAACAGTTACATCAGTACCGAAGCTTGCATATATAGTTGCAAACTCAAGACCTATAACACCTGTACCAATAACTATCATTGACTTAGGTATTTCTTTTAAGCTTAGTAGAGTAGTTGAGTTTAAAACCTTTGGTAGGTCGCAGCCTTCAAGCGGCTTTATGTCCTTTGATCCAGTTGCTATGATGCACTTATCAAAAGTAACGTTTTCTTCGCCGCCATCGTTTAAAGCGACTTTAACTTCATTTTCACTTACGAATGAAGCAGTACCCTTTATTAGCTTGATGTTGTCATAAGTAGAGATTAAGTACTCAATACCATCTCTAAGCTTAGTCATAACATCTTGCTTTCTTTGATAAATCTTTTCAGTGTCAAGTCCATAGCCGTCAATCTTTACGCCAAATTCTTCCGAATTTTGTACTTCGCTATAAAAATCAGCTATCTTTACCATAGTCTTAGTAGGTATACAGCCAATGTTTAGGCAAGTACCACCAAGCAAGTTCTTTTCAACAAGAACTACATCATTTCCTAGTTGGGCAGCTCTGAAAGCGGCTTCGTATCCACCAGGACCTGCACCGATAATTAGTAATTTCATGTATATGTCCTCCTTTATTTTTTTCTTATATAATAATTATATCATATATTGTCTTATTTTTAAGAAATATTTCATACACTTAGTAAATTAATCTTATAAGCATCTTTTACGTTCATGCCCTTCATCAGATAATAAATTTGATCATTATTTACCATCATCTCAAGGTCTAACTTGCTCTCATGACTTAAATTATCAAGATCTTTGTACTTGCTAATGATATTTAGCTCGCTATGTTTTTTTATCTCTTTTAAAATTTTTTTTCCTTTTTCATTTGCACATAAAGGAATTATAAAATCATATTCTTTGTCTCTTGAAACACTATCTTTATAAATGTTTAATAGCATTGATAATAAAAATCTATTGATTCTGCTCTTTGAAAAGTTTTTTATTGAGACCATATCCATAAATTCATTATAGCTCTTCGCCTCATAGATGTATTTTTTAATATAGTTTACAGCGTCTTCATCATATTCAAAACACCATGTTAAATTCTTTTCTCTTATGAAAATGGATTTAATATAAGAAAAATATTTTTCTAAATCAAGTATTTTTTCTTGGGGAAGTACTGGGACTAAACCCATTACATCTTCACCTTTATATATAAGAGAGCGTATGTGACTAGCACTTGCTATACCATCGTCATCGCACTTATCATTATAGCCGGGGCCATGTCTTTGCACGGCGAATGGCTTTACCTTGCTCTTTGTTTCGTCAAGTGCACTTATATACTTATAAGCAAGTATATTATTTGATTTACTCATTATGTCACTTGATGTTAGCTCATTAAAGCTTAAAGCGTAAGCCCTTGAGTAAGAGAGGCCACTATTCAAATGCTTTTTAATTAGCTCATCAAATTCATTCTTCTTAGCCTTCATTATTTCATCTGCTTTTCTAAGAGTCTCTATACCATCTTCACTTCCAAAGCTTAGGTAATCTATTACGTTTAGTTTATTTAGTATAGTAACAGCGTTTTTAGCAAATATGTCAGCAGGAGCAATCGAAGAGAACAGTGGCAGCTCTAGTACAAGATCGCAGCCGCACTCGCAGGCAATTTTGGCTCTTTCATACTTAGAGTAGGCACTAGGAAGACCTCTTTGCACAAAATTACCACTCATAAGAGCAACCACGGCATCAAGACCTAGCTCCTCTTTACTTTTACGTACATGGTAGAGGTGACCATTATGAAATGGATTGTATTCACAAATAATTGCAGCTATTTTCAACTTTTTCCCTTCTTTCTTAAAAAACACTTGAAATTTTCTATGTTTTATTATATCATATATATGTATTTTGTTAAATATTTAGGGAGGTAAAAATGAAAATATTAGTAATTAATTGCGGATCATCATCATTAAAGTACCAATTAATGAACATGGATGATGAAAGCGTAATCTGTAAAGGTTTAGTAGAAAGAATCGGTATCAATGGCTCAAAGCTTACTCACAAAGTAGAAGGAAAAGAAAACTTTGTTGTTGAAGAAGACATGAAGAACCACAAGGACGCTATGAAGCATGTATTTGATGCACTAGTTAATAAAGAACACGGCGTTGTTGCTTCACTTGATGAGATTGACGGTATCGGTCACAGAGTACTACATGGTGGAGACATAATAACTGATTCAACACTAGTTACTGAAGATGTTAAGAAGACTATCGAAAAGTTCATCTGCTTTGGACCACTTCACAACCCAGCAAACCTTATGGGTATAGAAGCTTGCGAAGAGCTTGTAAAGGGCAAACCAAACGTTGTTGTTATGGATACAGCCTTCCATCAAACAATGCCAGCTAAGAACTACATGTACGCTATCGACTACGACCTATACGAAAAGTACAGACTTAGAAAATACGGTTTCCACGGAACTTCTCATAAATATATAGCACATAGAATGGCTGAAATACTTAATAAAGATTTATCAGAACTAAACATTATCAACTGCCACTTAGGCAATGGCTCAAGCTTAGCTTGCATTAAGAATGGTAAAGTGTACGATACATCAATGGGTGTTACACCGCTAGAAGGACTTGTAATGGGTACAAGATCAGGCGACATTGACCCAACAGTAGTAACATTCCTTTGCGAAAACGAACACATCACACCATACGAAGCTAACCAATGGTTAAACAAGAAGTCAGGTGTGCTTGGAGTTTCTAAATTAAGCTCAGACTTCAGAGACCTTGAAGAAGCAAGAGACAAAGGTAACGAAAAGGCAGGTCTTGCACTTGATATGTTCACAAACAGAGTTAAGAAATACATCGGTGCTTACATGGCTCAAATGCCAGAGCTTGACGCTATCGTTATGACAGGTGGTATCGGAGAAAACTCTGACACAATGAGAAGAGAAATTCTTCACGGACTTGAACACCTAGGCATAGAACTAGATGACAATAAGAACGATGGAACAAGAGGAAAAGAAGTTAACATCGCTAAAGACGGAGCTAAGATTAAGATCTACATTTGCCCAACAAATGAAGAGTTAATGATAGCAAGAGACACAAAAGAAATTATTTCAAAATAATTTAAAATAAAAAAAGAAAAAGTCTTGACAAAAGACACAAAAAACAGTATAATTGTAATGTTATAAATGTGAATTAGTATAGAAATACATTTACTGTAAGTTAAGGAGGTGTTTTTAATGGCAGTACCTAAAGGACGTACATCAAAACAAAGACGTAACAAAAGAAGAGCTTCATCTTATACATTAAGAAAAGCAACATTCGTTGAATGTCCTCAATGTCATGAAATGAAAAGACCACACAGAGTATGCATGAGCTGTGGTTACTACAATGGTGAAAAGGTTTTAGATGTTGAATAAAAAATACTCAGGTTAAATCCTGAGTTTTTTTATTGTTAGTGTTTCCACTATGTTAACATGATTTGTAAGGGTTTGTAGTAGGACACATAAAAAAGACTAAAGAATTTAAAGAAACATTTAGAATAATAAGAAAAAATGGAAAAATATTACCATAGATATTATATGATAATATACTAGAAAAGGTAATCAAAAATATGAAAAAGTATTGAATTTTGAACAAAATTATGCTAAACTATAGTTAAACAAATAAAGATGAAGTAATAAATAATAGAATCGAGAAATACCGTAAACCTTTAGGTTTATCGCAACATAGATTTAAAAAAAGCAGTGATATCAAAGACAAGTATAAACAAAATTATATGAGGAGGTAAGAAATGAAGAATATAAAAAAACTTTCAATAGCACTTGTGCTTTTTGCATTAGTTTTTAGTCTGAATGTAGTAATGGCTGCGAAAAAAAGTAACAATGAAAAATGTTTTTCAAGTAAGACTTTTTTAGTAGAATCTAGAGATACGAAAGGATCTACGCATTTTAAAATCCGCTTGTTAAAAGGAAGTGTAGCTATTTTTGGTAGAGAGAAATGGGAAAAAGGTGATACCGTAGTTATTAAGCTAAAGTCTTTAAAAGGAAAAGATTTAGAAGTAGGTATTTTACCTGCCGAAGATATTAAAGCTGGTTGGGGCTATAATGATTATGGTGCTCCTATAAAAAAGAGAGTAGAAAACCCAGAAGATGATGTAAAATTTACTATTCCGAATGATGGAGAATATGGAATTTACGTTAAAGATATGAAATCAAATGCTTTTTCTTTTCTAGAATTATTTAGGGGAAAAGAAATAGTATCTACAAAGTCGGAAGGGAAAAAATCAGAAAAAGATCATGGTCATGAATTAAATAAACATAATTGTATTGAATTTGAGTTAGAAGTAAATAAAAAATTTATAAATCCTTTAACTAAAACAGAAGAATTGAAATAAAATTATTATCATAGCTCTTGTGGTAGCATACCTGACTCCGATGTTTATTATAAAAGCCATTAAAAGTGATGGAGATAGATCTTAGCATTATACAATTTTGTCTGGAATATGTCTATCTTTATTCCTTCTATATCTAACAGCTTTAATAAACAGTTGATTAAATTTATTATAAAAAATGATGTAAAAATATCTTCAGAATATTTTAAAACGATTAAGATTAAAACTTAGTCGTTTTTTCTTTGTCAAAAATAAGAAAGAAAATAAAATGCAAAAAAAATGTTTCTACTAGGTCCAAGTGATTTGGAGCAGTTCCAAGTGGGACAAGGAAAAAAACAAGGACTATCTCAATAAATACTAACGCAAGCACAAGTATAAAATAGGCTAAATTGATTTATCAGCCTATTTATGATATAATATAGATTAATGAATAAAGAAGACTTAAAAAGAGCTGCAACCTGTAGATCCATTGAAAGAGGTATTAGATATCCTGATTAACTATAGAAATAATATTTATTTAGACAGGAGGAAATAAAGTGAGTCAAGAAAATAAGATAAATCAATCTTGCTGAGGTTCAATACAAAAAACCACTGGTACAGTGGAAGAAAAAGCAAATTGCCCCAAATGTCACAAAATAGGAGAAAAGGTTAAGAATATAACTGTAAAGCATATGGTATCAGAAAACCTTATGGGAAAGGTTGTAGATGAAGAAACTTACTATTTATGTATGAATGAAGATTGTGATGTCGTGTATTATAACTTAAACAATGAAAGAGTTTTTTATAAGGAAGATGTAAAAGTTCCTATATGGTTTAAAAAGGATGCAAATCCCAAATATATATGCTATTGCAACCAAGTTACAGAGCAACAAATTATAAACGCTGTTTTAGATGATGGTGCAAAGAATATTAAAGATATTATTAGACTTACAGGGGCAATGAAAAATGCAAAGTGCGAAATTAACAATCCTTTGGGTAAATGCTGTAGTCCTTTTATTCAAGAAACCATCAATAAAGCATTAAATAGCAAAAAATAGTTTGCGACAAATAATTTATAAAGTACGTCATAACAGTAATAAAATTAAAAATAATAAAAAACTATAGAATTAAAATTTCAGAGGTTCAGATGTAAAAGTCTGGGCCGCTTTTTTATTTTCCCCGGAAAGGAGGTCACCTATATGGTAAATGATGAAGTTAATAATAAGGCTATAAATATTGAGATAAAAGTGGCTCAGTATTCAGCAAAGGCTATTTTAAAAGCTATGAAAAAGATTATAGAAGATGCCTATGAAAAAAGTCAACAACTTGCAGATTATATTAGTGAAAAAAGAAAAACTAATTCAAGGAAACTTAAGGATATGGTAAAGAAAGGTCATCTGGAAAATATTGATAAGCAAATCGAAAATAAATTCTATGCTTTTAAGGATTATGCAGATAGACGTAAAATAAATTGGGGGTTTGTTAGAGATAAAGATACAAGACTTTATATTAACAATACAAACTACACAAAAGAAATGAATAATGAAAACTGTAAAAGGCTGGAAGATTTATTTTAATGCGTTGTTGGATGACAAGAAATTTAATAATGAAACTTTTAAAGAGATAGCATAAATGTTAACTCTTTTTTATTACAAGAAAGGAGTTATATATGAATAAATTAGAACAAATAAGACAAGAGTCAAAAGAAATAAAAGATAAAATAGATGATACAGAAAAAAGATTAAGGCAACAAAAAAATCAAGAACAAAAGATATTAAAACAAGACATAGTGAAAAGAAGAAAAGATAGAACTCATAGGCTAATAACAAGAGGAGCAATCTAGAAAGCCTTATAGAAAACGCAGAAAAACTAACAGATGAAGAAATAAAAATCCTACTAGAAGAGGCAAAAAAGACAATTTTTTTTTAATTTCTGATTTCCATGTACATAAAGTTAAAATATAAAAACTTGATTTAATAAGCAAAATAATGTATAATAATTATGATTTAGAAGAAATGAATAATGAAAATTGGAAAAGACTAGAAGATTTATTTTAATGAGGTGTTAAATGATAGAAAACAATGTTCCAAAAGTATTTATATTATATTCATGGGAAAGTAAAGAACACTCAGGTTGAGTAAATCTTTAGCAGATAAATTATTATCAGATGGTATTGGAGCTATAATAGATAGCTATGATGTAAGTCCAGGGGATAGACTACCAAAATTTATGGAAAGCTCAATAAGAGATAGTGATTATGTAATTATAATATGCACTGAAGAGTATAAAAGGAAAGCTAATAATAGAGAAAAAGGTGTAGGTTATGAAAGTCATATAATATCTGCGGAACTCTACAATAATCACAATGATAGGAAGTTTATTCCAATCATTAGACAAGGAGATTTCAATACAGCTTTACCTACTTACCTAGACGGAAAACTTGCAATAGATTTAAGAGTTAATCCATTTAATGAAGATTCATATAAGAATCTTATTGCATCGATATTTAAAGTTAAAAAGAAACCTAAAGTAGGTATAAGACCATATTATTTAGAAGAATATGAACCAGTATCAATTGAGGGAGAGGATATAAAAATCATAGGCATAATAATAAATGAAGTTACCTTGCCAAAAAATGATGGAACAAGAGGTTCTGCTTCATATAGTATCCCTTTTAGATTATCTAACAAACCAACTAGCACATGGTCTAATTGTTTTTAGAAAATTGGGATTGCCCACCAAGATTTACATCAATTCATAGACCTGGAATAGCTAGAGTTGAATCTGATAAAATTATTTTAGACGGAACAACAATCGAAGAGGTAAAACAATATCATAGAGATACCTTGATTTTGTGTGTAGAAAAAACAAATTAGAAGAAGAGAAGAACAATTAAAAAGAAAGAAGCAAGAAGAAATAGAAAATCATTATAGAAACATAAATGATATTTCAAAAGACATAAGATTTTAATTGCACAATGATTTATACCTTGAGAGAGGAGGCAAACTGAATTGATGAAAACACTTGGTATGTTAACAATCATCTGCTTAACAGCATCAATTATGATGGTGAATTTTATACTTATTATACCGAAATTTGGCTCGAAGCATTTCGGCGCACCTGATGATATCAAAGTTATGATGAGTAAGTTGCCAGATAAACCGATTTGGGTCAATATATTCGGCGGACTTATCATGATACTTGGATTGCTAACCATTGCAGCCGTTCTAGTCTGGGCAATTGTTGATACAGTAAAATTTAGTTTAACTTTTCAGCAAGCCTTTGTTAGATTTTTAATACTATTTGAAGGATATAAGCTTTTTGATATTATCTTTTTTGATTATCTCATGCTTACCAAGTTAAAATTGCCGACTAAAGTTTACCCAGAGACGGTTGGTGCTAAGGGTTATGATAATTTTGGTTTTAATGCGAAAAGTCAGATTGCAAAAATTATAATCTTCTTTTTCGTGAGCCTAATTTTGGCATATTTACTGACCGTTTTGGTTTAACTAAAAATTCATAACTTGTAATGTTCAATTCAACTTCTTGGCTATTTGTTTTAAGGGGATGTAGCTTAAAAAGAACCAATTAGCAGAATTAGATAGAAGCTATGAACAGTTATATGAAGATAGGTTAGAGGGAAATATAACCGAAAGAAACTTCAATCTAATGAATGTGAGCATATCTAAAAAACAAGACAAGTTAATCGAGGAAATCAAGGTCTTAGAGGGCGATATAGAAGTATCTTTTGAAACTGAAGATAACTACAAGAAATTCATGAATAATATTAGCAAGTACGCTAAGATAAAATCGCTAAACAGATATATTTTAAATCAAATAATAGATAAGATATATGTCTATGACAAGGAAGAAATAGACGGTCAAATAAGCCAAAAGGTTGAAATTCACTACAAGTTTATAGGTAAATTAAATTGACCACTTCGGACTACTCACCAGAGTTTGGACTGAGTAGGAACTTTTTTTATTTTCTTATTGAAAAAACTAACGCAAGCACAAGTATTAAATTATCGTAGTTGACTTTTACACTGGCGTATGCTATAATTTAAAACAAGATTTAATGCAAGTTGATGGTTGATCATTTTTGATAGGATGTGCAGTTGTCGCTTATATTGCACTTTTTGATCTAGGAGTATATAATGGATATAAAGATACTAAGGATCAAAAAATAAACCGTTATAGATTGGAGTTGACTTTTTTATGAAATTTTTAGAAAAATTAAAGGATTCTTATCCTACATCTTATAAAATAGTAGTTATCCTTATACTTATGTTTCTTTTATATAAGTTTGGGTATTTAATTGGTAAGTTTGTTGCAAATATCAATTTATAAACTGAGTACTGATTATTTTTAAAGCTCAACATATTTGTAAAGGAGAATAAATGAAAACAGAAATACTTAGAGTTTTTAAAATTGTATTGCTATTTATTTCATTATTTGTGATTAATATTATATTCTTTAAAATTATTTCACTTTTAGGGTTTAGTATTATTATGACAGATTTAAGTTTTTTGGTGCCTCCGTTATTTGCAACAATTGTATTGTTATTAATTAATAAATATAAAAAAACTAAGTAATTATTTGATATGTACCCTCCTTACTGGACAAACCAGTAAGGAGGGTATTTTTATGTGATATAATTATAAAAAACTTGATTTAATAGGCAAAATAATGTATAATAATTATGGATTTAGAACGGAGGAAATTATGAAGTTATTAATTGATACACAAGGCGGGGACAATGCACCTAAGGCTATGCTCATGGCTGTGCAAAAGGCAAAGGCAGAGGACAGCTCTTTAGATTTTGTTTTGTTCGGCGATAGAAAAGAAATTGAAGAGCATCTTGGAGCTGATGCAGCGAATTATGAGATAGTTCAAACTGAAGACGTCATAACAAATGAGGATGAGGCTGCTCTATCCATAAGAAAGAAAAATAAAGCATCCATAGTCCTAGCATCAAAGTACTTAGTAGAGCATGATGATGCAGATGCCTTTATATCTGCTGGTTCAACAGGTGCACTTCTAGCAGCAGCTATGCTTATAGTTAAGAGGATAGATGGCTATAAAAGAGCTAGCATACCAACATTCTTACCAGGACTAAAGGGACCAACACTACTTTTGGACTCAGGTGCAAATGTTGACTGTGAACCAGAATTTATTTATGAGTTTGCAAAACTTGGCTCAAAGTACGTTGAAAAGCTTCTTGGCATCGAAAATCCAAAGGTTGCTTTAGTATCTAACGGAGCTGAAGCTAAGAAGGGTAATGAGCTTACTAAGAAGGCTCATGAGATTCTTAAAAACTCTGAGCTTAATTTCATTGGCAACATCGAAGCGAATGAGATACTTACAACTGAAGCGGACATCATTGTTCAAGATGGCTTTGTTGGCAACGTAATCTTAAAAGAGCTTGAAGGTATGAGTAAAGTCTTTGTAGGCAATGTTAAGAATTTTATTATGCAAGATAAAAAATATTTCTCATCTGATGAGATGAAGATGTCATTTATGAAAGACTTAATGTCTCTTATGGGACTTACTAAGTATGGCGGATCACCAGTATTAGGAGTGAACAAAGCTATAGTTAAGGCGCACGGCAACAGTGACGAAAAGGCATTTTATTTAGCTATAAGGAACACTGTTGACCTTGTTAATTCTAAAGTTATAGAATATTTAAAAGAAAACTAGGAGGGACTATCTTGGAAGAAAAAATTAAAGAGATAATTGCTAAACAATTTAAGGTAGATGCTAAAGATTTAAAGGACGAAACTACTTTTAAGGAAGATTTAAAGGCAGACTCTATCGCCATAGTTGAACTAATTATGAATTTAGAAGATGAATTAAATGTAAGCTTGGATGATGATAGAGTTACAAGCGTTAAAACAGTTGGAGAAGCAATAGCACTAGCTAAAGAAGCGTTAAAATAATGAAGATTTATGATATATCCGATGCTCGCGAAAAGCTCAAAAGCTTGCAGGCGATTATCGGATATAATTTTAATGACGAAAATTTACTATACACAAGTTTAGTTCACAAGAGTTCACAGGAAGCTAAGACCTTAACTGCGCCATACAACGCACAGAGCCTAGAGTTTTTAGGTGACAAAGTATTATCTTATGTCTTGGCAAAATATTTATTTGCTAAGTATATTAACAAGGACGAAGGTACTTTATCTAAGCTTATAGCTATGCTTGCTAAGGCTTCATACCAAAATATTGTTGCTAAAGAGCTTCACTTAGAAGACTACATTTATATGGAGGCAAATTTGAGGTTCAATATTGATAAAACGTCGATACTTGCTGATCATTTAGAAGCACTAATAGCAGCTATTTACTTAGATTCAGGCATTGATGAAGCTGAAAAATTTATTTTAGATAAATATTTAAAGAATGCACACATGGTTTTGGATGCGAACAATGATTTTAGGAATTATAAGAATATCTTGATTGAATATGCACAAAAACATGGTTTAGACTTAGTATATACTTTATTAAAAGAATATGGTCCGGACAATGATAAGATTTTTGAGTACGCTGTAGAGCTTGATGGGTATAGAGCCATTGCTAGAGCTAAGAATAAAAAGACCGCTCAGCAAATGGCATCCAAAGAGCTTGCACTTGAGATGAAATTGATAAAATGAAAAAAAACTATATAATACCAATTTTTATACCGCATCTAGGCTGCCCAAATGATTGTATCTTCTGCAATCAAAAGAAGATCGCTAAGGACTACGATGCGCAAAAAGAAGAAAATATAAAAAATGATATAGAAAAGTATTTGGCGCTATATGAAGGAAAGCAGGATATAGAGCTTGCTTTTTATGGAGGCAGCTTTACTGCACTTGATTATCCACTTATGCTTAGCTACTTAAAGCTTGCGAATACATACATCGAGAAAGGCCTCATAGATAGCATTAGGATATCGACAAGGCCGGACGCTATAAATGAAGAAATTCTTGACGAGCTTGAAAAGTATAGAGTGAAAACCATCGAACTTGGTGCACAGTCAATGAATGATGAAGTTTTAGATGCACTAAAGAGAGGTCATAAGGCGGCTGACACCATTCGCAGCGCTAAAATGATTAAGGACAAAGGATTTACCCTTGGCCTTCAAATGATGACGGGCCTATATAAGTCTACAGAAGAGATGGATATTGCTACAGCAGAAGCGATAGCAGCTCTGGAGCCTGATTTTGTTAGGATATATCCGACGCTTGTCATTAAAGATACTGAACTACTTGACAGACTTGAAGATGGTTCGTATACATCATTAGATGTAGATGAAGCAGTTCATACACTTAAAAGAATTGTCACTATATTTGAAGCAAAGAACATTGAGATAATCAGGATAGGTCTGCAAACGACTGATAACATACAGCTAGGTAAGGACGTAGTTGCAGGGCCATTTCACCCAGCGATACGCTCATTAACTTATGAGGCTATCTACCTTGACATCATAGAAGAATTTATTGAAATAAATAAAATTACTAATGATTTCACAATAATTTCTTCTAAAAAAGTAGCTTCCTTCTTAAGCGGCTCGAATAAAACGAATAGAAAGAAAATATATAATAAATATAAAATTAATTATGAGATAAAAGGGATCTTTGATGATGACGATAGGCTAATGTTTTACGATGGAAGCCCGCAAAGTTACTCATTTAAGGATCTTATAAAGAATAAATACGAAAGGGGCAAGTATTTTGCGTTTAAATAAATTAATATTGAAGGGTTTTAAATCCTTTGCAAATAAAACTGAAATAGTCTTTACCCCTGGAGTTACAACTGTTGTTGGACCTAATGGTAGCGGCAAGAGTAACATATCTGATGCTGTTAGATGGGTTCTAGGAGAGCAAAGCAATAAATCACTTAGAGCAAACAAGTCAAGTGATGTTATCTTCCAAGGGACTGAAGAGAAAAAGGCGCTTGGCTACGCTCAAGTAAGCATAATATTTTCAAATGATGATAATTCTTTACCTGTTGAGTACCAAGAGGTAGAGGTAACAAGACGTATGTACCGCTCAGGTGAGAGCGAATTTTTGATTAACAACAAAAAAGCTAGGATGAAGGACGTTAGAGAACTTTTCCTAGATACAGGTGTTGGTAAGGACGGCTACTCCATCATTGGTCAAGGTAGGATTGATGAGATACTATCTAATAAACCGGAAGACAGAAGAGCCATATTTGAAGAGGCATCTGGTGTTAGTAAGTATAGATACAAAAAGGAAGAGTCATTAAGAAAACTTGATAAGACTGAGGCAAATCTATTAAGAATAAAAGATATACTTTATGAGATAGAGCAAAATGAAGCAAGACTTAAGAGTGAATCTGAAAAGGCTCGAGAGTACAAGGGCCTTATGGAAGAGTACAAAAAGGTAGATGTATCTATTTCATACAGTGCTTATGAAAAGATTGAGAAGAACCTACTTAAATTTACTGCCGACAAAGACAGACTAGTTGATGAATTAAAGCTAAGCGAGATTAAAAATAAAGAGGTTGAAGAGAGCTCTGCGCCATTACAAAGTGAGCTTAAGAGGTACGAAGCGCTTATTGATGAGATTAAAGAGCAAAGAAATAAAGACCTTAGAGACTTTGATATCAATAGACAAAAGCTTGAGATCAATAAAGAAAAGTTAAACTCTATCGAAGACAAGATACTTGACAATAAACTAAAAGAGAAAGAACACGCCAATAAATTATTAGAATCAGAAGAGAAGATAAAAACTTTATCTCAAGTTAAAAAATCTAGCGAAGAGAATCTTTTAAATATAGCGAAAGATTTAGAAGCGCTTAAGAGCGAAAAAGCATCCTATGATAAGACAAGTTATGATGAAGCTATGAACAAGGGGCTTGAACTTGATAGAGAGCTAGAGGCTACTAAGATAGGGATTGCAAATTATGAGAGCAATAAGACTACAGATAGGGAAAAAGCTAAAGAACTTGAGAAGAAAATTCTAGAAAAGGAAAATGACTTAAAGAAGCAAAATGATGAGTTTAAGAAAGCTAGTGAAGGCTTGGATGACTTAAACAATTCTTTTGTAGAGAAGGACAAATTGCATGAAAAAGCAAAGAACGATATCGCTTCAATATCAGATGACTTAGCTAAGTCTAAAGACGCATACTTTGCTTTGGAAAATGACCTTAAAGTATTGCAAAAGAGTTATGAGATGCATAAGAACCTAGAAGAGAACCTTGATGGTTATTATAGAAGTGTTAGAGAGATTTCTAAGGCTGCAAGGAAAAACTTCTTCAAGTCTGACTCAAGTTTATTAGTTGATATATTTAACTGCGAAGAAAAGTATTCGCTTGCTATAGAGTCAGCGCTTCAATCAAACTTACAAGCTATAGTCATAGATAAAGATGACGATGCTAAAGAATACATCGACTTTTTGAAGAAGAATAACTATGGTAGAGCAACTTTCTATCCACTTAATAGATATAAAAGCTATGCGAGTGAAAACTTTGGCTTCAATGATAAAGATGCTATAGACTTTGCGAGTGAACTAATTACCTTTGATAAGAAGTATGAGAATTTATTTAAGAGTCTGCTTCAAAGAACGGTAGTAACAAAGACTTTTGATGCAGCACTCAGAATATCGAAGACTTATAAGCAATATAGATATGTAAGTTTGGATGGACAAATCATAAATCCATCTGGATCAATAGTGGGTGGTAGTCAAGTTAAGTCATCATTTATTTCGCGTAAACATATGTTAAGTAAGCTTATGGAAGAGATCAATGATAAGAAAGCCGCTTTAGATGAAGCAAAGACTTCAGTGATTAAAAAAGAAGAAGAGATTAAGAATGAAAAGTCTATTTACGATAAGCTTAATGAAGAGATATTAAGTATCAATGAAAAGATTGATATGCATAAGAAAGAAATAAATTCATTAGAGATCAATATCAATTTTGCACAAAGAGATATCAGTCAAGCAAAGAAAGAGCTAGAGGATATCAAGCTTTCATTGAATGCATTTGATGAGAAAATCGTTCAAGCTAATAAGGATTTAGAAGTTCTTAAGGAGAAAAAAGCTGAGCACGAGAAGAAGATTGAATTAGAAAAAGAACTTATAAAAGGCTTTGAGGAAGAAAAGGATAGACGTAATGAAAAGCTTCTTCAAATAAGTGTTGAAAAGTCTACCTTAGAAGCAAAGCTAGAAAGAACAGTTGAAGACATTGCTCTTTCAGAAGAATATATAGCTAAGTCACAAGATATAAAGGCAGCACTTGCTAGTGACTTCAAAGAGCTTAGTCAAAATAAAGAAGCACTTGAAAGTGAAAACACTAGCATCATGGATTTCTTAAAGAAGAACGAAGAACTTGAACAAGTATACATTGACAAGATAAATGAAAAAACAGATGAAAAAGAAAAAGTTTTATCAAAGATATTTGAACTTCAAAATGAAATAAAAGCTTGTCAAGAAAATATTATATCTATCAAAGACGAGATAAATAAAAATGAGGTCTTACTTGCTCGTAACGAAGTAATGAAGGATAACATTAAAGAAAAGTTATCAAATGACTACTTTATTAACATCGAGACCATTGACAAAGAAAGCCTTGTTAAAGCAAGCACTAAGGATCTAAGAGAGCTACAAGAGAAGATAGATGTACTTGGCGAAGTCTCTCTATCTTCAATAAAAGAGTATGAAGATACACTAACAAGACTTGAGTTCTTAAGAAAGCAGTTTGATGATATGCAAGAGTCAAAAGAGGACCTATTAAATATAATTGACGATATCGATGAGACTATCAAGATAAAGTTTAAGGACAACTTCAATATCATACAAGGCTACTTCTCTGAAATATTCCAAAACCTATTTGGTGGCGGAGAAGCTAAGATTTATATTAGTGATGAAAATGATATACTTAACTCAGGTATTGAGATAGAAGCGCGTCCACCAGGAAAGAGCATGCAGTCCTTAAGTCTTTTATCTGGTGGTGAGAAGACTTTAACAGCGATAGCATTATTGTTCGCAGTTTTAAAATCTAAGCCATCGCCATTCTGTATACTTGACGAGATAGACGCTGCACTTGACGATGCAAACATCAGTAAGTATACTGCCTACCTTGATAGAATAAAAGAGGAAACACAATTTATTCTTATCACACATAGAAAGGTAACTATGGAGATATCAGACGCTATATATGGCATTACTATGAAAGAAAAGGGCATAAGCTCTATACTTTCGATGAAATTAACTTAAGAGGTGAAATATGTTTAATTGGTTTAAAAAGAAAAATAAAGATGAAGAAGTAATTGAAATTAAAGAAGAAAAGATTGATCTAGTTAAAGACGAGACTAAAGAAGAACAGGCAGTCGAAGAGACTGAGGCAAAGCAAGATATTGAGTCAAGCGGAGAAGCACAAGTAGAAGAAAAGCCAGGGGTCAAAGAGGAAAAATCATCTTTCTTTAAGAGGATGTTCTCTGGTCTTGAGAAGACGAGACAAAACTTAAATTACAAACTTCAAACTGTATTTAAGGGAACAGACATCAATGATGACTTCTATGATGAACTTGAAGAGGTATTAGTAACATCAGACATAGGAGTAGAAACTGTTATGAACATCATTGACAATTTAAAAGAAAGAATTGTCAGAGAAAATATCTTAGATAGAAAAGATGCCTTCCCTATACTTAAGGATGAGATCAAGAAAATCATGAATGACAATGTTTCATCAAGGGATTTAAAACTTGAACCGTCTCCAGCCATACTTTTAGTTGTTGGTGTCAATGGTGTTGGTAAGACAACTACCATAGGTAAGCTTAGCTACCAATTTAGAGAAGAAGGTAAGAGCGTTTTGATTGCTGCGGCAGATACCTTTAGAGCCGCTGCCATAGAACAGCTTAAAGAGTGGGCAAACAGAGCCAACGTTGACATCATTGCTCATGAAGAGTCAGCAGACCCAGCAAGTGTTATTTTTGATGCCATCATGGCGGCTAAGGCAAGGAAGACTGACATACTTATCTGCGACACAGCAGGTAGACTTCACAACAAGCAAAACCTAATGAACGAGCTTAACAAGATTAAGAGAGTTATAGATAGAGAGTTCCCTAATGCTGTTAAAGAAAATTTATTAGTACTTGATGCGACAACTGGACAAAACGCCATCATACAAGCAAAGGCATTTAAAGAGACCAGCGACATAACAGGTGTATGCGTTACTAAACTTGACGGCACTGCAAAGGGCGGTGTTATCATTGCACTAGAGAGCGAACTACATCTACCTGTTAAGATTATAGGTGTCGGTGAAAAGATAGAAGATCTTCAAGCTTTTAATGTTGATGACTTTGTAGAAGCATTATTTTAAAAATAGCAAAGAAAATGATAAAAAGGTATTGACAAACGTCAATCTATATAGTATTATATTAACTGTCAAGCAAATAGCTTGACAGTTTTTTGTGAGAGAACACTAAGTATGATACGTGTTCTACATGATGATTGGATGATAAAATGAAAGTATTAGATGATTATATATATATTGGAAGGCTCTTAGACTTCTACGGAAGCCTCTTAACAGAGAGCGAATACAAGTCGATTGACTACTACTACAATGAAGATTATTCATTAACAGAGATAGCTGAGCTAATTTCTATATCAAGACAAGCAGTGAGCCTTAACATTAAAAGAGCTATAGACAAATTAAAGTCTTTCGAGGCAGCGCTTAAGCTTATAGAAAAGTTTGACAAGAAGAAAGAAGACAAAGAGAAATTAGAAATTATATTTCAAGGTTTAATCGACAGTGACGATATAGATGAAATAAAGACAAGAATTAAAGAAGCTAAAGAGATTATAAACGAGATGTAAAAGGAGCAAGAATGATATTCGAGAGCTTATCAGAAAAACTACAAAAAACATTAGACAGCCTAAGAGGCAAGGGAAGGCTTAGTGAGAAAGATGTCGATGCTGCACTTAGAGAAGTAAAGCTAGCACTTCTAGAAGCCGATGTTAATTATAAGGTAGTTAAAAAATTTATAGATAATTTAAAAACAAGAGCCATCGGTTCTGAGGTTATGGAGAGCTTAACTCCTGGTCAACAAGTTATCAAGATAGTTAATGAAGAATTAATTAATCTTATGGGCAAGACTAAAGAAGGACTTACGCTAAGCAAGAACCCAAGCATCATATTGATGTGCGGTCTTCAAGGTGCTGGTAAGACAACAACAACTGGTAAACTTGCAATAAACCTTAGAAAGAAAGGCAGAAGACCACTACTAGTTGCCTGCGACGTCTACAGACCAGCAGCTATAAAGCAGCTAGAAGTAGTAGGAAAGTCAGTTGACGTTCCAGTATTTACCATGGGTGATAAGATAAAGCCACTTGATATAGCAAAGAGCGCTTTAGAGCACGCAAAGAAGAATGGTAATGACGTAGTCATCATAGATACTGCGGGCCGTTTACACATAGACGAAGTGCTTATGGATGAGCTAAAAGGTTTGAAAGAAAACTTAGATCCATCAGAGATACTTCTTGTACTTGACTCAATGACAGGTCAAGATGCGGTAAATGTAGCAAAATCATTCGATGATGCACTTGGTATAACAGGTGTTATACTAACAAAGTTAGATGGTGATGCAAGAGGCGGTGCGGCACTTTCAATCAGAGCCGTAACTGATAAACCTATCAAATACGTTGGTATGGGCGAAAAGATGGATGAGCTTGAAGAGTTTCATCCAGACAGATTAGTCTCTAAGATACTTGGTATGGGCGACGTACTTACTCTTATAGAGAAGGCACAAAGCAATATCGACCAAAAGAAGGCAATGGAGCTTGAGAAGAAATTAAGAGAAGAAACATTTACACTTGATGACTTCTTAGATCAGATAGCTCAAATGAGAAACTTAGGACCAATTGAAAACCTATTACAAATGATACCAGGAATGAATTCAAAAGCCTTAAAGGGCATTAATATAAGCGATAAAGATATAGGCAGAGTTGAAGCCATCATCAGAAGTATGACAATGAAAGAGAGAGTTACTCCAAACATTATCAACGCTTCAAGAAAGAAAAGGATTGCACAAGGTAGTGGAACGACAACAAATGATGTCAACAAGCTATTGAAGCAATTCGAAGATACAAAGAAGATGATGAAGCGCTTTGGCAGCATGGAAAAGTCTATGAAGAGAAAAGGAAAATTCAATTTTCCATTTAATATATAATTTTAAGGAGGTGAGATTGTGGTAAAAATTCGTTTAAAGAGAATGGGATCTAAGAAGAATCCATTTTACAGAATTGTTGTAGCTGATTCTAGAAGAGCTAGAGATGGCAAATTTATTGAACAACTTGGTTACTATAACCCATTAACTGAGCCAAAGACAATAAAATTCGATCAAGAAAAGGCTGAACAATGGATAGCAAACGGAGCTAAAGCAAGTGAAACAGTTCAAAGATTATTCAAATCTCAAGGATATGATATAACAGCAAAAACTGCTAAAAAAGCTGAAGCTAAAGAAGAAACAGAAGCTGTAGAAGCTTAGGATGTGGGGGTTAATATGAAAGAATTAGTTGAATTTTTAGCAAAATCTATTGTTGAAAACAAAGACGATGTTAAAGTTACAGTTAATGAAGCATCAGATGAGATCAACATTGATCTATACGTAAATCCAGATGATATAGGTAGAGTTATCGGTAAAGGCGGTAAGGTTGTTAAAGCAATCAGACTTATTGCCGGAGCTACACTTAAAGACTCAAGAAGAATTAATTTAGAGATAAAGGAATAAATCTTGGAGCTTATTAAGATAGCAAAGATTGTCTCAGCACATGGCTTAAATGGAGAGGTAAAAATCTTTCCTTACACAGATGATTTAAGCAAATTTAAAGAGTATAAGAAAATATATCTTGATGGAGAAGAGCTTGAGATACTAAGTCAAAAGATAGCTTCAAAATTTATTGTACTTAAACTAAAAGGCTTTGATTATATAGATGATGTCAAAAGACTCATTGATAAGGATGTTTTTATTGATAAAGCTGATATGCCTTCATTAGATGAAGGTGACTACTATATACACGATCTTATGGATATGGAAGTATATAGTGAAGCTGATGAATTTATTGGCACTGTTAAAGACGTTATGACAACAAGCGCAAACCATGTGCTAGTAGTAGATCATGACGGAAAGGAAGCACTTATTCCTTTTGTTAAGGCCTTTATCAAGGAAGTCGATTTGATTAAAAGAAGAATCAAAGTCAAACTTATAGAAGGTATCTTATGATAAAGTTTAATGTCTTGACTCTGTTCCCAGAGATGTTTGCAGCGCTTACTGATTTTAGTATAATCAAAAGAGCTATAGACAATAAACTTATAGAGATCAATCTTATTAATTTTAGAGACTACTCAAAGGACAAGCACAAAAATGTTGACGACTACCCATATGGTGGCGGCAGTGGTATGCTTTTAAGAGCGGATGTACTTAAGGACTGCTTAGAAGATATTAAGCCAAAGAAGCTTATATATCTTTCACCAAAAGGAAAGCTCTTCAATCAAGACTTGGCTAAAGAGTATGCAAAACTTGATGAGATAACAATTCTTTGTGGACACTACGAAGGTTTGGATGAGAGAATCATACAAAACTATGTCGATGAAGAGATATCAATCGGTGATTATGTATTAACTGGTGGCGAACTACCTGCTATGGTAATCATAGATACTATATCGAGGTTAGTTGATTCAGTAATAAAAGAAGATTCGTATTCTGACGAAACTCACATGTCAAATTTTTTAGAGTATCCTCAGTATACCAGACCATATGATCTGGATGGGGACAAGGTTCCAGAAGTTTTGCTTAGTGGAAACCATCAAGATGTCGACGACTTTAGACTCATTGAGTCATTCAAAGCGACTGTAAAAAACAGGATAGACTTACTTGACTTTGCTAAGCTAGATAAAAAGGAAATGAAAAATTTGAGAGAAATTTTAAATAAACTAAAGAAGGAGGACTAAGATGGACTATATAAAGATGCTTGAAGCACAACAATTAAAAGACAACATTCCTCAATTTCATGTAGGTGATACTGTTCAAGTACACTATAAAGTTGTAGAAGGTACACGTGAAAGAATCCAAGTGTACGAAGGTACTGTAATTAAGAGACAAAACGGCGGAGCTAAAGAAACATTTACAGTAAGAAGATTGTCATATGGTATTGGTGTTGAAAGAACATTCTTACTACACTCTCCAAGAATCGATAAGATCGTTCTTGTAAGAAAAGGTAGAGTTAGAAGATCTAAGCTATACTACTTAAGAAACAGAGTAGGTAAAGCTGCTAAGGTTAGAGAAAAACAATCATTTTAATTAAGGTAAAGACATTCTATATAGAGAGTGTCTTTTTTCTTTGCGATTTATATAAATATAAAATAAGAAAATTTGATAATATATATTAAAAAATACAGATTAAGATATAAATAAAACTAATACTAATACATTTAGTTCGTTATTAGACGATTTAAACGATTAAAAAAGCAGTGGATAATAAAACCCACTGCTTTATTTTTTTTGCTTATTATTGTTGGTCCTTAAAAGCTTTTTCTGCATCAAATTTCTCTATTTGGAAACAAGGTCCTCCATATCTCTTTAATATTTCCTCGGTTACATTAAAGAAATGCTCTTTATCTTTTATAACATCAGCAGTATAGAATGAGGCATCAAAATACTTCCATTCTTTGTCAATCTTTACAGCACTCCACACATGATTAACCCCAGTAATTTCAGCTGTATCGAAGCCCATTAAACTAGCTAATTTATTGAAGAAATCAGTAATATCGCCACAAGCTCCTACCTTATTAGCGTATGCTGTTCTCCATCCATTGTTTTTGCCTTTATTTAATCCATTTTGGTATCTTCTATAATCGCTTAATTCAACACCCTCTACATTTTCATGTATATAATCCATTATATTTTTAAGTTTTTCAAGGTCTGTTAATTTCTTATCTTTTGGATTTAAAGAATCAGCTATTTTCTTTATGCCTTGTTCCATTTTGTCATACTTATCAAATTCTGCTTTTCTAGTTTTTGCATCTTGATAATATATTAAAGTATATTGTATTTTATTGCCAGGTAGCATTTTATACTTATATTTCCAAGAAATAACTTCTGGTCTTTTAAAGAATTTCCTATTAAAAGTTTCGTTCATAACCTCTTGAGCATACTCGTTAGTTTGTTTTGCATTGCCAATTACAAATACAGTTCCTTCATACTTCGACTTTACTATATCATCAACTAACTTTTTACTTTGTTGTTGTGGAGTAAGTATAGTACTTACTACTGTCACCGCTAAAAATAAATTTCTTATAATGTTTATCACAATATTCTCCTCCTTATATGCTATGTATAAACTTTATATCTAGTTACATATTACCATAATAAGATTTGCATGTCAATATTATATCTAGTAATTATAAAAATATAATTTTTTTTGATTAGAAAACAATTATTTTAATTAAGGTAAAGACATTCTGTTATGAGAGTGTCTTTTTTCTTTGCATTAGTCATTTACATTGAAGACCTTTTGTGATAATATAGAAGATAGTTAGGAAGGTGTATGCTATGAACATAAATTGGTACCCTGGACATATGAAGAAGACTAGAGAGTCTTTAATAGAGATGTCAAAGCTAGTTGATATAGTTATTGAGCTAATAGATGCGAGAGCACCTATGTCAAGCACGAACCCAATTATAAAAGACATAACTGAGAACAAAGCAAAGCTAGTATTATTAAATAAGGCTGACTTGGCGGATGATAAAGTTAATAAAAAGTGGATAGCTCACTATAAAGATGCGAAGTGTATAGAGTTCAACGCGAAAGACAAGTCTAATGTTAAGAAAATTATCGACTTATCGCGCAAGGAAGTTGATAGATATCACAAAGAACATAAACAAAGAGAGCACTTTGGACCTATCAAGGCTATGGTTGTCGGCATACCAAATGTCGGCAAGTCAACTTTTATTAACTTGATGAACAATAGAAAGAGCCTTAAGACAGGCAATAAGCCAGGTGTAACTAAGAAGAACCAATGGATTAAAGTTGACAATGACTTTATGCTACTTGATACACCCGGTGTTTTATGGCCAAAGTTTGAAAACCAAGATATAGGTATGCACCTAGCATTCATTGGTTCCATCAAAGATGAGATACTTAACAAGGATGATATCGCCCTAGCACTAATCAAATTTCTTAAGAATAATTATAGCGGCGCACTTAATAAGAGATACAAGGTTAACGAGGGCGCCACAGAGCTTGAAATTCTTGAAGAGATAGCAAAGAACAGAGGCTTTATACTTAAGGGCAATGAACTTGATGTTTACAAAGCTATAAATATATTAGTTGATGAGTTTAGGAATGGCCTTTTAGGCAGGATTTCACTTGAGGAGCCTCTAGATGAATAAGGATTATGAAGATAAACTCTTTGACGAAGATCATAAAATTATAGTTGGTATAGACGAAGTTGGTAGAGGACCCTTTTTTGGTGATGTACTTGCCTGTGCTATAGCTTTTGATAAGAACTTCTTTATGGAAGAGGTAAACGATTCGAAGAAGCTCAGTCAAAAGAAGAGAGAAAAAATTTTTAAAGAGCTTGTGAAAAACGCCATCGGCATAGGGATTGGCAAGGCAAGTCCTGAGGAAATTGATGAGATTAACATCAAAGAGGCTACTCACTTAGCTATGCAAAGAGCGGTAGAAGACTTTCATGATATGAATAATAAGCTTAAGCCTGACATAATTTTAATTGACGCTGAAAAAATTAACGTAGATATAGAGCAAAGAAGTATTGTTCACGGTGATGCTACTGTATTTACTATAGCTGCGGCAAGTATTGTAGCGAAGGTTTTAAGAGACTCTGAGATAAGTTATTTAGCTAGTAAGTATCCAGAGTATGATCTTGAAAATAATAAAGGTTACGGAACTAAAAAGCATAGGGAGGCAATACTAAAGTATGGAGCTACGCCGCTACATAGAAAAACTTTTTTAAGAAAGCTTTTGGGTAATAGCGATGCAAAATAATTTTAATAGAAAAGATAACAGAAAAAAGGGAAGGTTTGGCGAAGAAGAAGCTAAAGACTACCTAAAGAATGAAGGCTACTTTATACTAGATCAAAACTATCAAGTAAGAGATGGCGAGATTGACATCATTGCTAGGGATGATAAGTATTTGATCTTTGTTGAAGTTAAGGCTAGAAACAAGATGGACTACGGAAGGCCCATGGAGGCTGTAACAAAGTCTAAGCAAAAGAAGATAATCAAGACGGCTGAGTACTACTTATACGAGCATCAAAACTTGAACTATCAGCCAAGATTTGATGTTGTTGAAGTGGATTTTTCTACGAACAAGATTAAGCATATTAAAAATGCATTTTGGATAGGAGATTGAAGATGTATTCTAAAGTAAATACTTGTGTTTTGCAAGGTTTGAACGCAAAGATAATCAATGTTGAGAGCGACTTATCAAGTGGCCTACCACAGTTTAACATCGTTGGACTTGCTGATACTGCAATAAAAGAGTCTAAGGAAAGAGTTAGAACAGCGGTTAAAAACTCAGATATAGAGTTTCCAATCAAAAGGATAACAATCAATTTAGCACCTGCAAATGAAAAGAAGGAAGGTTCTCAGATGGACCTTGCTATAGCGGTTGGCATCTTACTTGCAAATGGCGATATTGACAATCAAGACACAGATGATATGGTTATCATAGGTGAGCTTGCACTTGATGGAACAGTAAACTCGGTGCAAGGTGCTCTTCCGATGCTTATATCGATGCGTGACCTTAAAGTTAAGAAGTGCATAGTTCCTGATGCTAATAAAAAAGAGTGTGCCATAGTTGAAGACATTGAGATAATTCCTGTTAAGAACTTAAGAGAAGTTGTTGATTATCTCAACGGTCAACTTGAGATAGAGCCATATAAGAATGATGAAGAAGAGATTATAAATGCTGTTGATGATAGTGTTGATTTTTCAGATATGAAAGGCCAAGAAGGTCTTAAAAGAGCGATGGAGATAGCTGCAGCAGGAGGACATAATATGCTCATTATAGGCCCACCAGGCTCAGGTAAAACCATGGCAGCAAGGAGACTTGCTACAATACTTCCTGATTTAACTTTTGAAGAAGCCATAGAGATTACGAAGATCTACAGTATATCAGGTTTATTAAAAGACGAGGGTCTTGTAAAGAGAAGACCGTTTAGGTCGCCTCACCATACATCGTCAGATGTTGCCTTGATAGGCGGAGGAAGAATACCAAAGCCAGGCGAAGTTTCGCTTGCACATCACGGTGTCTTGTTCCTTGATGAATTACCAGAGTTTCCTAGAAAAGTATTGGAAGTTTTAAGGCAGCCAATTGAGGACGGAGAGGTTACTGTATCCCGTGTAAATGCAACATTTAAGTATCCATCAAAGTTTATGTTTGTTGCATCGATGAATCCATGCCCATGCGGTTACTATGGCGATGAAACTCATCAATGCACATGTACACAAAGTCAAATTGACAGATACTTAGGCAAAATTTCAAGTCCACTACTTGACAGAATTGACATTCACATAGAAGTAAAACCTGTTAAGTATGATGAATTAAGCTCTAAGACTGAGTGCGAGTCTTCAGAAACTATTCGCGAGAGGGTCAATAGAGCTAGAAAAAGACAGCTTGAAAGATATAAAAATGAAGGAATCATTTCTAACTCTGAGCTTACGAATAAAATGATTAAAAAGTACATCAAACTTGATGAAAAGGCTCAAGAGATTATGGAATTTGCGTTCAAAAAGTTTAATTTCAGCGCTAGAAGCTACAACAAGATACTAAAGCTTGCTAGAACCATAGCCGACCTTGCTGATAGCGACTTAGTATTAGAAAAGCATGTATTAGAAGCAATTCAATATAGAACTCTAGATAAAAAGTATTGGAGATAAGATGGAACAAAGAGATATACTTTTGTACTTAAACAGCATATATGCTGAAAGATCTGCTGTATATAGCCTTTTTGACTTAAATATTGACTTAAATGATATTATGAGCATGGATAGGGCGTCATTGAAGAGGCTAAACATATTTACAGATGCAATAATAGATAAAATTACAAAAGACGACAAGGAAGCTATAGTATATAGAATAAAGGAGAAATTAGAAAAGCTAGGAGCGTACTTCATAACTTTTCTTGATAAGGAGTTTCCTAGTAGACTTCTTTTTATAGATGATCCGCCATATTTATTATTTATTAAAGGCGAGATACTAGATGAAGACGAAAATTCGGTAGCCATAGTTGGAGCGAGAAAGTCGACTAGCTATGGTCAGCTTGCATGCAAAGAGATAGCAAGAGACTTATCTATGAAGAAGATATGTATTATATCTGGTCTTGCATTAGGTATAGATGCTATAGCACATACAACAGCACTTGAGAACGCAAACAGGACCATAGCCGTTATTGGTAACGGCATTGACGGGGTGTATCCAAGACGCAATGAAAGACTGTATGCCGAAATTGCTGAACATGGAGCTGTTGTATCTGAGTTTCCTATAGGAGAGCAGCCGCTTAGATATAATTTTCCGGTAAGGAATAGAATCATTAGTGGACTTTCAAAGCTAGTTATAGTTGTTGAAGCTCAAAAGAGAAGTGGCTCACTTATTACTGCAAGGCTCGCTCTTGAACAAGGCCGTGATGTGTACGCAGTGCCAGGAAATATTTTCTCCGCTAATAGTGAAGGCTGTAACACACTTATTAGAGATGGAGCAGGCATATATACAAACTGTGAAGACCTTATCGAAACAAGCAGTTTAGTTGATAGGTCAGTAGCTACAAAAGAAGAAGATTTAGATTTAAGTGATGATGAGAGAAAAGTTTATGATATAATTAAAAATGGCGATGTAAATTATGAGATAATACTCGCAAAAGCAGGACTAGATAGCGCCTCTTTGTCGGCTCTACTAACTATACTTGAGCTTAAGGGAGTAATTACTAGTCAAGGACAAAGAACATACTATGCAAACAGAAGGTGATGAAAGATGGATTTAATTATAGTTGAGTCCCCGACGAAGGCGAAAACTATTTCGAAGTTTTTACCAAAGACATATAAGATAGTTGCATCGAAGGGACACTTAAGAGACCTACCAAAGAGTAGGTTTGCAATTGATGTAGAAAATAATTTTGAACCAGAATATATTAATATAAGAGGCAAAGGACCTGTAATCAACGAGCTTAAAAAACTTTCTAAGGAAGCTGAAAGAGTATATCTTGCAACCGACCCCGATAGAGAGGGGGAGGCTATTAGCTACCACTTGGCATATATTTTAGGTATCGATACAAAGGACTTAGATAGAGTTGAGTTTCACGAAATTACAAAAAATGCTGTTACAAACGCTATAAAAGAGCCGCGTAAGATTAACATGGACTTAGTTGATGCTCAGCAAGCAAGAAGAGTTCTTGATAGAATCGTTGGTTATAAGATAAGCCCGATACTATGGAAGAAAATAAAATCTGGCTTATCAGCAGGTAGAGTGCAGTCGAGTGCGCTTAAGCTTATTGTTGATAGAAAAAGAGAGATAGACGCCTTTGTTCCTGAAGAATATTGGAACTTAAAGGCTCTATATAAACATGACAAGGAAGAGTATGAGGCAAAGTTCGTAGGAACTATCGATGCTAAAGGCAATGTAAGCAAAGTCGATATACACAATATTAAGGAAAAGAATGCCATAGCAAAGGAGATAAAGGCCGCTGACCACATATGCGATAGCATAAAAAGATCAGTATCAAATAGGATGCCAAGTCCACCGTATACAACGAGTACCCTACAACAGGATGCCTCAAGGATATTAAACTTTTCATCTTCAAAGACAATGAAGCTGGCACAGAGCTTGTATGAAGGTATCAACATAGGAAAAGGCTCACAAACTGGCCTTATAACGTACATGAGAACCGACTCAACAAGATTGTCAGATGAAGCATGTAAGTCTGCTCAAGAATATATACTTAATAAATATGGCAAAGAGTATCACAAGAAAAACAATTATGCGCATAAAAAATCTAAGAACGTTCAAGATGCTCACGAGGCAATAAGACCGGTTAATATAAATATATTACCTAGCCAAATATCAAAGTATCTATCACAAGATGAACTAAAGCTTTATAGACTTATATGGCAAAGATTTTTAATGACGCAAATGACAAGTGCGAAGTTCGATACTTTAACCATAGATTTTGCTTCAGGTAAATATATATTTAGATCAAACTATAAGAGCTTAAACTTTGATGGCTTCTTAAAGGTGTCTTCGTATGAAAAGTTTGATGAGAAAAAGGAAATAAAGCTTAAACAGAAGGATAAGGTGGACTTAGATAAGCTAGAAGGTGAGAAGAAATTCACACAGCCTAAGAGTTATTATACAGAGGCAACACTTATAAAAACACTTGAAGAGCTAGGCATTGGTAGACCAAGTACTTACTCACCAACTATATCGACACTGCTTAATAGAAACTATATAGAGATAGAAAAGAAGATGTTTATACCAACAGATCTTGGCATATCAGTAATAAAACTTTTAGAAGAAAACTTTAAGTCTATAGTCGATGCAAAGTTCACGGCTTATCTTGAAAGCAAGCTTGATGACATCTCATTTGGTAAACTTGATTGGAAAGACGTCATAGCTAGCTTCTACAAAGACTTTATTAAGGATGTAGACAAGGCTGAGAAGGAAGCAAAAGAGTATGAACTTAAGGATGAAGTAACAGATATCAAGTGCAAGCTATGCGGAAAACCTATGCTTATCAAGAGGTCCAAGTATGGTAAGTTCCTTGGATGTTCAGGCTTCCCTGAATGTAAATACACCGAAGCAATAGTTGAGAAGACTGGAGCAATATGCCCTAAGTGTGGACATGATATAATCAAGAAGAAGTCAAAGAGTGGAAGGATATTCTACGGCTGCTCTAACTATCCAAAATGTGACTTTGCTACTTTTGATGAAGTGTACTCAAAGCCATGTCCTAATTGTGGCAAGTATAGGACCATAAAGAGAAAGAGCAAAGAAAACATAATCACTTGTCCTAATTGTGGCTTCGAAGAAGTTGTAGATAAGAAAAAAAGTTAAAATATTTAATAATATTTAATAAAAAGCTTGACATTTATATCGTTTCTGATATAATAGATAGGTAAACCGCTCAGAATTGGTATTAAGTTTATCACCAATGATGGCGAGACTAAGTTAGAGGAGGTAAATAGACTTGTACGCAATAGTAGAAACAGGTGGAAAACAATACATGGTTAAAGAAAACGATGTAATCCACGTAGAAAAGTTAGAAGCTAACGAAGGTGACGAAATTAGCTTAGAGAATGTACTTTTCGTCTCTAATGATGGGGATAATAAAGTAGGTAAACCTTACGTAGAAGGCGCTAAGGTTACTTGCAAAGTTTTGAAACAAGGTAAATCTAAAAAGATTATTGTATTCAAATATAAACCTAAAAAGAACGAAAGAAAGAAAAAAGGTCACAGACAACCATTTACAAGATTAGAAGTAACTAAGATCGAAGCTTAGTTATGACAAAGGTAACTTTTTTCGAAAAGGATGGCAAGATATTAGAGTTTGAATTCGATGGACATGCAAATTACGCTCATGAAGATGGTATAGTTTGTGCAAGTCTTTCAGCACTTTCAATATCAACAGTCAATTCTTTAGAAGAAATAGCAGGATTAAATGAAAACGAAGAATACTTCGTGGAAATTTATGAAGATGAGGATAAAGACGAAGTTAAATTAAAATTTAAGTATAAGACAGATAATCCTGACAAGGACTACATAAGTCAAATACTACTTAGGTCTTTATTACTAAGCGTTAAAAATATATATAAGGAATACTCAGATAGAGTTTGTTTATATGTGAAGGAGGTAAAAAAATGTTAAAAATTAATTTACAATTATTCTCCTCTAAAAAGGGACTTGGTTCTTCAAAAAACGGTAGAGATAGTAAGCCTAAAATGCTTGGAACAAAGCGTGGAGATGGCCAATTCGTTCTATCAGGTAATATACTTGTAAGACAAAGAGGAACAAAGATTCATCCCGGTAATAATGTCGGAAGAGGAAAAGATGATACACTTTTTGCTATGATCGATGGTGTTGTTAAATTCGAAAGAAAAGACAAGAAAAGAAAACAAGTAAGTGTATATCCAAAAGAAGTTTTAGCATAGTTTGAAGGAACCGGTACACGGTTCCTTTTTTTAAGGTGGTGATAATGTGTTAGACATGGTAGTATTAGAACTAAAAGCCGGTAAAGGCGGAGACGGCATGGTTGGCTGGAGAAGAGAAAAGTTTGAACCTGCAGGAGGACCTTACGGCGGTGATGGAGGCAAGGGAGCATCCATCATATTGAGAGCTGACTCAAATATGAGAACGCTTATAGATTTTAAACATAAGAGAATATTCAAGGCTGATAATGGCGAGAACGGCAAGAATAAATTGCAATACGGTAAAGATGGTGAAGATTTGATTCTTACAGTTCCTGTTGGTACACTTGTTAAGGAGTATAATTCGAAAGGGCTTATTATAGACTTAAAAAACGATGGTGACGAATGCATCATAGCTAAGGGAGGCCGTGGAGGCAGAGGCAATGCTAAGTTCAAAAACTCTGTAAGACAGGCACCAACATTTGCAGAGCCTGGTAAAAAAGGTGAAGAGATAAAGGTAATACTTGAGTTAAAGCTTATAGCGGACGTTGGCTTTATAGGATATCCAAACGTTGGTAAGTCTTCATTACTATCGGTTATATCTAGAGCTAAACCAAAGATTGCAAACTATCACTTCACAACACTTGAACCGAACCTAGGAGTAGTAACAACAAAGGATAATAACAGCTTTGTTGTGGCTGACATACCAGGACTTATAGAGGGCGCACATGAAGGACTTGGACTTGGACATAATTTCTTAAAGCATATAGAAAGAACTAATGTGCTTGCTCATGTCGTTGATGCATCAAAATCAGAAAGACAAGACCCTATTGAAGATTTTAAAAAGATAAATGAAGAATTATTTTCTTATAATGAGAAATTAAGAGATAAGAAGCAATTAGTCATATTAAACAAGGCTGATTTAGTTTATGATAAAGAAGATTTAGAAAAGCTTCAAAACGAGTTTAAAGAGATGGGCTACGATAGCGTAATAACAAGCAGTGCAACACTTGAAGGCGTAGAGCTGCTTAAGTATAAACTATATGACATCATAAAAGACATGCCTAAAAATGTTAACGAAACATTTGATGATACAGTCTACATTAAGGAAGATAACGAAGTACCTGTACATGTATATAAGTCCAATGGCATATACTTTGTAGAGGGAACAAAGGTTGAAAATGTATTGGAAGGCGTATATGCAGATAATTTAGACTCGTTAAGATATTTCCAAAGATTCCTTGAGAATGAAGGTATCATGGATGAACTTAGAGAGTTAGGACTAGAAGACTCAGACACAGTTGATGTATGCGGATTTGAGTTTGATTATTATAAATAGGTGATATTATGACAGGAAAAGAAAGAGCAAAGTTAAAATCAATCGCACAAAATTTAAAAGCTACATTCCAAATAGGTAAGGAAGGAATTTCAGCTGAATTTATAAATCAAATCGATGATTATCTAGAAAAGAATGAGATCGTTAAGATTAGAGTTTTAAATAATTCATCAGAAGATGTAAAAGAAGCACAAGCCTTTCTTATGGAAGAGCTAAACTGCGAATTTGTTCAGCAAATTGGTTCTATATTTGTTATATATAGAGAGTCTTTAAAGAGACCAAGACTTTTGCAAGATGAAAAATAAAGTGCTTATTTTTGGTGGCACCTTTAATCCCATACACAATGGTCATTTAATCTTAGCTGAGCAATGTATAAACGAAGAGGGCTATGATAAGGTAGTCTTTATTCCGACTATGAATCCATATTATAAGGATACACTTGACTTTGATATAAGACTTAAAATGTTAAAGATGGCGATAAAGGATAATGATAAATTTGCCTACTCAAGCATAGAAAAGAGATATGACTTAGAAGGTAAGCTTTACCTCATGCTTGAAAAGATTTCAAAGCTTAGTGATGATGACATCACTATACTTATAGGCTCGGATAGTCTTATGAATCTTGATTGGTGGTACAAGGCAGATGAGATACTTAAAAAGTATAAAATACTAGTACTAAGAAGAGATGATGAAGACAAGGCTATTGAAATGAAGATCAATGAATACAAAGAAAAGTATGGAGCCCACATAAAAGTTTTAAACAATAAAAGGCTTGAGATATCATCAAGTATGATACGCGAGATGATAGAGAACGGCAAATCGATTAAGTATCTAGTAAGTGATGAAGTGGAAAAGTTTATAAAGGAAGAGAAACTATATGTATGATATAGAAAAGTTTAAAGAAAAACTTAAGAGCGAAGTAAAACAGTCAAGGTATGAGCACTCTTTATCTGTTATGAATTTTTCAGTAGAGCTTGCAAAATACTATGGAGTAGATGAAGAGAAGGCAAGGGTCGCAGGACTTTTGCACGACTGCGCAAAATATAAAGATACTGATAAGATATTGCAAAAAGCAAAAGAATTTGATATAATAATTGATGGTGACTTAAAGCACACCATAAAAGTTTTGCATGCTTTGCTAGGATACTATATAGCTAGATATGAGTATGGAGTAGAGGATGAAGAAGTGCTTTTAGCAATAAAGAATCACGCACTTGGAAGAGAAAACATGAGTGATTTAGAGAAGATTGTGTTTTATGCAGACTTTGCAGAGCCATTAAGAACTTACTCTATGGCTGAAAAGTTAAGAGAGTTTAAGTATGAAGGGCTTACAAAGGCAGCATATGAAGCCGTTAACTGCAACCTATGCTATTTACTAGAAGAAGGCTTATATGTACATCCACAATCATTAAAGACAAGAAATTCTTTATTATTGGAATTGAAAGGAGAGTAATTTATTTTTGGAAACTAAAGAAAAGTTAGAAATTATACAAAATGCAATAGAAGCAAAGAAAGGTTTTGATATTGATACTTTGTTTATAGGAGATAAAAGTTCTATTGCTGATTATTTTGTAATCTGTTCAGCCAATAATAAATCACAAGCCGAGTCAATCATGGACGAGGTAGATGAAAAACTTGCTGTACAAGGTATTTTACCAAGACGCGTTGAAGGCAAGGCAACTAGCAAATGGATCATTATGGATTATGAAGACGTAATCGTTCACATATTTTTAAACGATGAGAGAGAATACTATAATCTAGAAAGATTATGGCAAAATTTAGAAACAGAAAGTGAGGAATAACTATGAGTCTAAATACTGTAGACACTAAAAAAGCACCAGGTGCTGTAGGACCATATTCACAAGCAATAGCTTTTGAAAGATTTTGTTTCACATCAGGCCAATTACCTATCGATCCTGAAACAGGAGTATTAATATCTGACGATATTGAAAAAGCTACTGAACAATCAATTAAGAATGTAGAAGCAATTCTAAACGAAGCTGGTTTCACATTGGAAGACGTAGTTAAGACAACTATATTCGTAAAGAATATGAAAGATTTTTCAAAAGTTAATGGCGTATACGAAAAATACTTCTCAAAACATAAACCTGCAAGATCTTGTGTAGAGGTAAGCACTCTACCAAAGGATGGGCTTATTGAAATAGAAGCAATTGCATACAAATAGGAGGAAGAAATGAGAAAAGTATTAGTTACTGGAGCTTTAGGACAAATAGGTTCTGAACTTGTTAAAAGATTTAGAAAAGAATACGGCGACAGCAATGTTGTTGTATCAGATGTAAGAGAACTACCTGAAAGAAAAGACATCATAGACGCAGGTCCATTTGAATTAATTGACGTTACTGATGGTAAGAGAATTAAAGAAGTAGCTGACAAATATAAAGTTAACACTATAGTTCACTTAGCAGCACTACTATCAGCAGTTGGAGAAAAGGTACCTCAAAAGTGCTGGCAAATAAACATGGGCGGTTTATTCAACGTTCTTGAAGTTGCTAGAGAAAATGAGTGTCAAGTATTTACTCCAAGCTCAATCGCATGCTTTGGACCAGATACACCAAAGGATAAGACACCTCAAACAACATTACAAAGACCAACATCTATGTACGGAGTAACTAAGGTTGCTGGCGAAAACCTATGCGACTACTACCACTTAAGATTTGGCGTTGACACAAGAGGAGTCAGATTCCCTGGAATCATATCATACGACACACTTCCAGGCGGAGGAACAACTGACTACGCTGTTGATATTTATTATGATGCAATTAAAAAAGGTTCTTACGAATGCTTCATCAAAGAAGGTACATACATGGATATGATGTATATGCCAGATGCTTTGAACGCAGTAATTCAACTTATAGAAGCTGACGGATCAAAACTAATACACAGAAATGCATTTAACATTGCTGCAATGAGCTTTGAACCAGAACAAATTAAGAAGTCAATACAAAAGTTCATGCCAGAGTTTACTATGACATACAATGTTGACCCAGTTAGACAAGCAATTGCAGACTCATGGCCAAACTCATTAGATGACAGCTGTGCAAGAGCAGAATGGGGCTGGAAGCCTGAGTATGATCTTGACACAATGAGTAAAGATATGCTTGAAAAGCTAAGAGAAAAATTAAAATAGTTTATTAGTATTATATAAAACAGAGTGAGAGATCACTCTGTTTTTTTATGTAAGAGACTCAATAATGACAAGCTCATTATAGGAGCTCTTTCTATATATAATCAAAAGAGTATCATATGCGAGAGCTAAGCTTAAGTATATGTATAAAGTAAGCTCAGGTATAATAAATCGATATGAATGAATAATGTGTAAATGGGTATAAAGAGTATGGCGGGATGAGTATAAATTAAAATGTTTAGTCTATCTTATCAATATCATTAAAATTTAAAAATTATGCTTATTTCTTGACAAAATGGGATATATATATTATAATCGATGTATAATTAAATACATACATATACATATTACAGGCCAATCATATTACATAGATAATTTTATTATCACATACATACATATTAAAATAAAATAGGGATATTTGTTTTGGTATGATTTTATATAAAGGGGGATTATGATGGGCTTTATTTATTTGGATAATGCTGCAACAACTAGAGTTAGAAAAGAAGTTATAGATGCTATGCTACCTTATTATGGTGAAAAGTATTATAATGCTTCATCTCTATACTCATTAGCTACAGATGTTAAGAAGGATGTTGTAGCGGCAAGGGAGAAGATTGCTTCTTACTTTAATTGTAAGGCAGATGAAATATATTTTACAAGCTGTGGTTCAGAATCAGACAACTGGGCTTTAAAGGGTTGTGCTTTCAAGTATATGGACAAGGGAAGACACATAATAACAACTAAGATTGAACATCCAGCTATACTTAACACATGCAAGTTCCTTGAAAAGGAAGGTTTTGATATAACATATCTAAGTGTTGACGAGGAAGGCTTTATCGACCTTAAAGAGCTTGAGAATGCTATCAGAGAGGATACTATATTGGTAAGCATAATGTTTGCTAATAATGAGATAGGAACTATACAGCCAATCAAAGAAGCGGCTGCTATAGCTCATAAGCACAACGTACTATTCCATACTGACGCCGTTCAAGCTGTTGGTAATGTTAGGATAGACGTAAAAGACTTAGGAGTTGATATGTTGAGCTTATCTGGTCATAAATTATTTGGACCAAAAGGTATAGGAGCACTTTATATTAAGAATGGCGTAAACATAGACAACTTAATTCACGGCGGAGGACAAGAAAGAAAGAGAAGAGCTGGAACTGAAAATACTGCTGAAATCATTGGTCTTGCTAAAGCTATAGAATTATTATATGATAACTTTGATAAACATAACAAACATTTAAGAGACAGAAGAGACAGATTAGTTAAAGAAGTTATGGAGAGAATTCCATATACACTATATAACGGAAGTAAAGATGTAAACAGAAGATTACCTGGTAACGCATCATTCTGCTTTAAGTATGTAGAAGGCGAAGCGCTTTTACTAATGCTTGATGCTATGGGCATAGCTGGATCAACAGGTTCTGCGTGCGCATCAGGTTCACTTGATCCATCACACGTACTTCTTGCAATAGGACTTCCACATGAGATTGCACATGGATCTTTGAGACTAACATTCTCAGAAGAAATTACAGAAGAAGATGTAGACTATGTTGTAGATAGTCTTGTAAAGATTATAGAAAGATTAAGACAAATGTCACCTCTATATGATGAGGCGATTGCGAAAGGAGAAATATAATGTTATATTCTGAAAAAGTTATGGATCATTTTATGCATCCAAGAAATGTAGGAGAGATGGAAAATCCAAGTGGTGTTGGCGAAGTTGGTAACGCAAAATGCGGCGACATCATGAGAATGTATCTTAAAATAGATGAAAACGACATAATTACAGATGTTAAGTTTAAAACTTATGGCTGCGGTACTGCTATCGCGTCATCATCAATGGCAACTGAGTTAATTAAGGGCAAATCAATAAATGATGCAATAAATTTATCAAACAAGGAAGTAGCAGAAAACCTAGATGGACTACCACCAATTAAGATGCACTGCTCAGTACTTGCTGAGGAAGCTATAAAGGCTGCACTTTATGACTATCAACAAAAATCTGGACATAAGGTAAAAGGTCTTGAAAACTACGAACCACCAAAGGATGATCTACACGATCACGAACACATGAGTTTAGATTAATAAGATGAATTTATTAACAAGTAATATTAATAAAAATATTGTTAATTTGATAAATCAAGGAGGAGCTTTAAACGGTATCCTCCTTGGTTTGCAAATAATAATTTTGGCTTTAGGCATATATTATCTTATAAATATAGGCAACAGACATGTGGAAAATGGCGAAAAACTTATATTCTCAAAGACTGTAATCATAAAATTTCTTATAACAGTATTAGCGGTCTTATTTTTTATATACATATACAAGAGTTTTCTTATGGTAAGGACACTAAGCTTGTCCATACTAGTTTCGGCTATGCTCGCGTACTTTTTAAACCCTATGGTAAAGAGCGTGCGTAAGAGACTTAAGATTTCAGAGACTCTTGCGATTTTGACTGTTTTTCTAATAGTTGCTCTTATATTTATAATCTTAGGTTTTACAGTCTTTCCAAAGACTATCTCAGATATTAAAAATCTTATAATTAAATTCCCTCAGTACTACAAGCAAACGCTTGAATCAATTAATGAATTTATTGGTCAATACGAAGTTTTTAAGGGATTAAATTTAGACAATAAGCTAATAGTTGACAATTTATCAAAAATCTATAACAATCAAAAAGCAAATGCTGCTAATCTTATACTTGCATCGGCAAAAAACGTTATGAGCTTTGTTTTTTCTGTTGTTTTGATTCCAATCTTTGCATTTTATTTCTTGAAGGACAAAGACGATATAAAAGAGAAATTTAGATCAATGCTTCCAGAATCAAAAAAGGAAGGTCTGCTTGGACTATTCTCCAAAATTCATGACGACATGACTAAGTACATCATAGGTAAGATAAAGATGGCAATTTTCGTCGGTTTCGCAACATTTATAATGCTTGCGATTTTAGGCGTTGAGTTTTCTTTCATCATAGGTATGATAACTTGCTTTGCAGACATCGTTCCATACGTTGGACCGCTTATGGGATTAGTGCCAGCCTTTGTTTTTGCCTTTATTGAAAGTCCAATCAAAGCGCTTTGGATATTGGTTTTATATCTATTCATTCAATGGATAGAAAATAATATAGTGGGACCGAAGATACTTTCGAACGAAACTGGCTTCCATCCAATAGTTGTTTTATTCTTGTTAGTACTTGGTGCGTCACTATTTGGATTCTTAGGCATGATACTAGCTGTGCCTATTGCACTTGTTATCAAAACGGTGTATAATGAGTATATTGTAAATAAAAATAATTAGAGGTGTATATATGAAACATTTATCTTTAGACCAAATAAGAGATGAATATTTAAATTTCTTTAAAAATCAAGGTCACTTAGCTGAAAAAAGTTTTTCACTAATACCTAAGGATGATAAATCATTATTATTAATAGGTGCTGGTATGGCACCACTTAAAAAGTTCTTTACAGGCGAATTAAGTGCCCCATCTAAGAGGATGACAACTTGTCAAAAGTGTATAAGAACAGGTGACATTGACAATGTTGGTAAGACTGATAGACATGGAACTTTCTTTGAAATGCTTGGAAACTTTTCTTTTGGAGACTATTTCAAAAAAGAAGCAATACATTGGGCATGGACTTTACTTACAGAAAAATTTGAAATAGAGCCTGAAAAGCTATGGATTACAGTCTTCAAGGACGATGATGAAGCTTTTGACCTATGGGTTAAAGAGGGACAAGATCCAAAGAGATTAGTAAGACTTGGCAAAGAAGACAACTTCTGGGAACTTGAGACAGGTCCATCAGGTCCATGTACTGAGATTTTTTACGATAGAGGAGAAAAATACGGCACATTAAAAGACTTTGATGATGGTGTTGAAAATGAAAGACTTATCGAAGTTTGGAACTTAGTATTTACACAATTTGACAGAAAATCAAAGGATGAGTACGAGCCACTAAGTCACCCTAACATAGATACTGGTATGGGTCTTGAAAGAATGGCGTGCGTAATGCAAGGAGTACACTCCATCTTCGATATAAAAGAAATCAGAAGCATTATTGAAGAGATTGAAAGACTTTCTAATAAAAAATATAAAGAGAATGAAAAAGATGACATATCTATAAGAATAATCGCTGACCACGTTAGAAGCATGACTTTTATGGTTTCAGACGGCATCATACCTTCAAACGAGTCAAGAGGTTATGTACTTAGAAAGATAATCAGACGTGCGATTAGACATGGCAAGCTTCTTGGTATAGATAGACCATTCTTAGCTGATCTTGTTCAAAAAGTTATAGATGGCTGGTCATATCACTACACTGAACTTGCACAAAATAGAGATACTATAATCAAGATTATAAGCGCTGAAGAAGCAAAATTTGAAGAGACTATTAACCAAGGTATGAACATTCTAAACTCATATATTGATGAGCTTAAAAAAGAAGGTAAGACTAGTCTTTCTGGCGAAAAAGCTTTCATTTTATATGACACATATGGTTTCCCATTTGATATAACAAAGGAAATTCTTGAAGAAAATAAAATTAGTGTAGATGAAGAAGAATTTAACAAGAACATGCAAGAGCAAAAGCTTAGGGCAAAGGAAAATGCTCATGTTGAAGACTCTGGCTGGAACAGCGACCTTAACTTAGACATCTACGATAATTACAAGAATGAGTTTATAGGCTACGAATATAACGAGAACGAAGATGCTAAAGTAAATGCTATAGTTGTTAATAAGAACTTAACAGAGTCTATTAAAAAAGGCGATAAAGCGATAGTAATACTTGATAAGACACCATTCTATGGCCAATCAGGCGGACAAGTTGGTGACGTTGGTACGCTTAAGAATGATAAAGTAAGTCTTAGAGTAATAGATACAAAGAAGACTAAAACTGGACTTGTGCTTCACGAAGTTGAAGTAGAAGAGGGCGAGTTAAAAACAGGTGATAAGCTAGATGCTGTAATCGACTACAAGTTAAGACAAGATACTCGCAAGAACCATACAGCAACTCACTTACTACACAAAGCATTAAAGATGGTTTTAGGATCACATGTTAATCAAGCAGGCTCATTAGTTAGTCCTACAAGACTTAGATTCGACTTTACACACTTCCAAGCAATGACAGCTGATGAAATTAAACAAGTTGAAAATATTGTTAATGAAAGCATATTTGATGCTATAGATGTTGAAACATCGGTAGTCAGCTTAGATGAGTCTAAGAAGATGGGAGCAACAGGCTTATTTGAAGATAAGTATGGAGACTTAGTAAGAGTTGTACAAGTAGGAGACTTCTCAATGGAGCTATGCGGCGGTACTCACGTTAAGAACACTTCAGAAGTAGGCTTATTTAAGATAGTTCAAGAAACAGGTATAGCTGCAGGCGTTAGAAGAATTGAAGCATTGACTGGAAGAAACACTTATAAGTACTTAAATGAAAATGAAGATGAACTTGATAAGTTAAGCGATGCATTTAAGGCAAAGAAGGAAGACCTTCTTGTCAAAGCAGAACAAACTATTAATGAACTTAAAGATAGAGAAAGAGAAATTAAAGAGTTAAAGAACAAAATACAAAGTGCTGAGCTTAAGAACTTAGATAGTGAAGTTAAAAATCTTAATGGCATTAATTATATAATCAGTGTAATAGATGCGGACAATATGAATGAATTAAGACAAGCAGGCGATAAGCTTAAAGATAAAGTTAAGTCAGGTATAGTAATGGTAGCTGCAGATATTGGAGGCAAAACTTCGTTTATCATAACACTTACTAAGGATGTTGTAAGTAAGGTAGTTACAGCTAACATCTTAATGAAGAACATTGCACCACTTCTTGATGCAAAGGGTGGCGGAAGAGACGACATGGCACAAGCAGGTGGCGGTAACTCTGATAAGCTTAAAGAATTTGAGGCTAAGGCAGAAGAAAAATTAAAAGAGATCTTAGCTTAAGCTGTAAGATAAATATTTATTGAAGACTTAGGTCTTTTGTGTTATACTATAGTTAGAGGTGATAGTAGTGGATAACAAATTTGATGAAACAATGAAATTTAATGTTCAAAAGGAAACAATTCAATCACCAAAAGAAATATTGAATAAGGTTTGCGAAGCCCTAGAAGCAAAAGGATACAATCCTATCAACCAAATCATTGGCTACATTCTATCAGGCGATCCGACATATATAACTAGCTACAATGATGCAAGATCGATGATTATACAAATGGAAAGAGATGAGCTTTTGGAGGCAATACTCGTTGATTATTTGAAATGATTAATAGGGGCTTATAACCCTTATTATTTTTAGGTGAAATTATGGAAAGAATTTTGGCTTTAGACGTTGGCGATAAAACGGTAGGACTTGCAATTTCAGATGAATTGCAAATTATAGTCACAACGCTAAACACTATATTTAGAACTTCAAAATTAGAAGATAGAGACAAGTTAAAAGAAATTATTGATCAGTACGGCGTAAAGACTTTGGTTGTTGGACTTCCTAAGAACATGGATGGAAGCCTAGGACCACAAGCAAAAAAAGTAAAGAAGTACATGGATTTTATGAAGAAAAACATAGAAGACATTGAACTTGTCTATGTTGATGAGAGACTAACAACAGTTAGCGCTACAAGAGTTTTAATTGATACGAATGTGCGTAGAGAAAACAGAAAGAAGTTTGTAGACTCTATAGCAGCAAATTATATATTAAGAACATATTTGGATATGCAAAGGGGAAAAGATGGACAATAAAATTAAGCTTCTTGATGATAATGGCAAAGAAGTAGAATTTATCGTGGAAGCAACATTTGAGATTGATACAGATAAGTATATAGTCATGTATGAAGATGAAGCGGATGATGACTACTATATTATGAAGTATCAAGAAGATAAAGAAGGTAATTTAGTATTCATTGGCTTGGACGATGAGGAGCTTAAGGAAGCTCAAGAAGCCTATGAAGAATTAGATAAGACAAATTAATAAAAGGAGGAGAAGATGTTAAAGAGTAACAAACTAAGAATCATCCCGCTGGGTGGTCTTAATGAGATCGGAAAGAATATTACTCTTATTGAATGTGATGAAGATATAGTTATATGTGATTGCGGTATGACATTTCCAGAGGACGAGATGCTGGGCGTGGATATCGTAATTCCTGATATCACATACTTAGAAAAAAATAAAGAGAGAATAAAGGGTATAGTTTTAACACACGGTCATGAGGACCATATAGGAGCTATACCATATGTTTTAAAGAAGATTAATGTGCCTATTTATGGTACAAGACTTACTTTGGGACTATTGGAGAATAAATTAAAGGAGCACAACCTAAAGCCAAAGATGCACGTTGTGAACTTTAACGATAAGGTAAGATTAGGTAAAATTGTTGTTGAATTCATTAGACAATGTCACAGTATACCTGATTCAGCAGCTTTAGCCTTCCATACGCCTGCAGGAGTCATAGTTCATACAGGAGACTTTAAGATTGACTTTACACCAATTATGGGAGGAGTGAACGATTTAAACAGATTCGCTGAGCTTGGCGATAAAGGCGTTCTTTGCTTAATGGCAGAAAGTACTAACGTTGAAAGGAAGGGATACACTCTTAGCGAAAGAGTAGTTGGTGAGACATTTAGAACTATCTTCCACGAATATACTGAGAATAGAATTATAGTTGCAACATTTGCATCAAATATACAAAGAATTCAACAGATTATAGAAGCGGCTGAAAAGCACGGAAGGAAGATTGTTTTATCAGGCAGGTCCATGATAAATAACGTCAATGTTGCTAAGGATTTAGGCTACTTAAGAGTTAAAGAATCAAGTCTTATTGACATAAATAAGATGAATAAGTATGACGACAGAGAACTTTGTATTATAACAACAGGTTCTCAAGGTGAGCCTATGAGTGCACTTACAAGGATTGCTTATAATGAGCATAGAAAAATTCAGCTCACACCAAATGACTTAATTATACTTTCAGCGCATCCTATACCAGGAAATGAAAACGCAATATCAAAGGTAATTAACAAACTTATAGAGCTTGATGCAAAAGTTATATACGAATCACTTGGTGAGATACATGTTTCAGGACACGCTTGTCAAGAAGAACTTAAGCTTATACACTCACTTATTAAGCCAAGATATTTTATTCCAGTTCACGGAGAACAAAGACATCTTAAGATACATGCTTCACTTGCAGAGAGCATGGGCATGAACCCTAAGAACATCTTTATAATGAAGAATGGAGAGGTGCTTGAACTTGACAAGAGAAAGGCTGAGATAGTCGATGAAGTTACTTCAGGCAATGTCTTAGTTGATGGCCTTGGTGTTGGTGATGTTGGTAATATCGTCTTAAGAGATAGAAAACATTTATCTGAAGACGGTTTAATTATAGTTGTTTTAACACTAAGTAAGGAAGACGGCTCAACTATAGCTGGACCAGACATCATATCAAGAGGCTTTGTCTATGTTAGAGAAGCAGATGATCTGATGGAAGAAGCAAAGAACAAGGTTGTTCTTGCTATTGAAGATTGTCAAAAAAGACATATATCAGACTGGTCAAGCATCAAAAATGCAATTAGAGACAGTTTGAAGAAGTATATATATCAAACAATGAAAAGAAATCCTATGATACTTCCTGTAATTATGGAGGTATAATATAAATTTTACTAGGGAGGAACTATGAAGAATTTAGAAAAATCATATAATCCAGCTGAATTTGAAGATAATATTTATAAGTTTTGGATGGACAATGAGTACTTTAAGCCAAGTACTGATGATAGTAAAGAGTCTTTTACCATCGTTATGCCGCCACCAAACGTAACAGGTAAGCTTCACCTTGGCCACGCACTTAACGGAACTTTACAAGATATTGTAATAAGATACAAGAGAATGCAAGGTTACAACGCACTTTGGCTACCTGGAACTGACCATGCGTCAATTTCTACAGAAGCAAAGGTTGTAGAAAAACTTAAAAAAGAAGGCATTAAGAAGAGCGACCTTACAAGAGAAGAGTTCCTAAAAGAAGCATGGGATTGGACACATAAATATGGCGGTAACATTAAAGAGCAGCTAAAGAAACTTGGTTCATCATGTGATTGGTCGCGCGATAGCTTCACTCTTGATGAGCACTTAACAAAGGCTGTTTACGAAGTATTTGAAAGATTATACAAAAAGGATTATATTTATAGAGGCATGAGGATAGTTAACTGGTGTCCACACTGCCACACAGCTATATCTGATACAGAAGTTGTTCACGAGCCACAAGAGGGTAAGTTGTGGTACATTAAGTATCCATACTCAGATAAGACTGGCTATGTAACTATAGCGACAACTAGACCGGAGACACTTCTTGGCGACTTAGCTGTTGCTGTTAATCCAGAAGATGAAAGATATACTGAGATAGTTGGTAAAACACTTGATCTACCATTAACAGATAGACAAATACCTGTTATTGCAGATGAATACGTTGATTCATCCTTCGGTACTGGCTGCGTTAAGATTACTCCATCACACGACCCTAACGACTTTGAAGTAGGCGCTAGACACAATCTTGGTCAACTAATCGTTATAGATGAAGATGCTAAGATGAACGAGAATGCTTATGCTTACAAGGGACTAGATAGATACGAAGCAAGAGAGAGAATCATTAAGGATCTTGATGAGCAAGGATTATTAGTAAAAGTAGAAAAACACGAAAACTCTGTTGGTCACTGCGAAAGATGCAATACCATCATTGAGCCACTAGCATCTCTACAATGGTTTGTAAAGATGGACGAGATGGCAAAGAAGGCACTAGAAGCATACAGAGAAAATAAAGTAAACATTATCCCTGAAAGGTTCGGCAAGATATATGAAAACTGGCTAGAAAACATCAGAGACTGGTGTATATCTCGTCAACTATGGTGGGGACATAGAATACCAGTTTATTACTGTGACGACTGCGGCGAGTACATTGTGAGCAAGGAAAGACCAGAAAAGTGTGACAAGTGCGGTTCAGAACATTTAAGACAAGATGAAGATACACTTGACACATGGTTCTCATCAGCTTTATGGCCATTCTCAACACTTGGCTGGCCTGATGTAGATTCAGAAGATTACAAGAGATTCTTCCCAACAGACCTACTAGTAACAGGCTACGACATTATTTTCTTCTGGGTAAGTAGAATGATATTCTCATCATTAGAACAAACTGGCGAGGTACCATTTAAAGACGTTTTATTAACAGGACTTATTAGAGACGAACAAGGAAGAAAGATGGCTAAGTCACTTGGTAATGGTATAGATCCACTACAAGTTATCAGTGAGTATGGAGCGGACGCGCTAAGATACTCACTAATTACTAATAACGCTCCAGGCAATGATATTAAATATAGCGTTAAAAAAGTTGAGCCACAAAGGAATTTTGCCAACAAATTATGGAACGCATCAAGATTTGTTCTTATGAACCTTGATGATAGAGATGACTATAGCGTTGACTACGACAAATTAGAAAGAGAAGACAAATGGATTATCTCAAGACTAAAAACTGTTGTAGATGAGATCAACAATAACCTTGACAAGTACGAGATAGGTATAGCAGCTGCAAAGGTACAAGACTTTATATGGGAGGACTTCTGCGACTGGTATATAGAACTTGTTAAGACAAGATTATACGATAGAGACAACATTAACGCGCAAAACGTTATTTTATATATCTTAGAAAATATATTAAAGATACTTCATCCATTCATGCCATTTATCACAGAAGAGATTTGGAGCTACTTACCAAACAGAAAGACTCCATTAATCATCAGCGATTGGCCAAAGGATATTAAGTACTACGATGCAGAGCTTAATGATTTAGAACTAATCAAAAATGCTATCAAAGCAATTAGAAAGATGAAGACAGATATGAATATCGAGCCATCAAAACACTTCTCAATGCTAGTTTATCCAAACGATGAAGAAGCAGGAAGACTATATAGTGACAGTGCTAATTACTTTAAAGACCTTGAACATATAGATAAGATAACTATACTTGACAATAAGGATGCCATAAACAAAGATTTCACATCGATAATGATGACAAATGCGGAAATTTTCTTCCCATTAAACGAGCTTATAGATTTTGAAAAAGAAAAACAAAGACTTAAGGAAGAAAAAGAAAAATTAGATTTTGAAGTAGAAAGACTTGAGAAAAAACTTTCAAATGAAAAATTTGTTAGCAAGGCACCAAAGGATGTTGTTGATAAAGAGAAAGAAAAGCTTGAGAACTACAAGGAGCTATTAGATAAAACGTTAAAGAGATTAGAAGAGTTAAAGTAGGTGCATAATGTATAGAGAGAACAAAGTAAACAGGACAGGGATTGATATCAATAAAGCCTCATGGCTATATACAATACTTTTCATATCATACATCCTCATAGGATCTATGCTTCAAACAATAGACCTTTACCTAGGTTTATTCGCTGGAGAGGTATTGATACTATTAGTACCAGTTCTTGTTTATGTAAAGCAAAAGAAAGTTAATTTCAAAAGATACTTTAGACTAAATAAAATCACTGGAAAAGAAGCGCTTATATCAGTTTTTCTAACACTTTTAGTTTATCCACTAGTTGGTATAAGCTCGACACTTTTAATCAAGTTCTATAGCCTATTTGGCGAGGTAAGAGTGCCTCAAATCAATGTCAAATCAGGCGGACTAATGAGCATATACAGCGTTTTGATTATAGGTGTGCTTCCAGCCATATGCGAAGAGTTCTACGTAAGAGGACTACTCAGCGCACCAGCAAGGAAAGCAAAGGGAAGGAAATCCACATACTTTTACACAGCACTACTATTTATGCTAATGCATGTTAATCCATTCAACATAGTTGCGCCATTCATATTAGGCTATGTATTTTCAGTTTTAAACGAAAAAACAAATTCACTTTACTCGTCAATGCTTGGCCACTTCACATTCAATACTTGCTCAGTCATACTTAGCATATTCCAAAAGGATATTGCCGAGGGCGCAGTAAACGATATGAAGATGATTACGCTAGGTGAAGCAGACTTAAATATAGGCTTATTACAAGGAGTTTTCATGGTACTCATATCCATAGTGATAATTTTCGTCCTATATAGAGTACTTTCAAAAATGAAGACAAAAGAAGTAACAGAAGATGTAGACTGCACTTTGGACGTAGAAGCGCCAGCAAAGTTCTCATACCTGCCACTAGCCTTTAACATAGTAGTATGGATCATCATGGCAGGATTGCCTCTACTTATGTCACTAGGCATGATAAAAAATTTAGCAGTATAATATTTTTAAAATATTAAATATATATAAAAAAAGCCTTGACAATTAAATCAATTTATAGTATCATAGACTAGTCAGTAATATGACTAGTGTGCCCAGATAGCTCAGTCGGTAGAGCAGTAGACTGAAAATCTACGTGTGGCTGGTTCGATCCCGGCTCTGGGCACCATGTGCGGAAATGGCTCAGTGGTAGAGCATCGCCTTGCCAAGGCGAGGGTCGCGAGTTCGAATCTCGTTTTCCGCTCCATATGGCGGCATAGCCAAGTGGTAAGGCACAGGTCTGCAAAACCTTGACCACCAGTTCAAATCTGGTTGCCGCCTCCACAAACTTGAAGCGTGTTTGAAGCACGCTTCTTTTTTTGCGCCTAAATCATATTAAAAGCATAACGATTTCTGATGAAGCATCTAGATCAAAATCATTTCGATTGCATATCGCTTCGCCTTAAACGATTAAATACAAAAAACGTTTCACACGAAGATTAATTTGCCACGAATCTATATACGTGTTTAATTTAATAAAAATAATATTAGCAGAAAGAGACACTAGGTGTCTTTTTTTTTTTTTTTTTTGATATGTATTGTTATAAATGAGCATATAGCTGCATTAGAAGAGAAATTTTTTAAATAAAAATCCTTGACAATTAGACAAAAGTATTCTATAATTTAATAGAAGCAATATATCATTTTATTAGAGTATATTATTAGACTTTAATTATAATGTTTAAGTATATATTTTAAAAAAGCTTAGTCGTATGTGAATTTTGTCACGAAGGAGGATTGTTTATCAAGACGCACATAGCGATACTTTATAAATATATATAAGGATAGTAAAAAATATATATAGAAAGGATATGAAATTAATGAAAATCAAAAAAACGAGGATTTTAGGCTTAATTCTAGCCTTTATCATCTTTTTCACCAACCTTCCATTTGGAAGCGGCATAGTACATGCTGGGGCGGGGGATGTTGAAATTAATGGTACAAACTTTCCTGATAAAATATTTAAGGGATTTGTAAAACAATATGATAAGAATAACAATGGCATTTTAGAGAAATGGGAAACAAGTGGTGTAACAAATATTTATCTAAAGTCTACAAGTAGTAAAGGAAAAATTACAAGCCTTGAAGGGATTGCATGTTTTAAAGACCTTGAAATACTTGATTGCTCAAACAATCAAATAACATCATTAGATTTAAGCCAAAACATCTATCTTAAGACACTTATTTGCGAACTGAACGAACTAAGCTCATTAAAAGTAAGTAAAAATATGGCCCTTACAAGTCTTAAATGTTCAAGAAACCAACTAAGTTCATTAGATGTAAGCCAAAACAAAGCGCTTACGACACTTAGCTGCTATAATAACCGACTAACATCATTAGGCGTAAGCAATAACAGCGCCCTTACAGATCTCGATTGCAGGGGTAACCAACTAACATCATTAGATTTAAGCCAAAACAAAGTCCTTGCGAAACTTACCTGCTATGATAACCAACTAAGTTCATTAGATGTAAGCCAAAACTATGCTCTTACAAATCTCTCTTGCGGAAGTAACCCACTAGGAACATTAGATGTAAGCAAAAATAAAGCGCTTACGACACTTAGCTGCTATGATAACCAACTAACATCATTAGATGTAAGCCAAAACAAAGCGCTTACGACACTTAGCTGCAGTAATAACCGACTAACATCATTAGATGTAAGCCAAAACACTGCCCTTACAAATCTCGAGTGCAGTGATAACCAACTAAGATCATTAGATGTAAGCAATAAAACAAACTTAAAAAAATTAGGTTGTAGGAGAAATAACTTAACAAATCTTAATGTAACAGGCGCTTCTGCTCTAGAAGAAATAGTCTGTGCCGATAATAAATTATCAACCATAGATTTAGACACTAATACAAATCTTAAAAATGTAATAGTAAAAGGCAACAATATGACGACTTTAAACTCACCAAATGAAACAGCAGTACCTTTTATCGGAGGGATACAGTTTAGTGAAGTGAATCCGTATTATATTGCTGTTGATAAAAAAACAAAGAAATTCAAATATAGCGTGTTACCAGGAAAATTTGACGTGGGCAGAGCAAAAAATCTAAACGGTCTAAAAATTGAGTATGATTATTTTAATATAACTGAAGAATATGAAGACGAAGGATATTACAAATGTTCTTATAAATACTCCTTTAATAAAAGATGGACAATTCCAGTAAAATTATATGTAAAATTTGTAGATGAAAAGGTAACTATCGGAAATGATCCGGAAATCCCTGCATTAGGAAATATTGAAAGAGTAATCTTTGATGCAGGCGAAGGCAATACAGTAGACGGAACACACAGATACAAAGTTATAGACGTACTAGCAGAAACAGCATGGGATAACAAAGCTGTAAAAGATGAAATTCCAGAAAAAGCAATAAACCAAGATACAAAACAAGAATTTGACAAATGGAGCGAAACAGTACCAACAGCAGGTACAGTAGAAGCAAAGACATTTACAGCAACATATAAAGCAAAAGAACTAGTGAAAGCAGGAACAGATCCTAACGCAGCAGTTCCAAACGGATATACAAGAGTAAAATTTGACGCAGGCGAAGGAAATACAGTAGACGGAACACACAGATACAAAGTTATAGACGTATTAACAGGAACAGCATGGGATAACAAAGCTGTAAAAGATGAAATTCCAGAAAAAGCAATAAACCAAGATACAAAACAAGAATTTGACAAATGGAGCGAAACAGTACCAACATCAGGAAACGTAACAACAAAAACATTTACAGCAGTCTACAAGATAAATCTAACATTTGATGCAGGCGAAGGAACCATCAACGGCGAGCAAAAGGTGGTCTTAAATGTACCTAGTACCGCGGATTTCGGATCACCAGCATTAAGGATGCGAATATTAGCGATTAAACCAATAGCCAATGATCCCACTAAGGCATTTTTGAGTTGGCTTCCAGAAGTACCTCAAAGTGGAAAAGTAACAACACAAACATTTACAGCAACATATAAAAGCAAACCAAAATTCAGCGAAGTAACCGATCCAGACAGTCAAGTACCAGCAGGCTATGTGAGACTAAAATTCGACGCAACATCAGCTGGTAAGATTGGAAAAGTTCAAGTAAAAGCAATAGATGTACTAGATGGAACAACATACAAAGACGCAGAACTAAAAGAAAAGATTGCGGCAATAGTAGCAGTTCCAACAGACACAACACAAGAATTTAACAAATGGAATCCAGAAGTACCAGCAACAGGAAACGTAGCAACAGAAACATTCACAGCAATCTACAAAGACGCAGAAAAAGTTGTAGTACCAAACCCAGT
>CAMYBS010000005.1 GCA_947254025.1 uncultured Clostridia bacterium
CACTTTTTCCTCCTTCCTCTTAATTTCTTAAATAAAAAAGAATTAAGAAGTACATGTTTCACTAAAACAGTGATTAAGTGTTCTCCTTAATTCTATTACTCCAGCTGCAAGTTTGTATTTTTTATATTGCTTAACGGCAAAGTGTTGTGGATCTTTTTGTTCCAATGCTTCAAATAACCTATCCACTGGATTCTTGTACGTCTCATCGTCTTCTCTAACTTCAGAAGCATCTATCATATCAAGAAGCGTTGTAAAGTTTTGTTCTTCCTTAGGTGCCTCATAATAGATATATGCAATAAGGGCTGTATAATACAATTTTTCAGCTTTTATCCAAAAATCTTCTCCAGCCTTTTCTCCCTCACCTTTAGTATTTGCAATAATTGTCTGAACAAGCTTTAAAATATCTTTTTCAGAATGAATATAGGCAAAAGGATTATACTTCATCGACTTTCTAAAGTTTATAGTATTTAGAACTTTAATTTCATAGCCGTTATCATAAAGCATTTTGCCACATTCATTTATTAGAGTTCCTTTAGGGTCTGTAATAACATACGAAGAGTGCATCTGCATCAAATTAGGCTTAACATAAAATCTTGTTTTACCAGAGCCTGTACCACCAATTACTAGAACATTTTTGTTTCTAGCATATTTAGGATTTTTAGGTCTATTGTTCATTGTTATTCTCTCTGTATTACTTACTAGTACATTGTTTTCAAACTTAAGGTCAATATATGGCTCTATATCTGTAGCAGTTCCCCACCTAGCTGATCCGTATTCTTTGCCTTGTCTAAACTTCTTTCTATTCCTGCTTTTTTCAAACATAATAAGCTTAACAATGACAGCGAATATTAATCCAGCCAGTATATTTTTATACTTAAGACTAGGTAGATAAGATATATATTTAAGATCTCTAAAAGCTACAAATATTTTATCTATAATATCTCCACCTACATAAGTATTGACATGTTTTGAAAAAATATTTCCCAAATAAAAAAATACAAGATAAGGTAAATTCTGTTTTAAAAATCTCTTTCTATCTTGTATTTTAAATATATTTTTTATATCGCTGAGTATGCCATTTAATATTTTATTTTCCATTGCATTGAACCTTTTTTAATAAAAGCAAAAGATCTAAGATTGTTTTCATCATAGAGAACGCTCCTGTTGTTTATTTTTAACTTTATCTTTAAAAATACTTTCTTTTGCTTTTTGCTTAAAATTTTCAATTTTCTTACGGATAGACTCTTTTCTATCTACTTTCCTCTCAGCTCTTTTAACCGCCTTATCAAAAGCTTTATACATTACATTAGCATCTTTTGCTTGAAAATATATGGTGTATTCTTTAGTTTCTTTGTCTTTTGTTATTGAAAAATTTACACCATCTCTTTTTAGCTCTTTTTTTAGTTGTTTTAGCTCGGCATCTTTAATTGGCATATCCTCTACTTGTCCTTTTGCAACTAAGTCTTTTAATTTAACTTTTTTGCCATTACTACCTATAGCTTTTTCAAAGCTTTTTGAATTTGTTCCAAGCGAACATAACCATTTAATTACATTTAAAACTCCTCTAGCTGATGCCTTGGCAAGCTTAACTTGTATATTTAGTGAAGACTTACTTGCTTCCTCATTTATCATTATCTATCCACCTCCTTTAATGAAAGTAATTATAGTAAAAATATAAGTTATAATCTTCGTTGTATGTCTCAAAATTTTTATCATCTTCGTCTTTATATTTTTCTTTGTATTCTTTTACCTCGCCCCAAACACAAATTAAAACTAAAATGATAAATAATATTATAAAGACCTTCTTTTTCATTTTTTTCTTTCACTACCTCCAGTTATCTGTGTACTTATTTGTTAAATAATTTTCAGGATAAACTCTCTCTACAAAATCTTTAGTATTCTTCGCTTGTGATTTGTTTTTATACTTATTGTCATTTAAATACCAATTAATTATTGTTGCTTTATGATCTTCATATGTTCTATTGTTAGATTTCATATATGTTGACAACCTTTCTATATATTCATTAATTTTATCTCCTAAAGTTTTTAATAAATCTTGATATTCCTTTTCACTTAGAAAAACATTTTGATATTGTCCGAAAGATTTTTTCTCGTCTCTTTTTATATTAATATAATTATTATTAATAATATTATTATCTATTCCGTGTAGATTCTTCACTTCTTGAGATGTAAAATCTACATTTCTAGAAGTGTAATTATTACACTTCTGAAGTGTAGATTTTACACTTCTTGTAATATACTGGCTTTTCTCAATGTCAAACACACTCATAAAGTCTTTAACATATATGATATTTGGTCTTCCTAAGCCTTGTCTTTTCTTTTCAATTAAGCCAATATTTTCAAGTTCGGAAGATATTTTAGAAGCTGTTTTATTAGAAACACCTAAAGTTTCCATTATTTCATCTATAGTAAAGATAATATAAACTCTATCCTCATCATCAATCCAATTATTTTTATAAGAATAACCAGTTCTTTCAAGTAAGCAAGCATATAAAATTTTAGCATCGGAAGATAAAGATCTAAAATGTTCATCACTTAGTAGTATTTTAGGAAGCATGAAAAAACTAAATCTTTCAGCTTGTCGATTATAGAAATAATCAAAATTCATATACTTATTCCTTTCTATTTATTAATTATTTTGCTTTTATAATATATTGAATTTACATCATAATTAAATTCTTCTTTTATTTGATTGATTTTTTTATCAAAGTTGTCAAACAAAGAATCCTCACAACTTAAAAAGGCAGATGTTTTAATAGTCTTAACATAATAAAAATCTCCATCTTTTTTAATAAACTTGTCGGATTTTTGCATTTGGTCTATTGTTAGTTTTTCTGTCGGCATTACTTTAATGGATACTTCACAAATTCTGGCATATGAACCCATAAGTAAGTTAAATCCGCAAAAAAAACAAACAATTACAATTGCACCCAATAAAATATCAAAAAATCTATTTATATATAACTTATTAAATATTTTATCTATAGAAAAGATTAAAAATGTTGCTATAAGCATAAGTGAAAAACCTAAAATTATAAATAAAATTTTATCCCTTGCATATTCTGCTAACAATTTTGTTATTTCTACTGTATTCATATCTAACATTACTATCACTCTCTTTCATAAAAAAAAGCGATAGAATTTCTTCTATCGCTAAATATAGATAATAAAAAACTGAGATTAATTATTTTTAATCTCAGTTTATAACGAGTTCTATTTTTAAAATTAATATAATTTTGCTCCTGCAGGAATACTAGGAACTAACATTACTAAATTTAATAATTCTTCTCCATCATATTCACAAATTGCAGATAAGAGCATTCCTTGGCTTAATTCGCCCATCATTTGTCTTTCAGGTAAATTAACTATCGCTAAAAGAGTTTTTCCAATTAATTCCTCTGCACTATAGTTATTTTTAATGCCTGATAGAATAATTCTATCCTTGCCAGTTCCATCATCTAAAGTAAACTTTAATAATTTTTTACTCTTTGGAACTTCTTCACAATTCTTTACTTTTACAACTCTAAAATCAGACTTAGAAAAAGTTTCAAAATCAACCTCATCTTCAAATAAAGGCTCAACCTTTATTTTGCTAAAGTCTAATTTTTTCAAATCTGTCGTAACTTGGTCGTAAGTTTTGTCATTATTAGCATTAGAATCGCTATTTTCTGCGATTTCTTTGCCTATTGGCTTCATTGTTGGGAAGAAGATTACGTCTCTGATGGATGCTTGGTTTGTTAATAGTATAATAAGTCTGTCCACTCCTATACCAAGTCCGCCTGTTGGTGGAAGACCAACCTCGATAGCGTTTAAGAAGTCTTCGTCCATTGGGTGAGCTTCATCGTCGCCATATTCTTTTTGTCTTAATTGTTCTTCAAATCTTTCTCTTTGATCGATTGGATCGTTTAATTCTGAGAATGCGTTTGCAATTTCCCAGCAATTAGCAAAGGCTTCGAATCTGTTAGTAATTCTTGGGTCATCTGGATTTCTCTTTGCTAATGGAGAAATTTCTACTGGATGGCCAATTATAAATGTTGGTTGATCTAGATATTGTTCACAGTATTCTTCGAACATTTCGCTAATAACGTGTCCTCTAGTCATGCCAGGTTTTATCTCTAATTTATGTTCTTTAGCTACTTCGATAGCTTCTTCATCTGTATTTATCTTATCAAAGTCAACACCTGTGTGCTCTTTAACTGCATCTTGCATCTTGATTCTTTTCCATGGTGGAGTAAAATCAATAGTTTTGCCTTGATACTCAACTTTTGTAGTTCCCAAAACTTCTTTAGCTACATAAGCAACAAGATTTTCAGTTATTTCCATCATATCGTTATAGTCAGCATATGCTTCGTATAGCTCGATATTAGTAAACTCTGGATTGTGTCTTGTGTCCATACCTTCGTTTCTGAACATCTTACCCATTTCATAAACTTTGTCGAAACCACCGACAATAAGTCTCTTTAGATAAAGTTCGTTCGCTATTCTTAATGACATATCGATGTTTAGTGCGTTATGATGTGTTAAGAATGGTCTTGCGTTTGCACCACCAGCAATATTACCAAGTATAGGTGTTTCTACTTCTAAGTAGCCTAAATTGTCTAAGAATTCTCTAATCTTTTTTATGATTTTATTTCTTAATAAGAATGTTTCTTTTACTTCTGGGTTAACGATTAGGTCAACGTATCTTTGTCTATATCTAAGGTCAGGGTCTTTTAGTCCGTGCCACTTTTCAGGTAGTATTTGTAAGGATTTGGAAAGTAATGTAAGCTTTTTAGCTTTAATACTAATTTCTCCTGATTGTGTTTTAAAAACTTCGCCTTCAACGCCAACGATGTCTCCCATGTCTAAGTATGAGATAATCTTGTAGGCTTCTTCGCCTAATTCGTCGATTTTAGAAAGGATTTGTATTCTTCCTTTCATATCTTGTATGTCCATAAAAGAGATTTTACCGTGGCCTCTCTTAGACATAATTCTGCCAGCTAATGTAACTTCTTTGCCTTCAAATTCTTCAAAGTTATCAGTAATATCTGTTGTGTGATGATCAGGATTAAACTTTTCAATTGTAAATGGGTTCTTGCCTTGATCTTGTAATTCTTTTAACTTTTGTCTACGAATTTGTAGCATTTCATTTAAATCTGTGTTTTGCATCTTTCAACTCCTATGATATCTTTGTTATTTTATATTTCTTCAAACCTGATGGTGCTTCTACTTCAACAACTTGGTTTCTTTTTTTGCCTATCATGGCTCTTCCGACAGGGCTTTCATTTGAGATCTTGCCGTTAAATGGATCTGCTTCTACAACACCAACGATTTGATATTCTAAGAATTCATCTGTATCCATGTCCTTGAACCTAACATTCGAGCCTACCTTAACTGTCTTATTGTCTGATTCACCTGCTTCGTCTATAAGCACTGCGTTTCTAAGTATGTTTTCTAATTTAGCTATCTTCTCTTCAAGTGCTGCTTGATCGTTTTTTGCTTGATCATATTCAGCGTTTTCACTTAAGTCTCCGTAGCCAAGAGCGATCTTGATCTTCTCTGCAACTTCTTTTCTTGCAACCGTCTTAAGATACTCGAGCTCTTCTTCCTTTTGTTTTAAACCCTCTTCTGTTAAGTATTGTTCTTTGGCCATACATCTCTCCCCTTACATATATATTAATATAGTCATTATATTAGATTCAAGCGTAATTGTCAAGCATTTTAATCACAATTATTAACGCCTTATCAATGAGCTTTGAGTAGTAAAAAAGATCTAAGTACGCCTTAGATCTTATGATACATTTACTTATTATTAAGTTCTTCTTCGATAGCTTTTCTTAGTCCTTCTTCATCGTCCGGAAGGTCTTCATTGAATGATGGGTCTAGTTCAAATAGTATGCTTGAGTCCTTCTTAAGTATAATGCACTCTCCATCTTCAGAGTCTGAGTAGTCTCTGAAGGCTTCAACACCCATCTCATCAAGTATCTTAAAAACAAGGTCGAGCTTCTTGTTACGTCTTGTCACGTAGTCTTCGAGTTCATCTGTACCGATGGCATAACCGCCTATCACTTGATACTTGTCATAGATGCCCTTATATTCATTAAGCACGGGGTACTCTTCTACGTCAACATAAAGGTATTCTCTATTTAAAAATAAGTCTCTTGACAATATAAAGTCAGCATCATTGAACTTTAACTTTAAAAGTGCTGGAAAATCTTTAAGATATATCCTGTAGTTGTATCCATCCTCTTCTGGCTTACAACTTGGGATTGCTTTTAAAAAATCTTTGTAATCTTTTTCTTCTTTGAACATGCCTATCGAGTAGACAAGGTCAAAGTCTCTATATAGTCTTAGTAAATACATATAATCAACTCCTTAAAATATATATACCCAATTAAAGCTTTATCCAATACCTCTTTGTTGAGTGAAGTTCATCTTCTTTTATAATATTCTCAAGCTCACCGCCACAGGCTTCTATGGTCTTAGCGGAGGCAATGTTATTTACGTCACATGTAATAAGAACTTTTTCATAGCCGCGATTTTTATAAAACTTAAGTCCCTCTTTAAGCATCAACTTGGCATAGCCTTTACGTCTTTCATCTGGCGCGATTGAGTAGCCTATGTGCCCACCAAATTTCATCAAAAAATCATTTAGTTCAAGGCGTAGATTTATCATGCCGATAACTTTGCTCTCATCATCATTGACATAGATATATTGCATAGCAGGTACTATATTCTCTGGACAAGTACTTTTGTTTTCTATCAAGTCATTTCTTTCAAGCCATTCATCAAAATCAAGTCTTTCAAGACCGCTTACCCCGCAAAATCTCTCCCCGGCTTCAATTATTTTCTTTTTGAAAGCAAGTACTATATCTTTATGATTTTTATTTGCTTTAATTAGTTTCATCTCTTCACTTCCTTTTATATATTATAAGCTATACTTATATGTAATGCAATAAAAAAGATGCGAAGATTTCTCCTCGCATCTCATTAAATATATTTACTTAAATTATTTATCTAAGCCAGCCATTCTCTTGTAGCTTGCAAGTCTGTCCTTAGCTGATTCTTCAGCAGCCTTGAACAAGATTTCTGCTTCTTCAGGGAAGTCCTTTTGAAGTGATGTGTATCTTACTTCAGAACCTACGAATTCTTGGAATGATTCTGTTGGATCTTTTGAATCTAATACGAATGGATTCTTTCCTTCTTTTTCAAGTCTTGGATCGAATCTGTATAGGTGCCAATAACCAGCAGCAACAGCTTGTTTTTCTCTGTTAACGCTCTTGCCCATACCGCATTTTAATCCGTGGTTGATACATGGAGCGTAAGCGATGATGATTGATGGTCCATCGTATTCTTCTGCTTCTTTGATTGCCTTAAGTGCTTGGTTCATGTTAGCGCCTAGAGCGATTTGAGCAACATATACGTAGCCATAGCTTGTCATCATTAGACCAAGGTCTTTCTTTCTAATCTTCTTACCAGAAGCAGCGAATTTTGCAACAGCTGCTGTTGGTGTAGCCTTTGATGATTGTCCACCTGTATTTGAATAAACTTCTGTATCGAATACGAATACGTTGATGTCTTTACCTGATGCTAGTACGTGGTCAAGTCCGCCGAAGCCTATATCGTAAGCCCAACCGTCTCCACCAAATACCCAAACAGACTTCTTAATCATGTAGTCTCTTAATTCATCGATTTGTTCAAGTATTTCATCTTGATGAGCGTCTCCAGTCTTCTTAGCTAATTTGTTTGCCATCTTAGCATAAGCTTCCTTGCTTACTCTTGCATCTCTCATATCTGATAACCAAAGTTTGAATGCTTCTTCAAGTTCAGCATCTTTATTGTCTAGTGCAATGTAGCTTTCCATTAGAGATTTGATTCTGTTTCTGTTAACTTCATCAGCTAGAGCAAAACCGTAACCATATTCAGCGTTGTCTTCGAATAGTGAGTTAGCCCATGCAGGTCCTTTACCGCATTTGTTTACGCAGTATGGAGTTGATGGAGCTGAACCTCCCCAAATTGATGAACAACCTGTTGCGTTTGCAATGATCATTCTGTCGCCATATAGTTGAGTGATTAGTTTAGCATAAGCAGTTTCACCGCAACCTGCGCAAGCACCTGAGAATTCAAGAAGTGGTTGTTGGAATTGAGATCCCTTAACGCTAAATTTATCCATAACGTCGTCTTTTACTTCAACTTCGTCCATAGCGAAATCCCAGTTTTCGTTTTCTACTTCTGCAATGTCTTCAAAGTGAACCATTTCTAGTGCTTTTTCCTTAGCTGGACAGATGTCAGCGCAGTTACCGCAGCCTGTACAGTCAAGTGATGAAACTTGCATTCTATATTGTAGTCCTTCTAGTCCCTTGCCTTTAGCTTCAATTGTTTCAAATGTTGCAGGAGCCTTAGCAGCTTCATCAGCATTTAATAGTATTGGTCTAATTACAGCATGTGGACAGATGTATGAACATTGGTTACATTGGATACAATTTTCTTTGTGCCACTTAGGTAGGTTAACAGCAATAGCTCTCTTTTCGAACTTAGCTGTACCATTTTCAAATGTACCGTCTTCAATACCAATAAACTTAGATACTGGAAGAGAGTCACCCTTTTGAGCGTTCATAACTTCAGCAACTTCTTCAAAGAACTTAGTAGTTTCTTTCTTTTCTTCTTTTTCATCTTTTAAGTCTTTCCAGCTTTCTGGATATTTGATTTCTTTTAATTCTTCAATACCCTTATCAACCGCTTGGTAGTTCATGTTAACTACCTTTTCACCCTTACGTCCGTATGATTTAACGATAGAGTCTTTTAAGTGAGCGATAGCTTCGTCAAGTGGAAGTACTTCAGATAACTTGAAGAAAGCAGCTTGCATAATCATGTTAGTTCTTCCGCCTAGACCGATTTCTTCAGCGATTCTAGTTGCGTTTATTGTGTAGAACTTAGCATGGTGCTCAGCAATAGCGCGTTTTAACTTGTTAGGCAAGTTTTCTTCTAGTTCCTTTTCGTCCCAGATGCAGTTTAGTAAGAATGTTCCGCCATCTTTAAGTCCATCTAATAAGTCATATAGGTGGATGTATGATTGCTTAGAGCAGCTTATAAAGTCTGCATGACTGATAAGGTATGTTGATTTGATAGGTGATTTACCGAATCTTAAGTGAGAAACTGTAACACCACCTGACTTCTTAGAGTCATAAGCAAAGTAACCTTGTGCATATAAGTCAGTGTTATCACCGATAATCTTGATAGCTGACTTGTTAGCACCTACTGTACCGTCTGAACCGAAGCCCCAGAACTTACATTTGATAGTTCCTTCTGGTTCTGTATTTATAATCTTCTTAATTTCTAGTGATTTGTGAGTAACATCATCATTGATACCAATAGTGAAGCCATTGATAGGGTTTTGTGATGCTAAGTTTTCATATACTGATAAGATTTGTGAAGGAGTAGTATCCTTTGAACCTAAACCGTATCTACCACCAACGATTAGTGGCTTAGTATCTGCATCGTAGAACATTGACTTAACGTCAAGGTATAGTGGTTCGCCTAGAGCGCCCTTTTCCTTAGTTCTATCTAGAACAGCGATTCTCTTAACTGTCTTTGGATATACATCGAAGAAGTATTTCTTAGAGAATGGTCTATATAGTCTAACCTTGATAAGACCAACTTTCTTGCCGTTACTGTTTAAGTAGTCAACAGTTTCTTCTACTGTATCAGTTACAGAACCCATAGCGATGATGATGTCTTCAGCATCTTCTGCTCCATAGTAGTTGAATGGTTTGTACTCTCTTCCTGTAATCTTAGAAAGTTCCTTCATGTAGTCAGCAGCAATCTCAACTATGTCTTCGTAATGTTTGTTAGATGCTTCTGCAGCTTGGAAGTAGATATCAGGGTTTTGAGCAGTACCTCTTGTTACTGGGTGTTCTGGGTTCAAAGCGTTTTCTCTGAACTTTCTTAGAGCGTCCTTGTCAAGAAGTTTCTTTAGATCTTCATAGTCGATAACTTCGATCTTTTGAATTTCGTGAGAAGTTCTGAAACCATCGAAGAAGTGTAAGAATGGTACTCTTCCTTTAATAGCTGAAAGGTGAGCAACACTTGCAAGGTCCATAACTTCTTGAACTGAGCCTGATGCTAACATAGCAAAGCCTGTTTGACGGCATGCCATAACGTCTTGGTGGTCACCAAATATGCTTAGAGCGTGTGATGCTATAGCTCTAGCTGATACGTGGAATACACCTGGAAGTAGTTCACCAGCGATCTTGTACATATTTGGAACCATAAGTAGAAGACCTTGTGAAGCTGTATATGTAGTAGTTAATGCACCTGCTTGTAATGAGCCGTGAACAGCACCTGCTGCACCTGCTTCAGATTGCATTTCTTGAACTAAAACTCTTTCGCCAAATATGTTTGTTTTACCGTGAGCAGACCAGCTGTCAACAGCTTCCGCCATATTCGATGAAGGAGTTATTGGGTAGATGGCAGCAACTTCTGTAAATGCATAAGATACATAAGCAGCAGCTGTGTTACCATCCATGGTTTTAAAAACTTTTGCCATTTTTATTCCTCCTATTTAAAATTATTATCTTTTACAGTTTCAATTATATACCAAAGGTTCAATATTTGCAAGAATATTTTATAAATGTGATTTGGATCACCTATAAGCTTTTCTTATACTAAAATTTTTTTGTAAATTAAATTTTGCGCAAGCTTTTACTAATTTTTTAATTACAAGAGGCTTATAAAACTTAAGGTAAAAATCGTTCTTAACGTCCTATATAGTTCCTCGCTTCTTACGACTTTCATAAAAATCGTTTTAGGTGCATCATATAGTAGCTCGCTACTTACAATGTTTGTGCCGCGCATATAAAAAAGATACCTAAAACCTTTTAAGTATCTTTTCTAAAAAATTCATATATATCTTTTCTTTTTGGAGCAATGCCAACTATCTCATAAGTATCGATTTGATAGAAAGCTGCTAAAATTTATTTTATTTATTATTATCGTATATCAGTCACATTTTTTAAAGTGTTATTTTTCGAACTTCTTTTGTGTCACAACTTTCGTCATACCTTTAAAATTTTATTTTATAATCCAAGTAGAATCACTAGCCACGCTTGGACTATAGATGCGATTGGAATTATCAAAAATGGAGTTAAGATAAAATGTTCTTTAATAGCCAAATGTTTCATCCAATTTCCAAATTCGTAGTCCTCATGTCCTTCTGTACCTGGTATTACTATCTTATCCTTGTACTTTCCTTGGAACAAAAGTACATCCAATAGAAGGAAATCTCCAAAGTTTAATATTATCCACTGAATATAGCTCATCCAGAAAAGATCTCTAAGTCCTCTTATTCCCGTATGTAAAAGAGAGGTCACTCCATATATAAATACGATTCCTGAAATTATAATCGTAAGTATTAAATTTATTCTTTTCTCTTCTTTTGTCATCTTTTCTGGAGCCGAATTTTGTATTTTCTTTGGATAGGAATCAAAGAAAAATCTCGGGTTAATCAGTACAAAAGCTGCCACTGCACCGTTAAAGATAGCAGCCATTGCAATTCCATCTAATATTGCTCTTGTTATATCCATAATATTCTCCTTATTTATTTTCCAAAAAGATTTTTAGTTTCTCCGCGTATTCTTTGGGATGATCGTGGAGAAATTGTCCATGATCCATTCCTTCAAATACTTCTGTTTTCATTTGTGGAAGATACTCTTAATATTTTTTCACTTTTTGCAGAGTTGGTCTTCGCTTCCCCTCCAAAACATTATTGGATTTGAAAACTTAATTAAATTCTTTGGATGCTTGTAATGATAGATAAACTTGCAGGCATTTTTAATAGTATTTTTCGAAATTTTTGGATAGGTCATTTCTATTACGCTTAGATTATCCTTGCCCATAAGCTTATCTAATAAAAGTTTAGGTATTGGTTTTTTAAATCAAATAGGCTACAAATAATAAATTATCTATTACTCTTTGTCTCCTGTGATGAAAAAATCGCAACAATCTGCTCCATTTGCTATAGTATCTTTTCTGTGAAGTACTCCATGCTGAAGGGTAATCATCACATCATCAAGTTCGCAGAATAGTGGCATTAGTTCATCTACCCCCAGCTTCTTGGTATATGTACATATTGGACAACGAGTTATTCGATAGTAACAAGCATCTTCGTAAGGTTGCCCTTCGAAATCGACCTTAAAAGAAGTCGGATAAAGTTTTTCTTTTTCTGGAGTGTACCATTTATAATACTTAACTATATTCTTTTTGTTGCTGGCCTTACCTCTCTTGGTATTTAAGTCTGTCATAGCAAAGAACCACTTAATATAGTAGAGAGATCTGCGCATCATTTCTTGGATGGTTTCTGGCGGAATCTTCTTATCGCTTGCTAAATATGGAGATACAAATACTAGAGCAAACATTTCATTGTAAACCATTGGGTTGTCAGCACCGATGTCATCCATATTCTCAACCAAATCTCTATAGACACCTTTGCTCTTTCTAATAATATCCGAAGCATATACTTTATCATACTTCTCTATAAGAACTTTTTTCATCGGTCTTTTAAATAAGCAAAAATAAAAACCATTGTACTTCATCTTGCATACCTCATTAATTTTCTAAAATTTTTATAATAATTTATATACTATTTTATTTTCTTCCAATAAGAAGCATCGAGCCAGAAAGTCCCAGCAAAACAGCTTCTTTATGAGTCATAAAAAGGCCCTTTGTTGTATCAATTAACTGCACATCTTCGTAGCCATCTCTTTCTAGTTTTTCGATAAATTTATTCATATCTCCATATCTTGACTTATTCATCAAATCATGAATAACAAAAACTCCACCTTTTTTAAGTACACGAAGTGTTTCAAGTAAAAGCTTTTGTTTATTTTTCCCCATTATATTGTGATAAACATAGTTGCTTGTCACTGCATCAAAACTTTCATCTTCAAATGGAAGCTTGACTGCATTTCCTTCTTCAAATCTCACATTCGCTACTCCCTCAGCACTAGCATTGTCCTGGCAGAGCTTCTTTTGAAATTCACTCTTGTATGGGCCACTCCATATATCACAACCCACCATGATTGCCTCTGGATTTTTCTTGGCGCAGGCTATAGTAAGCGCGCCACTGCCGCAGCCCACATCTAAGCCCACTCCACCATCTTTGATTTTTACATAGTCGGCAGTCCCTTCTATTATGACTTTAGCGAGCTTTCTTTTACCCTTGTAATCAAAACTCTTATATAAAATGCTAAGCCAGAAAGTAATTAATATAAGTATTAGGCACAATGCCCCTAGAATAAATCCGCAGATAATCCTTGGCCTTCCTTGAAGAACTAAGTCGCTTGCACCAAATATGCCAAATAAAATAAGACTTACTATACTTTCACCAATCTTAGCCTGCAACATTCTTTTTGGAACCCAGTTTTTGTAGTCAGCTTTTATTTTCTCGTCATCATTAAAACCTAATTGTTTCATATAATTTTCTCCTTTTAATAAATAATTTTATAAAATTTCTTTTTATCTTCTTATATAATATTTTAATTCACAGCTTTATAAGCTTATTCTAAATCTATGTTAGCACTAGCTAATTAATTTGTCAAGTGCTTTATATAAATAGTTAAATAAACTTTAAATTTTCATAAAAAAAATAATTACTACAATAAAACTCTTACTAAAATTTTTATTTTTTTAACTCTTCATTTTAATTTTAAGCGATACTTAATTAAAAAAAGATACTTAAATCAACTAAGTATCTTTTCTAAAGAATTCATATATATCTTTTGCATTTGTCTTTGATATGCCCTTGACTGACTCAAGCTTTTGAAGGCTCGCTCTACGTATGCCATCGATATCTTCGAAGGCTTCGTAGAGTATCTTTTTCTTTTTTGGACCTATGCCAACTATCTCATCGAGTATGGATCTGTTGATGTTCTTCTCTCTTAATGACCTGTGATAGGTGATGGCAAACCTATGTGCCTCGTCTTGTATCCTTGTAAGTATTTTAAAAAGTTCTGAACTTTTATCAAGCTTTATAATCTCGCCCATGTATGCAAGAGAGTCGGTTCTGTGGTGATCGTCCTTCTTAAGTCCCACTACTGGTATCTCTATACCTAATTTATCTAAAACCATCTGTGCACTCGATGCTTGTCCAAGGCCGCCGTCTATAAGTATGATGTCTGGCAGCGCTGCGAATGAACCATCCTTGTCCTTCTTGCTTCTTAAAAATCTTCTCTCAAGTACTTCTCTTAGTGAGCCGTAGTCGTCCGCTCCGACTATAGTCTTGATCCTAAAGCGTCTGTACTCATTCCTTTGCATGTCGCCGTTTTCATAGACGACCATAGATGCAACCGAGTTTTGTCCCATGGTATTGGATATGTCGTAGCACTCGAGTCTATTTGGTACATCTTCAAGCCAAAGTATGTCCTTGAAGCGCTTCATCGCCATATCTTTCAAAGCTTTCTTTCTTATATATCTGTCGGCGTGCTTCTCTACCATGTCGATGGCGTTCTTCTTTGCCATAAGTACCAAGGCTCTCTTCTCGCCTCTTTGTGGAACGTGTATCTCGACTTTGTGATTTGCAATCTTTGATAGTGCATCCGCCATCTCATCCATATCCGGAAAGTCGATCTCGGTGATGATTTCATTTGGCATATCGATGTTTGCTGAGTAGTGCTGCGAGATGAAGGCTTTGAAGATCTCCTTGATGTCTGTCTTCTTCTCGTTCTCAAATAGGTAGTAGTTTCGCTCTATAATCTTGCCATCGCGTATAATGAACAGCTCAAGTATAAGGTCAGAGATACCTTCTGCATAACTAAGGACGTCTCTGTTGATGGCGTCGGGCGATGTAATTTTTTGCTCTTTATGTATATCGTTAAATGCATTTACAACGTTTAAGTACTCTTGCGCTTTCTCAAACTCCAAATTCGTTATCGCCTCATCAAGCTTTGCCTTGTATTTCTCCAAGATGGACTTGTCCTTGTTTTGCAAAATCCTCATCGCTCTATCGATAAGCTCCTTGTACTCTTCTTCACTCACATCTTCCTTGCAAGGCGCTATGCACTTACCGATAAAGTAGTTAAGGCAGGGTCTAATCTTTCCCTTCACCTTCTCTATGTTCAAGCTGCAATCTCTAAGCTTAAGCTCTCTGTTTATTATGTCGATGGCGATGTTGACGCTCGCAGCGTTTGGATACTGACCGAAGTACTTCGCTCCATCTTTTCTTAAGAGCCTAGTCTTAAGTATCCTGGGATACTTTTCATTAGTCGTTACCTTTATGTATGGGTAGCTTTTGTCGTCACGAAGCACGATATTGTACTTTGGAACATAACGCTTAATAAGGTTGGACTCTAAAATTAGAGCCTCAACCTCATTATCAACAATTATATATTCAAACTCGGCAATGTTTTTTACCATAGCCTTAACTTTTTCAGAGTGATTAGTACTGCTTCTAAAGTAGCTTCTCACCCTATTAGATAAATTTTTTGCCTTACCTACATAGATGATCTCGCCCTTATCATTCTTCATGATGTAGATGCCGGGATTCTTAGGCAGCTTCTTTATCTCTTCTTCAAAGTTAAACATTAAATTTCACTTGTTGCCTTTTCTAGCCATGCCTTTTCTTCTTCGTTAAGGTATGGGCTGATTTTTTCATAAACTGCTTTGTGATAGCTGTTTAACCAAGCTACTTCTTCAGCTGTAAGCATATCTTTATCGATAGCGTCCTTGTCAATTGCTGCGTATGTCAATGGTACTAGCTTGAAGAAATCGCCATACTTACTTGATCCTGCGTCTTCTACATGGATTAATACTTCAGTTCTTACGCCATATTTTCCGTCTTCATAAACACCTGGCTCAACGCTGAATACCATATTTCTAACTAAGTCGATGTCATTGTATCTAGATGAGATGTTGTGTGGTCCTTCGTGTACGTTTAGTAAGTAGCCAACTCCGTGACCAGTTCCATGTAAGTAATCCATTTGATGCTTGTAAAGGTCAAGTCTAGCTAGCATATCAAGAGCCATACCCTTAGTGCCTCTCTTAAATACAACACTCATAAGTCTTATGAAGCCCTTTAGTACAAGTGTAAAACCTTTTCTTTCTTCATCTGTTAGAGGTCCCATGGCCATAGTTCTAGTTACGTCTGTTGTTCCAAATCTGTATTGTCCGCCGCTGTCAACTAGTAGAAGTCCCTTGTTATCAAGCTTCTTGTTAGTTTCTTTTGTTGACATATAGTGAACGATGGCAGCGTTATCTGCATAACCGCAGATAGTGTCGAAGCTTTCTTCGATAAAGTCCTTTGACATTGCTCTAAACTCGTGCAATTTATCTTGTACAGTAAGCTCGTCAAGAGTAGTCTTGTCCGCTTCTTTAAGCCACTTCATAAATCTAGCAAGAGCAACACCATCAGTTATGTGTGCAGCCTTTATATTCTTGATTTCAGTATCATTTTTAACAGCTTTAAACTTTGTTGTGATGTTTAAGCCATCAATAACATAGTTGTCGTCTTCTATAAGCTTGAACATGTATCTGTTCATCTTATTTTCATCTAGGTAGATAGTCTTATCTTTAATCTTTCTTAAGTCTTCTTCGAAAGCATCGTAGTCTTTAACTTCTACGCCTTGTTCATTAAGAGCCTTGATAGCACACTCATCAAGCTTGTCAAGGTCTGTGTATATAGCAGCCTTGTCAAAGTCAACATAAGCGTAGCTAATCAATACTGGAGATGAATGTATATCATTTGCTCTGATATTGTATAGCCAGCATATATCATCAAGTGATGCGATGATGCTTAGATCAGCACCTTCTTCTTTTAATTTTGCTCTTACTCTTGATAATTTATCCTTTGTGCTCTCGCCTGCTTCTTCAGAAGAAAGTATAAAGGCTTTATCCTTCTTAAGAGCTGGTCTGTCTGTCCATATTTCAGAGATAAGGTCTTGGTCGTCAACAAATTTTACATCTCTATCTTCAACTAAGTCCTCTATCGTTTCAAACATAGCTTCAGAGAAAGTCTTACCATTGAAGCCAATCACTTCGCCTTTTTTAACATTGTCTCTTAAGTATTCCATAAAGGTAGGAACACCTGGTTTGCCCCACTTGAATATCTCATATGAAGTGCCCTTTAATTGGTTTTCAGCTTGCACGTGATATCTACCATCGACCCAAAGCATCGCCTTGTCCAAAGTGATGATGACATTACCTTGTGAACCTGTAAAGCCCGATATGAACACTCTGTCCTTGTAGTGATCACTGATGTATTCATTCATATGTGGGTCTGCAGTAGCAACTATATACATAGTGATGCCATGCTTCTTCATAAGTTCTCTTAAACTTTTAACTCTATCGTCTATTGACATAATAAAACCTCCCTTATATATGTATTATACCACAAAAATATATTTTTTAGTACTAATACTATTAGTCATAGCTAATTATTTATGCAAGAATAATATTGTGCTTGTCTTTAATTATTTTATATGATATAATTTGAGCTATGAGAGAGGTAAAAAATGACAAGAATAATAATTGATAGTGCGAGTGATTTCACTCAAGAAGAAATTAAAGAATTTAATTTAGAGCCCTTATATGTAAGCGTTATTGATACTGATGACATCGAGACTATATATCGTGACGGACTTGATATAAAGACTTCGCAAATATATAAAAACATGAGAAGTGGTAAAATCTACAAAACTAGTCAGATCAACCTTAACCAATATCTAGAAGGCTTTGAAAAAGTGTGCAAAGAAGGTGAAGACTTCATCTACATCTGTCTTTCCTACGGCGTTACTACTGCGTGGGACTCATCTTGCATGGCGATAAATATGCTAAAGGATAAGTATCCAAACATCAAGATGGTATCTATCAACTCCAAGTCTATGACTATAGGTGAGCAGCTTATCGTTAGAGAGATGATAAAGATGAATAATGAAGGTAAGTCCATCGAAGAGCTTGAAGAAAGAGCTAATTTCTTAGCTGGTAAGGTTAAACACCTCTTCACTGTTGAGGACCTTGAGTACCTTTTCAGAGGTGGAAGGATATCAAAGGCAATCAAAGCTGTTGGTCAAGTTCTAAACATAAAACCACTGCTTGCAAATGATGAAAACGGTGCGTTAATTTTAAAAGACAAGGTGCGCGGCGAAGCAAAACTTTATAAGAAGATACTAAGTCTTTACTTAGAAGATGCAAGACGCAATCCTGAGATACTAGAGCACACTATCATCGGTCACACTGATAACTTAGCAAACGCTCAAAAACTATACGATATGATAAACGAAGAGTTCGATGCAAAGGACATAACTATTAGAGAGATAGGTACTGCTATAGGTGCTCACGTCGGACCAGGCTGCTTAGCTATAGCCTACATCGACGAAAATAATTAAGATATCAAGGTCAAACTTATTAAAGCTTGACCTTTTTTAACGCAAAAAATCCTGATCGTTTGATCAGGATTCTTTTATTGATTATATTAATTAAAATTTTGTATCAACATAGTCACTTGTTAAGTCTATGTTAAGCTTTCTGAATAATTCTATATCTGTTAGATTTAACATAGCTGTTGAGTGTGCTCTTAAATTTCTTATCTTAGATAGGTTGTCTATGCAAAGCTTTGCACTCGGATTAAACATCTTTGATGTAGCAAGGCATATAAGAACTTCTTCAACATTAAGTAGTGGGCTTTCCTTCTTTTCGATGATGCCCTTAACTTCTTTTATAGGTTCAAGTATCGCCTTGTCGATTAAGTGTAATTCATCAGGTAGCTTGGATATATACTTTAGTAAGTTTAGTACAGCAGCCGCTGCAGAGTCCATTAACTCGCCGTCTCTACCTGTGATGATAGTATCTTCATATTCGATAGCAGTAACATTTGAGTTAGTGATGCCTTTTTCAATAAGCTCCGCCTTTTTATTTCTTGCAGCAACCAAAGACTTTCTGTCTTCAACAGTAAGGTTAAGCTCTTCCATAAGAGTCTTTATCCTTTGTGCTTCGTCCTTCTTTTGATTAGTCATCTTATAAATAAGAAGCGCCTTTAGGTACCTTCTGATAATCTCTTGTCTTGATGCCTCTCTAACAACTTCATCGTCAATAATGCCAGACTTGATTCTGTTAACACCCATATCAGTTGGTGACTTGTAGAACTCCTCACCCATGATCCTATCAAGAATCTTCTTTAATATAGGGAAAGCTTGTACGTCTCTGTTATAGTTTACAGATATTTCACCATAAGCTTGTAAGTGGTATGGGTCGATTTGATTTACATCACTTAAGTCAGCAGTTGCAGCTTCGTATGCAAGGTTAAGTTCATGCTTAAGCGGCATGTTCCACACTGGGAATGTCTCAAACTTCGCATAACCTGCCTTAACACCGCGCTTGTACTCATGGTATAGCTGCGATAGACATGTAGTCATCTTACCACTACCAGGTCCTGGACCAGTTACAACTATGATAGGCATAGTTGTCTCGATGTATGGATGCTTGCCAAAACCATCTTCAGATAAAATTTTGTCAACATCATTAGGGAAGCCCTCAGTCTTGTCGTGAAGGTAGACCCTCATGCCTCTTGCTTCCACGTACTCTTTAAACTTATCAACGTTTTCGTCCTTTTTGTAACGATTGATAACAACGCTGTTGATCTTAATACCCTTTGCCTTAAGTCTCTCTATAAGTCTGATAGCCTCTCTCTCATATGTTAGACCTGTGTTATTGTTAAGCTTGTTAGATATGATGTCTTGCGCGTGTATAGTGATGATGATCTCCATCCTATCCTTTAACTTTTCAAGCAAAACAGTTTTAATGTCCTCGTCATAACCAGGAAGCACTCTTTGAGCATGCTTGTCTCCAATTAATTTGCCACCAAACTCCATATAAAGCTTCTCAAACTTTTCAACTCTCTTAAGAATATAGTCGCTTTGTTCCTTTATATATAGTTCATTTGAAAAACCAAGTTTCATGTTTTCACCTCGTTAAGATTATAACATATGAGAATCTTTATTACAATTATTTTTTATTGCTATGGGAAAAATTTTTTAATGGATTTACATTTATTAAAATGCTTTTAACGCAAAAAAATCTTAGGACAAATTGCCCTAAGATTTTTTGTGTAGTTTATTTAATTAATTATCTAATATAAATATAGGAAACATGATTGTTAGATTCTATATCAACTTCAACTGTTTTACCTGTTAATAGATTTTTATAATTATCAAATAGATAAGATATACTATAGCTGTTGCCTACTTTAGTGTCTTCATCAATGTAGCAATCTGCATCTTTAAACTTATCAAAAGTTAAGAATAAACTTTCAGCTACTTTTCTTACATAATAAACATTCTCAGTTCTTCTTCCATATTTGTTATAATTATAATCTTTTGGTTGATCTTCGCTGTAATCAATTAACTTTGGATATCTATCCTTTATATCGCTCAATCTAAAATAGTATACTCTATCTTTTTTAATACTACCAATATATTTGCCATTAACATCAATTGTATAACTTGTGTTTCTATTATTAACATCAGTTGCAATTATTCTGTTTGAATCTACATAATCAACTGTTGCACGTACCCAATCATTGCCATAATAGCTTGATCCATTATTATATCTTGAGTCGATAACCATAATCTTCTTGATATTATTGTCTTTATCCTTATCAAGTATAACAACTCTTGATCCTGGACCTATATCTCTAACTCTAACGTCTCTGTCTCTTCTTGAATCAAAGGTATCTGCTCTTAGGTCTGAATCATAGTAGTAAGTTTCTCTGTTTCTATTGTCATCATATGTTCCCTTAGGATATAAAACTATCTCGTAGTCTCTACGATCTCTCGATCTGCTATAGCCATAGTTTGAAGATACAATATACTCGTTATCAAAACCGTCACCAATTGTGATGCATGAAACTTCATCATCATTTCTTGAGTCTGTTTCAATTTCTACATATACTGCTGTATTGCTACTAACAAGGCTTCTAAATGCATCAGCTGTCAATTTGCGTTCTCTTCCATAGTAGCTGTTTCTGTTGTCATATCTGTCATCATATATATCATAGTCTGTATCTCTTCTAGGAAGTTTGTATCTGTTTTCTCTACCATTTAATGAAACGATAGTGATTTCTCTGTAGTCTACTCTCTTAACATATCCTTTGTAATCATCTGAAGATACTGTTACTTCTAGTGTCTTAACTTTGTCATTGTAGATACTTGCTCTAACTTGTGAACCAGTTCTAACATCGTAAAGGCTCTTTGATCTATTATTAATTGTTATTGATGAGTCAGAGTCAACTTTGAATACTCTTGAAACTTTGTTTTTATTGCTGTCTGTGTAAGAAATCTTGATTTCTTTGTTGTCGTTATCAACGTTTGTCACTTCACCTTCAAGGTTAAATTGTACTCCCTTTGCATCAATAGAGATTGCTTGCATAACAGGTATTGATTGTTTTGCAGTAACAGTTACTGTTTGTCCTACTAGTAAGTTTGTAAGGTTTCCTAATTTGCCATCAACTGTGATAAGTGTTGCAGCGTTTAATGAGAATACTTTGCCTGTGCTTGTGTTGTCATTTACTACTAATATAGCTGTTGCACCTGTAGATGAGAATTCAGTGATAGTACCTGTAACTACTGTTGGTGTTGGGTTAACAGGTTGTACTGGTTGAACAGGTTGTACTGGTTGAACAGGTTGTGTTGTGTTAGCTCCGTTTCCTTGTGTAGCTTGATACTTAAGAGCTAAGTGTACCATCTTGGCAACTTGATCTCTTTGAACAGCTTTGTTGCCATTGAACATACCGTTTCCACTACCTTGTGGTGATAAAACTCCAGCGTCTATCAAACCAGCAATTAATGCTCTTGATTCTTCTGGAATATTGCTTGTATCCTTGTAAGGAAGTGATATAACTGGGTCATTTGACTTCACACTCATTGCTCTTGCAAAGTACTCTGCAAGATTACGTCTGCTTAGTTGCTTATTTGAGCTAAACAAATTTAATTTCTTAGCTGCTTTTAATGTCTTCATATTTATAACTTGCTTTGCTAAGCACTTAACAACATTATCTTGTGCCCAATCAGGTACTCCAAGCGCTACTACGTCCTTTAGCCAAACTTTTCTTGCAGCTTCTAATCCGTTTTGATCATATTGTGTAAGTATAGCTGCAAACTTCATTGCTTCTAAAAATGAAATTGATTTTTGTGGTTTAAATGTACCGTTAGGATATCCGTCGATATATCCTTGATTGCTCATCTCGTTAATAAAGCTGTATGCCCAATGAGACTTTGGTACGTCTTTGAAAGTTTTTGCGCTTACTGTGTTAGTAGGTATAAATGTCATACATAACATTAGTGCAAGCACTAAACTAAATACTCTTTTTAAGTTATTTTTCATAAGTTTACTCCTTTCATAACTAGTCTTCTAATTCTTATGTATTAATTATACCACATAATCAGTGAAAGAAATGTTACAAACAAGTTAAATATAAAGGCTTTTACTATATATTAATTAAAAAAATATGTTTTGTAACAAGAACTTAATATACGAAATGCTTATTATATAGTATAATGTAAGTGGAGTGGTATGCATGAAGAAAAAAATTACACTCTTCTTATGCTTTTTGATGTTCATATCGTCCTTTGCTAATGTATATGCAAGGAATATAGTCGATCAATACAAAAAGAGCGCCGAAGAGTTAAAGTCATACAATATAATACAAGGTGATGCCTCAGGTGATCTTATGCTTGATAAGAATCTTAAGAGAGAAGATTTAATCATTATTCTTTCGAGACTGATGAATGATGAAGAGAGAGCAAAAAAGTATAGCTCTGAAACAAAGTTTACAGATCTTAAGAATGTTAACAAGATTTACTTGCCATATATCAACTGGGCAGTATCCAATGGCTACATACATGGTGCGAGCAAGGACAAGTTTGGCTTTGGTAGCTATGTAACCGTTAGACAGTATCAAGCAGTGCTACTAAGGATACTTGCCTACACATCCGAAGCAAAGAAGTGGGACGCTGTCTCTGACTATGCAGTGACATATGGCCTTATGGATGGCTTGGACTTAAACGGTGACGACTACCTTAATCGTGGTGAGATGGCTCTTATGACAACTAATGCATTGAAGACTCCAAAGAAGGGCTCGACTCTTAGCCTATTAAAAGTTTTAAATTTAAAAAAATAATATATGATCTTGGTCAAGCTATATAAGGCTTGACCTTTTTTATGCAAAAAAATAACAAGCACTCATATGAGTACTTGTTCTAAAACTATATTTTAAATTAATCTTTATAAGCGTAGTAGTACATCGTTATTAAGATCATACCACCTGCTATGTTACCTAATGTGACAGGTATTAGATTGTGCACTAGGGCAAGCATATCAAAATTACCACTTATCATCATAGCTATAGGCAAGTAGAACATATTAGCAACGCAGTGTTCGAAACCGCATATAACAAAGATTGCTACTGGAAAGGCTGACGCAAAGATCTTAGCTGTAATCTCTTTACTTGCTGTGCTCAGCCATACTGATAAGCACACTAGTATGTTGCAACCTATGCCCTTTACAAATAATACAAAGTAGCCTTGCGATGTCTTTGCGTTAAAAATGTTTACGAATAATTCCTTTGTACTGTCAGACAATATGTTCGAATAATAAACAACGCAAACAAAGATAAGTGCTCCAATGAAATTATATATAAATATCTTGAGCCAGTTGTATATGATGGTGCTTAGTTTACTTCTCTTGTCAAGTGCCGCTCCAAACATAAGTATGTTTCCTGTGAATAGTTCTGCACCCCCAACTACTACTGCAACTATGCCGATGGTGAATGTTAATCCAACTAAGAGTCTTGTTATTTGTGGATTGAAACCTTTGCCAAGGCTGTTGATTATAGTTGATGCAGCTCCTCCCATGGCTATATACATACCTGCAAGTAGTCCTAAGAAGAACTGTGTTCTCGTTTTAAGCTTTGCCTTCTTTACACCGTTGTCCAAGGTCATGGACAATATCTCTTTCGGGCTGAAATTTTCTTTTTCCATAATAATACCCCCTATGCTTATATTATACAAGCATAAGGGGCTATAAGTCAAGATTATAAATTTTCTTTTAAGAAGTCCTCTATCTTCTTTATAGCTTCGTCCTCGTCATCACCTTCAACTATGAACTTAATAGCTTCACCTTGCTTTGCTTGCAAGCCCATAAGTCCAAGTATTGACTTTGCGTTAACGTTTTTTTCACCCTTAGCTACCTTTACATCGCTTTTGATAGCTGCAAGTAGTTTTACAAGTAGACCTGCAGGTCTTGCATGTATACCTATAGGGTCTGTGATTGTGTATTCGAATTCTTTCATAGTAACCTCCTTATAAATTAATTATTCTACTCTTTAGTTCAAGTATCTGTCCTGGATTAACAGATAGCTTGTCAAATTTATTCTTTACATAAAACTCAGTCATCTCAGGGTCGCTTCCAAGCTCGCCGCACACGCTTATCTTTACGCCGTGCTTTTTTGCATTTGCGCATGTTATCTCCATCAGCTTAAGTAGTGCTTTGTGATGAATGTCTCTGTGCCTTGCTATCTTTTCATTTTGTCTATCAACAGCAAGCGTATATTGTGTTAAGTCGTTTGTGCCTATACTAAAGAAACTTACTTCCTTTGCAAGATCATCACTGATGATTGCTGCGGCCGGCGTCTCTATCATGATGCCTACTTCGATGTTCTCGTTAAATGGCACGCCCTTCTCTCTAAGTTCTTTAAATATCTCTTGAATAATCTCTTTACTCTTCTTTACTTCCCATACATCGTTAATCATAGGAAGCATAATTTTTATATTGCCATAGTGAGACGCTCTGATGATGGCTCTAAGCTGTGCTTTGAATAAATCTTCGTTGTCAAGGCATATCCTTATCGCTCTATAGCCTAAAGCTGGATTTTCTTCTTCAGGTAGATTTAGATAATCAACCTTTTTGTCCGCGCCTATGTCAAAAGTTCTAACTATGACTTCCTTACCTTGCATAGCCTCGGCAACGTACTTATACTCCTTGAACTGTTCTTCTTCTGTTGGAAGAGAGTCTCTGCCAAGGTATAAAAATTCTGTTCTAAATAGTCCTATGCCCTCTGCACCGTTGGCAATAGCAAGCGGCAAGTCTTTAGACTTACCAATGTTAGCGTAGACGCTTATATGCGTACCGTCTTTACTGATGGCTTCTTTTGTCTTTAATTTTTCTAATTCAAGCCTTCTTGCCTCTTCCTTCTCTATCCTTTTCTTTACATCTTTAAGCAAAGCGTCATCTGGATCTATAATGAAGTCTCCATTATATGCATCAAGTATGGCTAGCTTGCCATCAAGCTCTTTATCAAGATCACAGTCTAAGTTTACAAGCGATGCTATGTTCATAGACTTTGCTAGTATTGCTGTGTGTGATTGTGTTGAGCCTTTGACTGTAACGATTGCAAGAAGTTTATCCTTGTCAATGTTTAGTGTTTGACTTGGCAATAAATCTTCTGCGTATAAAATAACTTTCTCATCAAGTCCTTCACTAAATGAGTTCTTAATTCCAAGTATGTTTTTAATTAATCTTTGAGATATGTCTTTAATGTCTTTTGCTCTTTGACTAAAATACTCGTCGTCCATGCTGTTAAAGACTTCATAAAATTTTTCTTCTGCTAAGCTCACAGCATATGCAGCGTTAAACTTCTCTTCGTTTATGTTTCTTCTAATTTCGTCTTGATACTCTATGTCTTCAAGCATCATCTTGTGCACTTCGAAAATCTGTGCCTCTTCTTCGCCTGCATCCACTTTTGCCTTCTCATATAAGCAATCTAGTCCTTTGATGGACGCTTTTATAGCCTCATCAAGCTTTGCAAGTTCTTTAGCGCAATCATCAATCTTTTCTTTACTAATAACAATCTTCTCATCACTAAAGACCTTTACCTTGCCTAAAACAAGACCTTTGTTAGCTATAGTTCCTTTAATTGTTCTCATTTACTCCACCTATTTGTTTGCCTCTTATATATACATCGGCTATGTTTAAATCTTTATCGACTACAACAAAGTTTGCGTATTTACCAACTCTGATGCTGCCATACTTATCATATATGCCAGCTTCCTTAGCAGAGTTTACTGCTGCAGATTTAACTAGTGATTCAAAAGGTACGCCTATCGAGTAAGCATATCTAATGCAGTCAAATAAATTACTTGCACTGCCGGCAATAGTTCCCGACTCAAGAGTTGCCTTCTTGCCCTTAACATATACATCTTGTCCACCAAGGCTGTACTTGCCATCAGAAAGACCAGTTGCCATCATGGAGTCAGATACAAGTATGACTCTGTCGTCGCCAAACATTGCATAAATCATCCTTATTACTGAAGGGTGTATATGCACTCCATCTGTTATGAGCTCAACCATGACTTCAGGGCTGTCAAAAGCTGCACCGCATACACCAGGGCTTCTGTGTTTAATGTCGTTAAGCGCATTGAATAAGTGTGTTACCGATTTTGCTCCAAGGTCAAAGGCTTCAAGTGCAGTATCGTAATCGCAGTCAGTATGTCCTATGGATATGACAACCTCATCTGCTCTCTCTTTAATAAAGTCCTTCGCTCCTTCTACCTCAGGTGCTATGGTTATCTTTTTGATTCTATTATTAGAAAGCTTTTGATACTTGTCAAAGTTATCAAGACTTGGCACGGCTAAGTATTTTGGATTTTGCGCACCTATCTTGTCCTTTGATATATATGGTCCTTCCATGTGCACACCAATAAACTCTGCTCCCTTGCCTCCTTCATACTCACCAATCGCTTTGAATATCCTTTCAAGCTCTTCGTCTGCTAAGGTCATAGTAGCAGGTATGACTTGTGTAACACCATTTCTTGCTTCATACTCGCATATGGTATCGATAGACTCCTTAGTTCCATCACAAAGGTCCTTACCCATCGCTCCATGGAAATGTATGTCAGTTAGTCCTGGTATGATGTAAGTATCTGCATAGTCTTTAACGATGTCGTCACTACTGTATACAGTGAAGATCTCTCCACTCACAGCAATGTCCCTTCTAATAAATTTACCATCGCAGTAAACATTAGCTCCCTTTATAAGCATAGTAACACCCCCTGATAATTCACTTAAATTAATTTTACTTAATACTAAGTGTCTCTATACTCATTCTACAATAAATATCTAATTTTTGCAAACAAATTTTTGTTTAGTATTTCTAATTTCGAATGAATGTGGTATAATATATATAATAATAGTAATTATTATTCAATTTTATTAAGGAGGTCATTATTATGATGAAAAAACTTCAAAACCTAGGTAAGGCTTTGATGCAACCAGTAGCTATACTACCAGTTGCTGCTCTACTAATGGGTATCGGTTATTGGATCGACCCTAATGGTTGGGGCGCTAACAGCATCGTTGCTGCATTCTTAATCAAGACAGGCGCAGCTATACTTGACAACTTAGGAATTATATTCGCAGTTGGTGTTGCTTATGGTCTATCTAAGGATAGAAACGGTGCAGCAGGTCTATCAGGTCTAGTAGCATTCTTAATCGCAACTACACTTCTTTCAGCAGGTACTGTTGCAGTATTTAGAGGAGTAGATGTATCTGAACTAGCTCTAACTGACGGCTGGCAAAAGATGAACAACGGTAACGTATTTGTTGGTATCATCTCAGGTCTTGTTGCAGCATTTGCATACAACAAGTTCTATCAAGTTCAACTACCAGATGCTTTTGCATTCTTTAGTGGTAGAAGACTTACTCCTATCATGACAGCTTTATTCATGATAATCGTTTCAGCAATTCTTTACTATGTATGGCCTATACTATTTGGCGCTCTAGTTGCTTTCGGTGAAGGTATTGAAAGCTTAGGTGCTATAGGTGCAGGTATATATGCGTTCTTTAACAGACTACTAATACCTACAGGTCTTCATCACGCACTAAACTCAGTATTCTGGTTTGATATTGCTGGCATCAACGATATACCTAACTTCTTAGGCGGCGCAGCTTCTCTTGAAGCAGGTACAGCTGTTAAAGGTGTAACAGGTATGTACCAAGCAGGTTTCTTCCCTGTAATGATGTTTGGTCTTCCAGGCGCAGCTCTTGCTATGTATCAAGAAGCTAAACCTGAAAAGAAGAACGTTGCTAAATCATTATTAGTTGCAGCAGCATTCGCATCATTCTTCACAGGCGTTACTGAACCTCTTGAATTCTCATTCATGTTCTTAGCTCCAGCTCTATACTTTGTTCACTCATTATTAACAGGTATCTCAGTTGCTATCGCAGCAGCTTTCCACTGGACAGCAGGATTTGGTTTCTCAGCAGGTTTTGTTGACTACTTCTTATCATTAAGAAACCCAGTTGCTAATAACCCTTGGATGCTAATTCCACTTGGACTAGTATTCTTCGTAATCTACTACTTCATCTTCAAGTTCTTCATCAGAACATTTAACTTAAAGACTCCTGGTAGAGAAGATGACGATGTTGAAGTAAGCGCAGATACAGTTACAAAGAACAATGACTTTGATGAAGTTGCATCTATCATCATCGAAGGCCTTGGTGGAAAAGATAACATTGAAGACATCGACTACTGCTCAACTAGACTAAGAACAAGCTTAGTAGATGGCGCTAAGGTTAACGAAGCAAAAATTAAAGAAGCAAAAGTTTTAGGACTTATCAAACCTGATAAGGATTCAATCCAAATCATTATTGGACCACAAGTTCAATTCGTTTTTGATAAGATTCATGAAAATCTTGGCAAATAATTTAAAATAATTACTATATGGACTCCGATTAAGTTCGGAGTCTTTTTTTGCCCATATAAATAGGCGAGCATCTCTGCCCGCCTATCTAGTATATACCTTATTTAATTTTCTAAGTAAGCTCTCAATAGTTTCTCTGTGTTCTCTATCGCCTTGATATTTGTTCTTTCAATATGATGTGACGCGTCAGTTCCCACACCTATGCAGGCGAAGTTTAAATTAAGTCCTGCGACTGCACCAAGTGATCCGTCTGATCCATATCTTTGATGAACATCTATTGCATAGTCAATTTTATTTTTAATTGCTAAATCTTCAAGTCTGTCTCTAAAGTCTATTGGGTAAGGTGTTCTTGAATCTTTTGCAACTATAGTTACCTTGTCTTCAGCTGAGTTGTTCTCATAGCTAACTATACCTATGTCAAGAGCAAGTACCTCATATGCCTTGTCTGGCACATAGCTTATGCCGTGGCCAAGCTCTTCGAAGTTTGTGAAGTAAAACATCGTGTCACATGCGAGCTCTATATTGTTATTAAGTACCTCTTCCATCTCATAGATCATGATTGCTGCATGAAGTTTATTATCTATGAAGCGTGATACAAGAAAGTCTTCTGTTACTCTTGTGCGTGGCTCAAAGGCAACAAAGTCACCAACACCTACGCCATGCTCTATAGTCTCTTCTTTAGTAGATGATACTATATCAAGCCTTATCTCTGTCGAATGTCTCTCTCTTGGAAGAGTCTTTTCTCTTTCGTCTTCCATAGTGTGAACGCTCGCCTTATTAGGCAAAACAGTTCCACTTACAACGCCCTTCTTTGTATAAACTCTTACTAACTCTCCTTCAAGTGAAGCATACATAAAGCCGCCTATGTTTTCAAACTCTAATCTGCCGTTGTCCTTCACTCTTGATACTATGCCTCCAAGTGTATCAACATGAGCAGTTACTATCCTTAGCTTAGATGAATCTTTTCCCTTCAATATAGCATAAAGAGCATTCTTATTTGTTTTCTCTAAGCTCAACTTACCTTTGAAATGCTCCTCTATATAAGTATTCACCATCTGGCACATGCCCGATGGTGAATCTATTTTGAGTAAATTTTCTGCTATATCGAGTATTCTCTTATTTAACTCCTTCATAGTCTTCTACGTCATATCCAAGGTCTTCGATAGCTTTCTTTGCCTTTGCTAGATCGAACTCTTCCTTGCTTTCGATATTAACGTGACCTGATGCGAAATCAGCTGTTACAACGTCAATTTCATCAAATTTTTCTAATGCCTTTTCAATAGCTTTGCTACATCCTTCACATTTCATTCCGTTTACTTTTAAAATTCTTTTCATTACTTAATCGACTCCTTATAAATTGATTCTATGGATTCTTCCATGTGTTTATTAAATTCTTCATCTGTCATACTAGCTTTTGCTCCTTCAGTAAGTGCTCTTGAGAATGAAGCAACAACTCTGTGGTTTCTGCCAAGTCTTGCGTTAGACTCTTCTCTTGTATATCCACCAGAAAGTGCTACTATCCTTAAAACATTGTCGTAGTCATATAGTGGTAGGTATAGATTGTCTTCTTCAGGTAGTGTAAGCTTTAACATGATGTAGTCATCCTTATCTAGCTTTTCAATATTGTCTTTTAACTCTTGTAATAAGATCTTTTCAATCTCGCCCTTATACTCTGCATGTATATCAACTTCTGGCTCAATTATAGGTACAAAGCCTTTAGCGATGATCTTTTTAGCATAATCAAATTGTTGTTTAACTACTTCTTTGATGCCTATGCAGTCGAACTCTTTGATAACAGATCTCATCTTAGTACCGAAGATACCTCTTTCCTTCGCTCTTTCAAGAAGCGAGTCAAGCTTAGTCATCTCTTTCATAACTTGTACGCCATTTTCCAAATCAGCAAGACCTTGGTCAACCTTAACGAATGGAAGTATCTCTAGTTTATTCCATAGGTAGTCAGCTGTCTTCATACCATCAATCTCTCTATCGATAGTTTGTTCAAATAGTATTGCTCCAAGTATGTGATCCTTATTGAAGCTTGGCGCTTTGATGATTCTTGTTCTCATATCGTGAACAAGCTTAAACATCTCATCTTCGGATGAGTACTTATCCTCATCAATACCATATAGTCTTAAGGCCTTTGGCGTTGATCCACCACTTTGGTCTAAGGCAGCTATGAAACCTTTTCTGTTTCTAGCGATGTCTAATTTTTTGCTATCCATAAATTTCCTCCTCTATTCTACTTATATCTTAATCTTAGTGAGTTTGTAACTACGCATACTGATGAGAATGCCATCGCAGTTCCTGCAAGCATAGGTGTTAGTAGTCCTAGCATGGCAAATGGTATGCCAACCACGTTGTAGAAGAACGCCCAGAATAAGTTTTCTTTGATTATCTTCATGGCTGCTCGCGATAGTTCTAAAGCTCTTACAACACCAAAGATGGAATTGTTTAATAAGCTTATGTCGCTTGCTTCTAATGCAACATCTGTACCTGATGCGATTGAGTAGCCAACATCTGAACTTGCTAGACTTGGTGCATCATTTACACCGTCACCTACCATGGCAAGCTTTGTGCACTCGCGCTTTATCTCTTCTATGGCTTTAAGCTTATCTTCTGGAAGCAATTCTGCCCTGAAATCATCTATACCAAGTTTACGAGAGACGTTCCTAGCGACAGTACTATTGTCCCCTGTAAGCATGTATGTCTTTATACCCATAGCCTTGATCTTAGCGATTGCTTCTTTACTGTCACTTCTTAAGCTGTCTTCAATTGCAAAGTAAGCTACAGCTGATTTATCTACAGCCATGACTATGACAGTAGCGCCCTCATCTAAAAGTTCTTTCATTATGTCTTTGTCGTAAGCTATGCCAAGCTCGTCAAAGTATCTTTCGTTCGATAATATTATTTCCTTGCCATCAAGCTTCGCGCGTACACCCTTGGAGTGAATTGCTTCAAACTCATCAGCTTCTATATAAGAAACTCCTCTATCCCTTGCATAAGATGATATTGCTTCGCTTATTAAGTGCTCTGATTGGTTCTCAGCACTGTAAGCATACTTTAAGATGTCAGCATCACTCATTGATGATTTGTTTATAAACTTAGTAAGAGCAAGCTTGCCTTCTGTAAGTGTGCCTGTCTTGTCAAAACATACTGCATCGACTTTAGCATTTGCTTCCAAAACTTCGCCAGACTTTATAAGTATGCCTGACTGTGCTGCTCTACCAGTTGCTACCATGATGGCGGTAGGTGTTGCAAGTCCCAAACTACATGGGCAAGCAATAACTAAAACGCTGATTGCGTTAATAATACCTGTATTAGCGTCCTTAAATATAGTATAAATCAAAAAAGTTAAAAATGCAATAGCCATTACCGATGGAACAAAGACATTAGCAATCTTGTCTGCCATCCTTTGCACCGGCGCCTTCGAACTTGCTGCGTCGTCAACCATCCTTATGATGTTAGCTAGTGTAGTGTCGTCACCAACCTTTGTGACCTTGAACTTAAACGTACTAGGTCCGTTGACAGTCGATCCTATAACTGCGTCACCTACCGTTTTATTCACAGGAAGGCTCTCGCCTGTAATCATCGCTTCATTGATTGACGCCTCGCCTTCTATGATGACTCCGTCTGAGGCGACCCTCTCACCTGGTCTAACAAGAACGATGTCATCTACTTCAAGCTCGTCTATATTAATAGTCTTCTCAGTGCCATCTTTAATGACAGTTAGAGTATCGACTTTTAAATTTTGTAATTTATCAACTGCTTCGTTTGTCTTTGCCTTCGCCTTAGCTTCCATAAGCTTACCTAGTAATACTAGTGTAATGATGACTGCTGAAGACTCGAAGTATAGATGCGGGTTCGATATAAACATATTGTATATGCTGTATAGGTAGGCAGCTGTGGTGCCCATAGAAACAAGCACATCCATGTTAAAGGTCTTGCTCCTTAATGAGCTGATTGCTCCTTTATAAAACCTATGTCCTCCAAAAATTTGTACCAAAGTCGCAAAGGCAAACTGCCACCACGGATCCGCATAGAAGACATGCACTCCTGCCATGTGTAGGAACATAACTGAGAAAAGTGGCAAAGCAAATACTAAAGAGATGATAAAGTCGCGCTTAAGTGTTTTTATTTCCTTCTCTCTAAGCTCCCTTTCCTTAGCTATGTCACGGCTCTCTTGATAGTAGCCAGTAAATCCCGCTCTTGAGATGACAGCTAAAATATCGTCACGGGAAATTAGATTTTCGTCATATATAACTCTTGCTCTATTAGACGATAGATTGACATTAGCTCTTGAAACGCCATCTTGCCTTGATAATACTTTTTCAAGCCTTGCCGTGCAAGCAGCGCAGCTCATACCTTGTATTAAAAAATTATCCTTCATATAATCACCCTTATCATTATACCCATTTTTGTGGTATAATAATTATAAGAAAGGTTGTGATGATATGGACGCAATAGAAAACCTATTGACAAGAAGAAGCATAAGAAAGTTTAAAACTGATGAAGTACCTCGTGATCTACTTGAGAAGATAATAGAGTGTGCAAAGGCTTCACTAACAGGTATGAATAAGCAAGAGAGACTCTTCACTGTTGTGACTAAAGAAGAAGATATACAAAGACTAGCCTCCGCCATCGCAAAGTCACTTGATAGAGACGACTACCGCATATATGATGCAAAGGCTTTAATCATAATAACTGTGCCTGAAGATCTAAAGCTAGGCGACGCAGACACATCAACTGCCATGGAAAACATCTACTTAGCAAGCCATGCGCTTGGACTTGCATCTGTTTGGATCAATCAACTAAGAGGCAACAAGGACGAAGGCGTAAGAGAAGTATTGAATTCATTTAAGATTCCAGCTAATCACATCTCATATGGACTAATGGCTTTGGGATATGCTGATGAAGTTCCAAAGGCAAAAGAAAGAACAGAGAAGGTAGTTTATATATAATGAGAAAGAAAATTGGTTTTATAAGCGACACACATGGTGGCATCGACGAAACACTAAGAGCGCTTGAAGTGCTTAAGGACTGCGAGACCATATACCACTTAGGCGACGTCTTATATCACGGACCTCGTAATGCACTTCCAGGTGATTACAATCCAAAGGATCTTGCTGCATACTTAAAAGAGCGAGACAACATTATCTACGTAAGAGGTAACTGTGACAGTGACGTCGATCAGATGGTAACAGATAAGGACCTTACAAACAAGATGAGAGTTCTTGATATCAATGGCCTTAAGACTATGCTTATACATGGCTATGAGGAAACAGAATTTGCAAGGCTTGAGTACGCAAAAGACTCCGGCATCAAGATGATAGTTACTGGCCACACACATATAAAGGTCTTAGATATAAAAGACGGCATCATCTTATTAAACCCTGGTTCAACAACCATACCTAAAGATGGCATCGCCTCAGTTGCTATGATGGACGACAAAAAGATAAAACTCATCAACATATATACTGAAGAAGTATTGAAAGAAATCGAATATTAGATTGAAAAAAAAGAAGTCTACGTTTAATTACGCAGACTTCTTTTTCTTTATTATAAATTTTAGAAAAACCATTAAATTAATTACTATCAAAATTATTATTATAATATTTTGAAATAGATTTATATTCATATTTATACGCATTGCTTCTCTTAGCTCGTACATAATTCTTCTGAACTTACCAAGACATAAAATTAATGCTATAGATATAAATTCTATAATTAAAAAGACTTTTTCATTTGCTCTGTTCATAAATAGTGAAGTTATAACTGCAAGTGCAATAAAAACGTAGTATATATACCTTGAATGCACCCTCATATCTAGCCAAAGGCTTAAGCTAATAAGGCTTGATACAATCGATGCGGCTAAAATTCCTACTACTATCGCAAGGAGTAAATTAAAGAATTTCTTCAACTATTTTACTGTGTATGTGATTGCTACTGGAGTTCCATCTTCTGGTGCTTTGTCAGCATCTACTGAGAATGACACTTCTTTTGTTTCTTCAATAGCACCTAGTGGGTATTCACCGTTACTTGTAATACCAACGAAGCATGAATCAAGACATGTAATGCATCCTGTGTTGAATTCTTTCGAATTATCAATGTTTCCTGAGAATCTGATGTCTAAAGCTTTACCGTTTGAATCTTTAACTACTTCATCAACACCTATTGGACTATCTTTGCCTTCCCATGTTAAACTTACATCAAGCTTAGAGCCTTCTGTCTTAGTTGTTGCAGCATTGTCAGCATTCATGTTGTTACCAGCTTCAGCTCCTACTTCAACTAAAGCGTCGTAGAAGTCTACTGGAGATACATAAGATGAAAAGATTGACATATCGCTTAACTTGCCATCTTTAAAGATTGCTAAGTGTCTTGTTGCTTCTGTTTCAAATTTTCCGTTGTACTTAGCATAGATTGTTACGCTCTTAGAGTCTTTATCCACTTTTAGTGGATTTTCTTCTGTAACGCCATTTAATGTTGCAGTATCTTTATCATCTGTTTTTTCTTCTGTGTCGCTTGATTCTTTTGTTTCAGTTGCTTCAGCTGTCTTAGTTTCTTCTGGTTTAGTATCTGTTTTTGGTCCGCATGCAACTAATAACATTGAGACCATTAATAAGATTGCTAAAATTTTAATTTTTTTCATTTTTTCCTCTCCTTTAATTTAGGCTTTCTAAAATTAACACACATATTATTATAACACTAATACATGTAATTTATTATTGGAATATTATATAGTTTTTTATTCTTTTTTATAAAATTATCAATATTAAATTAAATCTTGCTAATATTGCAAAGAAAAAAGGACTCTCTCGAGTCCTTCTTTTAGAATTTATTAGCTTTTTTAGAACTTATTAGCTTCTTTTAAAAATGTCCATTACCTTCAAGATAATATTTTCAATCATGCTCTTTGACTTCATCTTCTTTTCATAGATGGAGTCTTTCACATTGCCAAGTAAACCATTAACTGCACCATAAGCATTGTTTGCAGTGTTTGCAACTTGTGATGTGATTCTGTTTACAGTACTAATCGCGCTATCGGTAATACCCATAGCTGTGTTTGTAAGTCTAGATACATCAGATGTAACGCCGTTAATGTTATTCATAATGCCTGCGATATTAGGTCTTAGATCATTAACAAGTCTACTTACATCATCAGTAACGCTTTTGATGTTTGGTCCAAGATCTCTTACAAGGTCCTTAGTCTCTGTTGTAATCTCTTTGATGTCTGGTCTTATGTCGTCAACAAGTCCGTTAACATTACTTGTGATACCGTTAACATTGTTCATCACTTCAGGAAGTTTAGCTACTGTTTGGCCGATGTTAAGTCTGTTCTCTTCCATCATGTTCTTCATAGTACTAATTGATGAAGCGATTTTAATGAATAGATAAGCTAATGAACCTAGTGCTGCTATACCAAAAACTATTAGCACACATTTTAATATATACATTGCGTCCATTATATCACCTATTTCCCAATATTCTTAAATGCGTTTTCTACATCCTCTTTAATTTCTTTAGCTTTGTCTACTGCTTCATCTTTTACATTTTCAGCAGCATCTTTAGCTTCGTCAATCTTTTTTTCAGCTTCGTTCTTTAGTTCGTCAGCCTTTTTTTCAGCTTCGTTCTTTAGTTCGTCAGCCTTTTTTTCAGCTTCGTTCTTTAGTTCGTCAGCCTTTTTAGCTGCTTCATCTTTAATTTTGCCAAAATCTATGCCCATATTATCACCTATTTCTTAGCCTTTTCTACTTCTTTTTCAACATCCTTCTTAACGTCGTTAGCCTTCTTTTCTACTTCTTTTTTAGCATCGATTGCCTTGTCTTCTGCCTTATCTTTAAGCTCTTTAGCTTTGTCTTCAGCTTTTTCTTTAAGTTCTTCAGCTCTTTGAGCAGCTTCTTCCTTAAACTCTTTTGCCTTTTCCATAGCGCATTGACCAAGCTCTTTTGCTCTTTGAGTTGCATTAGCAAGGCCTTCTCTCATGTCGTTGTAAGTATCTCTACTCTTCTTAGCAATCATCTCTCTAGTTTCTTCACCACTTCTTGGTGCGAATAGATAACTTGCTGCAGCACCTGCTGCTAGTCCTAATAAAGTACCCATGGCAATGTTGCCAGCGTTCTTCATTCTTTCTTTTCTTTGTTCTTCTCTCGCTTTCGCTGATATGAAATCAAATAGTCCCATAAAATCACTCCTTTATATTTTACTATTATTTATATACCCACTAAGTGCATGAATAAAACATAAAGAATAAAAAAAGAAAACTAATCGAACTTGATTAGCTTTCTCTCTAAACTATTTATCATATTGTAATCTATATAAGTCGTAGTAAAGACCCTTCTTGTCAAGAAGCTCTTGATGCGTACCTTCTTCTCTAATAGTACCGTTCTTAATAACGAGTATCTTGTCAACGTGTTGTATAGTTGATAGTCTATGCGCTATGGCGATAGATGTCCTTCCTTTGATAAGTTTCTTCACCGCGTCTTGTATTAAAAGTTCTGTCTCTGTATCGATGTTGGCAGTAGCTTCATCAAGCACGAGTATCTTTGGTTCATATACTAGTGTCCTTGCAAAGCTAAGTAGCTGCCTTTGACCTGATGATAGTGTCGATGCCCTCTCCATAACAGGCTCGTCATACTTGCCTGGAAGCTTTTGTATAAAGGAGTCGGCATTAACATACTTCGATATCTTAAGTATTTCTTCGTCTGATATGTCTTTGTTAAGTTTGATGTTGTCCCTGATAGTACCTGAGAACAAAAATACATCTTGCAAGACAACGCCTATGTTCCTTCTAAGGTCTTCTTTTCTTATGTCATTAATGTTGATGCCGTCGATTAGTATCTCGCCTTCGTCTATCTCATAAAATCTTGTTAATAGTGATATGATTGATGTCTTACCTGAACCTGTAGGACCTACTAAGGCGATGGACTCACCCTTCTTTATCTTGAAGGATATGTTCTTAAGCACAGGCTCGCCTTTTATATAACTAAAGCTTACATTCTTAAATTCAATCTCGCCTTGTACGTCGTCAAATTTAAGTGGATGCTCTGGATTTTTGATCTCGCTATCATCATCAAGTATGGCAAAGACCCTCTCAGCTGATACCATGGCTGACTGCGTGATGTTATACTTCTCTGTTAAGTCCATGATAGGCATGAAGAACTTCTTAAGATAGTCGATGAATAGATAAAGCATACCGAAGTACATAGTCTCATTTAATACTTCTTTCGCACCGAAGTAGATAAGGCTCGCTATAGCGATATTTCTTATTATATCTATACCAGGTCTATATATAGAGACTAGCTTTACTCTTCTAAGCATAGTGTCTCTGTAGTCAGAGTTGGCTTCGTCGAACTCTCTGTTAATCTTGTCTTCCTTGCCAAAGATGTGTATCAATCTCATACCTGAAATATTTTCGTTAAGCTTAGAGTTGATTAGTGATAGCTTCTTTCTCGATAGAGCAAGTATCTTTCTTATCTTGTCTCTAAAGTATATAGAAACGACTAGTATGATTGGCAAAGTAATGAAGCTTAGTAAACTTAGCTTTAAGTCCATTGACAACATAAAGAGCATGATACCTGCAAGCATAAATATGTCTTTGAACAATGTTATCATTACGTCTGTGTACATCTCACTAACGGCTTCTATGTCGTTAGTAAGTCTTGTTGTTAGTCTACCTATGGCGTTTCTATCAAAAAAGCTAAGCGACCTCGATATGATGTGATCATAAACTTCGATTCTCATGCTATAGATCATCTTTTGTGACGCCACTGTTATGGACATCGTTTGCAAGTAGTCAAGCACGAAGGTTAAGATGATTGCAAGAAGGAAGTACAAACTAAGTCTGTTGATGGCTTTGAAGTCCCTCTGTCTATACGCTTTAAACTCACTAGGGCTCACTTCATATATGGCAGTCTTTGTTTCGTCACCCGACTTGTATAGGTAGGCTCCGTCTCCATCCTCTTTTAGATGAAAAGCGCCTCTGCCTTCATACTCTTTCTTCTCTTCCCTACTTAGATCACTCTCTCTTATTAAGTATGGAATACCACCTTGCATAGCACCATTAGTACGAACTACACTTAAAGTTTTTTCATTAGAGCTTGGGTACTCATACATCCTAATCTTTTCGATTTGTATATGCTCGTCTATGGCAACCTTAATCAAGTATGGACTAAGGAGCGCAATACCTGTTAGCATAATTATCATCACGAAGGTTGCGATTAACTGTAGGGTGTATGGTCTTGCATATGAGAGCATTCTCATAAAGGTGTTTTTGGATTTCTTGCCTTGATAGTTAATATCGTCTATGTTTCTTTCCATCATTCATCACCTCTATTTATCTTTTGCTCTAATAGTTGATCTTCATACAATTTATTGTATCTACCGTTAAGCTTAATTAGTTCATCATGAGTTCCTCTTTCGACTATAGCACCATCTTCTATGAATAATATCTCATCTGCATCCTTTATAGTTGAAACTCTATGTGAGATGATGATCTTCGATGCGCCTCTTTCGTCTCTATTAAGATTTTGTAATATCTTTTCTTCAGTCTCAGTATCAACAGCAGATAAGGAGTCGTCCATGATAAGTATGTTTTTTTCCTTTGCTAAGGCTCTCGCTATAGAGACTCTTTGCTTTTGACCTCCAGATAGAGTTACGCCTCTCTCGCCTAGTATGGTATCAAAGCCGTCCTTAAAGTCCATGATGTCATCATATACTCCAGCTATCTTGGCGTACTTTTCTATGGTCTCATCATCAAGCTCATGCTCGTAGTGAAACTCGATGTTCTCTTTAACAGTCTTTGAAAATAAAAAGTCGTCTTGTGGCACATAAGAGATGTTCTCCCTTAGTGAGTTTAGTTTTATTTCTCTTATGTCGTGACCATCGATAAGTATCTGACCTTGATTCACTTCGTATAGTCTTAGCATAACATTAACTATACTTGACTTGCCACTACCAGTCCTGCCTAGTATAGCAAGTGTCTTACCCGGGCTTATTTTAAAGCTTATGTCTTTAAGCGCATATGGAAGGTCCTCTGCGTACTTAAACGAAACATTTTTAAACTCGACCTCGCCTTTTGTGTCTTTCAAGTCGATGGCATCTTTCGCATCAACTATCTCCGGCTTAGTATTGAATATATTATTAAGCCTGTCCATGGACGCGGCGCCTCTTTGCATAAAGACTATAACCATGCCAAGGGCTCTCGCTGGCCACATCATTAGTCCTAAGTATGCATTGAAGGCAATGAAGTCCCCTAGTAGCATAGTGCCTTGCATAACCTCTTTTGCTCCAAATAAGAGTAAGAAAAGGTAGCTTAGGTTGCTTAATACTTGTATAAATGGATTAAAAAAGCTTTGCATTTTTGCAAGTTCAATGTTCTTGTCGTAGTACTTAAGGTTCTCTTCAATAAAGAGCTTCTTGTTCTCTTCTTCTTGACCGAAGGCTTTGATGATTCTAATGCCAGAGAAGTTCTCTTGTGCCCTAGTTGTTATCTTGCCATATTGAGCTTGCACTGCTTTGAAGCGTGAGTGAATAACACCACCAAATCTTGTTACTAATAGTATGATAAGTGGTATTGTGAATAAAACTTTTGATGCAAACAAGACGTTTGTTGTTGCGATCATCATTACAAAGTTAAGTATAAGTAAGAATGTTGAGTCGATAAACATGATGATGCCTTGACCAAGAGTCATCCTAACAGCGTTTATGTCATTAGTCGCAAGACTCATTAGGTCCCCTGTCTTGTGCGTATTAAAAAAATTTTGAGAAAGACTCGTTAACTTCCAAAAGAAATCTTTTCTCAAATCATAGTCAACTCTCATCGAGTTACCTATTATGTAGTTTCTCCAAAAATATCTCGCAACGGCAACCATTAATCCTGTAGCTATAGTAAGAAGTGCATACTTTGTCGCAAGCTTCATAGTAAGGACTCCCCTTTGGTAGTCGTTTGCAAAGTACTTAAGTATTTGAGGTATGTATAACTGAACAATGTCTATGAACAGTAGGAAAAATATCCCTAGTATGTAACCCCACTTGTACTTTCTGAAATATCTTAAAAGAGGTTTTAGTGATTTAAACATATTGCTCCTCCTTTACAAATGTTTCGTGTCCCTAAATATACTTTATCACTCCTTGAAGAAATAATCAAGGAGTGATAGTTGTTTTTTATTAATTTTACAAATGTATTGGATATGGTCTTCTCTTCTTGTAGATGTATAGGTACTTAAAGCCCTTATCCTTTAGATACCTCTGAGCATCTTTTATACCATATGCAAGGTCCTGCGTATAATGTGCATCGGAACCAAGAGTTATTAGCTCACCACCAAGTTCCTTATACATATCAAGTATGTCATCTTGTGGGTGGAAGCACTTCATATCAAAGCGAAGTGCAGCAGTGTTTATTTCCAATGCCTTTTCTTTGTCTATGAGCAGTTTTAATATCTCGTAGACTATCTCTTTAGCTGCATCTGTAAACTCGTATTCAATTTCTTTGTACTTGTAGTACCTATCGATAAAGTCGATATGTGCAAGTGAGTCAAAGCTATCAAAGTTCTTTAAGACCTCTAGCATCTGTGTGTAGTACTTAATCTGTCCTTCTTCGTAGTCACTAACGAAGTTCTTCTCTCTTGAAAAGATTTTCTCTCCATCTATACTGTGTATAGAGCAAAGTATAAAGTCGAAGGGGTTCTTGCTTAGCTCGTTATACTCATCAACAAGACCAAGCTGAAGACCAAACTCCACTCCCTTTAATACTTCTATCTCGTTTATGTAAGAGTATTTTAATTTATTTATCTCTTTTAGGTAGTCCTCTATGTTAAAGAGAACTGTTTTACTTTTGTCTTGGTCAAGCGAAAGGTCTATATGGTCAGTAAAGCATATAGCTTTAAGCCCTTGTTTGATAGCCTCCTTAACCATATCCTCAGGTGGGACCTTGCAGTCAACTGAAAAATTTGAATGCAAATGAAAATCGTACATCTATGCCTCCTATAAAAATTTATCTTTTAAGTTGTTCCAATAACTATCTTTAGCAAATACTATTCTATAAATCTTCTTGTAGTTCATATCAATCTCTACATACTTAACGTCTTTGAATATGGTTTCCTCGCCATCGTTAAGAAGTATGATCTCGCCTTCGTATCTCTTCTTTGGCTCAAGCCTTACTATGAAGTTCGGTGGAACTATAAGTGAGTTTTGTAAGGATCTAAAGGCCTTCGAGTTGATAGGTGCGAGTGGTGTTATTTGTAAGCACTCAAGCTTAGGATGCACAACGCTGCCACGTACTGAGTAGTTATATGCAGTGCTGCCTACTGGTGTAGAGACTATAAGTCCGTCGCCAAAGAACCTCTCTAAGTAGTTTGAGTTAATAAAGACATCAAGTTCAACCGCCTTTGAGTTGTTTGCCTTGACAACCATCTCGTTAACAGAGAGCAGTCTTTCGCTTCCGCCCTCATAAGAGACATTAGTCTCTATTAAGTGCATGGGCTCTTGTCTATATTCACCGGCAATATACTCCTCGACAAATCTATCGACATCGTCAATTGAAAGCTCTTGAAAGAAACCTAAGTGGCCTGTATTGAAACCAACGAAAGGCACCTCGGGAAAATCATTTTGATGCACGCTTCTTAAGAAGGAGCCATCACCACCCAATACTATAGACAGCTCTGCATCCTTATTAAAGTCTCTAGTCGTAATGAAGCCACGCTCTCCAAGCTTATCTTCAAGCTCTAAGAGTATCTTCTTACTTAAGTCGTCGTCTTTAGCGATTATATTTATAATTCTCTCACTCATATCGTCACCTCTGTATGAACTATTACTTAATTATATAACAAAAATAGTATTTTTTCAATGTTTTAAATGCTCTTCGCTTGTAAAAACTCTTAATATATAATATAATTTACTCGTAGGTGATAATGTGATTAACGATGAGTACAATGTATGCTTTGTTGCAAAGAGGTCATATGACAAGATGAGTGAGATGATTGACGAGCTTAATATATCAAAGAGACTCTTTAGACGAAGCTACCTTAATAAAGATATATTTGTAAATGAAAAATTTAGACGCAAGGACCTACCCATAGTTAAGGGAGAGGTGCTTCATATACATATGCCCGAAGAGGACACAGTGCCTGATGACTTCACATGCGAGATGGACATAGTAGATGAGACTATAGACTACATGGTCATCAATAAAGAGAAGGGCATCTTGGTACACGAGACGAAGAACAATCAAGGCGCGACTATGTATAATGCTCTTAACAATCTATTTCAGTCACGCTCTCTTAAGAGGCGCGTTCGTCTTGTCAACAGACTCGATATGAACACAACAGGTCTTATGCTCGTTGCGAAAAACCCCTTCGCCCACTACAATCTTATGCTTCAGATGGAGAGTGGTACCTTCAAGAAGAAGTACCATGCAGTAGTCGATGGATGCTTTCCTTATGATGAGATAGTAGTTGAAAAGAACATCAAGACCGACGAGACTGATCATATAAAGAAGAGAGTCTGTGATAATGACGAGGGTGACTATGCAAAGACCATATTCAAAAAAGTTCTAAGCACAGAAAAGTTCTCTATAGTCGAAGCTGATTTGTGCACTGGAAGGACGCATCAGATAAGACTGCACCTAGCATACTTGGGCTTTCCTATAGTAGGTGACACTCTGTACAATGAGAAGACTTATGAGGGTGTTGATAGGCAACTATTGCATTCCTTCGAGATAAGCTTTAAAGATCCAAGGACTAATGAAGAGAGACGCTATGTAGTGAGTGATCACTCTGATATAATAAATTTTTCTAAAAATTTTGTGTAAATGACTTGCATTTTAAAAGTCTTTGCTATATAATATATATAAGCTATCCTGTAGTGCGCGCTTTTCATATTAATTTAACCGACAATAATAATATGGGATCGTGATTTTTTTACAATAGATAATATGCCTTAAGTGGACATTAGAAGTTGTGAATAACGAACCCACCTCGTATATGCGGGGATAAATTACTTATGAAAAACGGCACATAATGGGATTACATATCAAAAGAGAGTGAGTATATACTCACTCTCTTTAGTTTTGTGCTAAAAACATATAGAGGCTCTCACTAGGAGGGCCTCTTTTTAGCTAAAGCATCTCTATGAATGCTTCGATTCTTGTGTTTAATTGTCCCAAGTCTGACTCTGAGTAATCAGTTTCTACTTGGATGTAAGGAGTATTCTTTTCTTTTGTGACAAAGTCTCTAATAACTTTTGTCTCTACTTGGAATGGTGTACATGCTTGAAGCTGCATATCAACAACGCCATCAACCTTATACTCATCTATCATTCTTGATAATAGATTAAGCCTTGGTGTGTTAGGACTGATACATGCGCAGCCAATGTTTAAGTACTTCTTAGCAAGCGCATCATATATGTCTGGATTACTTAGGTCAACGTTCTCATCTATCGCCTTAGCGCCACCACAGTTTTCGTAGCTAACTACAATGCCTCCGTTGTCCTCAACAGCCTTTATTACCTTTTCAGTCGCTCCACCTATTGGGCAACCTGTAATAAGTATCCTCTTCTTACCTGTGATGTGTTTGTTCTCACTTAAAATTTTCTTCTTAAGCTCTGAAAGCTCATTAGGTATTGCCTTCTTATCGAATTCAAATTGCACTCCATTTAAAACATGCCACAAGTCTAAACCCATGATAGGAAGTTCGTCAGCCTTCATTATGCCATAAAAGTCTTTAACAGCACTTCTTTCATTGTTCTTTATCACAGTTGCTTCTCTAAGCTTTTCTTCTGTTATCTCACATCCAAACTCTTTCGATACATATGCAGCAAGCTTTTTAATCTCAGCCTTCCATAGCTTAAGGCTCTCCTCAGACCTCTTTTGTGGCAGCTCCATAACATAGACGTGCTTAATCATACCAAGGTACTCATACATCTTCTTCTTGCCATCGCAAGTTGTTTCTCCGACTATAAGGTCAGAGAAATAAAAGAAGGGACACTTGTCTGTTATAGCAAAGCCGTAGCTTGCCTTGATAAGTGGGCAAAGGTTTGTAGGTAAGTCCCTTTCAGCATCTTTTATGGTTTCATCAGATGTTGAACATAAGGAAACAGATGTCGCTCCCGCCGCAAGAGCTATCTCTTGCGGAAAGAATGTACAGAATATACCTATGACAGGTATATTCTTGTCTTTAATTTCTTTTACTTTTAAAAACGATTCTCTTCTCTTGTCTTTAAATTCATCAAAAATCTCTGGTAAATCTTTTCTTATGTTTATCAAAATATCTTCCTCTATAAATCAATTAAATATAATTTATGCTTCTTCTACTTTGTCAAGTTCAAAGTTCCATTTAGTCTTAAGGTCAGCGTATCTAACAAAGATTGATAGAACTGCAAATACTAATAATATCATTGGATACCAAATATATGGAACTAACTCAACTGGTGATACAGCCCCTTCAGTGAAGCCTGAAGCGATAAGTATTTGTGCACCGTAAGGGATAAGTCCTTGAGTTATACAACTGAACATATCAAGTAGTGATGCTGTTCTTCTAGGGTCAACTTTGAATTTATTAGAAATTCTCTTTGCGATAGGTCCGCATATGATGATTGATACAGTGTTATTTGCAAGAGCAGCGTTTGATATCATAGTTAGTAGTGCAGTAGATAGTTCTGCAGAGTTTTTGCCCTTTGCCATCTTAGCTATCTTTAATACTAGCCATTCGATACCGCCATTAGCTCTAACCATATTAGCAAGACCACCAGTTAGCATTGAAAGTAAGAATATTTCAAATTGTCCTGAAAAGCCACTAAAAATGTTTTGGCAAAGTTCAAGTCCGTTGTATGAGCCAGTTGCGATACCAACTCCGCCTGCAAATACAATACCAAGTGTAAGTACAACGAATACGTTAACGCCACATAAAGCAGCTATAAGTACGAACAAGTAAGGTAAGATAAGTACAAAGTTGTAGCTTAAATCATCAAAGTTAACTGGTCCAGATGTCCTAGCAACTATTAATAAGATAATAAGTGTTACAATTGCGGCTGGTAGTGCTACCTTGAAGTTTGATCTAAACTTATCCTTCATATCAACATTTTGAGTTCTTGTTGCGGCGATTGTTGTGTCGGATATAACTGAAAGGTTGTCACCAAACATTGATCCACCTACTAAAGCCCCTAATACTAAAGCAACTGGTAGACCTGCTTTTTGTGCAATACCTACAGCGATAGGACCAACTGTAACTATAGTACCAACTGAAGTACCTGTTGCGATTGATAAGAAGCAAGCGATTACAAATAAACCTGCTGTTATGAATTGAACTGGTATTATGCTTAAGCCTAAGTTTACAACTGAGTCAACAGCTCCAGATGCCTTAGATAGTGTTGCGAAAGCACCAGCTAAGATGTAGATTAAACACATGATGATGATGTTGTCATCTCCGCAGCCTTTAACGAATACTTCGAACTTTGAGTCTATCGATCCCTTAAACATTAAGAAGGCAACGATAGTACCAATAAGTACTGCTATAGGTGATGGTATTTGGTAGAATGCCATCTCTACACCCATGTTGTCTAAAATGATTCCTGATAACAAGAAAAAACCTATAAATACAATGAATGGTATCAGTGCCAATCCATTAGGTTTGATTGATGATTTTTCGTCCATCACAAATTCCTCCTACTTTTTTATTATATTTTTAATAACTCCTTAGCAGCTTTAACGGCTTCGACAGCATCTACAGTATACTTATCTGCGCCAATCTTATTTGCAAATGATTGTGAGATAGGTCCTCCACCTATCATTACTTTGTATTTGTCTCTTATGCCTCTGTCTTCAAGTATCTCAATGACTCTTCTCATGTTTCTCATGGTTGTTGTCATAAGTGTCGACATACATATGATGTCAACTCCATGCTCTTGTGCGGCGTCAACAAACTTATGCACTTCAACATCTCTGCCTAGGTCTATGACTTCAAAACCTTGTGTTTGAAACATGGTCTTAACTAAGTTCTTGCCAATGTCGTGAGTGTCCCCTTCAACAACACCTATGACTATCTTGTGATTGTGTTCAAGCTCGTTCTTCTCTAGGTGTGGTCTTAACACATCAAGTGCATTGTTCATTGCATCTGAACATAACAAAAGGTCTGTTACGAAATATTCCTCTTCTTGAAAAGCTTCCCCCGCTCTTTTCATTCCTGGAACCAATCCGTTAACTATAGCATCAAGTGCGTCATAACCTTCATCAATATAGTTTTGTGCCACCTCTGCTATCTTTTCGTCTTCGTATTCGTAGACGTAGTCGTCTAGAATTTTGTAGTACTCTTCTTTTCTCATATCTTCCTCCTATTTAAAATATGAACAGTCGATAAAAGCTTTTTGATAGTTGTCATCATAACTTAACTCCAAAAACTTTATCTTCTTGCTTAAACTCAAAAGATTTTTTCTCTTCTTCTTTGATAAAACTACACTGATCGCGCCATCAAGTGAAGTGTTCTTAAGATACGAAATCTTTTCTTCATCTATCTTTGGTATAAAGTAAGTGTTTAAAAGCATATCCTTTGATAAGTGATAACCAAACTGACCTGCAATGAATAAGTCATCAACTTCTTCAGCTCTCATGCCAAGCTTCTTGAACAATAATACTATCCCAGATAGTATTGCACTCTTTGATAGCTGAATGTTACGTATGTCCTTCTTAGTGATGTAGACATCTCCTAAGTCGATAACGCTCTTGCCATCAAGATCCTTTAAGAAAGTCCTTCGCTTATCATTTTCATCAAGGTCTTCTAGCTTTACAAGCCTTCCCCTGTAATCAATTAGACCCACCTTAAGCGCCTCGCGTATAACAGCTAAAACACCAGAACCGCATATCGATTTTGCTCTTTGCTTACCTATCACGACTATGTTTTTACTTCCACTATCAAGGTCAAAGAAAACATTTTCGATAGCGCCTAGCTCAGCTCTCGAACCAAACTCGATGTTCATACCTTCAAGTGCTGGACCTGCTGCGCAGCTACTTGCATAGTAGTGGTCTTTGTACTTTAAAACTAGCTCAGTATTAGTGCCTATATCCATAAACATGACGTTCTTGTCCATGCTCTCTATGTCTATATGATTAACGCCACTTAGTATATCCGCACCGACGTATGACGAGATCGATGGTATAGTGAACGCCTTTGTATATCTTCCAAGTTTCATACCAATGTCTTTTGCATCTATCTCAAAATTAAAGTAGCTAACAATCTTGTATGGCGCCTCGCCAAGACTCGTCGGGTCGACACCCATAAGTATGTGCATCATAACGGAGTTGGCTGAGAAGACTACTTCGTATAAACTATCTATATCCAAGCTGTGCTTATTAAATATTTTTACTATATTCTCCTCGATTGCCTTAGTGATCTGTTCTTGCATCTTGTATAAGTTGTCTTTTAGGTCGATGGCTGCGCTCATTCTTGACAAGACATCAAGCCCAAAACTTATTTGCGGATTAACAAAGGATGCTCTCTCTACAACTCTAGCACTACTTATATCAAGAACTGATATTGCAACACTTGTTGTGCCTATATCAACAGCAGCTGCATATATCTTGTCATTACCTTCATCGCGGATTGCTATCACATCATCGTTTAGATATATCGCATGCTTTACACCCTTAGTAAAGTTTGTATTCTTTAATACATTGTATGAAATGTGACCGAAGACCTTCTCATACTCATCTTCCCATGAAGTATCGGCATCTCTACTGTCTTCAAAGCTGTGAGTCTTCATAGTAAGAACCGACTCACTCGCATCAAAAGTATCTATATCTGAAGTAAGTAGGTTCTCTGCCTTAGCCTCATCAAAGAAATCAAGGCTTATGTCACTCTTAAGCTTGTACTGGCACGAAAGAACTACATCTTCATGTGTGCCATCTATAATCCTAACTTTGCATTTCTTGCAAGTGCCCATACCATTGCACGGTGCTTCTATAAAGTAACCGTTCTCTCTTAGTACATCTAAAAGAACGCTTTCCTCTTTTGCTTCGATTATGTTGTCATCACTAAGTATGTGAATTTTAGGCATCTTCTACTCCCTTTAATATAGCTTTAACATTTTCAAGCGGCGATCCCATGCCAAGCCCACAGGCCGGAGCTATGATGTCAACACCGTCTTTGACTCTATTTTGAGCGACCTTGTAAACTTGATCAGCTCTGTTATTTTCTATTAAATATGTCGACACGTTACCCATGACAGGTTTGTGTATATATTTTTTTGCATTCTTTAGATTAACCATGGCATCAAAGGAGAATGCCTCTGCGTGAATCTCATCAACTATATCGATAACGCTCCTCATATTGCCACAGATATGAACTATAATAGGCACCTCTTTATGTGCTTTGATCTTGTCTATGATGTAGTTGACATAGTGTATTAGATACTCTTTAAAGTACTTTGGTCCAAGTATCTCTGCTGTGCCGCTTGGGTCTGCGATAGCTATAAGGTCGGCTCCTGCATCGACCTCTTTAATCGCAAGCTCAGCAATCTTATCTGATATATAAGTCATGAATTCTTCAAAAACTTCTTTGTTCTTCTTTAGTCCAACGTAGATTTCCTTTGCATCAACAAGGCTTGTTGCAACTGAGAACGGTCCTGTTATATTACCAATGACTGGTATGGTATCATTCTTTAAAATTTTAATCGCTCCTATCAGGGCGTCTTCTCTATTAAAATCAACCTTGACATGCTTAAGCTTATCTAGATCAAGCTTGTCCATTGCATACTCAACTATGTGTGCTTCTTCGCAGTTATTACCATAAACGCATTTTGATCCTAGCATCTCTGACTCAACACTCATACAGAATGGCACTGCGTAGTTCTCAAACAGATTTTCTTCAACAACTAGCTTCGATAGCTTTGCCATCTCTTCTGCGTCTGAGTTTGCTTTTGCAAAATCAATGCCGTGCTTTTCTATAAGCTCAGTTACACATGGATTCATCATGCCGCCTGGACATATAACAGCAGGTCTGTCTGCCTTCTCTCCACTAAGTATCTTTAGTAGTCTTTCTTTCTTATTCATAATTCCCCCCTAATACTGTAATCGTTCTAACATTAGCTAAAATCTTAAAGCATCTATTACTAAAGAGTCTGTAAGACGAACTTAACAGCGCTTCTTGATAAGTCATCTTATCAGTCTCTACTTTGATTTCATTAAATAGTCCTAGGTCTGACAATGCAAAGCCGAGCTTAGGACATATATGTATCTTAAAGTTTGTATACTGCAATATGTCATTAATAAGTGGAAAGTAGAAATCATTCACTAGCTCTTTAACAATCTTGGGTCCTAGCGTCTCAACACTAAGTAGCGGGTCAGCAAGACATATAATCTTTACCTTCTTTTCATCAAGATGTGCTAGTAAGTCTAAAACGTTTCGTCTATAGTATGCATAAATTTTTTCTTTATCAAGCTTCTTTCTAAAAGCTAATAGCAGCTTCGATATATCTATCACTTGTGATAAGAAGGACAAAAGACCATTAAGCTTAAAACAAATAGGAGCCTCTTCACCTGCCATAGCTTTTTGCATACAAGTAAAGTGCTCCAAATTAAAATTAAAATCTTTTAACTTGTATAGTTCATCTAAATCATTAAGTTCAACAAATCTTCTAAGATTAGCATCCTTGTCAAGCATCATGCCGGCAAGTTCACCTTCAAGAGTGCCTGCAATAGGATAAAAAATTGCAGCAAAACCAAGGCTCATTCTTTGAGCTACTTCTCTATACATCTTAGCATCACTGAACAAGTCTTCTTCTTTAATATTCAAATTCAAATCAGTATACTCTTTCTCGTTAGTTGCAGTACAAGAGTACACTCTAATATCTCCTATCTTTTTCACGCCCTCACCAGCAAATATTATATAACAGCTTTGTGAATTGCGCAAACATATGTATTTAAGTGGTATTCATGAAATTTATACAATAAAAATGTGCATATAGCATTGCTACACGCACATTAATTCAGTAAATTATTTCTAATGTCCAAAGTCTATAAAAAAATATTATATAAATTTAGATGTATCCATTGGCAACTTGCCGTAATACCTACCCCACTTCATAAAGGAGTCGATGTTCTCTATAGGGCTGTTCTTTGGTATTTGACATCCAGTACATAAGATGTAACCTTTTGGTGAGTCCCAAGCCTTTGCAACACACTTCTTCACTTCTTCCTTGATGATGTCATCGTTACCTAAGTAGATCGCGTCAACTGGTGGCACGTTACCTGTGATAACAACCTTGTCACCCATTATCCTCTTCGCTTCCTCAAGGTCCTCACAGTTGTCGATAGAGAAGTTACCTACACCGGCACTAACAACATCTTCCCATATGTCTTTACTCTTGCCGCATATGTGTATAGTTGGTGCGCCTCCACAATACTTCTTTACGTCTTCAACATTTCTCTTGAAGTATGGTAGTGAGAACTCTCTATATTGTGCAGGTCTAATCATAGATGTCGATGATACAGGGTCGCAAAAACCTGTTCCGAAACCAATCTTACCAAGTGCCTTGATATACTCAGCGTTGTTCTTTGTAATGATGTCCATAAGTCTATGGAAAGCATCCTTCTTCTTAACTATCCATCTAAGCATGTTCTCAGTGCCAAGTACTGAGGCAGCTACTGTGAATGGCGCAGTCATCGATGCACCTATATCTGCTACATCGCCAAGAGCGTCTCTAAGCTTTTCAAGTGCTTCAAGTAGTACGTGTAGGTGACCATCCTTCCACGGATCAACAAGCTCAAGCTTATCGATGTCCTCTTCTGTTTTGACAACTGGCTCTCTTAAGTTTGAAATGTTGTCATCAGGGTAGTTCATAACTGAGCCCATGGCTTCAGCCATACCTCTTAGTGTTGTAGAGACACAGATGTTGTCGTGGTGGAAGCGATTGAATAAAGCGATCTCAGTTTCAGTTATTACATCTGATGATGTGTAATAATCGTTTGTCTTCTTACCTATATACCATGCCATAGTAACCCCCATATCTGGCACTACAGGTATCCTGTCAATTGCTTCGCCCTTTGAAAAGGCAATCATCCTTTCTTTTGGTGTCATTTCATCATCAAAATACATTAAACCATCTCCTATTTATATATTTTATTAAAATCGTTCAGACTTTCTACTAACTTTGACTTGATTTGATTAAATCTTTCGACCTTGATCTTGCCATCAAGAGCCTCTTTAACTGGGATTATGTTATAGTGCGCTCTGCCTTGAGTTACATACTTGTCAACCCATAGTGGATGCGCTTCAAACTTTGCAACGCTTGTGCCCTTAGCATCCTTCTTCAAAACAACTTCCATCATAAGTTCGTTCTCGCTATATCTCTGGCCCATGGCCTCACGTCTCTGATTAGATATGAAGTTACCCATAGAGTAGCAGACGTATGTCTTCTTGCCATTTGCTTCAATGACTTCAGACTTTTGTATTACATGTGGGTGCGAACCTAAAACTACATCTATACCAAGCTCGTTAAGCTCTTTTGCGATTTTTTCTTGCCATGCGCTCGGCTTTAATTGATACTCGTTGCCCCAGTGTACGTATATCACCTTGAAGTCGACATCATTCTCATTCATAAACTCTACATCTTTCTTAATCTTATCCATGTCGATGAAGTTTATCGCATAAGCCTTGTCCGTGCCTTGAACCTTCTTCTCAAATCCATTGATGGAGAAAGTATACGCGCTGATACCAAGCTTGATGCCACTCACTTCTTTAATAAGCGGCATATTGTTTGCATCCTTGTATGTGCCAACACTCTCCATACCATAGCTCTTAATCGTGTCTATGGTCTTGTTGACACCTGCAAAACCTTTATCAAAAGCGTGATTATTCGATGTTGATATGATGTCAAATCCCTGCTTCTTAATCGACTCAATACTCTCTATAGGAGATGAAAACATAGGATAAGTTGTGTACCTACCATCAACAGAGACAGTCGACTCGTAGTTAAGCATAGCAAGGTCTGCGTCCTTAAAGTGCGGTAAGTATTTAAAATATTCATCAAAATTGTAAGTGCCATCACTTTGCTTTGCGCCTCTTAGCTGAGGGCCATGCAGCATATAGTCACCCGCTGCAAATATCTTGATCTCGCTATCGATAGAAGGCTCCTTTTTCTTAATCTCAATGATGGGTATCTCTTTTACATCATGAACATAAGTTAAGCTAGCTCCATCGTTTGCCGGCTTTGCTGCATGATTACATGTTATAGGTCCTAAGACTATGTTTATAAGGCAGATAAGAAAGATGGTGCATTGTCTAAAAAACATCTTACGACCTCCTCTTCATCACATCTTCTACAAGCATAAATAAGCCTATTGACAAAAATACATCACCTATGCTTAGTACAGTTCTAAGTCCTGTGAACTTAAATACAGGTATAGTATCTGCTAAAACATTAAACGCTTTGCCACTCACAGCAAGCGTGTGCGTCATAGACATCGACTTTTCTAATACAGCTAATTCATTAGCAGAGCCAAGATATACTAAAGCGTCCTTCACTACCGGCATAAGCCCTAAGTAGTTTATCATTGCAATTAAATTTAATGCAAGACCTAAGGCAATGATGTTGAAGGCAAAGTACTTGTTGTTTGCAATAGAAAAAAATATCAATACAAAAAATGTAAATATATTAAGATATGGATATATCATTATAAGCTCGCGTCTATAAATAAAGTTAAACCTCGTTACATATACAAGGACTGCTATGTTTATAATGACTGTTATCAATAAAAAGAACAGATATCTTAAATTTACTCTGAATAAATTATTTATCTTGCCGCCATTGATTAATGATACTAATACGGCGAATATAATTATGAATAGTGCCATCTTACACCTCTTTCTTGTCTTTTATGAGTAGTCTTTCAATTTCAAAGTTAAGCCTATCTCTTATGTATATAGCGTAGAGCTTCTTCTCATTTGCCTTAGTATAGTAGACACTAAAAATCATAGCAACAGCCATGGCGCTCATTGCAAAGGCAAAGAAAGTCTTTAGTGTAACGCCAAATATCTTCTCAACGTCGAAGTACTTGAGGGACTTCGTTGTTAGGAAAAATGTCGCAAGTGACACAGCAACAGGTAGCAAGACCCTTGACAGTGGTGCAATGAAGCTTCTAAAGTCAACAGCCTTGTACTTAGTTTCTAAGAAGACACTTATCTTAGATGCACTTAGGTTTAGTGACTTCACTAAGTCGTCATCGTATACAAAGACATCACTTACAATCTCACGCAGTGCATCCTCTTTGACCTTGCCATATATCTTCTTCTTAAGCCTTCCATCGCCCGACCAAAACAGCGACCTTATCTCTTCTTCAAATTCAATTTTATACTTCTCAATACATTCTTTCGTTTGCATATCAATCTCCTCACTCATTATATTATAACATATATTAAGAGACATGCCATTAAAGAATAATCAATACATAAAGCTCTTAATATAAACTATGTCTATCTATATTATAACACAAAAATTATAGTACAAAAAAACTGAGCCAACACTAGCTCAGTTATATATACAATATTAACTTAGATAAATCTTCTCCACTTCTCTCCGAGTATTTCGTTTGCGCTGCTCGTTACAACGAAGGCTGTTGGATCAGCGTCGTTAACGAACTCCTTAAGTCTTATATACTCACGTGTTGAAACTGCTGTTTGTATAAGTACGTTGTCCTTCTTTGTATAGGCGCCCTTGTATGGTATAAGGTTTGCAGATCTATCAAGGTCTTCTATGATAAACTTAGACACAAGCTCTACCTCTTTAGTGTTGATGTAGCAAAGCTTACTTGTGTTAAGGCCACTGATGGTGATGCTAATAACAGCTCCATTGATTATAACGCCCATAACTGAGTATAAAAAGATATTCATACCAAAGGCGGATCCTGCGAAGAATGATACGACTAGGTCTGCCATTAGGCAGCCTATGCCTAGGTCGAGTCCCAAGAACTTTTGCAATATCTTAGCAACTATGTCTGTACCACCTGTCGATGTATACTGATTAAGTACCATGCCCACACCGATGCCTTGTATAATCATACCAAGTGTGATTACTAGAAATAGGTCATCTGATAGCGGCTTTGGATTTGGAAATATTATTTCAAAGAGCCAAACAAGACCTGAAAGTGCAAGTGTAACTACGATTGTTTTAGTACCGAAGTCCTTGCCTATGAAGATGAAGCCCATGATGAATAAGACTATGTTGACTAAGATAAACAGTGGCCCAACGCCAAGTGGTATGTAGTGACTAAGTACGATTGCTATACCTGATGCGCCTCCTGATGTTAGGTTAGACGGCACTAGAAAGAAATGTATCGCCGACGCAACAAGTAGTATACCGATGATGATAAGCACTACCTCTTTCACTGTGTACTTGTGCTGTATCTTATCCCTCTTTAAATTTTTTTCTTCATTAATTATGTTCATAGTTTACCCCTTTTCTATAAATAAATTTAATAATATTCTTTTGAACGTGACATCAATTATACCACAATATGAGTGCGTCTTCAAGCATTTTAATTGATATTTGCAATAATATTTGCAAGATATATATGACTGTGTTCCTTTACAAAAAATTTTATTTGATATATAATGGACACATCATAAAAAAGGGGGTAATTTTATGAAATTAAAAGGTACTAAGACTTGCGAAAATCTTATGAAGTCATTCGTAAACGAATCACAAGCTTCAATAAGATATGGCTACTACGCATCGCAAGCAAAGAAAGATGGTTATGTGCAAATACAAAACATCTTCTTAGAAACATCACAAAACGAAGAGCAACATGCTAAGAGGTTCTACAAGTTCTTAAAGGACGAGCTTGATGGAGAGATGATCGAGGCATGTGGAACTTATCCAGTAGCACTACAAGACACACTAGCTAACTTAAAGGCTGCTGCAGAAGGCGAAAATGAAGAGTGGACAACTGTATATCCAGAGTTTGCCAAAATTGCTAAAGAAGAAGGCTTTAATGAGATAGCCGCTGTCTTTACACACATAGGTGAAGTCGAAAAAGCTCACTACAACAGATACAAAAAGCTTATCGAGAACATCGAAGCTGGTAAGGTATTTAAAAGAGGCGACGTTTACATATGGAAGTGCTTAAACTGTGGTTACCTATATGAAGGTAAGGAAGCACCTAAAAAGTGCCCTGCATGTGATCACCCACAAGCACACTTCGAAATCTTCGTTGAGAATTACTAAAATTTAATTTAAGCAAAAAATAATGATGTAGGTCAATTGATCTACATCATTTTTTATCTCTGTGTTAAATTTTATATCTTCTTTTCAACCCACTTACCTTGCCTAAACCTTGTGCTCATAAAGACTAATCTTGAGAATTGATCTGATAATACACCAAGCCATATACCCATTAGTCCTAAGTGGAATATGTTTACAAGCACATATGTCATCACGCTACGAATAATACTTACGCTTATGATTGAAGCGATGAGTGTATACTTGACATCGCCTGCCGCTCTTAAGCAGCCTCCATATATAATCTGCGATATCTGACATATAACGATGACTGTTATGAAGCGTCCTATCATGATGCCGTAGTTAATAACTGTTTCGTCTTGGAAGAAAGCACCGAAGATGTATTTACCGAATAATAACAATATTGCTGACAGAGCAAGCGATATAACGAAGCCGACCTTTTGACAAGTCTTGCCATATATAACCGCGTCGTCATACTTCTTCGCGCCAAGTGCCTCGCCCGATAATGCAACTGCAGCAACCTGCATACCATCTGCAAAGGCAAAGCCTATACTTAGTACGTTCATGCCTACGTTATGTGCCGCGAACTGATCTGTACCAAGTGACGCTGCCATAAGCGCTGTTGATAAGAAGCCCACTCTCATCGCAAGGTTCTCTGCAAACATATTTAGTCCGAGCTTCATTATCTTGATAAAAGCATCGAAGGCTGGTTTTATTTTATAATTTATTATAAATGGCAAGCTTACATATGAGTCCTTCTTGAATAAGGATCTAATACTCATTATGCTTGCAACGAAAGTGCCTAAGATGGTCGCTATCGCTGCTCCTCTTACACCCATGGCCGGAAAGCCAAGCTTACCATTGATAAGTATATAGTTAAAAGTAATATTAACAATGCTTGAGACTAAATTTGTTGTGAAGGCAATCTTCGTGTTGCCGCTACCTCTTTGTGCCGCATTGATAACTATGCTTATGACATTAAACACGCTAAAGCCCATGATGATGTTAAAGTACTCTATCGCGTAGTTATGTGTGTCAGCCTTGCTACCTGCAAGCTTTAGTATCGGGTCTGAGAGTGATACCATTACCGTTGTTATTGCTAGGCAAAAAATAAGTGCAACGACAAAGGCTGTAACTAAGACTTCGTTCGCCGAGCGTCTATCCTCTTCGCCCTTTCTCCTCGCAACGAGCGCCGAGACAGCTATGCTTATCGAGAAGAATATCGCAAGGCCTATAAACTTTGGCTGCGTTGTTAAGCCTACTGCTGATATTGCATATGTACCTAAGCTCGATACCATGTAGGTGTCAATTATGCCTGCTAGTGCTATGAAGACACTCTCAAGTACCGATGGCCACGCTACTTTAAAAACTCTTTTCAAAAATTCATTATCTATCAATTAATCACTTCCATATCTCATATATCTAAAAAAACAACTTAAATTATTATAACACATATTTAAAACTCATACAAGGAGTAGCCACTTTTTATTTAGAAAAGCGAAATATTTCTTATTAATTCTATAACAATATCAAGGTCTAGATAAATAAAAAAAGCTCACAATCGTGAACTTCTTTGCATAAATATTTAATTAAAACTTAATTACTTCTGGATCCTTGCCATGACTCATAAGGTTCATCACAGCATCTTTCAAATAGAAAACAGCTGTATCGTCATCGTCTGCGGCATACTTACCCTTGCATGCCTCCACGTTGTCATTAACAAGCTTTTCTCTAGCTTCCATTCTATCATCTTCAACAAGTTCTGCGAAGACTCTATAGTAGTCTTTACCGATGGATCTTGCTATGGCTACATGCGGATTAGCTTTGATCTCACTGTATACGTTCTTGTGCTTCTTAGTAACGATGTATATCTTGTCTTCAAACTCGCAGTGTACGTCAAAAGGTCTCACATTAGCCTTGCCATCTGCTGCTGTTGCTAAGTAAAAGTTGTCTTCACTTCCTAGTATCTCTAGTACTCTCTTAATATTTTCTTTCATATAAATACCTCCTCTACGAGTTTATTGTACCCAAAGAGGAGGTATCTCTAACTAGATGTCTAAGATCTTAATTCCTGTCTCATCATCAATTTTTCTTTGATAAGCGTTTTCGCACTCATCGATGCGTAGCTCGCATGTGCCGCTTATAATGCACTTATTAAGGTGACCACCAACAGTGACGCCCATGCCAAAAGTTAAGCCGCCTGCAATCACCATGCCGTCTGAAATCATGATGTGTAGGTGTACATATGGCTCATCACCATCTCTAGTGATATTTCCATTTAAAGAAAGAATTTCAAATTCACCGTCGTATTTGTATTTGCTATACTTTCTCTTTTTTACGCTATAAACACCAAGCTCTACTTCTGAACAAGCGCCTATACCTGTTATGCTTGCTGCCTTTATATCAGTCTCCTTGACAAACTCATTAAGCTTATCAAGCACTTCTTCGCCTCTATCGATCCTAACGATGTAAGTATTACCGTCTTTGATGTACTTCATAATTTTATCCCTTTATATTAATATAAACTTTCTACTTTGTTTGTAAATAATTCTTTCTTAAAGAATGGTTCTATCTTGTCTTTTTCTCCTTCATTATAAATTGGAAGCATTTCCTTAAACTCGTTGTTATCAAGTCTATTTTCAGAATAAAATTCATAATAGTTCATTACAGAGCCGCTGCCTAGATAATACTTGCCATTAAGTCTATAAACGACATATATAGTCGAGAATCTTCCAGAACCTACTTCTAAGAATGAACCTTCTGGTTTGTCAACCACATTCGGTCCAATTTTTTGTAAGTCAGCAACATTGGCTGTGTCTCTATCAACTGGAGGAATTTCAAATTCTTCTCCGCTATCGTCTTTATTAAACGCTATGAAGATGTTTTCCATCTCTCCTCCAATTACTTTAAGTCTTTCATTATCTTCATCGCTAGTAGTTTCATCTTTTAGCTCTTCTATACTAACTTTGATTAAAAATTCAAGCATATCATCAAAATCTTTTAATCTTGCTTTTTGCTCATCATTTAATAAAGAATATTTTTCATCTGCATCCATAGTTAAGCCCACTAAGTACTTAACTCTTCTATATAAATTAACATTTGGCTCAACATAGTGCCTCATGTCCATCGGTTCGTCGCCGCCACACTCAGCGCCAAATTGTTTTGCATATAAAATTGTGTCGTGTTTTAATTGAGCCCAAGATGCAAGCGCTGTATTTAAATCTTTATACTGCCACTTTTCACTTCTCATAAAGTCTGGATAGCCTTCGCCATATTCGTTATTGAAAGCTTTTAGAACCCAAAGCCATGTTCTGTAAATATTTGCTTTTTCTTCTTTATCTGTTCTTGCGTCAACTATCGCCTTTGTTTCGTCGTATTTTTCTTTAAACTTGTCCCACTTCAAATTGTCTTCGTTTGTAAGAGTAAGTCTCTCAGCAAGACTATTGCCAAGAAGTGCCATAAGATCTACACCTGAAACAACTGGTCTCTTACTTTGTTGATCAGTATCAACTAAGTTTTGTAGCCAAGTGTTGTCAACAACTGCTCTTTGTGGCAAGAAAGCAAAAACTTTTCCTGAGTCTGGTTTTATCTTTGGAGCTTCTTTATTTGCGATATCATCAGCAACAGCATTTACAACATTTTTCTCAAGTATTGCCTTTAGTGAATTATCTTTAGTAACTTTACTTATGCTCTTGTATATGTCTATAGGAGTAGTGTCTTCAGTATTTTCAACTAAAAAGCTAATTGGCTTATATATGTCTTGCCATAATTTAAAACTTGCCTCATCCTTAAGCATGTTTCTTGATATAAGCATAGCTTGTTTTACAGCATCTAGGTTTATAGTTTTGTCTGGATTTTCTAATTTAACTAGCTCTTGTGAATAAAGCATATTAACTTTAAAGTATTTCTTTAAGTTTTCATTTTTAGTGTAATTACCACGAACCTTAAATTGAGAGTAATCAATTTCATTGCCAGTTATGTTTGAAACAGCATTGCCTTCTGCCTTGATATTGTCAAGCTCTTTGTCAGCTAAGTCTCTTACTTCGCTTGGCACTTCGCCATCATATTTAGCTTCAAGTAAATCAAGCGCACATAAAAATAATGCTGCGTTTTTCATAAGTATTTCTTTTTCTTCACCCTTTGCTTCTTTGTAATCACTTAAAGCATTGTCCAAGCAATTTTTTGATAGAGCCATAAGTTTTTGCTTTAATGAATTTTGCTCCATATCCTCCATCATGCCAAGATAGATGATGTGATATAGATGAACAATGGAGTCGGTAGTGATAAAATTGTTATTGCCCATGTATTGATTAGTTTCATAAATGCTAAATGGCTGTTGTATTTTTGCGTAATCTATAAAAAATCCGTTGTCTTCAAGATTTTTCATCATTCTATCATTATATTCTTTAGCATATTCATCTGAAACAAAGCCATTAATCATCTTAGACTCTTTTGGAACGTCGTACGGTTTAACATTTGCTTCGATATCAATGTCTTCAAAATCCTTTACTTCTTGAACATTAAGTAAATTTTCAGCATCGTATCCAAGTAAAGCATTTAAGTCCGCTTCACCCACTTCAATGTTTTCATTATTACTGTTCTCTTTACTATTCTCTTTGTCCTCATCTTTGTCTGTTTTGTTAAATGGCAAAGCACACGCGCTTAAAGTCATCACCAAAACTAAAATTATTGCTAATAATCTTTTTTTCATTTTAAATCAATACCCTCCTTTGAAAATTGTATTTCCTTTTTTATATTTATACCCTCTATATATAATTTATCGCTCTTTATTAATTTTGTTGGGCGAAAATTTATTTTTTTAGTCGCGATTCGCTCTATGAGCATATCGTACTGCTTATATATGCCGATCGAGTAAACGCCTTTGTATTTTTCAATAGAGACGACTTCATCAAAGCCATCGCCATCAATATCATACAAGATAAAGTCATACATGGGAGTGATTAGTCTTGAGCAGCGAAACTTTGGTTTCAAATCCAAATCCACTACCTTATACAAGAAGACTCGCTTCGATGGCGTTCTATGCCAAGGGGCTATAGAGTAAACACCAAAAGCGATATCAAATTTGTTCTCATCATTGACCCTACCTAAGTCGACCTTGTATATGTTAAGCTTGTACTTACCACTAAAGGTCTTTGTCTTTTTAGTGCCATCCTTAGTAAAAGTTACTTTATTGTAGAACCTCGCAAATATTGGTTTAGCTAAGGTCATCTCTACTTCGCCAAGTTCCTCATCTATAACTATGCATTTTTCAGTAGTCTCTACTCGTGAAAAAGCTAGAAGCACTAGCAATAAAACAATCGTCAGTGCAAAAATTTTATTCTTCATTATTTAAATCAACGAAATGAACCTCGTAGCCCATAGTCTCAAGCATCTTAAATAAATCTTCAGTTTTAAAAAATAATGTTTCTGTATTGATGTTTGGGTGGAAGGTCATTATCTCTTCTTTTAATATAGCATTGTCAAAGTAGAACTGAACTTCTTTTTCTGTGTCATTAAGAAGACCAAAGGGCGATACACATCCAGCTTCATTGCCAAGCTTTTCGTATAGAGTCTCCTCGGACGCCATCTTCACTCTCTTTTCGTGGGCAATTTCTGCGAACTCTTTCATATCAAGTCTGTCCTTGTCATCCATAACAAGCATGTAAAAGCGTCTCTTCTTTTGATCAGTCATAAACATAGTCTTAGTTCTACAGCCAATCTTACCCTCGATATACTTGTCAGCCTCCTCAGTAGTAAATGCAGGTGGATGCTTAACTGATTCATATTTGATACCATTGTCTTCAAGAAGTTTGATAGCATCTTCGTATTTGTTCTTCATTTCATCCCTCCATTATGTATACATTTTACCACAATCAAGTTCAAAAATCAATTTATTAAAATTTATTAATTAAAAAGAACTTGAAGTATTTCCCCAAGTCCTTTAATCAAAATAATTTTTATTTATTATCTTTAAAGTGTTCTTTTGCAAAGTCCATCTCTTGAACTAACTCCATAGTGCCAAGGTACTTGCCAGTCTCGTCCCTTACCGCCATGTATAATACGTAGCAGTCATGACCTTCCTTATTCATCCATATGCCAAGTTGATCCTTTGCCCCGCTTCTAAACATACCTATGATCTCTCTAACCATGGCTTCAATCTTTGGTGGATGGCAGCTATATACATCGCGTCCGATAGCTGTCATAGGTCTTTTGAATAATTTTTCTCTGCCATTGTCATTAAAGAAAGCGTTTATATCGTTCGCATCAACAAAGGTAATCTCATAAGGCATTGTATTTAATAGCGCTTCAAGCTCATCAAGTCTAAAGTGTCCACCCTTAAGTTCTATCATAGAGCTTTGATAAGAAGACTTTGCCTCATTAGTATTAGAAGTATCTCTCTTCCACTGGTCGTCATCTCTAAGACCACCGCTATATGCTTTGAAGTCTTCATATATATTGTGCCACTCCTCATCAGTAAACTTGTCCTCAATAGTTGGGAACAATATATTTTCTTCCTTGTATATCATCTCTTTCGCTCTTTGAAGATTCTTTCTAAGTGCATCTGCCCATGCCTCGTCCCTCTTAGCTACGTCAAGATTCTTAAACTCATCTCTAATCTCATCATCGACAGACCACATTACATCCGAAGGACCAGGTATATTGTACTTAACCTTTAATAGTGGATATATAAGATCGCCCTTCTTCGTATAATGCACGCGAATCTTTCTAAGTTTCTCAATGTCAACTGCACTATAATCCTTTTTATCTAATAATGCAAGCGCCTCATCAATAAGCTCAGAAATGACATTGTTCTCCATATGCAAGTTATATATAGGATGACCTAGCTCGTCTATCGCCTTAAGCTTCTTGCCCTTCTCTGTCTCAGTTGCACCATGGAAGAGTGCACTGTGAACGTCGCAAAGTTTTTGCACTTCTTTTATAGGCACACCAGAGGCGATAATCTCTTCTTCCGCCTTCATTATCTCTTTACTATCGACATCAGAAAACTCCTTAGCAAAGTCAGCTCTCACAGTCTCGATGTCCTCACCTTGACTTAGTCTTTCGATAAATGTCTTAAGCTTGTCAAGCCTTGCCTTGTCATCATTACTTATTTCGCTCTCTTTAATCGTATAACCATGTTCGATAAGCTTCCTCTTAATAATATCCATGCTAATGTTTTTAACAACAGAACCCCTCTTTAAAGTCATAAACTTACCAACGCTGTTAAGCATAAGCTTGTTTTGTAACTCCTTAAAGCCAATTTCGATTAGTACATCTTTAATATCTGGATACTTACTTACTAAGTCCGCAACAGTCATATCCAAATCAATTATCTTTTCCATAATACACCTCTTTTTCTAGCAGTATTTTTATTAGCTTCTGCTAACTATATATACCCTAAAATATATTTATTTAACAAAATATGTGCTATAATATATAAAAGGATGGTGAGGATATGAAAAACAAAATTAAATTATTTTTCTACAACAACAGAAGGTGGATATACTGCCTTGAATACATTTTCTACTCTGTAATACTACTTGCGATAGTAACCTACATAGACAGCAGCTACTCGGGTCTGACTGAGTATGTGCCGCGCATAATGCTATCGAGTGTTGAGCTAGCAATGACAGTGCTTTCATCACTAGTATCAGCCCTATTAACAATCACTACCTTTACATTCTCGACCATACTTACAGTTTTCACTCTGTATCACAACTCCTTCACTCCTAGAAGCGTTGAAAACTTCCTAGACAAGAAGATAACTATGAAGGTCTTAGGTATATTTATAGGCGGCTTCGTTTATTGTCTGGTTAGCTTAAACTTTATGAGGTCCGGTCAAGATCAAAGACTTGTTATCGCTGGTACCATAGGCGTGATATATGCAATATGGGGCGCAATATACTTCGTTATCTTCGTGCAAAATGTTTTATCTGGAGTAAATTATTCTAAGCTTCTTGAAGACATAGCAGATAAAACTGACAAGATGATAGCAAAAGAGCTTGAAGAGCGCGACTTTGAATTACTAGAGAAAGCAGAGTGGACTAAGAAAGAAAAGAGAATCGCCGCTTTAGAGTCTGGCTATCTTGAAATCATAGACATAGATAAGATTAAAAAGATAATCGAAGATGAGGACATAGTCTTCACCATAGAAGTTTCTAAGGGCGACTTCATTACTCAAAAACAAACACTTGGCTACTTGAGCAAAGACTCACTTGACGATGAGACAATTGAAAAAATTCAAAAACAATTTCTTTTCACCGAAACAAGAATTTCTGATGAAGATTATAAAGTTGGCTTAAGAAAGATAGTCGAAATCGCTGCTCGTGCTTTATCACCTGGTATCAACGATCCAAACACAGCAATACATTGTATAAGAAAGCTCTCAATACTACTTTCGCATCTTGCTAAGGTCGACTCGAACCATCACTACATCAAAACTGATGGCAAAGCAAGAATTTATTACACAAGCAAGTCATTTAAAGATGTTTTAATCGAGTTTACGCATCCACTCATTACTTATGGCGAAAGTGATGCAAGCGTAGTAAGAGCCATCTTCCAAGGACTACTAGTCATCAAGGTCGCTGCGAGCGATAAAAATAAAGAAGTCGTTATGTCACTATCAGAGGACCTATACCAGTCCGTTGTAGATAATTTTAAGAGAGAGGCCGACCTAAGTCTCTTCATGGAAATATATCAAGAGATAATGACAGGCTCGAAAGAAGAAAAAGAGATAGAGAAAGAAGAGAAAGAAGAAGAGCAAAAAGAGCAAAAAGATATAGAAGAAAAATAATATACACATGAAAAAGGCTACTCAGATGAGTAGCCTTACTTTATACAAATTTTATTCGTTTAAATATTTTAATGCTGTCTTCTTAAATATCTCTATAGTGTCGACGTACTCGTCTAGTTCGATGTATTCATCTACTTTGTGTGCCATCTTTGTAAGACCTGGTCCATAAACCACAAGGTCTATGTCGTCTTTGATGTGGATATAACGAGATAGCTCGCATGTGCCGATAAGTGGCTTAACGCAAACGTTCTTATTTGGTGCAGACGCTTTAAGTGCTTCAATTAGTTTGCTGTCTTTCTTTGACTCTGCTGCGTCTAGAACTTGAACTAGATCAAGTGATAGCTTAGCCTTGCTCTCATCCTTGTTGTTCTCTTCTATGGCTTTCTTTAATAAGTCTATAGAGTCATCGCAGCTAAACTCTGGCACTGTACGTATGTTACCCTTCACAGTAGCCTTATCTGGCACGGAGTTGAATTGAAGTCCGCCTTCTATCATAGAAAATACGTTTATAGTTGAGCCAAGATTGGCATTTTGATATTTTTTAGTCACTGTTACTTCGTCAAACTGCTTTTGAACTTTGAATATGAACTCAGCAAGCGTCATGATGGCGTTGATGCCTAATTCTGGCATTGATGAGTGAGCAGTCTTACCTTCTGCGTTCACTGCGTACATTATGGATCCTTTTGATGCAAATATTGCTTGGTTCTCGCCGTCTCTCTTTGTTGGCTCTGGTATGATGATTGCGTCTACATCATCAAGGTAGCTGCCTTCTACTAGGTCAAGTGCACCTTGCATACCAACTTCTTCGCCAACTGTACCTATGAACCAAATTTCTCCATTGAACTCTGTTTTTTCTTCTATGAAATCAAGTAGCATGTAAAGCCCTGCCGCAACGCCTGCCTTCATATCGCAAGTACCTCTGCCATACATATTGCCATCGATAATTTCAGGGGTAAATGGATCATGCGTCCAACCATCTGCAGCAGCAACTACGTCTAAGTGGCCTGATACCGCAAAGACTTTGCCCGGTGCCTTGCCTTTAAGCTTGACTATGATATTTGATCTACCTGGGTATGAGTCGATGATTTCTGTAGTAACGTTGTCATAGCCCTTAAACAAGCCTTCGATGTACTCAGCAACTTCCTTTTCTCCGTCGTTAACCGATTTAAACTCTATAAGTCTTTTAAGTATTTCAATATATTTATCCATAGCGTCCTCCTACTTTTCACTCTTGTCTTTATATTTTTCAGCGCTCTTGTGTGCTAAGAACCAGAAGAAACCTGTTAGTAGTGCAAAAGCGATGTTTAGTATCCAAGCCCATGTGTATGAGCCTTGGCTGTCGAATATATATGAAACGATAAGTGGTCCCATCGCAGCACCTATTTGCACGCCTGATGTTACAAAGCCATATGCTTCACCGTAGACTTCTCTGTTGAATATAGTTGATGTGATTAGTGGTGGTATTACTGAGCCGATGGCTAGACCAAAGCCAAAGATAACTGCCATTAGGTATGGTCCCCATGCCTTGTCTATAAATAGCATTGCAACGAATGTTAAAGCAAGCATTGATGCTCCGAAGGCTAGTGCGTGGTAGATGCCGTACTTATCGGCTATCCTTCCTAGCAATAGTTTGCCGAAAACACCTAGAACTAAGTAAGTCGCCATAACAGCGCTTGCAACGTCGTAGCCTGCCGCACCTATAAGTGCAGGTGGAAACTGTAGTGTCGCTCCGTTTGAAAGGCCATTCATCACGGCTCCCAATATTAAGAATATAAAGAATATGCATGTGATAGATGCACTGATCGATAGTCCAACGTTTAGCGAGTAGTCATTGTCTTTTTTCTTTTTAATTGCTTTTTTATCATCGTCTTCACCATGACCATAGGGCTGCAAACCCTTGTCCTCTGGCTTTAAGTAGATTAAAAACACGCCGAAAACTATTGCCAAAGCCAGGATAATGAATGCATAAACACGATATGACATTCTCCAACCAACGTTTTTGATAAGACTGTTGATGATTGGGCTAAGTAGTGCGCCACCACCTGAGATGCCAGATACGGCGATGGATGTCGCAAGGCCGATCTTATCTTCGAACCAGTTGTTGATAAGCATCATCATAGGTATGTGGGCTGTCGCTATGTAGCACGCACCTACTACTACCGCTAATATGTAGAAGTGGTATTGGTTTTGTGCCATCGAATAACCGAAGACTGCACAAGCAAATAATACTGCCGCCACTGTCCATATGCGTTTGAAGTTATACTTTGTTAGGTAGTATGACATGATAGGTCCTAAGAAGATACCGATTGATTGAGCGATGGTGTCTCCTAAGCTAAAGGCAGTTCTTGAGAAACCTAAGTCTTTTGTTACAGCTAGTTGCCAGCTGTTAGATAATGAGTTCACTATAGGCACGTAGACCCCTAATGTAAGTGTTGCCACAAATAACATGACCCATGCGTAGTGAAAACTCTTCTTTGCATTTTTGTTTTTTTCCATGTAGACCTTCTCATTTGTCTATGAATTACACTTTGATTATATCACATATATCTTATAAATGCCATGGCTATGCTCTTGTTGCATAAGAAAAGACATATGGGTCAGATATGTCTTTTTATAATAATTATTGAATTATATTTTACATAGTGAATTAATTATACAAATTTACTGTGAAATCCTTTTGTAGTGTCTGTACTCGAAGCTCATGCCTTTATAAGAATGTTCTTCGCTTGTTTTATCTAAGATAAACTCCTCATCCTCATCCAAGTTCCTCATCACAGTATCATAAGGCTCAAAATCTTTTTTAATAAAAGTTATCTCTGCCTCATCCACCTCGTCTATGAGCTGATCGATGAGACTTGCTCCGCCAACTAAAAATATTTTCTTGTCAGAAAATTTTTCTTTTATCACCTTTTTTAACTCATCAAGATCATGGGCAATGTGAGCGCCATCCACATCTTTAAGTGAGCGTGACATGATGATAGTTTCTCTGCCTGGAAGTGCACCTGTCGCGTCATAGGTCTTGCGTCCCATAACTAAGACGCCTCCCATGGTCATCTCTTTGAAGCGCTTAAGGTCTTCTGGTATCCTTGTAAGCATATCTCCTTTGTAGCCGATCGCCCACTTGGCATCGACTGCCATTACGAGTATCATTATAAAGCTTGTTTTGCTGTGATTAAAGCAAGCTTGTAAACGTCGTCTGAGTTGCAGCCTCTTGATAGGTCGTTAACTGGACTGTTTAAGCCTTGAAGTATAGGTCCTATAGCATCGTATCCGCCAAGTCTTTGTGCAATCTTGTAGCCGATGTTACCTGCTTCTAGTGATGGGAAGATGAATACGTTTGCATGGCCTGCTATAGCTGAGCCCTTTGCCTTCTTTTCAGCAACTGATGGTACGAAGGCTGCATCGAATTGTAGTTCACCATCTACTGCGATGGATGAGTCTCTTTCCTTAACTATTTCTAGTGCTTTGATAACTTTTTCTGTTTCATCTGACTTAGCACTGCCCTTTGTTGAGAAGCTTAGTAGTGCAATCTTTGGATCAACGCCAAAGCTCTTAGCAGTTATATTTGATAGTATAGCTGTCTCTGCGATGTCGTTTGAGTCAGGTGCGATGTTGATAGCGCAGTCTGCGAAGATATATCTTTCAGTGCCCTTAACCATTACAAATACACCTGAAGTCTTCTTGTAGCCTTCCTTCATCTTGATGATTTGTAGTGCAGGTCTAACTGTATCGCTTGTTGCGTGTGCAGCGCCTGATACAAGGCCATCTGCCTTCTTCATATATACTAAGACAGTTCCGAAGTAGTTAACATCTTTAAGTAATAAAGCCTTTGCATCTTCTAAAGTGATCTTGCCCTTTCTTCTTTCAAAGAATACTTGAGCCATCTCATCTATGTCCTTAGCTTCAGCTGGGTCAATGAAATTGATATTATTAAGGTCCTTAGATATAACCTTTGCAGTCTCTTCTACTTCACTTCTCTTACCTAGAACTATGGGCTCTAAGATGTTTTCTTCTTTTAATCTGAAAGCAGCCTTTAGTACTCTTTCATCTTCACCTTCTGGAAAAACAATCGATGGATGTTTTTCTTTTACTTCAACTTTTAATTCTTCAAATAAATCCATAATAACCTCCTATTTATTCTTGATAAATTTATCCTTACTAAGAGCAATCACAACTCCGCCAATAATAACGAAGATGGGATTGACATCTAAAAATACTACTACTAAAAAAGCTAAAAGACTTATCACGTACTCGAACTTATTTAAGTGAGCTTTTTCAACTAAGCCTACTAGTGCTGCAAAGACTAATGCACATACGACTGGTCTTACGCCTTTGAAGGCCGCTTGCACATATGGGTTATCTTGCACACCCATAAAAAAGTGCGATATAACTAGTATTATGATAAAGCTTGGCAAAACTGCGCCAAAAAATGCCGCGAGTGCACCTGATAAGCCATATATCCTGTAGCCAACTAGTATAGATATGTTTGCTGCGATAGGCCCTGGCGCTGTCTGTGCAAGACTTATCGAGTCTATGTACTCCTCGTCTGTCATGAGTTTCTTCTTTGTAACTATCTCACGCTCAATGATTGGTAGCATGGGAAAGCCGCCTCCTAATGTGAAGGCACCTATCTTAAAGAATGTTATAAATAAATTAAGTATCTTCATCTCATCACCTATATATAAATACGCCAACTATAAAGCCCACTGCCATGATAAGTATGGGGTTTAGCTTTTTTACTCTTACAAGTATGAAGGCAACGACAGCTATGATGACTGACTTGTAATCTATGATGGCTCCTTTGCCAATGGTTACCACTGCCGCGAGTACTAGTGCTAAGACTACTGGTCTTATGCCTCTAATCGATACCTTAACAGTTCTTGAGTCTCTAAACTTATTTATAGTTAAGAATATGATGCTCATGATGATGAAGCTCGGTAGTGTCACTCCAAATGTTGCGACAACGCTGCCCCAAAAGCCTGCAAGCTTATTACCTATGAAGGTAGCAGAGTTAACTGCAAAGGGTCCAGGTGTCGTTTGAGCTATGGCAACTATGTCTATGAAGTCGGAGTAGCTAATCCACTTTAGACCGTTGATGATCTCTTTTTCAAAAAGTGGCATCATAGCATAGCCTCCTCCAAAACTGAAGAGGCCTATCTTAAAGAAAACTAAAAATATTTTGATTAATAGCTCCATATAATCACCAAGACTTATTATATCACAAAGAGATATATTTTTCTATACTCGCTAAGTAAAATATATATAGCGAGCCTTAGATATATGTGATATAATTCATGTAAGGGGTGATGCTATGAGCTTAAAGGCTATTGACATGAAAGAATTAAAGTTTAATCCGATGACTCTTATTGGTAAGGAGTGGATGCTTGTAAGTGCAGGTAATGAGAAGGCATTCAATACTATGACTGCACAGTGGGGTCACTTGGGTGCTATATGGAACGGCGATATGCCTACCTCGGTCATCTATCTAAGACCACAAAGGTATACTAGAGAATTTGTTGACAAGGAAGACTACTACACACTAAGTTTCTTTGATGAGTCTTACAAGAAGGACTTATTGTACTTAGGTACACATAGCGGTCGCAGTGAAGATAAGCTCTCTAAGACTAAACTTACTCCTCTCTTTAGTGACGAAACTGTCTACTTTAAAGAAGCGAAGCTAGTCTTCGTGTGCAGAAAGGTCTATAGAGACAAGCTTCGTGAAGAAGGCTTCATAGACCAAACAATACTAAAGAAGAACTACCCTGAGCACGACTTTCACTATGTATATATTGGTGAGATAGTGAAGGCCTATGTAAACGACGAAGAATAAAATATAGACATAAGAAAAGAGCTATGCGTATCAATTGATATACATAGCTCTATTATTATATATAAGCTGATTAACTACTTTACTCTTTTAACTATACGTTCCTTGCCAAAGTACCTTTGTAGTGCCTTTGGTATACTTATCGAACCGTCTTTGTTTTGATAATTTTCAACAAGTGCTGCAAATGTTCTTCCTACTGCAAGGCCTGATCCGTTAAGTGTGTGTACGAAGTTTAACTTGCCTTCCTCATTTCTATATCTAATGTTGGCTCTTCTTGCTTGGAAGTCTTCAAAGTTCGAGCAGCTCGATATCTCTACATATCTACCATAGCTTGGCATCCAAACTTCGATATCATATGTCATAGCTGACGAGAAGCCAAGGTCGCCTGTCGATAGTTGAACGACTCTATAAGGTATCTCAAGCTTTTGTAGAACCGCCTCAGCATCCGCTAGTAGCTTTTGTAATTCGTCGTAGCTTGTCTTTGGCTCTACGAACTTAACAAGCTCAACCTTATCAAACTGGTGATTACGTATAAGGCCTCTGTTGTCTCTACCTGCAGCACCTGCTTCTTGTCTAAAGCATGGTGTGTACTCTGTTATGTTTATAGGTAAGTCAGATGCATCAACAATTTCGTCTCTAAGCATATTTGTTAGTGGAACCTCTGCTGTTGGCACTAGGAAGAAGTCCTTTGATGGAAGGTAGAACATATCATCTTCAAACTTTGGAAGTTGACCTGTACCTAGCATAGACGCTCTATTAACCATGAATGGAGTGCTCATCTCAGTGTAGTCTTGCTCAAGTGTATGAAGATCAAGCATAAATTGAATTAAGCTTCTTTCAAGTCTTGCGCCGTCACCTTTGAATATAGAGAATCTTGATCCAGATATCTTACCCGCTCTATCGAAGTCAAGTATGTCAAGATTAGTTCCAAGGTCCCAGTGAGCCTTTGGCTCGAAATCGAACTCAGTTGGAGTGCCATACTTCTTTACTTCAACGTTGTCACTGTCGTCTTTACCATATACAACGTCCTTATTAGGTATGTTTGGTATGCTTAATAAGTACTCAGATATCTTGTCGTCTATCTGTTTAACTTGCGCATCATAATCTTTAATCTCGTTTGAAAGCTCTTTCATCTCATCAAAGATTTGACTAACGTCCTTGCCTTTCTTCTTTAGCTTAGGCACCTCTTTAGAGATGGCGTTTTGCTTTTGCTTCATAGTTTCAACAACAGTTAAAAGCTCTCTTCTCTTCTTGTCTTCTTCAAGCAATTCCTCGATAGGAAAGCTTCCGTGTCTCTTCTTTAGAGCCTCAAGCACTTCCTCTGGATTTTTTCTGATTCTTTTTATATCTAACATAAAATCACTCCTTATCTTAATCTTAAATCGCGTCCTCTGAAGCGATATATATAATAATTCGATAGTAGCCTTGATGATAGTCTCTCGCCATACTTTTCTTTTATTGCATCAACATTGAGGTTACTTGTTATAAGCGTCTTTAAGTTTTTGCTTAACCTATAGTTCACAAGATCAAGTATGGATTTTGAGCTTACCTGTGTATCTATTTCTGTTCCAAGGTCATCAATGATTAAAAAGTCTGTGTTGTAATACATATCTCTCTTGGCAATGGCTGCGTCATCGCCTTTAAATATCGCATCGTTTATCACTTGACACATTTCATAGGAGCCTATGTATGTTACCTTGATAAGTTTTTCAATGAGCCTCTTTGCAAGTGAGACAGCCATAAAGGATTTGCCTGTGCCAACATCACCGTAGAATAAGATGGACTTAGTCTCATTATGAAAATTATCTGCGTAGTCCTCAAGGCTCTTCTTGATAGCAAGCATATACTCCCTTGTCGATGGAGCATCGTCTTCCTTTTCATCTGAAAATACATTAGCATCGAAACTTTCGAAGCTCTTCTGTCTCATCTCAGTATTAAGCTCATTAGCTTCAAGCATCTTCTCTCTAAGCATATCGTCTATGCACGAACACCTCTTTGACTGATATATACCAGTGTCTTCGCACTTAGGGCACTCATATTGAACCTTAAATGCATCTTCAAGGCCGTAGTCCTCTATAAGCTTTTGCTTCTTCGCCTCTATATCAAGTATCTTTTTGTTAATATCTTCATAATTTGAAAAGTTCATGGACGTAAGCTCATTAAGCACATTATTTTTTTCATTCTCAAGTCTCAATAGCTCAGGATACTTCTTATATATAGCCTCGACTCTTTCGCTTCTCTGTCTCTCTCTAATGTTTTTTATATTCGCTTTTTGTCTATAAACATCGTCTAACAAAGTCATGCTACTTCCTCCAATTGCCTTCATAGGTATCACTTAGATAACCATCTGGGTACTCTCTCTCATCAAAGTCCTTAGCCTTCTTGCTTGGCCTCTTAGTCGTACCTGCATTTTTATCGGACCTATAAAGGTCGTTTGCTTTTTGTGCATCCTCAACAGTCTTTATGCCTTGCTTGTGCCACGCTTCAAGTATCGCATCAAGGTAGGCTATAGACGGCTTAGATGTATATATAAAGTTCTCTGCAGCCTTTATTATGACGTCATTACCATAGCCAAAGTCATCGTACCACTTATCAATGATCTTCTTTTCAAAGTCAGATACATTCTTAAATGGCATTGCAAGCGATTGCATAAGCTTGTTGTAATTTCTTTGTGTATCATTCATTACATTGAAGTCATTCATCACCTCAGATAGACTTGTGAAGCCCTTGTCGTACCAGTTCATGATGATGCTCTCCACATAGGCAGGTGACTTCTTCTTCAAAACATCATACGCGTATGAGTAGGCGTGCGATATCATCTCGCAGCTAATGTTGTAGTCACGCAGCCACTTAATGATCTTAATCTTCTCTTGTGTGTTAAGTGGCCTTCTAACGATGTGAGCGACGTCTTGAAACATCTTCTTCACAGCTTCGTCTTTGTTTACTTCTATAATCAATTTAGTGTCACTGCTTAAATCGTCATCGCTAATATCATCTTCTTCACTAAAGGCTCTTGTACTAGAACTAATAACGCTAGTAGTAGTGCTGCTACTGTTAGTTCCTCTTAAGTATAGAGCTCTTAAGTCTTTAAAAACAAGATTAAAGTTCAAGTTCTCACCATCGTCATCAAAATCGACTATGCCAACCGACTTCCAAAACCTCCATGCAGAAACTACATCTATGATAGGAATTCTTAAAACTTCGGCTATCTTCTCATTGCTTGCTTCGATATCGTCATCTTGTGCAAACCTAAGAGCAAGCAAGTACACCTTGACAAAGGTACCGTCAGCTTGCGGCATAAACTCGCTGATAAATATATTGTTTACCGATGTGTCTAATAGGTTTGAATTAATTTTCTCTAGCGTGAAGCTCAAAAAACTCACCTCTCTTTATCTCATATGTGTAGACATAGCAGAGAAGCTCTCTGCCGTTTTGTACGAACTCGTCTTGGTTGTCCAAGTACTCTTGTCTACTTTTATCAATATCTTGAATGTTATATGTATCTAGGTAGTACGCCTTCTTTGTAAAGCCAAGCTTCTTATATAAGTGGATTGCTCTTTCATTAAAGGCATTAACATCAAGCCAAATCCTCTTAAGTTTTAGCTCTGTGAATGCAAAATTTAAAAATTCAATTAGTATCTTATAGCCATGTCCACGGTTTTGATAACGTACATCCATAACGATGGATAGCTCTGCACTCTTCTTTATAATGTTTATCTCTTTTAGTCCAATGTATGCGATGGCGTCGCCTTCGTAGTATATCGCAAAGTAGCGTTTGAATATGCCCTTCTTAGTCTTAAGCCACGCCTTTAACTCCCAGTCCTCTTCATATATGAAGTCGTAGTCATTAAGTAGGTAGTAGTTACCCCTCTGCCAAGACTTAAACTTATATACATCTTCAAGCTCTAGAGGCTTTATTAAGTACTCACTAGCTTTCATACGCCTTGCTTGATACGTTGAAGAACCTTGTATACTCGTCCTTCCAGATTAAATTAACCACGCCAATAGGACCGTTTCTGTGTTTTGAAACGATCACTTCTGCTAGATTTGGATTTTCAGTTTCCTTGTTGTAGACGTAGTCTCTGTATAGGAACATAACTATGTCGGCGTCTTGCTCTATGGCACCTGACTCTCTAAGGTCAGAAAGCTTTGGTCTCTTGTCCGGTCTTTGCTCAAGAGCTCTCGATAGCTGTGACAAGGCAAGAACTGGTACATCTAGTTCCTTAGCTATAGCCTTAAGGCCTCTTGATATTTGAGAAATTTCTTGCACTCTGTTCTCAATTCTTTGTCCAGTCGTCATAAGTTGTAAGTAGTCAACAACTACTAAGTCAAGTCCCTCTTCCATCTTAAGACGTCTTAACTTAGCTTTTAATTCTATTAATGATATAGCTGCCGTGTCATCAACATGCAAGTTGTATTTTGCTAGTTCGTTTGAAGCAGTAAGTAGGTTTGCTATGTCTTGACCTTCAAGCTCACCCTTGAATAAGTTCGATAAGTTCATTTGCGCAAAGGAGGCAAGTATTCTTTGACCAATTTGAAGCTTGCTCATTTCAAGTGAGAACATGGCAACCTTCTTGCCAGACTTTGCTGCATTGACTGCAAGGTTAACAGCAAGTGCTGTCTTACCCATAGAAGGTCTCGCAGCTAATAATACTAGGTCTGACTTTTGGAAGCCACCTAGTAGTGAGTTTAAATCCGTAAAGCCTGTTGTAACACCACTAAGCTCGCCCTTCTCTTGCACTCTCTTAATTATAGCTTGAACAGTGTCGCTCATAATGACGTCAAGTGCAGTTAGAGAGTTTCTAAGTCCACCTTGAGAAATTTCAAAAAGTTCCTTCTCCGCCTTTTCAAGCACGTTCTTTGCTGGCGACTTATCCTCAAGTGACAAGGCCTTGATCTCATCAGAAAACTCTGCAAGACTTCTAAGTATAGACTTCTCTTTAAGTATGTCTATATATGCGTCTTGGTTCGAACTAAGTCCTTCGTTGTTAGCATATATGCTTGCTATATATTTTATAGTCTCAGCATCTATACCCTCATTTGTTTCAAGGTTCTCTGTTACTGTCAATATGTCTATGGGCTTGTTTAAAGAGAAAAGCATCCTAATAGAATTGAAGATCTTTCTGTGAAGCTCGTTATAAAAGTCGACTTCATTTAAGCCTTCAATAGCTTTGACAGCAGCAGTTTTGTTTTGCATAGCATTAGCTAAAACTTCCTGCTCAACTATTAAGTTGTTAGGTAATTCTCTTAAAACTTCCATAGTACTCCTCTGTTATATGCTTACGTTAACCCTTAAGTTAGCTGTGATTTGTGGATATAATCTTAAAACAACAGTATATACACCTGCTTGTTTAATGTTTTCCTTCATCTCTATCTTTCTTTTGTCTATTTCAAGACCGAAGTCATCAAGCAAAGCCTTTTGTATGTCTTGCGATGTGATTGCACCAAATAGCTTGCCACTTGCACCGCCTTCAGCCTTCATCTTTAAAACTTTCTTTTCTATGTCAGCTTTGATAATGTTTGCTTCCTTTGTTTCTTTTTCTATCCTAGCTTTAAGTTCAGCTTGTTCTTCCTTCCACTTCTTTACGTTCTCTTCTGTTGCTTCTAAAGCAAGCTTTTTGGGGAACAAGAAATTTCTTGCATAACCGTCCTTGCTATTAACCATCTCGCCCTTCTTGCCTAGGCCTTTAACATCTTCTATAAGAATAACTTTCATTATTTAACACCTTCTTCTTTCTTTGATTCTTTGTCTTCATCTTTATATTCTTTAATCTTTCTCTTTAGCTCTTCAACAGCTAAGTCAACAGACAAGTCTATCCTAGTTGCTGCTTGGTTTAAGTGACCTCCACCGCCAAGCTTTTCCATAATTAGCTGAACACTAATCTCTCCAAGTGATCTTGCTGACACGTGTGTTTCGTTGTTAGATATCTTGACAGCAACGAAGGATGCCTTCATGCCGTTGATGCTTAACATCTCATCAGCAGCTTGTGCCGCAATAAGTATGGAGTTATCCACCTTGTCTTCAAGTATACCTATGACAGTGTCGTTCATATATATCTCAGAGTGTCTAACTATGTCCGCTCTGTTTTTAATAACTTCGTAATCTTCCTTGAAGTATTTCTTAACAACTTCAGGGTCAGCACCAAATCTTCTAAGCATAGATGCCGCTTCGAATGTTCTTACACCAGTTTGCACAGTGAAGTTCTTAGTGTCAACAGTTATACCGGCAAGCAAAGCTTCCGCTTCGAACTTACTAAGCACTACATTGTCAGTCATATATGTGAACAATTCTGTTACAAGCTCTGCAGTCGATGATGCATATGGCTCTAAGAAGACTAGCTCAGTCGACTCTATAAACTCACCACTTCTTCTATGGTGGTCGATTACAACTCTGTCATTGATCTTGTCAACTAAGTTCGGTGCCTCTGAGATGGACTTCTTATGATGGTCGACAACTATAAGCAAAGTCTTGCTATCGATTAGAGAGTTAAGTTCGTCCTCACTCTTCACTACACCCTTTAGACTCTCTTCTTCTTTAAGTCTTGCCATGATGTTTCTTATACTCATATTAACAGAGTTAAGCGCGATGTAGGCAGTCTTTTTTCTCATCCTAACAAGCTTCACTACACCTATAGCCGAGCCTATAGCGTCCATATCAGCATTCTTGTGTGGCATGATAACAACGTTAGATGCATCATCAATTAAGGATCTTAGTGCGCCCCCAACGACTCTTGCCTTAACCTTTGTTGTCTTCTCAACAGCCTTTGACTTGCCACCAAAGTACTCGTAGTTGTGTCCCTTTCTAAGAACAGCTTGGTCACCGCCTCTACCTAAGGCTATGTCCATAGTGCTCCTTGCAATCTCGTACTGCTTAAGTGGCGTCTCGCCATCAAGAGTCGCAGCGATGGATAGTGTTAGTGGTATGATGCTTTGCACCTTAAGGTCACGAACTCTATCTAGTATATCAAACTTCTTTTGTATCATCTTTTGCAAGTTTTCGTTATTAGCAATGATTAAAAATCTGTCGTCATCATACTTTCTTACACTTGCTTCGAACGCGTTGAAGTAGTTAATAATTGCTGTTTCAACATTACCCGCTATAGTCGCTTTAACGCCATCTTCAACACTGCTTTTAACCTCGTCAAGGTTGTCTATATATACAAGTATGGTAGCCATCTTTTCCTTCTCTATGCTATCCTTTGCTTCTTTAAGGTCAGTTCTGTCTATCCAGTAAAGAAGAAGCATTTCTCTTTCCTTGCTGTCTTTCGCCTTAACCTTGTTTACATAGACTTGATAGTACTTATCCCTGTATAATATCTTTAGTGGATCATCTCCTGCACTTATTATCTCGTTAAGATTAAGAGATGATATCGCATCAAGTATATTGTTTTCAGGCTCATCTTCAATCTCCAGCATCTTTATAAACTTGCTGTTATACCAGTTAATCTCCCCATCTTGATTAATTATAACCATAGGGAATGGCATCTTAAATACAGCTTGCTTTGTCAATGAGTCGATGGTCTCTTCGATGTTCTCATAATTTCTTTGTCTAAGCGTTGTTTGATCTTCAAAGTTTTGTAAGAAGCTAAGATGCATTGATGCAAAGACAACAAGCGCTATAAAGCCAATGATGATATTTAGTATCATTAGTAATATGACTAAGACAAGCTCAAAAATTACTTCTATTAAGTTTTCTTTTATATATGCTTCAATTTTTTTAAGCATTTTATGCACCCCTTATCTTTGTAGCTCCGTCTATAAAGCCCAATATAATATTTACAAAAAACATAAATCCTAAAAAGATTATTGAAAATGCAAAGTAAAAATTTGCCATCATCTTCTTTTTATAGCGTATCTTTAAGACGAACATTGTAAACGACAAACCTTGAATCGCAAGTGTGATAAATATCATAAAGGATATATTGTCTACAATAAGCTGATTAAGTCCTAAGTCCGTCATCATAAAAACTAATAATATAGCAAGCATAGAATAAAATGCCGACTTATTTAGCTTTAGAGCCTCTATGAATGGTTCGCTCAAGTTGATGTCGCCCCTTTTTCTAACTATATAATGCGGTAGCTTTAGTGCTATGAAAGATACTACAAAAGAAAGGAAGAACACCATACTCGCTAGGTAGCGTTTAAACTCTTGGTAAGCTAGTGTTACCATATCTTTATCGAAGACAAATTCGCCTTCTAAAGACTTGATCATCTCTACCTGCCTATCAATGCTGGCGTTAAATATTTCCACAAAGTTTATATCAAAAAACTCTCTTAGTAGCGCAAGATAAGCTATGATAGAAACGACAAAAGTAAAAGTCATAACGATGACTAGCTTGTCCCCTCTAAGTTTTCTTTTTATTAAAGTCACAGCTACAAGCAAGAAAGGTATGCCAAGCATGGCCTTCTCAATTATGAAGCTAGGCTCTAGAAATATTGCCAATATACCAAGAGACGCTACATACAAGTAAAGCGAGCTGTAATCTTTGTTTGCAATTGAGTTAATTAAGTAAGCACCAAGCACGAACGGCATTGCGAAAATGCCTAAGTACCTAGTTACAAGCATAGTTAGTGTCAATGCCACAAACGTTATAGCTATCTCAAGATTTTTATTTTCTATTTGCATTATCTTTCCTTATAAGTATCGAGATGCTTCATTATCTTTGCATACATCTCTTCGTCAATATATACCTTGCCATCTACTTCTTTATTTCTTAAGTAGTCAGCAATAAATTTTATATCAAGTATCGAATAAACCTTAACACCATAATCATCTTCAAGCTCATGTATAGCAGACTTATCGCCAGTACCTCTCTCCATCCTATTAACAGAGATGATTAGAGCCTTAACTTTTGCGTCATAGTGCTTAAGTATGTCGATGGACTCCCTAACAGCAGTTCCTGCAGTGATTACGTCCTCAATGATGACTACATCCGAGTCGGCTTTTGGAGTCTCACCAACAAAAATACCTTTTTCGCCGTGATCCTTGGCCTCTTTTCTGTTAAATGAGTATCCAATCTCTATGCCATAGTTCTTGTAAAGACTTACAGCGCAAGAAACAACAAGAGGTATCCCCTTATATGCAGGTCCAAATAGTAAAGGCTTATCTAGTTTAATATTGTCCATGTAAGCCTTCGCATAAAAGTCGCCAAGCTTGGCTATCTCCTCAGAGTTATTGAAAAATCCAGTGTTAATAAAGTATGGACTCATCCTTCCAGACTTAGTCTTGAACTCGCCAAACTTTAAAACATCCGATTTAAGCATTAAATGTATAAAATCTTCTTTGTATGACATTATCCTATGTTCACATCCTTAATTAAAATATATTTTGGTCCATAGTAATTATCTATATGAATCATCTCTTTAGAAAAATACATATCTAATCCTTTTTCCATGATATTAGCAGAAAAAGCACCGTTGTTAATAATCTTTGTTTCTTTACCGTCAAAGTACTTAGCAAGCCTAAACTCGCCGCCAAATATACCGATGGATGCATCTGCTTGGAAGCTTGAGAAACTCTTTATCTCAAGGTGTCTAGTCTTTCTCATCTCATCGATTGAGATAGATCCAGGAGCTACTTCGATATTTACCAAATTACCTGTAGCCTCAATGCCCATGTATGACGCAAATCTTTGACCAGCTGATAAATTTATCATCTTGCCGTCCTTAAATATTTGTGTTTCTTTTAGCTTAACACCGTCGCTATCATACTTGCTATTGTGCACAGAGCCTTCAATCTCAGGCTTTAAAGTTATATTTACAAGATCACCCTTAGCTCCTTTATGAGCCTCTTCATTTAATTTTAATTTATTTAGCTTCATATAATGAGTAGAGCCACTTGCTTGATAATCATAAAAGTTAAAGAAGGCTGGAACATCTAGACCGGTGATGATAACATCAACCGCTTCTATAGGCTCAGCTGGCTTTGACATAGCTCTATCCTCTGCCTCTTTAAGCTCTTCGTATATATTCTCTTCAAATTCTTTTTCATTTAGCTTTGAAAATGTAAACATTCTATAAACTTCGATTGAGCCTGCTTCACCAACAGCATCAGCAATTGATTCAACGATTATCTCGCTCTTTTTAGACTTGCAGTCGCAGCCCCTTGAGTTTACGAGATTTTCCTCAATATTATTAACAAAGATTTCGCATGAGTTTATCTTAGATTTTGTTCCATAGTCCTTGTAAACTATGTCCTTTACCTTTTTTATAGTCTCAAGCTCATCTATATATGCTTTTTCATCTACTAATTCAGTGCCTTCAGCTAAAGGAAAGTACTTATTCTTAATAAACTTTGCTCTTTCATACGCAAGAGACACTTTTCTTGAAATTTCTTCTTCACTATCCGATGGAGCTGTGTTAAATGAAGAGTCGCCTCTAAATTTTTTGCCACCCTCCTCAGTGTCAGCATATATAGTCACGTTCACGTCATCAGTCTCAACGCTTCTGTCCATATCTACCTGATCTCTTATTAAGAAAAGCTCCTTGCTAGATGTTTTCTTTCTAATTAACTTAAAATCAGAGATTTCCTTATTAGCTTTTATTATATCAATAATATTTTTAATTCTATCCATTAGCTTAATCTCCCCTTAAATTTTAAGTAGCTGCCACCAGTTGAAGTCTTAACCCATTCCTTATAACCTTTGCCGCAGTAACCAGCGCCATTCATTTCGATTTCGCCAGAAACCATGGATATAGACTCAAGCACATCAGGCACATAGCCTGTTAGTGTTGCTGGGCTAAATACTTTTCCGGTTAATTTACCGTCCTTTATCTCTCTCGCCTTCATTGCAGTGCATTGAATACCCCAGTTCTTAGGGTCTTCCATGCCATTGTTCATGCCGTCAAGTAAAAATCCGTAGTCAATCGACTTAATCATATCATCAACGCTGTCATTTCCGCCTTCAAAGAAAGTGTTTGTCATTCTTGTATAAGCCTTTCTTCTAAAAGATTCTCTCTTACCATTGCCAGTTGGCTTAACACCTAAGGACATTGCAGATAGTTTATCAGCCATACCTCTTCTAAGTATACCATTTTCAATAATTACAGTGTCAGACGCTAAAGTGCCTTCATCGTCAAAGCTATAGCTTGAGCATTCGTCAATAGCTGTGGCGCCGTCATGCATTGTAGTTATGTCACTTGCCACTCTTTTATTGACATAATCCTTTGCCAATGCTCTATCTTTAACAAACATATCCATCTCTACTCCGTGACCAAAAGCTTCGTGAGCAAGTAGGCCGGTGATGTCTGGCGCACTAATCAAATCATAATAACCAGGTTTAACAAGTTCTGAGCCAAGAAGTTCGATTGCGTTATGAACAACTTCTTTATAAATATTATCAAGCTCCTTAAGTACTTCCAAGCCGCCTAATCTACTTACACCCTTGTAATCATATCTGAAGTCATCATCCTTTTGAACGTCAGCCTCAGCCATAACGCTAGTAAAGGTATATGCTTGATTTAAACACATCTTTTTAGAAACAAAAAGCTTTCTAACTTCAGTTTCTATGTACATGGCTCTCGCAGAAACAACAAGATCCGACTCTTTAAGCATCTTATCCTTTATGTCTGTTAAATAATTTATCTTCTCTTGAACACTCATCTCATCAAGAGAAATTTCTAAATCAGATGAAAAATCCTTTACAAATTCTTCCTCATCAATTAAAGAATATTTTCTCATAGAGAAATTATTCTTCTTATAAAATCTGTAATTTTCAGTAATTTCTTTTTTTATCATCTCGTAAAGTTCTTCTGGGCTTTGAAGCTTATCAAAAGATACTTCACCATAATAATCATTATTAAATACACGCGCAACAAAGCCTCTCTCGCTGTCCATGCCTTCGCCTACACGTGTTATACTCTTTGATACCATATAATTAGTAGAGTCAGTATCAGTAGCAAGTATCGATACATAGTCAAAGTCATTGCTAAGCAGGTCAACCGTCTTTGCAAGGCATTCCTTTGCATCTATTAAGAATTGTGATAATTTATTTTTCATCAGTCTTCTTTTCCTTTCTTTCAGGCTTACTTGTAGATAAGCCTACAATTAAAAGTAAGTCGACAAGTAACAAAGCATATACAGTGTACTCTTGTATAGGCTTGTAAAACAAATTAGCAACAGTAAATGCTATCAAAATAATAAAAGCTGCTTTAATTAAATATTTTCAGTTCATACTTACACCTCTTAAACATTATATCACATATGAAACTTAATTATCAATAAGAAATATTCATAAAAAGGAAGCGAGTTTAGGTATAATTTTTATAGCATTTTGATGAATAGATATAACGCTTTGTATATAGTGAGAAGCTTGCTAATATATATGAAGACAACTTATATATGAGATGCTCCATACTATATAGTAGACTCGCTTATATATAGTTGACTTGCTTATATATAGCAAGCTCCTAAGTATATGCCTCGCTAATAACACTTTTACTATGAGCATAAAAAAGAACATCGAATCATGTTCTATGTGCTGCACCTATTAAATCCTCTCTAATATTTGTGTTTTACTTCTTAAAATTTGGTCTTGAGAAGCTGTCCTCCCACATGTTGCCGACTATCTTGATTGAGCCGGTGTTATATGCATCAATCGTAAAACCATTTCTTATATATGTTCTGTTAATTGAGTATATGTCATACATAGTTCCAGATGGATAGTCCAAGTGAACGTAGTGTAAAGGTGCTTGCTTGTATGATGGTATCAAATTAGGTTCGCCTTTGGTTACCCAATAAGCATGGTAGTATTTATTTGGATCACTTTGTGATTCGAATTGAGTTTCCATGTTTATAGCCTTGCCTCTATAAATGATTTTTTCTCCACTTACACTTGAATCCTTTGTATATGGTCTTATTCTCAATAGGCTTGAATCATCTTTAGTCTTTGATACAAATTTAGATATAGCATTCTTATTAAAATCACTCTTAATTTTATTTGCTTTTATTCTTTCTTCAATGTATCTTGAATCCTTTGAAGATGATCTCTCTGGTGCGTTCTTTGCACTATTATATTTAACATTTGAATCAAAATACTCTGTTTGTGATTTAATGTTGCCTCTTAATGTAAGTGCTACGTTTTTTATTTGGTCTTATTACATCAGACTCGTTCTTGAATTGTGGTTCATCATAGTCAGTAACTATCTTCCACTTGTCTCCGCTGTATTTAAAACCATAACCAGATTTCATTTTTTGAGTGTCTTTGCTGTTTGGTACTGGTGTTAGTTTTGCCTTGTCTGTTAATCTCTTAGCAGATGCGTGATACTCATTACCTACGCCTATTCTGTATCTCCATTTTACACGAGGTGCGTATACTGGTGGTATTTCACCTGCTTTATGTGATGATTGAGTTTCGCCATCATTCCATTCTTGCTTTTGATTATCATCAACTAATTCACAGCAAGTATGATAACAAGTTGTTTCATACCATTCATAGTCATCAACATATTCTTGTCTACGTTCACTCCAATGTTGAGTTCCAGTTTTTCTAGTTTTAGTACATGTATATGGATAACAATCGTAACTACTTACCCTTTGTCTATTGTATATTTCTCTTACCTGTTTGTGTTGATATCTAATATGTTCTATAATTTTATATTTTGGGTCTACTAGTAATTTATATCTCATTCCACATTCAATATTAGTTGAACGTAAGTCCTTCCATACTTTTCCATCTAAATATCTATGAGTAACCATAGGGTTTGGAGCATTATTATAAATATTAATATTACTTCCGTGATATTTCCTAACTACTGTATCATTTATTGCTTCTTTTTTCCTTACATACTCTATTGATTCAGGTAAAAAGCTATTTGGTCTATATTCTCTATCTTCCCAAGAGTCTAATTCTACTGTATAATATTTATCATCTTTGGTTTTAATTGGTAAACCTGATGATATTATTCCTTCTTGGAATGGATTCCAAAATCTATCTTCAGATTGATATTTACTTGTCCATAAATCTTCGTTAAATTGTGTTACCAAAGATTGTGCTTTGTCCTGCATGTTTCTTTGATTTGCTTTTATTGTTCCTGAAATTTTATTAAAAGTAATAGATGTTTCAAAATTAGATAAGTTTTTATCATTTTGTTTACAATAATCCTCGTCTTTTGTTAATGGTTTTGTAGGTTGAGGAACTCTTGTTGTATATGATGATATTTGAATGTCTTTTGTATATGCTTTACACGCTCCTTTTGCTGGAGTAAATGTACCATTGTAGCAAGTCCTTGGTGATGGGTCTGGCATTGAAGCAAATCTTTCACATAGGTCCCATCCTGGGTCGCCTTTACATACTTTTGTTGGTGGTCTGTTAAATTTTAATACTTGTGTAATTTGTGGTGTTTTTTGTTGCCCTGCTGACATAGTATTTAATGTCATTGCATCATTTTCACGTATACTTTTTACAAAATTATCATATGCTTTTGTTCCAGGTCTTAAAGTAGTAGAATGTTCTGCAACTTCTTCTGGAGTTGGTGTTTTTCCCTCTCGTTCGCATTTTATCATATATTTAGCTGCATTTTTTAACATAATTGCTGCCTCAGACTCAGTACCAGTCACTACACCTTCAGCTTCTACTGTGGTACCATTAATTTTTGAATTTTTAGCATATGAATCAGGATTCATATTTGGATAATCAATTTTATCATGGTTATGTGTTTCACTATTTCTTTTATCCATTACAGCATCCATATCTGCTTGCATTGTACTAGTACCTATGTTCTTATCAGTTAAATTAAATACAGTTTTGACAATAGGGGTGCCATTAGCTTTAAATCCTACAACTTCAGCATAACCTTTTCCTACAGGTGTTTTTGCTGGTGCTCTGTCATGCAGCTTTGGAGGGTTGTTTTTGAATTGATAATTAATACGTGTTTCTACAACATCTCCTGGAATTTCAATACAATCTTCGGCTTTTACTATACTTATTGTACAAAAAACAGCATCGTGAAAACCACGAATGCCGTTACATATCTTCTCATATTAAATTCACTCCTTTTTTAATTTGATAATACGGAACCATGATATCCAACGCTAAAATTATTACTTTTATAACTTATATTTCTTTTAACATAATCTAAGTAATTTATATTAGGTATATCAACAATATATTTTGCCACATCATCAATAATTATTTTATCAATTGTGAAATTTCCATATCTTTTTACATAATCATCAACAAAAAACCAATTAACTATTCCACCGTCTGTAGTTATATAATATATAGGATTTTCTAAGTTAAATGAAAATCCATATTCATTTCCAAATCTTTTGTATATACTATTAATTGATATATCAAAAACTCCAGTAGCATCAAAGACTCTTATCGACCCTTTTGCTATAAAATTCATTTCATTTATTGTATCTTTAGTAGTTTTTTCTTTATTGATGTCTTTTAATTGATTTTTGAAATCTGATTTATCTATCTCTGTTATATATTCTTTTGTCAAATAATTACTTAAAAATGATATATCGTATGGCTTATATGGATTATTAGTTTTTCCTAATGCTTTATCTAGTCCAAATTTAAATAAATTATCATAATCAGAATTACCTTTTGTCACTATAGCTGTACCTACTCTTGGATCATTTTTATTTTCTTTAAATATACTCCAATTACTAGGTCTTTGTGCTATTGTATTAACTTTTTTGAATGGTACTTCTGTAGTATACTCTAAGACTGTGCCCTTGAAAAATGTTATAGAACCGTCATTGTTATCAGTAATATCTTCTTCTTTTAAATTAATATTATATACAGTGCCTTCAACTGGAAATTTATTTTTTTGATATCTAGCTGTAGGTAACTCTTCTGGTTTTGGTATTCTTTGTCCGCTTGCTGTTACCCATGCTAGGTTTTTGTTTTGTGTAGGTGTTTGTGGTGTTTGTTTTGTTTGTTCTTGAGCTGTTGTTACTCCTGTGCCTGCGCCTGGTGTTAGGACTACTTCCTTTGCTTTATTGTCCCAATCAACTTTGAAGCCTAATGTCTCTGCTATGTTTCTTATAGGTAAGAATGTTTTTGATATTTGTGGATCGATTTGTGCTGGTACATCTATTGTTACTGCTTTGCCATCTGCCCACATAAGTGGTTTTCCTACTGGGTATGATATTGTCTTGCCAGCATATGTGATGTCGACTATGTGATTAGTGCCGTCCCACTCAACTTTGGCTCCTTCGATTGCGTTTGCTAGGTCTCTTACTCCTACGCATGTTCTTCCACCCACAACTCTTAAACCATCTGTCATCTTTTGATCGACTCTCACTTTTTCTCCGTCTTTGATGATGAATAGTTTTACTTCGCCTTGGAAGTGTTTTACTTCTTGTTTGATTGGTGCTACCTTGTTAAATTCTTTGATTGCTTCATCTGGTGCTGCAAGTGCTGCTGTGCTTAAAATTTGTGATGCTATGATTGAAGCTAGTAATACTTTTTTGACTTTCATTATAAACTCTCCTTTATTTAGATAATTTTTTTTTTACTTTATCTTAATTATACAATATGCTTATAAATATTTCTAGTTTTATTTAAAATTATATTTTGT
>CAMYBS010000006.1 GCA_947254025.1 uncultured Clostridia bacterium
TTTTTTCTATTAAATTCTTGTAAACTTTTGATTTTTGTAAAAGCTCTTCATGCTTGCCTTCACTTTCTAATTTTCCATTTTCAAGAACTACAATCTTGTCTGCATTTTCTATGGATTTCATTCTGTGTGAAATGATGACAACAGTTTTATCTTTAATTAAATTATTTAAAGACTCTTGAATTTTTTTCTCATTGTCAACATCAAGGCTTGCTGCTATCTCGTCTAAGATCAATATCGGTGCATCTTTTAAGAAGGCTCTGGCTATTGATAGCCTTTGTCTTTCTCCACCTGATAGCTCTGCACCGTTTTCACCGATAACTGTATCGAAACCCTTATCCATTTTTTCTATAAAATCTGTGCAGTTTGCAAGTTTTGCTGCTCTTTTAACTTCTTCGTCACTTGCATCTTGCTTTCCGATCCTAATATTTTCCATAACGCTTTGATTAAATAGAACTACATCTTGGAAAACAATAGACACCTTATCAAAAAGGGATTCTGTTGATATTTCTTTTATATCTTTGCCATCGATTAAGATTTGTCCCTCGTCGTAATCATAAAGTCTTGATATAAGTTTCAATATAGTTGTTTTGCCACAGCCACTTGCTCCTACTAAAGCAGTTACCTCTCCCTGCTTAGCTTTAAAGCTTACACCATTTAAAACTTTTGTGTCTTTATTGTAGGCAAATTCAACATCTTTTAAATCAATGTCAAATTTTTTTAGTTCATAGTCATCGCCTTCTTGTAAATCTTGATTTTGAATTTCTTTTAATCTTTCAATTTTAGGCGATAAATAAAATATCTCCATCATTCCCTCTTTAGATGCATCAAGAGCGTCTTTTATCTTCATAGCCGCTAGTAAATATCCTATAAGGTAGAGAGCACTTATTTCTTTATTAATAATTAGATTTACGCCAACAAATATCACAACAGCAAGGGAAATAAAGCTAAAAATTGATGAAAGTGACATAATTAAAATAAGTCCTATCTCTGTCTTTAAGTGCACTTTTTCACTTTTATCCATTTTTTCATATAGCTTATCTTTCATTTCCTCTGATAAGCCATAGGCTTTGATCTCCATTTGCATCTCGATATTTTCTTGAAAGCTTTCTGAGTTTTCTCTTAAGACGTCATAATATCTTTTTTGTCCCTTAACCTGATGTTTTTTAGATAGTGGTATAAATATAAAACTTAATATAGTTGGAATAATTACAGCTAAACCCATCTTTACATTGCTCACTAGCATCATGATGGATATAAGTGGAAAGAAGAGTGCCATACCGCCCACTTTTGGTATCGAGTGGCTCATTGCATGCTCTATACCTTCAATATCAGACATGATTGTTTGCGCTAGGTCTGAAATATCGTGTTTAGAAAAGTATGATAGAGGTAGTTTTGATAAATTCTCTGCTGTCCTTATTCTTAAGTCCGCACTTTCTTGATATGTTGTGCTATATAATTTATCGTATTCGATAGAAAGCAAAATATACATTACTATCAAGGTAAAAACTGAGAATGCTATATAAAATCCCTTGCTTTTAACAATATTTTCCAAAACTTCCTGAGCAAAAATCATTAGTAATATCGCAGGAAGCATGTTTATACAATAAACGAAAAATGAAGCCAGTGTTGCTTTACTTAAATTTCTTGCTCCTTTATCTGTAAGAGCAAATCTTTTTTTATAAAACTCCTTCATTTGAAACCCTCCATTCATTCGCACTGTTAAACATCTCTTGCAGTCTCTTATACTTTGTATCACTTGACATTAATTCTTTGTCAGAACCTCTTTCTATAATTTTTCCACTATCCATTACAATAACTTCATCAAGGTCTTTAATTGTAGATAGTCTGTGTGCAATCATGATAACTGTTTTATCCTTCATCAGATTTTTAAAAGCTTTTTGCAATTCAAACTCGTTATCTGGGTCAATAGACGCCGATGCTTCGTCCATAATAATAATTTTGGAATCCTTTAAAATTGCTCTAGCAATTGCAATTCTTTGTTTTTCTCCTCCAGATAAATAAACTCCTTTTGAGCCTATGATAGTATTTTCTCTTTCTGGGAATTTGTCTAATATCAAATCGCATCCCGCTAATTTTAAGGCTTTCATAACATCATCTTTTGTCGCTTCTTTATTAGCTAAAGCAACATTGTCATAAATGCTTTTCTTGAATAATTTTGAATCTTGAAATACAAAGGAAATGGCTTTAATTAAGGCTTCGTCAGAATATTCACTTATTGCTATGCCACCTATCTTTATACTTCCTTCATTAACATTGTAAAAACCTGATATAAGTTTTGCTACTGTTGATTTGCCTGATCCAGATGAACCGACTAGTGCATAGGACTTTCCTTCTTCTAATTTAAAGGATAAATTTTCAATGACAGCTTTATCGTTATAAGCAAAGCTTACCTTGTCAAATTCTATATTGTAGTTTTTAAAATTATTGACATTGCCATGGACCAATTTGTCTTTTTGCATATCATTGTAAAGTGCCTCTAAAGTATCTACTGCATAATTGCCTTGAGAAATATACATAGCGTACCACATCATCCTCATAAATGAAACAAAGAGAACTCCTGATAAAAATAAAATCATAATAAGCTCAAGTAAAATCACCTTGGCGCTGCCTAAGCTAGTCATAAAATAAACTATAGGAATAATTAAAATTGCAATTAAACCAAAAAATAACCATTGATACAAAACATAAGGTTTTTTACAAGATAGTGAATAATCATAAGCATACTTTGAATAATCTTTTATCGCCTTGTAAAAGCTTTTAAATGACTCTACATTTGCTCTAAATATCTTTACTACTTGCATACCTCTAACGTATTCAACAGTCTCTGCACTTAGTTTAGATAGAGCTTCTTGGTATATCTTCATAAATTCTTGCTCTCCCATCATTGCACCTAAAATTAAGCCATCGATTATGGTAAGAGCAAGCAAAGTTATGCCAACTCTTATACTTACTATAAAGCCGAGTGCAAGTACAAGTACGGGTGTAACTATTGCCTGAGAACTATCGGGAATCATGTGAGCTACAACCTGATGAGTTTGCGCGGCGTTGTCATCTATGATCTTTCTTATTTGACCAGATGGATTTAAGTCAAAGAACCTAAAACTTGCTTTCTCTAAGCCATCAATCCCCCTTTTTCTTAAATTTGTTTCAAGCCTAAATCCCAAGATGTGTGAAAACATTCCTGAAACACAATAAAATATTGCTCCACTTGTTAGTGTGATAACAGATTTTAATGCTATGCTCTCTGCACCAGATAAATCTGAATTAATTATTAAATTATCCAGAAATTTGTAGATTAAATAAAATCCATATACCGTAAGTACAGCAGATATAGCAGAAAAGACTATAGCTAAAAAACCAAGATATTTTTTATCCTGTACATAAGCAAATAGTTTTTTGTAAATCTTCATAATATTATCTCCTTTCTTTGATATTCCTTTTAGATAAAATTTTCTTTGCTAGCAAATATTATCCTTGCTTTTTTATTATACATCAGCTATAATTAATTATGCAATAGCCGCGGCTAACTAAGTCTATTAGGAATATTGTCTAAAGGGGATAGGTGTATTATGACATATTATGATTTTGTAAAAGATTATATGAAAGTTGATGACTGTAAAAACAATAAGAAGTATTCAAGTGCAGGGCACACTTTTTGTTTTAAAAAAGATGATTTAGCTTATGCAGAAGGACTGTATTGGTTTTATGAAGGAGACGGCTTCATTATTGATATACTTGATTTTTATATCAGTGAGGAAGTAGTTAAAAATAGTACTTACAGTATGGCAGATTATGTTTCAATATACACAAGCTACATAGTCAGCGCAAATGGAGAAAAGTTTAGTCCTTATCAAACTTTGACCGCAAACTCCCTATGCACTCTTGATTTTGATAATATACGAGATGATTTTGTTTTTTTATTGCATGAGAATTGTTATTATCTAGCCGTTTCCATTGGCTTTAAAAAGGAGCTCTTAGAAAAGCATCTAGCAGCTAATAACATTAATCCAGAATCATTTTATTCGAGCTTACTTCAACCGAATCAAATTATTCTTACAAAATCCTTAGAAAAAGTGGCTATGGAAATTCTAAATTGTAAGATGGATGCACCCGCTGCTGATTTTTTCTTTAAAGCTAAGGCAAATGAGTGGATAAGCATTGTAATTGATACCTACTTAAATAGAAAAAAATATAAAATTGAAATTGATGATGATAAAGCACTTGAAGATGTCGCTAGGTTTCTAGAAGATCATTTCGCAACGAATGTAAATCAAAGTACTCTTGAAAAAATATCTAAAATGAGCGGAACTAAGTTAAAAAATCTATTCAAAGAGAAATATGGTCAAAGCATTACAGAGTATACTCAGAGAAAAAGAATGAATGTAGCTGAAACGCTTCTACTAAACACAGGGCTGCCTATAAAAGAGATAGCAGAGTCCGTTGGATACACATCAGCAAGCAAATTTTCAATTTATTACAAAAGATACAAAGGAAAACTTCCTAGTGAAGTGCGCAGTTCAGCTTTCAATCAGCAAAACTTAAAATGTGATAACTGTGAGTAACAGAATCATCACACAAAAGAAAAGGTCTAGATGTTTATCTAGACCTTTCTTGATGAGGTTTCTACGTAAAATTTCACGCGCCTGACATGAAAAAGAGCTTCCACAATTGGAAGCTCAATATAATTATTTAATTACTCTTCTTGCTGCAACGAATCTTGGTAGGTAATAACCTGAGTCGATGTCTGAAATAACAACGCTCATAAGTTGTCCGCTTGATGCGTGTACCATCTTGCCGTCGCCAATGTATATACCTGCATGTGATATGCCCTTGCCGTTTGTGTTAAATAAAAGTATATCTCCAGGTAATAAGTTTTCTCTCTCTACAGCAACTCCGCATGATACAAGTGCTGCTGATGATCTTGCAATGTTTGTACCAAGTACAGTTTTGTAACAATAGTAAACTAAGCCTGAGCAGTCGAAGCTGTCTGGTCCACTTGATCCAAATAGATAAGGTTTACCGATTTGTGCTTTTGCAAATTCAATAAGTCCTTGAACATCAGAGCGTCCAGAGTAGCTTGATCTATCGATATTTACTACTTCGGCTTTCACTTCCGAGAAAGAAATGTCGTTCTTGTGTGCTTTGAACTTGTTATTGCCGTCGCTTAGGGTGAAGAAGTTTCCATCGTAATCAACAATGCTTACCTTGTCACTCTTCTTTAGTACTAATGAATTTGCTCCAGACTTTAGTGTCTTGTTAACCTTAGAATAAGCGTCAGTGCTGTTTTCCACTTTAACGTTCTCTAAATCATTAATGTTAACAAAGCCGATTCTCTTTCTTGAATCTACAAAGATTGAACCATCAGCATTAGTACTTAATAGTTCGACTGTCTCTCCAGGTAATAGATAGTCAAATGGGTCTACACCCTTTGATGTAGATATGCCTGTGAAAGAAACTACTTTGTACATCTTAGTATCTTTTTGAGTTACGATTAAAGAATCTTTGCTAAGTCTCATATCTTTGCCAGCTTTTCTAACTATGTATGAGTTACTATCTTCATTTATTATGTTTACAATTTCTTTTTCTGCTAGTTTTACATTGTCAATGCCAACGAAAGGTTTAAGCATAACACCATAGTCTTTAAATCCAATCACTGAGATCAGAAATAAAGATAATAATAAGACATAAGGTCTATGTTTAATATTCTTCATCGTATTACCTCCCTTAGGTACTAGTTATTTTATAATAAATTGCAAAAAAAATCAAGAGAAATGTCAAATTTCCCTTGATTATAAAATAAATTATTTAATTTTATCTTAATTTTCATACTTTAGTAGTATCTTATTTTTCTTCCTTCTTAACTATTTCTTTAGTATCAATTTCTTTTTTAATTCTTGATATAAAGTCGTCTAGTGACACTTTTCCTTGATCACCTAAGTCTCTGTGTCTAATAGTTACTGTCTTAGTATTAACTTCTTCCTCACCTATTATTAGCATGTATTCAACTTTTTCTACTTGTGCTTCTCTTATCTTCTTGCCAATCTTTTCATTTCTATCGTCAAGTACTACTCTGTAGCCTTTAGATTTTAGTTCATCGTAAACGGATTTTGCATAGTCGTTGAACTTTTCTGATATAGATAATATCTTCACTTGTACTGGCGCAAGCCATAGTGGGAACTTACCTATGAATTGTTCGATAAGTATGCCTAAGAATCTCTCTATAGATCCAAATAAAGCTCTGTGAAGCATAACTGGTCTCTTCTTTTCGCCGTTTTCAGCAATGTAAGTTAAGTCAAAGTTAATTGGCATTTGGAAGTCAAGTTGTATAGTTCCGCATTGCCATGTCCTGCCTATGGCGTCTTCTAAGTGGAAGTCAATCTTTGGTCCATAGAAAGCGCCGTCACCTTCGTTTATAGTGTATTCAATGCCTCTCTTTTCAAGTGCTGACTTAAGCGCCGCTTCAGCTATATCCCAAGTTTCTATCTCGCCCATGAAGTCATCTGGTCTTGTTGATAGCTCAACTGTGTATTTAAAACCGAATGTGCTGTATAGGTAGTCAGCAAGGTCTATCATTTTAAATACTTCATCTTCAACTTGTGATGGCAAGCAGTATACATGCGCGTCGTCTTGAGTAAATGTTCTTACTCTGAATAATCCGTGTAAAGTACCTGAAAGTTCGTGTCTGTGTACTTGACCAAACTCAGAAAGTCTAATTGGAAGCTCTTTGTATGAGTGTTGACTGTTAGCATAAACTATAGTTGAGCCTGGGCAGTTCATCGGTTTGATAGCGTAGTCCTTGTCATCTATCTTTGTGAAGTACATATTTTCTTTGTAGTGATCCCAGTGGCCACTTCTGTGCCATAGGTCTTCGTTTAAGATGATAGGTGTTAGTATTTCGCCATAACCATTCTTAGATAAGACAGCTCTCCACCAAGAAAGAAGTTCGTTTCTAACTACCATACCGTTTGGATGGAAGAATGGGAAGCCTGGTCCTTCGTCATGCATGCTGAATAGATCCATCTCCTTACCAATCTTTCTGTGGTCTCTAAGCTTTGCTTCTTCAAGTCTTGCTAAGTGCTCATCAAGCATCTTCTTCTTAGGGAAAGATACTGCGTAGATTCTTTGAAGCATTTCGTTGTGCTCGTCGCCTCTCCAATATGCACCTGCGATTGATAATAGTTTAAATGCTTTAATCTTTGAGATGTCATAAAGGTGTGGTCCCTTACATAAGTCAACGAAGTCACCTAATCTATAGAATGAAATGTGTGCATCTTCTGGAAGGTCTTCGATTAGTTCAACCTTGTACTTTTCTCCAAGCTTCTTAAAGTGCTCAATTGCTTCGTCTCTAGGCATTTCGTATCTTTCAAGAACTCCGCCCTCTTTAACTATGGCAGTCATTTCTTTTTCTATCTTTTCAAAATCTTCAGGAACAAATCTATGTTCTGTATCGAAGTCGTAGTAGAAACCATCATCAATAGATGGACCTATAGCGAACTTAACATCCTTGTATAATCTTTGTATTGCGTAAGCCATAAGGTGGGCAGATGTATGCCAAAATATAGCCTTGCCTTCCTTATCTTCAAACTTAACAAATTTTACTTTACTGTCTTCTTCTAGCGTTTCTTGTAAACCCATTGTTGTGCCATTAACAACAGCCCCTAATACATCTCTTAATAAAACTTCAGATATGTCCTTGCACACATCATAAAGCTTAACACCCTTATCATACTCTCTACTAGAGCCATCAGGTAGTGTTACAATAATCTTTGACATTTTTACCTCCTATAAATATCATTGATGGAAATAAAAAAAGCCCACCATCCCCCAAGGGACGATGAGACCGTGGTTCCACCCTAATTACTTCTTTTTAAAGCTATAACGTGCTTAACTCCGTGATTCCTTTCGGATCCGATTCAAGGTTAGTCTTCATATAAGTGCTTATAGGGAAATCACAGCCAGCATCCCCTCTCTTAATAAGCTTAAGTATACTACTCTTCCTCTCATTATCTTTGATTATTAAACTGAATATATAGTATCACAAAGACTTTGCTTTGTCAAGAATTTTTTGGCGCATCTAAAAGGAATCGAACCTTCGACCTGCCGATCCGGAGTCGGCTGCTCTATCCACTGAGCTATAGATGCCGATAGTTTCTTAATCATGTTTATGGTAATGTCATCGACACTAACATGATTATTCAATGGACTAGTAAGCAAGTGATTTTATGTATAAAAAAAAGAAGTGCGAACACTTCTTTTGGTGCGGGAAAGAGGACTTGAACCCCCACGTCGTTGACACTAGATCCTAAGTCTAGCGCGTCTGCCAATTCCGCCACTCCCGCATATTGGTGATCCATCCGCGACTCGAACGCGGGACACCCTGATTAAAAGTCAGGTGCTCTGGCCGGCTGAGCTAATGGACCAAATTAAAAGAATTATGGGGTGGATAATGAGATTCGAACTCATGACCTCCAGAGCCACAATCTGGCGCCCTAACCAACTAGGCTATACCCACCATATCTCTGGAATTAAGATTGCTTACCTTCGGCCAAAGTACCTAAGCTATCTCAATAACTACCTTGCCATTATAACAAATATAAGACGCAATGTCAAGACCTTTTTCAAAAATTCTCAACTTTTTTTATTTAATTTCTTATACTTGCTAATAAGTAAGCCTCTATCTCATCAAGCACTTGTTAATTATAACTCTATTATGTGCATTTGTCAAGTGCTTTTTTAAAAATTCTTTATATTTTTTATTCTCGTTTAAATTAATTTTGATAAAACAATAAAATACCCTCTAAGCAATTTTAGAGGGCACATCAACATATTAACTTTTCTTTTTAAGTCTTCCAAGGTTCTTTTGATTGTATAAGAACAGTATCACTGCTGAAAGCAGTATTAGGAAGATACCTATATACTCTATAGGTTCTATCTTGTCTTTAAAGATAATGAAGCCTAGTATCGCTGAGAATATAACTGAAGTGTAGTTATATATACTTACTTCGCCTGCTGGAGCATGTAGGTAGGCTAGTGTTAATAGATATTGACCTAGTCCACCGAAGACTCCTATAAGCACTAGCCATAGCCAATCTATAGGAAGCGGTCTTTTATATGTTAAGACAAGTGGAACGAATAAGCAGATGCATGTGACGAAACCAAAGGCTAGCATGATTCTGTATGGGTTCTCACTCTTACCAAGCGAACCGATTATGGTATATGCGCCTGCTGCAAAGACAGCAGAGAATATACCTGACAAGGCTGGTATTAGGTTGTAGTTACCTGACGGGTTTGTTACGAAGTACGCACCTAAGAAGGCAACGACTAGCGACATAAGATGAAATCTTGTTAGCTTTTCATTTAAGAATATTGCAGCAAAGATCATTACAAAGAAGGGTGAGCTCTTTTGTAAGATTGCTGCGTTGGCTGTCGGTAAGTTCTTTGTTGCGTAGAAGTACATAACTGCTCCGAACAAGCCTAAAAAGCCTCTAAAAAATAAAGCTACTCTGTGTTCTTTAATAGGAACTAGCTTTTCTTTATGCTTTTTAAGCATTATAATGCTGAATATTGATAACAAGAAGTTTCTAAAAACTACTTGTAAGAATATACTTACACCTTCTGATGTAAGCTTGACAGCTATCTGCATTAGCGAAAATGCTAGTGCAGACGCTATCATACACAATATACCTTTTGTTTTATCACTCATTACTTATATATAACCTCCACTACTTCTTTAGAAAGGTCCAAGCTGCCGTCGTCTTTTAATTTTATACTAAAGTCGATAGCTTTGTCACCATTCTTTACAGTGAATGTAAACTTATCAAGATCTGCGTCTGATATAGCAAGCTTAAGTCCAAATTTCTTGCCTAAGTTGAATGATTCACCATCAGATTCTGAGTCTTTCGCCTTAACTATAAACTCAGTTTTGTCTTCTTTAGGGAAGATTAGATACTCTTTTGCGTCATCGTTTTCGCTAAGTAATAATTCCTTTACGTTGTACGCTGCAAACAAATCTTCTTTGTCGTTATTGTTTGTAACGTTTGCTATGCCAAGAAGCTCATCATCTTTGAAGTCGTCAAAGTATTTAATGTTTACTTTGTCCTTCATATCGCTAGAGTCTTTCTCAGCTTCGTCCTTGTCTTCTTTCTTCTCTTCAGAAGCATCCTTCGCTTCAGTCTTTTTGTCTTCACTAGCTTCCTCTACTTTATCACTTGCATCGCTGTCTGTCTTAGGTGCACATGCTAATGTTAATAGTGAGATTGCTAATAAAGCTGCAATAATTATCTTTTTCATAATAACCTCCATATCTTTACATCTAATTGTCATTATACACTTCTTAAAAATAATTGTCAACAAAGTATAGATGAAGATACATCTCTAATATAAATTTTGCAAATAAAAAATTCTCCAATTGCTCAGAGAATTTCTTTTCTTTATTTAATTATACTTACTACTTTAGTCGCATCGTCCCAATAAACTTCTGCACCAAGCATCTCAGCGATGAATCTTAGTGGTGTATATGTTCTGTCGTTTTCTATGAAGACAGGAGAGTCTAGTTCATAAACAGTGCCATTAACAAGAGCCTTATTCGAACCTATAGTAAGCTTAATCTCAAGTGGCATCATTGTTTTAAGGTTAAGGCCTTTTATATAAACAGTTCTCTCTGTATCATTCCATGTAACTTGAGCTCCAAGGCTTTCAGCTACAAACCTCGCTGGTAACATAGTTCTGTTGTTTTTGATGATAGGTGCTGTGTCGTTAGTGACATTTTTGCCAAAGACAGTCATAAGCTTACTGCCTACTGCTAAGACAATGCTTCTATCTTCGATTTTCGCATCCTTATTAATAGTCTTTTCATCTTCTTTATCTAGACTAGCTTCTTCTTCAGTATCTACAATTCGCTTATGTCTTGTGCTTTTACGCTCATCTATCCTGTGATACTTAGTATCATTTTCGTAATTGTAATATGAGTCTGGACTCGGTGCAGGTGGTACTGGTGGATTAGGTGTTGGTGGTGCAGGTGGATTAGGTGTTGGTGGTGCAGGTGGATTAGGTGTTGGTGGTTCTGGTGCTTCTTCAACATTAAGTTTAAGATCCACTTCTTTATCTACATAGTTCTTTGATTTATATATAGCCTTGAATTCTTTTTCGCCTGTTGAATCTAAGACTTGATCAGGATTTTTCCACTCAAAGTTATTAGGTAATCTCACAGTTGATAATGTTTTGCCCTTTGTACCCTTTAAATTAGTAGGGGCAACATAAGCTGGGTCAACCTCTTGTGCCTTCTTTATCTCCCACTCAATAACTATATCTTCTTTAGTATAATCTTCTACTTTTAAGCCATCTTCCCAGAAAATATTCCATATATAACCATCATTTACTTTAAATACAGCTCTATACTTGCCAGCTTCTGTCGCTTTATAATTTGTGGCAGTATAGAAATCTTTCTCATCTGCTATAGATTTCTCTCTTCCATCATACACAAAGCTCTTTCCTTCATTGACCTCTCCTGTGCGTGCAAATTTGTCATCTCTTCTATAAGGTCTTCTTGCGCCTATAAGTGCCTTTTTTTCGTTAAAATAAAATTTACAATAAGTGCCATTAGATATATCTTTTTCAATACAATCTATTTCTTCTCCATTTAATATAATCTTTGTATTATTACCAATGCGATATCCAGGTATTTCACATTTTATAATCAATTTTATTTTGTACTTACATCCTGGAGTGAATGTATCTTTGTTATTATCATGCCAATTGCCATCAGAGTGTTGGAACATAAATTTACATACATCCACAGATAATTTTTGATTATTATTAATTTCCTTAAAGTCGCTTTCTGAATAAATTCCAACATTTGAATTTGGTACAATCTCAAAGTCACTTCTTAATTGCTCTTTATTTTTTTCGCATGTAAAACTTACCTCTTTAAGCTCAACAGGTTCACCAGTTGCATACACACTAGTATCTACGCTCATAAATAAAATGCTAGCTACTAATAAAAGTGCTAAGACAAAGCAAAATTTTCTTTTATAATTCATCGCTCTACCTCCTATGTCTCTATAATTACATTATAGTGAATACACTAAGTGATGTCAACAGTATTCTAAGGCTTTACACATATAAATACAAAAAAACTGCTAAGGCTCTTTTACCTTAGCAGCTATACTGATATCTAATCAAGCATTCTTAGTACTGTAACTAAAACTTCCTGTCTCGTCATATTCTTCTTTGGATTAAACTTAAGGCTACTGTCGCCTTGTAAGAGTCCCTTCTTGATAACACTGTCTATCGCGCTTTTTGCCCACTCACTTGCATCGGCATAACCCACTTTGTTCTCAAATTTGTCTTCTAATTTGATTATGCTTGCTAGTCTGTCCAAGATCACTGCGACCTCTTCCCTTGTAATCTTTCTATCCGGTGCAAATGTTTTGCTCTCGTTATACGTTAAGAGCTTTATCTTGTATGCCTTCTTAACTGCAGTGGACTTTGTATCAATGACCTCTTCGCCTTCGTAGTCCTTAATGCTCTTCTTGTACTCAAGCGCCTTAATAAGCGCCTCTACAAACTCTAGTCTGCTTGCATCAGCCTTCATATTCTCTCTCATAGTCTCTGTTACTATACCAAGACTGTCTGCTCTATGTATGGCGTCAGCTGCCCACGCATCGTAGTTCTTTGCACTAAGCGTAGCATTGAATGTGATTGTGTTAGAGAACTCACTCTTTTGTGCATTAACTATGGCCCTGATTCTTACATCAAAACTCATCGAGTATTTTATCTCTTCCTTAAACTTGTGCTCATACATACGAGTCTTTGCATTGTAAGTAAGATTGATAAGATTATCAAAGTCCTCGCTAAGCCATTTACCATCGTCAATCTTGTAATCAAGTTCTAGATTTTCAAACTGTCTATGGTCTTCAATTTGAACTTCGATTTTATTATTTTCAAACTTTGCTAAATTTATGCTTATAGGACTAATGCTTTCTGCTTTATTAACATTTAAAGGCGCAAGGCATATAAGCATCGTTATAATAATTAAAACAATTGTCTTTTTCATTAGAATATTGCTATAGGGTTACTTGCTATATACATTCTCAAGAAGTAAATAAGTAGTAAGTGAACTGGATAGAATGCATAGAAGAAGTATTTAAAACCCTTCCCCCTTTCTCCATTGTAAAAGTACATAAGTACAAAGGCACTCATCTGATAGAAGAAGCCATAGAAGTAACGTGTCGATAGTCCTACTAAAAGGTTTTGGAACTTATTAAATCTTACAAAGTACATAAGGACTATCAAGATAACGCCAAACATATCATAGTCTGTTTTTAAAAACTTCGCTGCAAAGATGCAAAGAAGTACTCCAGCTATCCTTATTAATGGCTGATTAGCAAACCTTTCTATGATGATAAGTGCTGCTAGGCCTAAGAATAATGTGAAGAAAACGTTTTGATAGTTTGGATCAAAGACTACGTTCGAGCTTACTAAGTCGAATGGCACTTCTGATATAAGCGCAAAGATAAACAGTCTTAGTGCGTACTTCATTCTGTTTCTTGTATGTATAAAGCCTTGCACTATAAAGAAGCAGAAGAGTGGAAATGCGATTCTACCTATCACTATCCTACCAAAAAAGTGAATTTTATCCATCATGGCGCCTGTTACATATGAGCCGCCTATGGTAATGTTTGCAGCGCTGATTATATTTTGGTACAAACCCACTTCGAATATGCCATATACCAAGTGGTCAACAAGCATCGAAAGTATGGCTATGAACTTAAGCTGTGTTTGATTAAGTCCCCAAACTTTTTTCTCTTCTAATAATTTTGTTTCTGTTTCCATTTTACTCTCCATAATTTAATTTGTTTATGATAGAAAAGCCATCTACTACTTCAATCTCGCATATCCTTGCGTTCTCTACTTTGAAATTGTAGTAAGCTTCAAGCTTGTCCACAACTATTGATAAAAGTGTCTTGATAAAACCTTCATGCGTTATGACAACAATGTCCTCATTAAGTTTGGCCTTCTCTTTGTAAAAGTCCTCTGCACGCTCTCTTAGATCTGTGAATGATTCGCCGCCAGGAAACTTAAATGTGAAAGGCTCTTCAAAGCGCTTCTTCGTCTCTTCTGGATAGAGTTTTTCTAGCTCTTCGAAACTATGTCCTTGGAAGTCACCAAGGTCTATCTCTCTAACTCTCTCATCTACTTCATAAGTCTCAACACCAAGTAAGTCTGCTGTCTCTTGTGCTCTCAATAAGTTAGAGACTATGACTTTTTTATCTTTAAGCTCTTTATACTCATCTCTTAAAGTCTTAACCTGTGCCTTACCATTTGCCGATAGCTTAGTATCAACACGTGATGTGATCTTCTTTAAATTGTCTTCTGACTCTCCATGTCTTATTAGATAAAATTTCATATTACCCCCTCTAGATTATGAATAAAGCGATAGTCTCAGCGAGTTCTATGGATGCTCCCATAGTGTCACCTGTCGCTCCGTCTATCTTCTTAAGTGAAATGATGTAAATAATTATAAAGATAAGCGCCTCTACTAATAAGTATAAAAGCACTTTGTAATCATAAAGTATGCTTGCAATTATAATTACAAAGTTTGCAAAGTTTATAAGAAAGGTGCTTCTACTCTCTTTAAATGTTTTAAACAAGGTGCTACTGTCCGCGCTTTTAAAGTAGATAAAGGCATTCATGGCTATCAACTTTGAGTATATAAATATGAATGTATAGTCCCACTTGAAGCCTTGTATTGCAATCTCTTTAAAGGCAAAAAACTTTGCTGCTAGAACTATGACAATGCTTATAACGCCAAAGCTGCCAACGCCTGGGTCCTTCATTATGGCCTTCATCCTGTCCTTGCTTCTGTTCGATAAAAAAGCATCAGCTGTGTCGGATAGGCCGTCCATATGTAGTGCGCCTGTTATGATTAAATAAAAAATGATGTTTAATAGAGCGACTAGCTCTGCAGAAATTTTATCACGTAAAAAAATGCTTGGAATAAACGTAAATAAAGCAATTAAAAAGCCAATAAGCGGAAAGAAAGTAAGCATAGCCCCAATATTCTTCTTATTGAAGTCTATGCCTATATTTATTGGAACTCTTGTCATAAATTGTAAAGCTAGTATAAGTCCTTTCACTTTATCTTCACTCCTATGGATGCGATGACGTAGTAAACTTCATCAGCGATTCTAGCGATGTATTGATTAATCTTGCCGTGTATGTCTCTAAAGAGCCTCGATAGTTTTGCTTCTGGCACAAGACCTGCACCTAGCTCTGATGAGACTATAATTATATCTGCATCCTTTTCTCTTAGTCTTTTGAATAAGGTTTCAAGCTCTTTAAGTGCAAGCTCTTCGACTACGGCAGCATCTTCATCTCTAATGTCCCTATCTTCCAAGTAATCAAAGAGTATGTTTGTAAGCATATTTGTTACATCATCAAGAAAATAGTATTTAGTCTTCATGGCAATGCACGCAAAATCTTTATAAGCTTCTACGGTTTTCCACTGAGTATTGCGCCTTGCTTTATGAATTGCGATCCTTTTTTCAAACTCTTTATCAATGGCTTTAGCAGTGGCAATGTATGTTACATCGTCAAGGCCTTTATATATATCCTCGGCGAACTCGCTCTTGCCACTTCTCGCTCCACCCATTACAAGCTTAATCATTGTCTTTATTCATTTCTTTTTCAAGATTAGCGATGTATTCTTCTGCTTTCTTTTGATTGTACTCTCTAAACTTATTGACGATGTAGTCGTATCCCTTTGGTCTATGAGGTAGTAAACAGTTTGAGCAGTCTTTTATACCTGCACTCATCTTGTAGTTGCCGCCGCACTCTTCCATTAGATAAAGTGGGCAGTAGCAGAACAAACAGTTGAAGTCGTCGACATTGTCAACCTTATGGCATGGCATGTAGGCACACTTCTTGTTATTAAAAAATCTATAAGAATCTTCCATAATTTGCCTCCACATAATTAATTACTTCGTCTATGCTGTGCATAGCGTTCTCTTCTTCTCTTGTAATTATAACACAAATAATATTTGTTTGTAAACATGCATCAAGTTTGGCATCGGTGCCACCGACCTTGCCACTCTCTTTGCTTACTAAGTACTTTATATCGTAGCGTTTAATCAAGGCTACGTTTTCTTCGAGTGTGAAGGGTCCCATCTGTGCAATGATGTTCTTCATCTCTATGTGATTGTCATCGCACACCTTTATGCTCTCAGCACTTGGCAAGACTCTGTATATGAATCTGTTCTTGCCCCTCACCTTTTCAAAATCCTTTATCCTGTTCGAGCCTGTTGTGAATAAAAAATTTTCCTCTCTATCCTTTAGCGTGTCAATATACTTAAAGGCTGCTTCATATGATGGCACTCTGACTATGTTGTCCTTCTCTTCATAGTCCAAAATTCTTCTTGCATAACGAAGGTAGGCTATACTCATCTCTTTTGAAGCTTCACTTGCGTTCTTTGTAACCTCAACTGCGAATGGATGTGAAGCGTCTATGATCATGTCAATGCCGTGTTCCTTGATGAAGTCCTTGAAGCCGTCTTTATTCATCCTGCCCATGATAAGGTCCTTCGATGCATAGAGCTTCTTACCACTTTCAGTAGCAACAGATAAGTAAAGTTCGTACTTACCCTTAAGTCTTTCGTATATCTCTTCGCCTTCGCTTGTGCCGCCTATGATTAGTATCATAGCTTGTATCCTCTAGGCGTAATGAACTTGCCGTCCTTGATGTAGCTTTGACTGTTGCCAACTATGACAGTCGTGTTCATCTCACAAAAGTCATAATCAACATCATCAAGTGTACTTAGTCTGTAGTCCATGCCATCACGTAAGGCATTCTTAACCATGGCAATAGGTGTCTGCGCATCTCTATACTCTCTAATTATATCAAGTGCTTCTTTTAAATTGTTCACTCTCTTCTTGCTCTTTGGATTGTAAAGCGCGATAACCATATCAGCGTCTGCGCAGTTTCTTACCCTCTTAAGTATAAGATCCCAGTCTGTTAGTAGGTCTGAAAGACTTATAAGAGCTGTGTCATGCATTAGAGGCGCACCAACAACGCTTGCTGATGAAAAAGCAGCGCTCACTCCAGGTACAACTTCTATGTTTATTGTCGGATCAATTTCATAAACAAGGCCTGCCATACCATATAGTCCTGAGTCACCTGTTGAGATGATGGCAACTGTCTTGCCCTTATTGTACTCATCAATAGCAAGCTGACATCTTTCTTTTTCGCCTGTCATGCCGGTCTTAATTATCTCCTTGCCACCGATGAAGTCCTCTACATAGTCAAGGTACTTTGTATACGCAACAATTGTTTGCGCTTCTTTGATCGCGTCTACCGCCTTAAACGTCATATTCTCTTTTGAGCCGGGTCCTATGCCCACAACATATAATTTATTCATTCTATATCTCCTCTGTTATTGAAAATGTTATTGAATCGATAATCTTCTTAGTTAATATAATCTTGCCGCCAAGTAGTTTAGCAGCCGCCTCACTAACTGCGTATGCGCCTGTGATTTTCTTAACGAAGTCGGACTTCTCCGAAACGTCCACCTCGTTGAGTTCGTCTGCCGTATAAAAAATTAGCTCTCTATCATATTTTTTGCAAAGCTCAAGCAGAGCCTCTTCGTCCTTCTTTATATCAATTGATCCAAAACGTTTAATTGCCTTTGGACTTATATTCATCTCCTTAAGCACTTCATGAAAGGCTTCTTCAAGCACATCAAAGTGAGTTCCACGTCTCAAGCCAATGCCCATATTGTATTTTTTCTTTATAATGTAAAGAGTCTTTTCATTGTCTTGTGCTTCGTAGTCTTCGCTTTGAATTATGAAGTAGTCTGCTTCGCTTTTATCACTTGTGAAATTATCATAGTTAAAGTTAAAATCATTTGCCTTTAGATAAATTTTTTTATTATTTACTATGGCACCCATAATTATGGTAAGAGCTTCTCTAGAGCTATACGCAAAGTCATTGTCCCTTAGGTAAATGTCAAGAGCTTCGAGGCCTCTGTTGTCTGAGGCTGTAGTTATAACCGGCTCTGCGCCTATAGTCTTGGCTATATCTATAGCTAGCTCATTGGCTCCGCCTATGTGACCCGACAGTAGCGATATGACGTGTCTTGCCTTGTCATCTATAACAAGGACTGCAGGATCTGTGTACTTGTCCTTTATCAAGGAAGCAATCTTACGCACAGCTATGCCTGTTGCACTTATAAAGATGATGGTCTCAAGTGAAGACCACCTTTCTTCTAAGACCTTATCAATATTTTTATCCTTATAAAATATCTCTACATCAAGACTCTTTGCTATGGACTTAGCTATAGCAAGACCAGCTTCAGTGTAGGTGATGATGATCTTATTCATGTGCTTTTCTGTACTCAGTCGAGAAGCTTGGGTCATATAACTTACTTCTTTCGTAACGTGCGTTAATAAATTTACCAACAAGTATAAGAGCATGCTTAGTTATATTGTGCTCCTTGGCATCCTTAACAAGGTTTGCGATATTAGTATAAATGATTTTTTCGTCAGCCCATGTAGCTTTATAAGCAATGACTACAGGCGTATTTGGATCTTCGTAACCTTCTAGCAGTGCCTCTTGAACCTTCTCTGTAAGTGATGCCGAAAGATATATCGCCATAGATGTCTTGTGTTTAGCAAGCTCAGCAAGCTTTTCAGTCTCAGGAACCTTTGTTCTTCCTTCCATACGAGTGATGATTAAAGTTTGACTAACTTCAGGTAGTGTAAATTCTTTCTCTATCCTAGCGCATGCAGCTGTTGCACTAGTTACACCTGGTATTACTTCGTACTTGTAGCCAAGCATGTCAAGCGCATCTATCTGCTCTTTAATTGCTCCATATATGCTTGGGTCGCCTGTATGTAGTCTAACTGTGTTTAGACCCGCCTCTTCAGCCTTTGTAAACTCTTCTATAACCTCTTCTAATGTCATCTTTGCTGAGTCAAAAACCTTTGCTCCTGTCTTTATTCCAGATAGTATATCCTTCGATACTAAGGAGCCTGCATATATAATCACGTCCGCTGCGTTTAATAATTTTAGTCCCTTAACTGTAATTAAATCGCTGTCCCCAGGACCTGCGCCTACAAAACTAATCATTCTTTTCACCTCTCACAATAATCACTGGATTCTCAGCTATCATCATCTCTAGCTTCTCCGCCTTAGAAACATTTACCATGTATGTGTCTATGTTCTTATAATTTTTCTTCTTTAGCAAGTCTTTAAACTCATAAGCATTGTCAAAGATGATAAAGCTCGCAATAATCGTAAATTTATTATGCTCATCAAGCTTATCCATAATGCTCTCTAAATTTTTACCAGAACCGCCTATGTAGACCTTGTTAAAGTCCACTCCGTCCATGCCCTCAGGTGCCTTGCCCTTAATGAGCTTAACATTATTAAGTCCAAATTTTTCAAAATTTTTCTTTGCTACAGCTATGGCCTCGTCATCTCTTTCGATAGTAGTGACCTCTTTACAAATGACTGCCATCTGGCAAGTGACACTGCCTGTGCCTGTGCCTATCTCCAAAACTTTGTCATCTTCGCTTACGTCTAATAAACTCACTATTGCATTTCTCTTTATGAACTTCGTCATTGGTACTTCGCCCCTGATAAAGTCCTCATCTTTAAACCACTTCATTTATAATAATCACCACCGATAAACTATTTTCTATGTCAATGTCATCGTCTTCACCATAAGTTTTAATCACTTCACCGCTTTGCGATAAATTTGTGCCAACGATGTACTTTCTCTTTATGTTTTTCTCGTCCAAATACTTTTTAATTGTCCTTGGATTATTATCCTTGTCGCATAGAACTACAAGCTTGGCATTGTTCATTACAATGGTCTTGAAGTCGTCATCAAGCTCTCTACCATGTAGTGAATAAGTCTTTGCCTCGTTCCAATTAACTTGCACCTTGCTCATTAAGTATTGAAAAGCCGTTATAGATGGAATCACTTCGTCAATGGCTATGCCCTCACGCTTTAGATAGTCAACTGCGCCGTAGAAGGATGGGTCGCCTGATAATAATAAAACGCCTTCTTTAATATCTTTTAGATCTTTAACAGAGACTTCTTCTATGTGATTGAATTCATCTTCAAGCTCTTCCTTAACCCTTTTGAACGCGTATACCTTAGTAGCATTCTTAATCATTCTATATGCCCTCACGCTCATATATTCACTTTTGCCTGGTCCTACTCCAACAACTATTAACAATCTAATACTCCTTTTTCAAACGAATATACTTTTACATCTACATCAAGTGAGTCATCTTTTAGGTAAGTCTTGACTCTCTTTGCACAGCCTTCCTCCATAGCACATAAAACATCTTTGTAGCCGTTGTCATAAAGGTAGTTGTAGCACTTCTCAGCTGTTATAAATTCATCAACTTCTTTAATTACTTCATAAGGCTTATTCATCATCGCAAGGTAATACACGAAGGCCTCCATACGCGTATCGGCGTTCTTTGAATGCGTGTTGAAGACGCCTATCGATAACTTTGCAAACTTGCCTATGTGACCAATAAGAGTCATCTTTCTAAAACCGATTTCGTAAGCCATCTTTAGTGAGTCGCCAATGTAGTTACTAGTTAAAACAGCATTTTCTTTTATACCAATGCTCTTTGCTTCTTTAAGACCGTGACTACCCGGTGTAAGAACTATCTCCTTCGCACCCTTATCAAGATAAAGAGTTTTTATCTCCAAGTTTATGGTCTTTAGTAGAGCGTCCTCGCTCATAGGCTTGACAAGACCTGTTGATCCAATTATTGATATGCCGCCTTCTATACCAATGTTTGGGTTGAAAGTCTTCTTACCGATTTCAACACCCATAGGCGTAAATATAGTAACGTCGGCTCCCTTATCTGTTAAGAGCTCAACCTCTTTAGTAATCATCTCTCTTGGCACCTTGTTTATCGCATACTCACCCTTCTTACCGAAGATTGAATCATTTGTGTAAATACCAACGCCTACGCCACCTTTGATAATGACCTTGCCGTCATTTCTTAAAGATACTTTAGAGAAGATCTCTATGCCATTAGTCTGGTCTGGGTCATCACCTGCGTCCTTTATAACTGAGCTTATGGCATATCCATCACCCTTCTCATTAGAATTGATGGCGACGTTTATGCACTCCTTGCAAGGCAGTACTATTTCGTATTCACCTATAGGTCCATCTAAAATGTTTGTAAGCGCTGCATGTGTTGCAACCGCTGCACAAGTGCCTGTCGTATAACCATATCTAAGGCTCTTGCCATCAACTATATCGTACTTGTTCATTTTCTGTATAAGATATATAAAAGTGCGTTGATTATGGACGCTGCTACGTTTGAGCCGCCCTTGTTACCAACTGTCGAGATTTGAGCTATGCCTACTTCTCTAAGCGCTTCCTTCGACTCAGCTGCTCCTACGAAGCCTACTGGCACGCCAATAACAGCCTTAGGATGAATTTTTTCTTCCTTGATCAGTTCTATGATTCTATATAGAGCTGTTGGCGCATTGCCTACTGAGTAGATGGCAATGTCTTCGCCTATAGTCTTATCTATGGCTTGGTAGCTTCTTGTTGTGCCTTTTTCCTTAGCAAGCTCCCTTACGTCGTCGTCCTTAATGTGATTAATGATCTCACAGTTAAGCTTTTTTAAGCTAGTTTCATTCACGCCTGCCATAGTCATCCTTGTGTCTGTATAAATCTTGGCGCCGTTCTTAAGTGCATCAAGTGCTTCATCAAGGAAATTATTTCTTATATCGATTATGTTTTTATAATCAAAGTCGCCTGTCGAGTGAATCATTCTCTTCACTATAAGATTTTCAGTATCAGTAAATTTTGTTCCTACAAGCTCCTTGTCGATTATATCCATACTTGTGTTTTCTATGTTCATAGGGTTGTTATCGTAATTATACATCCTTTTCACCTCTTAAACTATCTATCTTTTTATAAAAATACTCTTCATCTTGAACAAAGGAAATGTTTTGCTCAATCGCAACGACTCTTTCATTTGCAAAAGAGCTTGTCCAAGTGTCATCTCTATATGGCTTTTCTACCTTAAATAAATTAAACTCGTTATCATTTAAGCTGCTCTTATGAAATTCTTGTGAATGAAAAATTTTATCCGTATCAAAGAAAAAATTCTTTCTAAGTGCTTTTAGATATGCGTAGCCAAAGTTATGAAGCCTCTTTTCGCTCACAGCCTTGCCCTTTATAAGACCAAGCATCTTGTGCTCGTTAAAGCTTTCTGCTAAGAAGTAAGTAGCTTCTCCTTCAGTAAACACTTTTCCTCCTCTTTCATAATATTTCCTTATGCTTGCTAATGATTTAGATTTTTCTATTATGTCTAAGTGATCTTTTAAATTTCCACTGCCGATATATAATAAGTCAGCTTCAGGCACTTCTTCCTCGTCTAGCACCGAAAAGTACTTCACAGTAAAATATTTTTCTAGAAAATCAATATTCTCTTTGTAGTAAAAGTTAAATGCCTTGTCATAGGCAATTGCCACAGTAGTCTTTGACTTCGGAAAATCTATTTTATCTCCTGTCTTTGCCACTTCGAAATATTTTAAAAGTTTCTCAAAATCAATTGCCTTTTCTAATTTCGCAGCTATCCTATCGAGCTTCTCATCAAAGGCCTTGATATCGCTTGGAAGCTCTAGTCCAAGATCCTTATCCTCTATGACGAAATCCTCATCAACTTCAATATTGCCAAAAACTTCTAAGCCAAGTTCCTTCTCGACTAAGTCCTTATATATAGAATAAAGCTTTGTATGCGTCTTATTAAATATAACGCCAACTATATTATCAGCGTAGCACATAAAGCCTTTTAGCTTTGCAATAAGTGAGAACATCTCGCCCTTTGGTGTAAGCACTAAAACTGTTTTTAGTCCCAAGGCCTTTGCGTTGGCATATGACGATGCCTCCATAGTGTTATATATTCCGTCAAGATAACCCATGACGCCTTCTAATACGCAGTAGTCTGCACACCCAATACCTACTTCAGTCGCGCCACTCTTTTGCATAAAGATGTCGACATTGCCATAGTCCCCCTTCGATGCGAATGAGCCGAGCTTTGAATCGATAAAATCGGGCCCACTCTTAAGATACTTCACCTTATTATTTTTATTTGCAAGCAGTCTTGCTAAAGCTAAACTTATAGTTGTCTTGCCGCTATTTGAATTCATAGCAGCTATGCATATGCCTTTCACTTCTCTATCTCCCTTAGTTTTTCAAGTAAATAATCATTCTCTTCACGAGTTCTTATTGCAAGGCGCACATAGTCATTACTTATGTTCTTGTAACCTTGCATCCTTCTTATTAATATACCCTTTTCAAGCATAATCTTATACATTTCTTCGTCACAATGTTTTTTTAATCTAAGCAAATAGAAATTGGCATCGCTATCTATCATCTCAAAATTGTCATAGCTCTTATATGCTTCTTTAAGTCTTTCTCTTTCGTTTTTGTAATACTCTTTTGTTTTTGCTATATAGTCCTCGCTTCCCTTTAATAGCCTCGATGCTTCGTTTTGTATAAAGCCTATAGACCAAGCAAGGCTTAGCTCATCGTAGTAGTCCTTAAAGTCCTTTGGCACATATGCAAAGCCAAAGCGTACTCCCGGCAAGGCAAAGGTCTTAGTCATTGCTCTAAGAACAATCACGTCCCCGTCCTTAAACAAGTCTATGCTGTCATACTCATGCATAGTAAACTCTATAAAGGCCTCGTCGAGTAAAAGAGTCGCGCCATGCTCCTTACAAATCTCTTGAGCTTTAATTAATTCTTCCTTCTTAAGCAGCCTTCCATTAGGATTATTTGGGTTAGTTAATATTAGTAGGTCGCCCTTCTTTAATATATCAAGCTCATCATAGTCAATCATAAAGTCTTTATAATTTATTCTAATCAAATCTTTTTTATAAACACTTGCTCTAAGCTCGTACTCATAGAACGAAGGGTCAAAAATAACCACTCTACTTGCCCTGTATATCGCCTTATCAATTATCTCTATAGATCCATTGCCCAAGATAATGTTAGACGCATCACAAGCCAAATAAGTGGCTACATTGTTAATCGCTTCCCTCTGTTTTATATCAGGATAGACATTGACATAGTCAAAGTCTTCCTTGATATTAGAGAAAAGTCTTTCGTTCATATTAAATACATTGATGTTAGAGCTGAAATCTATGAGTTTTTTGTCATAATCATAAAAATTTGCTCCGTGCATAATTTACTTCCTTTTCTTTAAGTAGAATAGCGATATATAATCGTTATCCTTACGTATTTCGTCCTCATCTGTAAGATACATTTCGTTTGGCATCGATATCCTCTTAAAATATTCTGCTTCGTAAGTATCTTTAAGTTCTAAAACAGCTTCCTTGTTAAGTGTGCCCTTCAGTATAACAGCTCTGTCAGGCTTTGCTGCCCTAACTAGCTCTGTGTTGTCACTTATCACAAGGCTCTCGCCCTTTTCAATAAGCGGTTCTTTGTTCATTGCACTTAATGCCACAAAAGATGGCATACCATTAACAATATTTATATTTATCTTCTTATCAAGTATCTTTGTTAAGTTCATAGGTGTTGAGAAAACCGCCGCATCACCTATAGTTACAAAGCTTACATCTCTATACTCTTTAAGCGCTTCTTCAAGTTTTATTTTTAGCTCCCTATATAAAGCATCTGTAGCATTCTTCATATCAAATGGCATCTTTATGATAGGTTTATCTTCTACATAACTCATAACTGTATCAAGAGCAAGGTTTCTGCCTCTGTTGTCAAGAACGAAGACAGCATTTGTATTTTTCAAAGTAAGTATAGCCTTAACAGTTAATAAGTCTTCATCGCCAGGACCAACACCAACTATATTTAGTAGTGGTTCTTCCATGGCCTTAACTTTTTCTATGCAGTCGTTTAAGATATAATCTTCTTCGCCAAGACCCTTGTCTATAAGTTTTACTTCGTAGCCAAGCTTTTCTAGTTTCGACTTTATTGAGTCCTCATCATCAGGAGCAATGTCCTCAAGCATGTGTACGCCTGAAACTAACATGAATGGCCTTAGATATAAAGTTTTTGTGTCTTTAGCTAAATTTTTAACAACGCTATCAAGATCAAGATCACCCTCTATACTCATCATGTGATATTTATTGTTCTTTTCTCTAAAAGCTTCGTCAATATCTTCATATATCCTATCGGCTACATGATAAGTACCATGACCAACGTAGATGAACTCTTCGCCTTCATTTAATTTAAAGGCTGTCATGCCATCAATAAGCTTTGCTATATCCTTAGCGTTACTGATAAATGGAGTAGTAAGTCTGTTAGAAACATCTTTTAGCTTCTTATACTCTTTACCTGGAATGATGTTTGTCGAAACGACTCTTATATCGTTATATCCAGCCTCTTTCAATTCCTTGATTGCTTCGCACTCATTATTAAAAGACATGCCTTTCTTCTCTAGTATCTTCTTAACTATCCTAGAAGTAAAGCATATCTTTATCTCGCAGTCCTTAAATTCATTTTTAAAGCCACTCACAAACTTGTCAATGACTCTTTCGTGTTCTCTAAGCCTTGTTGTACCAAAAAAGCTTAATAGTATTGCCTTTTTCATAAATTCCTCCATTATATGTACACGAGAGGAAAAGAAAAATAGGAGAAGCGCGCCTTTTCCTCTCGTCGGTTTTTTGGAAAATAAAAATCCTTGAATAGGGGTATCAAGGATATAAAACATACATATTTAGTAAGTTTTTCCTTCCCACCGAAGAAGTAACTTTATACGAACGTTCTAAAGATATCCTGACTTATAGATCAACCTCATCTAAACCTTCCCAGTTTCCCAGTGGTATACATAGACTCGTCACTATTTACAGTAGCGGGGGCTGTGCTGGACTTACACCAGCTTCCCTTTATGGTGAACATTCAAAAATTACACATATATGATATCATATATGTGTAATTATTTCAAGTGTATTAATAAATTTTTTTATTTTAATATTAATTTTAAATATATAACAGCGATCACTAATACTAGCAAGGCTAGTGCCTTATACATCGCTTTTATGGTGAAATAAACGCCATTTTTATTTACTTCGCCATCTATATCGCCAATATATGGTTTATCGACTATCTTAGAAAAATATTTGTGTGGTCCTCCTAAGCGAATTTTTAAGAGTCCAGCTATAGGCGCTTCAAGGAAGGCACTATTTGGACTTGCGTGTGCATATCTATACTTAAAAAACGTTTTGCACGCGTAGGCGATGTTTTTATTGAAGATGTTCGTGATTAGTATTAGCAGCGCACTTAATCTTGCTGGCACTAGATTGACTAGGTCATCAATCTTTGCTGCGAAAAAACCAAGCTCTGCATATTTTTCGTTCTTGTAGCCCCACATCGAGTCCATGGTGTTGATGAATTTATACACTAAGCCAAGTGGTGTATATATCGCGATGTAGATAAGCGGCGCGATGACACCATCTGAAGTGTTTTCTGCGACTGTCTCAATAGTCGCTTTAAGTATTTCTTCTTCACTTAATTCGCTTGTGTCGCGGCCAACTATGTAGGAGAGTCTCTTGCGTCCTCTCTCTAGCGAATTGCCTAGCTCTTTTACGACCATATCTGCCTCGAAGTGAAGTGAGCGCGCTGCAAGGCAGACATAAACCATGTATGAAGTGTAGATTAAATACAAATATTTATTGATCTTAAATAATATTATTGCAAAGCATCCGAATAAAAATGCAAGGCTAATGTTGAAGAGTACACAGACTAGTCCAAGCACTTTCAAAAAGCTGCCTCTTGCGTTTGTCCTTCGAATTAATTTTTCTTCAAAGTTAATAATATTACCCATAACCTTAACTGGATGAAAAAAGTTATATGGGTCGCCTAAGATTAAATCAAGCACCACGCCTATAAGTATGGCGATAAGTTTATAAGCCAAGTATTGCATTTAATTTATCTATATCGATGGCTTTTTCGAAGACATCAGCGAGTCTATCGATCTCATTATTCATTGAATCGTGCTCTGCCATGTGAGCATTGACTTTTTTCTCATAATCATGAAGAGAGTCTTCGTCCGCTATCTCAAGCTTTGTATATGGCACTATGCCGAGACAGTCAAGACCTGTTAGCTCGTGAAGCTTTTTGATGCCCTCATCAAGTAGGCTCGCATCGCCCCTAAATTTATTGATGATGTAGCCTTTTATCCTCGCTCTATCTTTTTCATCAAGTATCATGTATGTGCCGTAGATTGACGCAAAGACGCCGCCCTTGTCAATGTCAGCGACGATGATGGCGTTTGTGTCAGCAAGTTCAGCCATGCCAGTATTCACGAAGTCATCTTCAAGTAGGTTTATCTCAGCAGGTGAACCAGCTCCTTCTATAATCATGACATCATATTTCTTTTCAAGCTCTTCAAAAACATCTTTTACCTTAGCCTTTAGCTCTTTCTTAATCGAGTAGTATTCCTTAGTATTCATGTGCTTATATAATTTGCCAAGCACATAAACATCGCTACCTGTGTCTGACGATGGCACTAGAAGTATCGGGTTCATGTACTCATCCGCCTTTATGCCTGCTGCGTAGGCTTGTATGGCTTGTGCATTACTAATAAGTTTTCCATCTTGAAGCTTAAAAGAGTTTCTTGACATGTTTTGCGATTTGAACGGACATACCTTGTAGCCCTTGTCCTTGTAGTAGCGGCACATAGCAGTCGCTATCGTCGACTTGCCTGCTGACGATGTCGTGCCGTATATCATTATCTTTGCCATTTAAAATTCCTCATCATTGTATTCAATAGTACCTAAATCAGTTTCTATCGAGATTAAATTTTTCTTCCACTCTCTGTACTTAGTCACTTCTTCGCCTATAGCCTTAACTAATATTGAAACACCAAATATTTTCGACGCTATGATGAAGAAAGCGTTTTGCTTGTATGAATTTGGATACAAAACTATAAGTAAGCCTGAAATTATAAATAGCATGTTCTTCTTCTCAATTCCCTTGTACTTGCCATTGTAATAATCTTTAACAAGATCTAAAAAGTCATTAATAAGTTCTTGGTACTTTGCTAAATCAGTGTTCGTTTTGATGGCTTCGCCGATGTCACCAATCTTGTTCATGGCTTCATCCTTGTCGAAATTACCAATGTTCATGTCTTTTAAAAAATCAAAGTTCATATCTACACTCCCTTTTTTAATACAAAATAAAAATTCGATCCTTTGCCGTAACTGCTCTCTACGCCAAACTCTGCCTTGTGAAGTAAAAGCACCTCACGAGCGATATATAAGCCAAGGCCTGTCGCGTACTTTTTGAGCTCATGGTTCGCGCTCGAGATGTAGTAGCGATCCCAAACTCTCTTGATGTCCTCTTCCTTGATGCCGACTCCGTGGTCAATAACCTCGTATCTAACAGCATTCTCTTCTTCTGTAATCCTTACAAGAACATCTTCATCCTCATTTGAATAGTTCAGTGCGTTTGATAAGTAATTATATATAACGCTTCTAATTTTTTTCTCATCAGCCATGACCATAGTCTTGCCACTTACGTCTAATTTAATTCTTTCTCTATTTTCAGCAGTATTTAATTTATCTATAATCTCCTTGGAAATGGCTTCGAGCGAAACTCTTTTTAATTCAAGTTCACCAAGGGCGCTTACGTTCTTTGATGCTTCAAGCATCTCGTTAATCATGCCGTTTAATCTATCTGCCTCTGTGATTATGGTGTCAAGATTCTCTTCACGCTTTTCTTTATTACCACCTGTTATATCCTTAATCATCTCTGCGTATGATTTTATTACGCTAAGTGGCGTCTTGAAGTCATGTGATACATTGGCAATGATGTTCTCACGAAAGTCCATGGTCCTCTTTAAATCTGCATTTGCGCTCTCAAGGCTCTTCTTTAGCTCTTCAATCTCTTCGTAGCCGCCTTCTTCTTCTATAGAAAAGCTCTTTGTACCCAAAAATTTGGACGCTTCCGAAAGATTTTTGATTGGCTTAGTAAGTTTCTTTGCTAAAAAGTATGAAAGAGCAAGCGCCAAGGCTATCGCAACGAGACTTATGTATAAAAGCTCTTCCCTAAGCATCTTTTTTACCGAGCCATCTTCATCAAGATTGTCAATAAGCTTCATATATAGTTTTGCGTTAACTGTTTCGTATCTCTTTAAAAATACAAGGTAGTCTCTATCGTCATGCTTTTTTATATAGTCAACGCTATCTTCATTGCTATGCACAAAATCTAAATCTTCCTTGTCAAGCTCAAGTAGATAATTTGGGTACAAGACCAAACCATTCTCATCGAAAATAATTATGCCAAGTCTAGTCTTACTTGATACATCATTCAAAAACGTTACTAGATCTCTTCCAGTATAAGATGAAATTTCTTTTTCAGTGTTTTGAATGAGCTCTCTCTTCTTTTGCGTGTATATCTCTTTGAAGAAAACTATGTTAAATAGCCACATTGTTGATAGTATCAGCACCGTAAATATTAAAAAATAGCTTATTAACTTTGTGAATAATGATTTATTCTTCATCTTTTTTCTCCAGCTTATATCCATAGCCGCGTACCGTGCTGATTATGTCCTTTTCAATGCCAAGGGAGTTCCTAAGCATCTTGATATGTGTGTCAACAGTTCTATTGTCCCCGAAGAAATCATAGCCCCAAACATTTTCAAGTATAGTCTCACGTGACAGAGCTATGCCTTCATTCTGACATAGATAAGCAAGCAGCTCATACTCCTTTGGCGTTAAATCTAATTTTTTATTATCAATATAAGCTTCTCTCGCATCAAAATCTATTTTCAAGCTGCCATTAATATATACTTTTGCTTTTGCATCACTCACATGTCTTGCAAGTATCGCCTTGACCCTCGCCATGACCTCTCTCGGACTAAAAGGCTTAACAACGTAATCATCGATACCTATCTCAAAACCATAAAGCTTGTCGTACTCCTCGCCTTTTGCACTAAGAACAAGAACAGGTACGTCCTTTACTTCTCTTATCTTCTTGTAAGCCGAGAAACCATCAAGCTTTGGCATCATTATATCTAAGATGATAAGGTCTATATCATTATTATTAACTTTGTTAAGTGCATCGATGCCATCTACTGCCTCGATCACATCATAGCCGTTAATGAGAGAGTACTCCTTAAGTACGTTTCTTATATTTTCATCATCATCAGCTATAAGTATAGTCGCCATACCATCACCTCTATCAATTTTTACCCTTTAATAATCTTTTTAAACAGCATATATATAAAAGAGCCTTGCATTAACAAGGCTCCCGTTCTTATTTTAAACTGTCTAGGTAGTCTCTAAGCTCGTCTATGTCCAAGATGGCTCTTTCGTTGTCACCAAGTATAAGAGATGGTATACCAATGTTACCTATTCTCTTAGTCTCATCAAATTCCTTCATACTGTCTCTTGCCGCTAAAAACTTTTTCATGTTGGCAAGGTTTTCTGTTATGTCAAGGTACAAGAAGCGTACACCTGATTCATCCATAACTTTTTTAAATGGTGGGCAACCTGGACACATAGAGCTACCGAAAACTATCTTCTTTTGTACTTTACTCATATAATTCTCCTTTACAGATATATTTGCAATTCACCTTACATTAATTGTAATGGTAATGGCAGTTTTTGTCAAGAAAAAAGAAAGACCCATATAGATCTTTCTTTATAAATTATTTTATTACTACTGTAAAAATTTTGTTCTTAACGTATATTTCTTTAACGATGTTCTTGCCTTGCTTTGACTTTTCAAAAAGTTCGTGTGCATAAACTTTTTCTTTTACTTCGTCTTCGCTTGCATCTCTATCAATCTCGATTGTATATCTAACTTTGCCATTGAATTGAACTGGTATCTCTATAGTTTTGATGATGGTTTTGTCCTCATCAAAGCTTGGCCAAGTTGATTTATAAAGTTCTGTATCGAAGCCCACCATCTCATTGATTTCTTCTGTGATGTGTGGTGCGATTGGATATAGAAGTGTGATATATGTCTTAAGCTCTTTTCTTGTGATGCTTCCCTTTGAAGTAATTTTGTTAAGTAGTTCCATAAGTTTAGCAACTGCTGTGTTAAATTTTAAGTTTTCAAAGTCTTCTGAGACTTTCTTGATAGTGATGTGGAAGTCTTGTTCTAAGTCTTTAGAATAGTTTTCGTCGTCGTTTACTATATCCATCAAGCGATAAACTCTTTCAAGGAACTTTCTTGAGCCTTGTATACCTGTCTCTGACCACATAGCAACTTTTTCGTAGTCGCCCATAAACATTTCGAAAACTCTTAGTGTGTCTGCGCCATACTGTTCAACTATGTCATCTGTATTTATTACGTTGCCTCTTGACTTACTCATCTTTTCTCCGTCTTGAGCAAGTAGCATACCATGTGATGTTCTCTTTTGATATGGTTCGCTTGTAGGCACTACGCCGATGTCATATAAGAATTTATTCCAGAATCTTGAGTATAGTAAGTGAAGTGTAGTGTGCTCCATACCGCCGTTATACCAATCAACTGGCATCCAGTACTTAAGTGCGTCCATAGATGCTGGTGCTGTAGAACACTTTGGATCAGTGTATCTTAAGAAGTACCAGCTTGATCCTGCCCAGTTAGGCATAGTGTCTGTCTCTCTCTTAGCAGGTCCGCCGCAATGAGGACAAGTTGTATTAACAAAGCTGTCAATCTTTGCCAGTGGTGACTCGCCTGTATCAGTTGGTTCGTACGCTTCAACATCTGGTAATGTTAATGGTAAATCCTCTTCATTAAGTGGCACCCAACCGCATTTTTCGCAGTATACCATAGGTATAGGCTCTCCCCAATACCTTTGTCTTGAGAATACCCAGTCTCTTAGCTTGTAGTTCGTTTTAACAACACCAACTTTTTTATCTTCAAAATATTTAATTATCTTCTTCTTTGCTTCTTCAACTGAAAGGCCATTTAAGAAGTCTGAGTTAACTAAAGTGCCTTTTTGTGTATCAGTATATGCTTCTTTACTAATGTCGCCACCAGAGATAACCTCTTTAATCTCTTCGCCAAAGGCTTTTGCAAAGTCATAGTCCCTTTGGTCGTGACCAGGTACTGCCATGATGGCGCCTGTACCATAAGTCATTAATACGTAGTCTGATACGTAGATGGCAATTTTTTCTCCATTAGCTGGGTTAATGGCAGTAAGTCCATCTATCTTAACGCCTGTCTTTTCTTTAACAAGTTCTGTTCTTTCAAAGTCAGACTTTAACTTTGCCTTGTTTTGATATTCATGAACTTCGTCAATGTTTTTGATCTTATCCTTATACTTTTCTATAAGCGGATGCTCTGGTGAGATAACCATGTATGATACTCCAAAGATGGTATCTGGTCTAGTTGTATAAACTTTTAGCTTATCATCAAGTTCAGCTATGTCAAAATCAAGCTCCATACCGTGGCTTCTGCCTATCCAATTAACTTGTTGTGTCTTAACTCTGTCAATGAAGTCAACTGTGTCAAGGTCATCTATAAGTCTGTCGGCATACTTAGTTATAGCAAGCATCCATTGTGTTTTAACTCTGTGTTCAACAGTGTGACCGCATCTTTCACAGTGGCCTTGAATAACTTCTTCGTTCGCAAGACCAATCTTACAGCTTGGGCACCAGTTAATATTCATTTCCTTTTTATAAGCAAGACCTTTTTTAAATAATTGAATGAATATCCATTGAGTCCACTTGTAATATTCTGGATCAGTTGTGTTAATCTCTCTGTCCCAGTCGAAAGATAGTCCTAGTGATGTTAATTGATGCTTGAAGTGAGCAACATTTCTCTTAGTAACATCCTTTGGATTCATCTTGTGCTTGATGGCATAATTTTCTGTTGGAAGTCCAAAAGCGTCCCAGCCCATTGGGTACAAAACGTTGTAGCCTTCAAGTCTTCTCTTTCTAGCAACTATGTCAAGTGCTGTGTAACTTCTTGGGTGACCAACGTGTAGGCCCTCTCCTGATGGATATGGGAACTCAACCATCAAAAAGTATTTTGGCTTGTCTGAATCGTTTTCTGCATGAAACGCTTTATTGTCAGCCCAAATCTTTTGCCACTTGCCTTCTACGTCTTTATGATTATATTCTTTCATCTTGTCCTCCTAGAATTCACAGTGATGAACTGTTCTTGGGAATGGTAGGACGTCTCTGATATTTTCAATACCTGTTATATACATGATAAGTCTTTCAAAGCCAAGACCATAACCAGAGTGAACTACTGAGCCATACTTTCTAAGGTCCATATACCAGTCATATGAATCCATATCAAGACCTAATTCATTGATTCTCTTTTCAAGCTTTGTATAGTCTTCTTCTCTTTGTGAGCCGCCGACGATTTCTCCAATGCCTGGAACTAAGCAGTCCATAGCAGCAACTGTCTTGTTATCTGGGTTGAGCTTCATGTAGAAAGCTTTGATATCCTTTGGATAGTCAGTTACGAAGATAGGCTTTTTGAATACTTGCTCAGTTAAAAATCTTTCGTGTTCTGTTTGTAGGTCCATGCCCCATTCAACTTTAACATCGAACTTTTCTTCATGCTCTTTTAGTATATCTATAGCTCTTGTATAAGTAACTCTTTCAAAGTCTGAGCTTCTTACGTGGTTAAGTCTATCGATAAGTCCTTTATCAACAAAATTGTTGCAGAACTCAAGTTCTTCTTTTGCATTTTCCATTACATAGTTAATAACGTACTTAAGCATAGCTTCAGCTACATCCATGTTTTGATTGTTGTCCATAAATGCCATCTCAGGCTCTATCATCCAGAACTCTGCAGCATGTCTTGTTGTGTTAGAGTTTTCTGCTCTGAATGTTGGTCCAAATGTATATATCTTTGAGAATGCTAAAGCAAATGTTTCACCTTCAAGTTGGCCTGATACTGTTAAGTGTGTTGGCTTATCAAAGAAGTCTTTGCTGTAATCAACAGCGCCTTCTTCTGTTCTTGGTGGATTATCGATGTCAAGTGTAGTTACTTGGAACATCTCACCTGCGCCTTCAGCGTCCGATGCTGTAAGTATAGGTGTGTGTACATATATAAAGTCTTGTTCATTGAAGAATTTGTGTATAGCAAAGGCTGCTAATGATCTAATTCTATAAGCTGCTCTGAAAAGGTTTGCTCTTGGTCTTAAGTGAGCTATGCTTCTTAAGAATTCCATAGAGTGTCTTTTGTTTTGTAGTGGATAATCAGCTGTAGAGTCGCCTAAGACTTCTATCTCTTCTGCTTTGATTTCAAAAGCTTGCTTATTGTTTGGTGTAAGAACTACCTTACCCTTTACTCTAATAGATGCGCTTAAATATAGCTTTGATACTCTTTCAAAGTTTTCTAAGCTGTTGTCATAAACAACTTGAACACTGTTAAAGAATGAACCATCATTAATTTCGATGAAGCCAAATTCTTTTTGTGCTCTTAAATTTCTTATCCAAGCTTGAATCTCAACTGTTTTACAATCAAGCTCTTTGTAGCTCTTATAAAGTTCTCTAATATCCATGCCCTCACTCCTATTTATAATCTTCTACTGTAATACTTTCGATTACAACATCCTCTACAGGTTTATCATTTTCGTTAACTTTTGACTTTGCAATCTCATCAACTACATCCATGCCTTCGTAAACTTCGCCAAAAACTGTATGTTTGTAGTCTAACCAGAATGCTCCGCCTATCTTTTTATAAGCATCGACAACAGCCTTTGGATAACCTTTTTCTTCTCCTGCTTCTTCCATTTGTTTTATAAGATCTTCTTGAACAGCTTGACCTTGCACTATAAAGAATTGTGATCCGTTAGTGTTTGGTCCTGCATTTGCCATGCAAAGTGCACCTCTGAAGTTTCTTGTCTTAATATCAAACTCATCTTCAAATGAACCGCCCCAGATACTTTCTCCACCAGTACCATTGCCGTTTGGGTCACCACCTTGAATCATAAAACCATTGATTACTCTATGGAAGATTAGATTGTCATAATACTTATCTTCTGCGTGCTTAGTAAAGTTTTCTACCGCCTTTGGTGCAACATCTGGAAGTAGTTTTACCTTGATGTCTCCCTTATTAGTCTTGATAGTTGCCACCTTGTCTCCTGCTTTAGGGTTTTGTAGCTGAACTAGTTCAGCATCATCAGTAGTAACTTCGCTTTCGCTTCTTTCTTTTTTCATTTCTCCCTCACCACCATTGTCATTTTTCTTGCTACATGCAGTTAAACTAAAGCACATAGCCATCATTAATAATAATAAAATTATCTTTTTCATAATTCCTCCTACTTAAGTATTCTTTTTTGGCTAACTATATTTACATCCAAGTCTAAAATATTTTCCTTTATCACATCGCCTACATTGATAGGTGCTTTTGTGCGTAAATTAAATATTTCTTTTAATATTGCTTGGTGATAAATTTTCTTTACTTTTTTATCAGTCTTTACTGGCAAGCCTGAAACCATCTGACTATCTATCCTAATCTTACCATATACGTAGTCATCTTCCTCTTGAAGAAGGCTCTTCGCATAATTGTAGCCTCTTCCGCAGCGATTGCCAGATATTTCATCACCATTGATTCTTATCTTGCAGCAAACTGGGCAGCATACACACTCTACTATCATGCTATCACCTTCGGTTCTATCTCTTTTTTAAGTATAAGCTTAAACCAAACATAGGCAACTATACCCTTAAGTATTGACGATAACGATATCGCTATCCATACGCCATTTAGTCCGTAGTATTTCATAAAGAATATTGCAAATGGTATACGCATTAGATTTAGTACTACTCCAGAGTATGATGGTTCTTTCGTCCTGCCTATACCGTTGAAAAATCCTGTTACACCTATCTCTATAACCATGAACAATTGCGAATATCCAAGTATCCTTAAGTAGTCAGCGCCTGCTTGCATTGCTACTGGATCTTTTGGCAAGAATGCAGAGAATATTGGTCTAGCAAATACTATAAGTAATAAAGATGTTGCTGTACCAAGTGTCGCCATGATTCTCATCGATTTTTTAAAGCCAAGTATAATTCTATCATATGTACCTTTACCGAAGTTCTGTCCGGTAAAAGCAGTGTTTGCAACCGAGAAACCATTTGCTGTCATCCAAGATATTGACTCAATTTGCGAACCTATGGACATAGCTGAGACCGCATAAGCACCCAGCTTTGTTAAATAACCTGTTAGTATCATCGAAACGGATGCGTGGCAGGCTTCCATTAGTGTCATCGGCACTCCTAGTTTTAGTATATGTCTTGTAATCTCCGAAGGCACCTTCTTTAGATAGTTTACTCTAACATAGATTAGGTCGTTCTTAATGCCTATGAAGATATATATAAGAAAAATTACTAAAGTTGCAATAACTGAAGCTATGGCTGTGCCCATCGCTCCCATATGAAACACGAATATGAACAGTGGATCTAACACCATGTTTACTACTAAGCCGATAGAGCTTATTATAAATGGTGTCTTACTGTTACCCATGCTGTTAAATGTTGCTGCAAAGAGTGGATTTAAGAACATAAAGCCTAAGCCAAAGGCTATAGCTACCATGTATTCACTTGCAAGCTTTTGAACTGCCGCATCGCCTTCTTTGAATGAGTAGAGGCCTATAAGTTCGTTGTGAAAAATTATAAATATTGCAGCTATTGTCATGGAGATTATAAAGCCTAATCTAAAGCCGCCGCTTATATAGTTTTTCGTGCTTTCCAGGTCGGATTTGCCAAAGCTTTGCGAAACACCAACAGATAGTCCAACTTGGCACATGATTATCAGTGAGCTAATCAGCCAAAGGTATTGACCGACTATGCCAACTGCGGCAACTGCTTGCGTACCAACCTTGCCGAGCCAAAACATATCCGTGATTTGATAAGACATTTGCAAAAGTGAAGTGCCCATAAGTGGTATAGCAAGTTTAAAAAGTATCGGCGAAATCTCCCCTTGTGTTAAGTCTCTCGATTCCCTCATCTATACATCACCCTGATAAGTAGTTATTATTACACCATTGTCAGTTAATACTAGTGTGTGTTCGAATTGCACGCACTTGCTGCCATCCTTTGTTCTAGCAGTCCATCCGTTCTTGTCAAGCTTCATAGCCGCAGAGCCCATGCATATCATTGGCTCGATAGTAAATGCCATGCCCTTAACAATTCTTGGTCCTTTAACTCCAGTATTGTAGTGGAACACTTGCGGATCTTCATGCATGTTCTTGCCGATTCCATGACCAATGAACTCTTTAACTATTGAGTAGCCCTTTGGTCTAGTAAAATCTTCTATGCACTTACCTATCTCGCCTATCCTAACGTTCTCGTCAACTATGCTGATAGCTTTGTACATAGCCTCTCTTGTGTGGTCAAATAATTTTTGATCCTCTTCAGAGATTTTACCTACTGGATATGACCAACATGAGTCAGCCATCCAACCCTTGTAGTTAACAACCATGTCGATGGAGATGATGTCTCCGTTCTTAAGAACAACGTCCTTACTTGGAAAGCCGTGGCATATCTCATCATTGACTGATGCACATATGGCAAATGGAAAGCCTTCGTAACCTTTTTGCTCTGGGTATGCTCCTTGACTAACGATGAAGTCATCAACAAAGTCATTAAGCTCCATAGTTGTTACGCCTTCCTTTACTTTGTCTCTTAGCGCATGATGAACGCTTACAAGTATCTTGCCAGCATCAATCATCTTATTAATTTGTTCTTTTGTCTTTAAATATATCATATCTTACTCCTTTTAAGTCTATTCTATTATTATATATATTTTAGCCTAATATGTCAAGAAGTTCACAGCCATATAGACACCTATAAACCGTGAACTTCTTAAACATAATTATATCTTATTAAATTATCTAATCCTCAATGTGTTTAGTATAGATATAAGTGTCACACCAACATCGCCAAAGACTGCTAACCATAGTGGCAATTGTATGAATAGTGATAGTATAATGATGGCTGCCTTAACTATACCTGTGAATATAAGATTCTCTAGTATGATCTTATTAACGAACTGAGATGTGTCAAAGATGTTTACTATCTTTTCAATCCTGTCATCCATGATAACAATGTCTGATGCTTCGATGGCTGCGTCTGAACCAAGTGCTCCCATGCTTAGACCAATGTCTGCTCTCTTTATAACTGGTGAGTCATTTATACCGTCACCAACAAAGGCAACAAGTCCATCGTGACCTTGTTCCTTCTCAAAGAATTTTATTTTATCTTGAGGAAGTAGTTCTGCCTCAAAGGAATCAATGCCTAAGTCGTGTGCAACCTTTTGTGCGTATATCTTAGTATCTCCTGTAAGCATAACTGGCTTTATGTTTCTTTCTTTAAGTTCAGTAACAAGTTTCTTTGTTTCATCTTTAATCTCATCTTCGATATAAAGGTGAGCTATAAGCTTATCGTCAAGATATGTGTCTAAGACCTTGTACTCACTTTGCATATCGCTTGTAACGACCTTTACACTGCCGTATTTTGTTTCAGCTGCTACGCCATTAGAAAGGCTTGTGTAAGAAATGATTTCGTCTTTATCAATGTCTTCTCTCTCATCAACTATAGCACTTGATATAGGGTGCTTAGAATGATACTCTGCAAGTCTTGCTAAGTGAAGAGCCTTGCCTTCATCAAAATCAATTGCTTCAACATTAACAAGTTTGAACTTACCACTTGTTAGTGTGCCAGTCTTGTCAAAGCAGAATGTCTTTATGTTTCTAAATCTATCTAAGAATTTTGTTCCCTTGAATAATATACCGATCTTACTCATCTTGCCTATACCTGAGAAGTATGCTAATGGTACTGAGATGATTATAGCGCAAGGGCAAGATACTATTAGGAAGGCAAAGCATGTATGAAGCGCTTCCTTAAGCGGCATTATTTTTAATACTGGTGCAATAAGACCAATCATTGCTGCGATGAATACGACGATAGGTGTGTAGACTCTAGCAAATTTAGATACGCTAGTTTCAAGCTTTGCTTTATCACTTTGTGAGCTTCTAACAAGCTCTTGTATCCTAGCAGCCGTTGAGTTCTTTGCAAGCTTTGTTGTTTCTATGATAAGGTAGCCTTCCTTAACGATGGCTCCTGAGTATACATTTTTATCTACATCTACATAAACAGGTTCTGACTCGCCACTTATATGAGCGTTGTCAACCTTAGCCTTTCCTTCAAGAACCACTCCATCTATGGCGATGGACTCGCCTTCACGAACTATGATTCTTGAGCCTATACTAACTTCAGATGGTTCTGTCTTAATCTCTTTACCGCCATCCAAAACAGTAGCGAATACTGGTGACTTAACTATAAGCTCTTTGATCTTGTCCTTCGACTTATCAACTGCGATGTCACTAATGATTTCTCCAATTTGATATAGTAGCGAAACTAGTATTGCCTCTAGGTGCTCACCTATCAAGATGGCGCCGACAGTTGCAACAGTCATTAAAAACTCTTCAGCTAATACGCCATGTATAGCTCCTTTAATGCCATGTATAATGATGTCATACGAGATAACTAAGTATGAGATGATAAAGAAGACCATCTTATATGGGCTGTCAATGAATAAATATGCTCCTAAGCCTATAAGCGATACTAGTATCCTTATTAAAAATAGTTTTGAGAAACCTTCCTCCTCTTCCTCTTCAGACTCGTCCTCGCCTCTTGTAACTAAGACATCAGGCTCTAAGTTGTTTACGTAGCTCGTAATCTCTCTTAGTACAAGCTGTGCATCACTTCCCTCTTTCACCTCTACACTTAGAGTTGAGTTTATAAAGTCAAGGCTCGCACTCTCAACTGAGTCATGACTCTTTGCAAAGTTTTCTATCTTTTGTGCGCAGTTAGCACAAGTAAGTCCGTTTAAAATTAATTTTTCCATAGCTGCCTCCTCTGTGTCATATTGCATTTAATTAATTATATGCTTCATACGTTTTATATACAAACGCATAAACATATATTTATATATCAATATTAATATAACACATCGCTTATAAGAATGCAATAGTTTTTTTAAATATTTTTTCTCTTTTAACACTTTTGTATACATTATTAATAAGCTATATGTTATAATTAAGCTATATAGTAAAGGAGGAAATATGCAAGAAATTATCGAACTGAAAAATTTAAAGAAAGCATTTAAGATCGGTAAAGAAAGTCTTCTTGTACTTAAAGGCATAGACTTGACTCTCTATAAGGATCAAGCGATATGTATTGTTGGACCATCTGGTTCAGGTAAATCTACTCTATTGAATATGATGGCTGGGCTCGAAAAGCCATCGTCGGGTGAAATAATTGTCGGCGGCATACACATTGAGAATCTTAATGAAGATGACCTAACAAAGTTTAGACAGCTAAACATTGGTTTTGTGTTTCAGTCGTATAACCTCATCCCTACCCTAACCGCACTTGAAAATGTAGGTTTAGGTTTAATATTTAAAGGCATATCTAAGAAAGAAAGAGATGAGCGTAGTGCTTATCTACTTGAAAAGGTAGGCCTAAAGGATAGAATGAAGCACAAACCAAGCGAGATGAGTGGTGGTCAGCAGCAAAGAGTAAGTATAGCTAGAGCTTTTGTAAACAAACCGAAGATAGTCTTTGCAGACGAACCGACAGGTAACCTTGATACTAAGACTAGTGTCGAGATTATGGAACTAATGACTACTATGACAAAGAAAGACAAGCAAACGCTTATCATAGTAACTCACGATTTAGAAACAGCAGTCTACTCTGACAGAATCGTTCACGTGCGTGACGGTCTGATTGAGAAGGACGAAATGAACACAGATAAAAAGGAGGCACAATTAAGTGAAGAAGATATTTAGCATTTTATTAATTGCTATAATGATGATAAGCAGCATGGGTTTGAATATCTATGCTGGCACAACAGGTACAGCTCAAACTAGTGAAGAGGTGGTATTACAATCGTCTAATCAAAGTTTAAAAATAGGACGTGGTAATACAAGCTCAATTAAATTTACTCTAAGCGGTTCAAGAGATCCTTTAACTAATGTAATCGCTGATACAAGCAGTCTTAACAATTGCTACGTTACAGATACAAGTGTAATTGGTAACACTATAACAGTTACTGTCATGGCTACTTCAAGTGCTGAGCAAGGCACTTATAAACTTACAGTTAAAGGTAAAAGCGGTAACAAGAATGTTTATGGTGAAGCTAATATAAGAATTGATGGCGAGTATAGAAAGCCACAAGAAAGACCAGAAGAAAAGATTGATGAGATTACTTTAACAAGCAGATCGACTGTTGAAGCAAAACCAGGTGACCATGCATCAATCTTATTCGAAGCAGAAAGAGGCTTTTTTGGTATGAACTTCTACGGTTTAAGAGCTACAAGTGATAGCCCTAACAACTGCTACATCACAAACACTTTCGGTGGACGTGATGTTGAAGTTAGCATAAAAATTCCTGAAAATGCTGAAGCTGGCACATATAAAGTTTCTGTCACAGGTAAAACAAGAATTGCTGGCGAATCAGTTAAGGTATATGGTGAAGCTTATGTAAGGGTTAATGGTGGCAGCCAAAGAAAGGCACAACTAAAAATTAACAGGGTCGATATCTTGCCAGATAATAACGTTGCCCCTGGTGGATCTTTAGCAGTTGGCTTTGAAATTGAAAATATTTCTGATGTCTTAGCAAGAAACGTTGAACTAAATATCTCAGGTCTTGCAGAAGCAGGCCTTGCATTAAGAAACGGAACTACTACTCAAAAAGTTAGAAGCATTGAAGCAGGTAAGAAGACATATCTTTATTATGAAATGAACGTCTCTAACACAGCAAAGTTTGGTTCATACGAACTAAAAACTGCTCTTAGCTATGAGAGTGAATTTAATAAAGAAACTATAAAAGAAGATACTTCCGTCTTTGTTAATATTGGTGGCGACGCTTCACAAAGCTCACAGCTAATCATACAAGACTTAAAGTTCCCTTCTGCAACTCTTGGAGTTAATAACACATTCGAAGTAAGCTTTAAGCTTAGAAACCAAGGTCAATCCATTGCAAAGAGGATTAGAGCTACTGCTAAGAGCGAAGACCCAACAGGTGTAGTTTCAAGAACCGTTTCTGAAATACTCGTTAGAGACCTAGCACCTGGCGAGGAAGAAACAGTTAGCTACAAATTCTTTACAACAAAGGGCGGCGCTACAAAGAACTACCCTATCAATATCAAGATTGAATACTTTGATGACTTCACTGATACAAAAGAGCCAAAGACTGTTGAACAAATTGCTGGAGTTTTCCTAAATAATCCAGACAATGCTGGCGATGGCAAGGACGCAAAGAAGTCAACACCAAAGTTAATCATAGATAAGTATGAGTTCACTCCAAAGCTTCCACTTGCTGGAAACGAGTTCGAGATGAATCTTTCATTCTACAACACAAACGCTAAAAAGGCTGTTAAGAATATTAAGATAGACTTAACAAGTCAAGACACAAGTAAAAGCGATTCAAACACAGCTGGCTCATCTGTCTTCACACCAGTTGACAGCTCAAATACATTCTATATAGGAAGAATACCTCCAAATGGCAAGGTTGAAAAGACTATAAAGATGTTTGTTGTTCCAGATGCAACAGCTAAAACTTACAATATAACAGCTAACTTTGAATATGAAGACGACGAAAATAACGAATATAAGTCAAGTGAAAATATCGGTGTGCCAGTATATCAAGAGTCAAAGCTTGATATAGACCCAATAAACTATCAAACAAACGCTATGGTAGGCGACAACATCCCTATCACTTGTAACTTCTACAACACTGGTAAGGTTACTCTATACAACTTCAAGGTAACTTTAACAGCTGACAACGCAACAGTTAATAACGGCACATACTACATCGGTAACTTCAACCCAGGCGGACAAGATGTTTATGAAGGCACCATCATGCCAAATGAAGCTGGTGAGTTAAAGGCTAAGGTTAAATTTACTTACGAAGACTCAACAGGCGAAGTTAAGGAAAAGGAAGAAGAGCTTAACATAACAGTAGAAGAAGCTCCACCAATGGATCCTAACGCTGGACCAGACGGTATGCCACTGCCAGATGGAGCTATGGGAGAGACTCCTTGGTTTAAGAAGCCACTATTCATAATACCAATTGTTCTTCTTATCTTAGGAGCTATAGGCTTCATAGTATTTAAAAAGCTTAAAAACAAAAAGAAAGAAAAGGATTTGAATATAGATGAAAACTAAAGATCTAATATTGATGAGTTTGAGAAATCTTAATAGACGTAAATTAAGAACATTCTTAACAGTATTAGGTGTAGTTATAGGCTCAATATCCATCATCATGATGATATCCTTAGGCTTTGGTATGACAGACTCAACTAGAAAGCAACTTGCTGCGGCAGGTTCTTTAACTCAAATCGACATCTACCCTGCCAATAGATATGGTGGCGATATGGATGAAGATGGCAAAAAGAAGCCAAAGACTGATAAGGTCGCAAAGCTTGATGATGCTACTGTCGAGATGCTTAAAAAAATTCCTCATGTAGATGCAGTTTTAGCTACTGAGCAGTTTTCAGCACAGATCAATGTCAAGAACCTACAAGGTTACGCTACTATCTTAGGTGTTGATCCTAGAGAGTATGCAAAGTTCGACATAAAGCTAGATAGCGGTAGACTTCTACAAGAGGGCGATATGAACCAAGTTGTTATGGGTAGAGACGTTCTTAGATGGCTAAGCAATCCGCAAAGGCCTCGTATGAATGGACCATCAAAAGATGAAGAAAGAGATCCTCTTACAACTAAGATGTTTCTTACTTTAGACACAGGTGGCAGCTACGACCCAGAAGGTCAAAGTGACGAGCCTAACAAACCTAAGCAAAAATACCCAATAGAAGCTGTTGGTGTATTTAGAGATGACGACTATGAAAATAATTATTACATCGTAATGCCGATAGAATACCTTAGAAAAATAAAAAAGGATGCCAAAAAATTACAATCTGGTGCCAATCAAAATATGTATGGCGGATATATGATGGGCGGTCGTGATGACAAAGAGAACAAATACAACAACATTAAGGTTAAGGTAGACAATTTTGACAATGTTCAAAAAGTTCAAGAGCAAATCGAAGCGATGGGACTTAAGCCTCACTCGCTTAACGATATCTTAGTCGAAATCAATAACTCATCTAAAACACAAAGACTAATACTTGGCGGCATCGGTGCCGTATCATTACTAGTCGCAGCCATAGGTATCTCGAACACCATGGTTATGAGTATATATGAAAGAACAAAAGAGATTGGTGTCATGAAGGTTATAGGTGCGAGTGTCTCTGATATAAAGATGATGTTCCTTACTGAATCAGCCTTCATAGGTCTACTTGGTGGCCTCGCAGGTATAGTCCTCAGCTACTTGATAAGCGCACTAATTAACTACTTGGGCGTAAAGTATGGCTTTGCAGGTAATATGTCAGGAGGAGGCTTCTCACCAGACTTTGATCCATCTCAGTTAAAGATGTCAATCATACCTGTATGGCTTGCACTAGCGTCCCTTGTCTTCTCAGCGCTCATAGGTATAGTATCAGGTTACTTCCCTGCTAAGAAAGCAACTAAGCTAAGTGCACTTGAAGCGATGAGACAAAACTAAATATATATTAAGAGTGAGCAAAATATACCTGCTCACTCTTTTTTTGTGTAGTTCCTATATAAATTTATTGCTACAAACAAAATAGCGATGAACTTCTAGATGCCCATCGCCATATACATTATGCAAATTAAATTATTTAGCTGGCTTAACTTGGTCTCTAATTACTAAGACTGTGTTAAGTGCTCTACCTGCTTTTCTTATATACTTACCGTTTGCATACATAGCACTTGATGCTCCTCCATCAAGGTTAAATGCATCAGTACAGCCAAGGTCTTGCATTATACCTGCAACTTGGCCCATAGTACCTGATGTTGTAGCTAAAACCAACTGTCCGTTCTTATTTATACCTATAAGGCTTCTTGCGCCTGCTCCCTTTGTCATCTTTGCTTCCATACCAGCTACATGCTTTTCATATACAAGTTTGGAGTTTTCTATAAGCATAGGTGATGCTGATATAATTTCGCTAAGTTTAGCAAATGGAACTTTTTCTCCCTTGTAGTCAAATGTCTTGTCTTCAACTGTATTACCATCAACTACGTGACTAAGAACTAGTTCAAGCTCAACAGTTCTTCCTTCTTTGAATCTATCAGTAACATATGTGTTATTACTAAAGTCACTTCCGTAGTAAATAAGGTAGCCGTCCTTAGGCACTGTAAGATCGCCATTGGCCTTGTAAACCTTCTTTACTGTGTTATTAACAACTTCTATAGCATAGCCACCTGTAACTGTAGTAGGAGCGTTTCTGAACGAATTAAATATATATACACCGCTTGTATCTGTTGGCTTAACATTCACATACCAAACGTCGAATAGATTAAAATCCATGCTTTGTGTTCCGTTGTTCCACTCGTTTTTTCTCTTGCCATCCATGTAGCCTTTATACTTGAATGTTCCGTGCACTATCTTCGCCTTGTTCTTATCAAATACAATAAGATTTGCATTAGCGCCTTCCATGTTAATCATTACTCCTCCAGTCATTTGTGTTCCATATGGGAACTTGCCGCCATTGTATGCTTCAAAGTAATTTGCATTTATGGCTGCCTTCGGTTTATATGAGTTCACAAAATCAGTAAACGCTGCTGTACCAACTTGCTTTCCATTTGGCTTTGCAACCTTTATTTCAGTTTTTTCATCTAAATCAATAGTCGTAACATTAACACTTTTGCCTCTAAGGTTAACTGTTTTCACTTCAACCTTTGCAAAGGATGTAACTTGAGATATAAGTAGCATCGCTGCAAAAGCTAGTGCCATAATTTTTTTCTTCATAATATCTACCTCACTTTATATTATTTATTATATTATATAAGAAAGAAAAAATAATTGCAAGTAAAAAGCCAAGATTCATCTCTTGGCTTTAATTATATTCTTTATTACCTTTTAAATACTCTCTATACTTAAGTAGCACATCATGTATCTCGTCAAAGCTCTTGCTCTCGCAGATGGCGTTCTTTACCTTCGCCGCATTCCTTAAACCCTTAATGTACTGTAAGAGCTGCTTCTTCATATTGTTTTTTAGTAGCTCCTTTGGATATAGTTCTAGATCAAGGTCCATGTGCCTTAGTGCGACGTCTATCTTTTGATATTCTTCCGAAGTATACTCTTCGCCCCTTAGGTAGCTTTCAATCTCTTTAAATAAGAATGGATTTGCGAGCGCGCCTCTGCCTATTGCGACTCCACTTGCACCTGTCACTTCAAGTATCTTCTTGTAATCATCAAGGCTCGTAACATCACCATTAGCAATGACAGGTATCTTGACTGCGTCCACAACATTTTTGATGTAGTCCCAGTTTGCGCATCCTGTGTAGAAAGCCTCTCTCGTTCTTCCGTGAACCGTGATAGCGTCTGCTCCTGCTTCTTCTATCGCCTTAGCGTTCTCTATGCCATTTAAGTGCTCATCGTCCCAGCCTATACGTATCTTAACTGTGATGGGCTTAGTCGAGGCGCTCTTTGCAGCCTTGACCACCTTGTATACTTTCTCTGTATCTTTTAAAAGAGCGCTGCCGTCACCATTCTTGGTAATCTTTGGCATAGGGCAGCCCATGTTAATGTCGATGATATCCATGTCCATAGCATTTAAGTAATCTTCTATGGCTCTTTTGTAGTCATCTTCATCGCTTCCAAATATCTGCACCGCGTATATAGCCTCGTCCTTTATCCTCTTCGTTAAATCTAAGGTCTTCTTGTCATCGTGAATTATGCCCTTGACGTTGACCATCTCAGAGACTGTCATACCTGCTCCAAGCTCACAGGCTATGTGTCTAAAGGCGTAGTCTGTAAAGCCTGCCATAGGCGCTAGTACAAGTCCGTTTTTTATCTCATAGTTTGCAATCTTAAGCATGGTTCATCTTATAAATTTCATATAAACCTAATAATGTTAGGTTTGGCTCGATTAGGTTCACATAATCACTGTACTTGGCAACTTTCTCTGCAAGTCCGCCTGTTGCGACTATCAAAACCTCTTCCTTAGTCTTGTTTATCTCTTCCAAAATCTTCTTTATAATGTAGTCCATCTCACCTATCTTTGAGTTCATAATACCGCTTTTGATGCTCTCAACAGTGTTCTTACCAAGCACGTGCTCAGGCATTTCAAGTTCAACTCGTGGAAGCTTCGATGTTCTCTCTGATAAAGCGTCCATCGATATCTTAAAGCCAGGTGTGATAACTCCGCCAAGGTAGTCGCCCTTTTCGTTTAAGTAGTGGTATGTGTTTGCTGTGCCAAGATCTATGACTATGGCTGGCTTACTAGTGATGGCTCTTACGGCAACAGAGTTTACTATATTGTCAGAGCCAACTTCCTTTGGATTATCCATAACGATGTTGATCTTTGTCTTTAGGTTCTTGCCTACAAGCTCTGCGTCTACATCGAAGTACTTTTTGATTGAATCAATAAGCGGCCCTGTTACTGGCGGCACAACCGATGAGATGATGGCTGCATTTACTTCCTTTGCATCAACTTTGGCGAAGTTCAAAAAGTCGTGAAATATAATGCCATACTCGTCCAAAGTTTTATCTTTATCTGTCGATAGTCTAAAGCTTTCTATCATATTGTTATCGTCGAACAAGCCTAAAACTATGTTAGTGTTGCCGACATCCATTGCTAATAGCATAATTATCTCCTCTCAACTGATAATACTCTTGAAGCTATAACCGTAACAGCGACTATGGCTATGATGAGTTCAGGTATTGCGTTTGTAGTTGCAATAGCAAGTATGTAGCCCTTCGCAGCACCTGCCTCAAGTCCAAGCGCTCCCTCTATAAAGCTTCCATAAATTAAGTACATAAAGGACAAGACTAGTCCTGTGTTTGCTATAGTACCAACGAAGGCTGGAACAACTATGTCAAGTCTGTACTTCTTAGAGCCCATCATGATAAATGCGATTATCATAAGTGTAATTACTAAAAATCCAAGATTTACTACTTTTACTAGCATTTTAATATCGGGACTTCCTATATTTAGAAGAAGCCACCTTAAGTAGTAGATGAATATCAGTGCAAATACCCCAAGTGTGATGATCTTGTTTGTCCTTTCTTCTCTTTTGTTCATAAACTTAAAGACTAGACCCGACAAAAGACCTATAAGCACTCTTGGCACAACCGCTATCACAGGGTTAAGAAAAACCAAGGATATAGGATTTGGCTTAAGTACTGCGTTGATGATGCTTGTTATACCAAAGGCAAAACCGACTATGGCTCCAATAAGCGGACCTTCTAGTATGCCTGCAAGTATAACAGGTATATGTAGTGTTGTTGCATTCGTAAAGCCGACTGGCACAAAGCCTATGGGCGTAAATGCAAATAGTAGTACTATAGCTATGTAGATAGCTGTGTACGCGATGCGTTTCGAGTTCTTGCTCGTATTCATAATATTACCTCCATTCCGGTTCACTAAGGATACCGTTTGTTTACGATAAATATTATAGCACAAAAGTCTCTTTGAATACAATGTTTATGGATAAAAAATAAGCAGCCATACAAGACTGCTTAAAGTGAAAATATTTACTTAAGTATAGTGCCCACTATGATGCCGTACCAGTTACCTAGGACATAACCTAGTGTGCCTACTAGTAGTGCAGGAGCAATAAGACAATCCCAAGACTTAGATACCGCCATGGCAGCTGCTGTAGTTGGACCACCAACATTGGCGTTTGACGCGATTATGATCTCTTCTATGGAGAACTTAAATAGCTTTCCAAAGATAAGAGATATGATTAGGTTAACTAGGACTATAATCGCTGCTAATAATAAGAGCAGTGGCGACTTTTCTATGATTAACTTTAGTGAGGCAGGCGCACCTATCACCGCAAAGAATAAATATATAAGGAAGCTGCCTATCTCTTGACTGCCGCTCATGCGTTCAAAGTAGGAGCTAAAGACTGATGAAGCTAGCATGGTCATAGTTGTCATGATGAGGTACTTGTTAGAAAGCAAGGCATTTACTAGCTGCATAAAGACAGTTGACTTTGGCACAAGGTATGAAAAATATCTTGCTATAGCATCTGAGAGCGTAGCTATGAAGAAGGCTGTCGCTATAACCTTAGCAATGTCAAGAAGCGAGATCTCCTTTGCCTTCCAAAACTGCGCCGCCTTTGTCTTAGTCTCATCGCTCTTTTGTCTCTCAAGGCCATCGATATATGGATGAGTGAAGCGCTTATATATAAAATTTATACTTGGCAAGGCTATGAGCACGAAGAAGTACACAGCCATAAGCAAATTGTCTGCAACGAGTGCCGCGCTCGTTATGGACTGATCGACTTTATAGTTATCCGCCATCGCAACAAAGTTCACGCTGCCACCTGTGTAAGTGCCTGTAAACATCGGCATAATCTTTGCAAGATCTTTTATTTGGCCACGCAAGATGTAGAAGGCTATGAAGGATCCTAGTAAGGTGCCGATAGAGCTTATTATATAGATGAAAAATAGTCTACCTGAGTCCTTCGCTATCTTCTTAATATTTGCTTTGAATAATAGCATAGGTACTGCTAAAGGAACGACATAGTTCCAAACCGAATCATATACAGCTGCCTTTGTAGGTATGATGTTTAAGTTTGACAGTATAAGTGTTGTAAAGATTGAGATTATGCAAGCTGTTACTTTGTTTGCCCACTTGTACTTTTGCTCTAAATATATAGCTAGGGCCGCAGTACACGATAGTACTGTCCACAGAGCCCATGTGTTGTCTTGTGATATTAATGTTGTACTAAACATATATTAACTCCTTAAAATAAATTACAAGAGTAAGTATAACACGAAGTTTTAATTTTTACAAGAAAAAAAAGCGTCTGAGTAAACAAACGCTTTGTATATTATTCTCCAAGAACTTCTAAGAATTCTTTTCTATTGATTGTTTCTTTTTCAAGAAGTGTTTGAGCTAATCTTTCAAGCTGATCTTTGTGTGTAAGAAGAATTTGTGTTGCTTCTTCCTTCGCCTTTAATATAAAGTCTTTAATCTCTTGGTCGATGGCATATTGAACTTCTTCTGAGTAAACCTTTGTTCTGCCATAGTCCCTGCCTATGAAGACGTTCTCACCTTCGTTGTCATAGCAAACTGGTCCAAGCTTTTCACTCATACCATAGACAGTAACCATGCTCTTGGCTAGGTCTGTCGCTCTTTCTATGTCGTTTGACGCTCCTGTAGATATGTCTTTAAAGATAATCTCTTCAGCGATTCTACCGCCAAGTAAGGACTTAAGCATATTCTCCATCATGGACTTAGTTGTGTAATTAAAGTCTTCTTTTGGAAGATACTCTGTGAAGCCGCCTGCTCTACCTCTCGGTACTATAGTAATCATATTGACAGGATATAACTCATCTGTGTAATGGCTAACTATAGCGTGACCTGCTTCGTGATATGCAACTATCTGTCTTTCTTTTTCTATAACAGTTTGTGATTTCTTCTCTGGCCCCGCAACCACCTTGATGGAAGCTTCTTGAACAAGTCTCATTGGTATTACATCTAAGTTTTCTCTAGCAGTTAGTAGAGCCGCTTCATTAAGAAGGTTCTCAAGATCTGCCGGTGAGAAACCAACTGTCTTCTTTGCAATATTCTCCAAGTCTACATCATCAGCAAGCTTTTTGTTTCTTGCATGAACTTCAAGTATTGCCTTTCTTGCCTTCACATCAGGAAGCGATACGTAGATATTTCTATCGAATCTGCCTGGTCTTAATAAAGCTTTATCAAGTATGTCTGGCCTATTAGTTGCAGCCATAACGATGATGCCTTCGTTTTGAGAGAAACCGTCCATCTCAACAAGTAGTTGATTTAGTGTTTGCTCTCTTTCGTCGTTGCCGCCACCAAGGCCTGCGCCTCTTTGCCTACCAACAGCGTCGATTTCATCGATGAAGACTATGCATGGTGCGTTCTTCTTAGCAGTTTGGAATAAATCCCTAACTCTTGAAGCACCTACACCTACAAACATCTCTACAAAGTCTGAACCGGATATAGTGTAGAATGGCACACCTGCTTCGCCAGCAACAGCCTTTGATAAATATGTCTTACCTGTACCAGGCTCACCTACTAGTAAAACGCCCTTCGGTATTCTCGCGCCAAGCTTGATATACTTCATTGGGTTCCTTAGGAAGTCAACTATCTCAAATAGTTCTTCCTTTTCTTCGACAAGTCCTGCTACATCAGCAAACTTGATAACTTTACCATTAACCGCCTTTGACTCTCTAGCTCTTGACCTGCCAAAATTTTGTGGGCTAGAACCATCTTGTCCTCTTGGCGCAAGTAGTGCACGCATAATGAATATAAAGAATAGCATGGATCCTGCCATCATGATTATATTCATCATCATAGAGTTGTCTCTTGGCATAGTAACGTCGTATTGAATCTTATTAGCTATGACTCTATCCTTAACGTAGTCATCATATATAGACTGCCAAACATTAGGATCCACTTCTACATAATCATTCTTGCCGTCGTTCTTTGTATATTTAAAACCGTAGCCCTCTTGGCTAATCCTTTTTACTTTTCCATCTTTAATATCGTTTATGAAGGTATTGACATTGGCCTTGTCATCAGAAAAAAATCCATCTGAGAAGAATCTCAATGAGAAAAAGACAAGTATCAATATCAATGCATAAACAATAAGATTTCTATATAAAGATTTCTTCAAATTATTCCTCCTCACCTAAACAAGTCTCATCTAAGACTCCTATGTACGGTAAATTTCTTAAGTGTTCGTTGAAGTCTAGACCATAACCAATGATAAACTTATCAGGTATTTCAAAACCAACATAGTCAACCTTTATGTCTACAACTCTTCTTTCGCTCTTGTTAAGAAGTGTTGCGATCTTAACTGACTTAGCACCCTTGTTTAATAAGTACTCGTGAAGGCACTTAAGAGTGTAGCCAGAGTCAATAATATCTTCAACGATAAGTATGTCCTCACCCTTTGGATCAAACTCCATATCCAGCTTTATATTAACCTTACCATCAGACTTAGTCTTAGATCCGTAGCTAGATGCTCTCATAAAGTCAACTCTAAGCTCGTGATTGTCGATATTTTTAATTAAATCAGCCATAAATACAAAGCTGCCCTTCAATATCCCAACAAATATCGGACTCTTGCCTTTGTAGTCTTCAGTAATTACCTTTGCTAAGTCTAAAACTTTTTCTTGAATTTGTTCCTCTGTGAACATAATTTCTTTAATTCTATAAGCCATCATTATCCTCCATTATAATGTTTAAATACTTTTTAGTTTTATCACTCGCTCTATACTTATTAGCAATGTCGTAGCCAATAACGCAAGCAATCTCATCATCATTTGTAAGGAATAAAACTTTACTTCTTTCCTCACTAGATACCTTCTTATCTATGAAGTAGTCTTTAATCTTCTTAGAACCCTGCATGCCGAAGGGGTTGAATCTGTCGCCACTTCTTCTGTTCCTAACTATAAGCCTACCACTTAATAAGTCGTAATCTAAATACTTCTTGCTAAGCACTCTATCGCTTAAAACGAATTTAAACTTAGTCCCATAAATATTGTATGCTTTATCTAATTTAAAGTCAAGAGATATTTCTTCTACTTTCTCATTGCTACTAGAGTCTTTGAGGGTAGTTTTATCAAAATCATTTACAAGATAAAACTTGCCATCTATGTCATACTTTTTACCCGATTCGAGCGAAATTAAATTAATCATGTCTTCAATATTGTCCTTGCTAATGTTGTTTAGATACTGAAGATGCTCTTTTAAAAATTTTCTAAGGACTAAAGTTTTCTCATAGTGATCAAGTTCATTAAATGCATCCCTTGTTATGCTCTTCTCAGTAACTATAGCTTCATATTTGTCCTTAAGTATAGCATCTAAGTAAGAGTTATTCTCCTTTGCAATGGATGCAAGCCTTGTCATAGATGAGATGATATTATCATTGAAGTCCCTCTCTATAAGAGGCAAGATTTCGTTACGAATGATGTTTCTCTTGTAATCATTAGTAAAGTTAGTAGAGTCGTCTACATATTGTACGCTCTCATCCTTTATATACTTAAGTATCTCTTTCTTGTCAAAGCAAAGTATCGGCCTAATATAAAAGTCCCTTCTTAGAGGTATGGACTCAAGACCATCAAGGCCTGCTCCTCTAAATATATTTAGAAACATAGTCTCAACAACGTCGTTTTTGTTGTGAGCTATGGCAACTGAATTAGCCTTGTATTTATCCTTAAGCTTTTCAAAGAAGATATATCTAAGCTTGCGACCCGCCTCCTCACATGTAAGCGAGTGACTCTTGGCATAGCCTTGCATATCGATGTGCTCCACCTCATATATAAGGCAGTTCTTCTGTGCGAGCCCCTTTACAAAGTCCTCATCCCTTTTAGCCTCTGCACCTCTAAGCCCATGGTTTACGTGGCACACTATAAGATTAAGATTATACTCATCTTTTATACTTAACAGCATTTCAAGCATAAAAACAGAGTCAGAGCCACCAGAGACCGCGCTGACTATAGTATCATTTTTAGATATTAAATTGTTTTCTTTAATGAAATTTTTGAACTTTTCTAAACTATTCATAAGAAACCTCTGATACAATACATTTATTTAAAAGTAAAATTAAAGGCTGAACTAAACTCGTCCAACCTTGAAAAATCATATTACATCGAAAAAACGATTAATTCTTGTAGTCACCTTTCTTTGCATGATAACTACTTCTTCTGTTCTCCTTAAACTTCATTTGATCCATCTTCTCAGTGCTTTCTTTTAAGAATCTTGAGATCTTGTCTTCGAAGCTTAAATTTTCTGTTTCTGTTTTTTCTCCTTCCCAAGTATATGGCTTTCTAGCTTGAGATTTAGAAAAATCTTTTTTAGCCTTTGGGAAATCTTTTTTATTATTAAAATCTCTTTGCTTAGGAAATTCTTTTTTTGGAAGAGTTTGTTTAATTGACAAACTTAGCTTTCCGTTTTCATTCGATAAAACTTTAGCCTTAACCTCTTGTCCCTTCTTCAAAACGTCTGAAACATTTTCAACATAATCGTTCGATATCTCCGAGATATGTACAAGACCGTTTTGGCCACCTTCTATCTCGATGAAAGCACCAAATTTAGTAATATTAACTACTTTTCCACTCACGATGTCTCCAACTGAAAGCGTCATAAAAAACAAAATCCTCCTTAATTATTATTTGTTTTCCTTAAATATGTCAGTGTCGACTTTGTCAACAACCTTTATCTCTTTAGGCTTAATCATACCTAATTCATCTCTTGCTATTAGCTCAATAAATTCTTGAGTTTTAGACTTAGAAAGCAATACCTTTACGTTTGATATCTCATCCTTTAGTTCTGCAATCTCTTCTTGCTTTGCCTTATCTTCTTTCACTAATTTATTGTAAGTTACAATTTGATTATAAAAATGGATTGACACGATTAGAAACAATGAAATAAGTCCTAATTTGAATGCCGTGATTCCACCTTTTTTACTTTTTTTCATAATCACCACTCCTTACAAATCATAGCTCTTTATACATAAGCTTAGCTTGATCTTTGTTTGGACTCTCCATCAAAGATACTACCTCATAGCTTCTGTGGTCTTCATTAAATGTTGTTGTTATAATGTCTCCAACCTTTAAATCATCACCTGGCTTAGCTACTTTTGAATTTATAAGTATCTTGCCGCTTTTCGCAGCGTCATTAGCTACTGTTCTTCTTTTAATAATTCTCGATAGTTTTAAAAACTTATCAAGTCTCATAAAATCACCCTTATGTACATTGTAGAAAGTCAGGCATAGCCTGACTTTTTACTTATTGTGTCGTAAAAATCTTACTTGATGAAAAACATCAAATTAGATTATTTACATTTCTTTTTGCATTTAGTGTTAACTGTTTCTTTTAAAGTCTTACCAGCTTTGAAAACAGGTGCCTTAGATGCAGGAATTTTTATTTTTTGCTTAGGATCTCTAGGGTTTCTTCCTTCTCTAGCTTTTCTGTCCTTTACTTCGAAAGTACCAAAGCCTACTAGTTGAACCTTTTCGCCTTTTTTAAGTGTGTCAGTAACAACACCTGTGAAAGCGTTTAGACAAGCTTCAACATCTTTTTTAGTCATTTCAGTTTTTTCAGCCATAGCTGCAACTAATTGAGATTTGTTCATGATAAATCCTCCTTTTAAAAAGTGCTTGAAAAGCCATTCGTGGCCCTTCTATACTTATATTATAACCTATTTTCTCTAAAAATCAAGGTTTTTTTACATTTTTTTGTAATTTTATTGAAAAAATAGCGATTTTTTTGCTATTTTGATATAAAATCTTCAATTTTTACTAGTTTAAGTAGGAGTACGAGGCCTCCATAAACTATTATTCCAAGTAAAATTGATAGTGATATTGATATTAAAAGTGAGAACTTAATGCTCAATATATCATATGAAACTTTAACTGCTAGTGCCATAATTATACTTACAGCTAAAATTTTAAGTGCATATGAAAGCAAATTGTATTTCTTATCAAGTATTTTTTCAAGGTCTATATAGTTTAATACCATTGCAAGAATGAAGGCAATGTTTGTACTAATTGCTGCTCCTTTTACATTAAAGAAGCTTATGCCTGTTAGTACATACGTTAAAACTACTTTAACCGCTGAACCTATGAAAAGATTTTTAACCGGCTTTTCAGGTCTGCCCACTGCTTGAAGTATTGCTGTTAGTATCTGTATCATACATAGACAGATAAGACTTACAGATAGTATGCTTAGTAGCTGTGCTGTTCCTTCTATGGCCTCAGGAGAGTTGTTGTAGTATATCAAGCTTATGATTGGTTTACTTAGCGCTATAAATCCAAGTGCGCATGGAAATGCGAAAAGACAAGTAAACTTAAGTCCTGAATATATTGTTTGATGCATCTTGTCAAAATCTTTTTTAACCATGCAAGCTGATACTAAAGGCACTATACTCATTGACAAGGCTATGGATATTGCTTGTGGCATATTAATAAGGGTAGTTGCCATGCCTTTAAGCCAACCGAACATATCGTTTGCTTCGCTTATAGCGTAGCCTATATCAGTAAGCCTCATGAAGACAAGCTTTGTATCTATAAAGTCCATGATTGGATTGATTGAAGCGCCTATGGTGATAGGTACTGCTATGGATAGTATGTTTTTTATAACTTCACTATCGCTATACATAAAACCGCTTTGGTCTAATTGCTTTTCATTCTTATAATCTTTATACTTTAATAAAAATACTGCAAGCAAAAATAAAAAGCCAAAAAAGGCTCCGATCGAACCACCTGATTGTGCAGCACCCGCAGCAACTGCAACTCCATACATATTAAGTGCATACTTTGTTAGTATTAGTCCAAAAATGAGCTTGAAGAGCTGCTCTATAACTTGTGAGATTGCTGTTGGCACCATGTTGTCCTTACCTTGATAAAAGCCTCTAAATGATGACATAAGAGGTGAGAATACAAGGGCAGGTATTAGTGCAACTAATGAGTACCAACTATTTTCATTTTGCAAAAAGCCAACTATTTGATGGCTGAACACGTATACAAAGAGTGCACTTATTATGCCTAAGGCAAACATAAGTTTTGTCGACTCTACGAATACTTTGTGTGCTGCTTTTATCCTACCTAAAGCATAGTTTTCAGATACAAGCTTAGCAACTGCTACAGGTAGGCCTGCTGTCGATATAGTCAGTAGTATTTGATACACTGGATAAGCTGCTTGATAGTAGCCTATCCCTGTATCCATGATGATATTTGTTATTGGTATTCTGTACACGGCACCTATGATTTTAACTACGATGCCTGCTAGTACAAGTATAAATGTATTTTTAAAAAATTTACTAGTTTTCTTCTTTTCCATATGTTAATCTACGAAGTAGTAGCCTACCCCCCATTTAGTCTTTAAAAATTTTGGTCTCTTGCTGCTCTCTTCTATCTTGTTTCTAAGCCTTCTTATATGAACATCAACAGTTCTTTCATCGCCGTAGAATTGATAGCCCCAAACCTTCTCCAAAAGGTCCTTTCTCGAGAACACTTGTTCTTTATTCGATGCAAGTATATATAAAAGGTCGAACTCCTTGCCTGTAAGCGAGATTTCAACTCCATCTTTGAAGAGTTTTCTGCCTATGGTGTTGATTGTGAAGTGATTAAACTCAAGCATGTTGTTCTTTGCATCATCGTTTGCGCCTTGCACTCTTCTGAAAAGTGACTTCATCCTTGCCTTTAGCTCAAGTATATTGTAAGGCTTAACTAAAAAGTCATCTGCGCCATATTCAAGTGCGAGTATCTTCTTAATCTCTTCCTTATTGTTAGTTGATATGATGATGGCAACATTCGATGCTCTTCTTATATCTTGACATAGATTTAGACCGCTCTTGTCTGGCAAATCTATCTCCATAATTATTAAGTTGTACTCGTTCGGCTTAAGAAGTTTTGATGCTTCTTCAGCACTATATGCAGTATCTATCAGATACTCATCTTGCTCAAGACTGTATTTTAGCCCCTGAACAAAGGTTTCATCACTATCTATAAGTAAAATCTTTTGCATATATACCTACCTTTTTAATACTCTCTTATCGCCAAGCCTCTTTGTTAAGTTTGTCTTATCAAAGTCCTCTAGCAAAGCAAGCGATATCTTCCTGTTTGACGAGATAAGGTCTCTGTACTCAGCAAGACTTATCTCTTGATTCTTATTTAAAAATTTAATTAGCTCTTCTCTCGCATCTAAGAAGGCCTTGTAGCTTATGAAGTCATCTTGAAGCCTGTATATGCTCTTGCTTGCTTGCAAGTCTTGCAAAGCTTCGGATAAAAATTCATTATTGATCTTCATCTTCTCTTGGATTTCATCCTTTGTTATGCCTTCATATTTGCTGTCTTCAACCAATTTTAATACCATGTCCATGGACTTTTTGTCCTCATCTGAAAGACTTGGTGCGTAACCCTTGATTGAAACTAGCTCGCCATTTAACTCTAAGCTGTCTTCCTTAAGTATAAGATCAAGCACATTCTCATAAAGTTTTTGATTGTTGTTAAGCTTCTTAAAGAATCTGTTCTTTATCTCTTCTTTGAATATTCCTCTTCTTAATGGATATTTTTCGTAATATTTATTTAAGTGAAGTATAAGTTCTTCATTTATATCGTGAATGTATCTTAATGAGATTGGATATAAACCGTTCTTTAGTTCGTAAACAACTATAGTTCCTTCATTTGCTAAATCTTTTAACTCTGAGTCTATTGACTCTTCTGACTTGCTAAGTAGTTTTGCAAGCTCTTTCTTGTTCAAGAAGTCTGTCTGTCTTGTGTAGATAAGATTATTTAGAACGTCTGTATCCGAACCTGTTTCGTTTATCTTAAACTCTTCAACTGCATCTTCGTCAAAACGTTTCTTCTTCTTTGGATTAGTCTCTAGCACAACGCCGCCTGCTATAGTCGACATTGGTGAGTAGAACCTTAGTATGAATCTATCAAGTCTCTTGCAAACTGTTTCGCTCTCAAGTATTAGCTGTGCGTAGCCATCTTCTCCTGGGTTAAGCACCTCTTTATCTAAAAGCACCACTCTTGCAAGTATCTCTTCAGTTCCTATATATAAGAAGACTCTCGATGCATTCTTTATAGCTCTATCTTGGTCTTTAATACACTCAATCTTAACGTCTATAAGGTTGGTATTTTGAAGTGCATCAGGGTAGCTAATTACGCTGCCCCTATGTATATCTTCCTTCTTAACACCAGGGATATTTAGTGCGCATCTTTGCGAAGCATAAGCCACGTCTTCAGACTCTTGATGCACTTGTATAGATCTAATCTTAGTCTTAATTCTCTCAGGATATATCTCTATATCATCTTGTAGTGATAGCTGTCCATCCATAAGCGTGCCTGTAACTATGGTTCCAAAGCCAGATATAACAAAGACTCTATCGATAGGTAGTCTCGGTGTATCCTTCTTCTCTTCCTTTTCAAAACTATCTGCATGCTTTTTAAGTATCGCTTTTATATCATCAATGCCTTCTAAGGTCTTGTTAGATACTCTAACTATCTCAGAGTTTTCAAGGAAAGTTCCTTTTAGTGAGTCTCTGATGTCTGATGTGACAAGCTCTATCCACTCCTCATCAACTAAGTCTGTCTTAGTAAGAGCAACAAAGCCATGCTTTACGCCAAGCATAGTAAGTATGTTAAGGTGCTCTATAGTTTGAGGCATAATACCCTCATCAGCAGCAATGACTAGCATGACAAGGTCCATGCCGCTAACGCCTTGCACCATATTTCTGATAAATTTCTCATGTCCTGGCACGTCAACTATACCTACTCTTAAATCCTTTTCAAGATCGAAGTAAGTAAAGCCAAGCTCTATCGATATTCCTCTTTTTTGTTCTTCCTTAAGTCTGTCAGTTTGTCTACCTGTTAGTGCGCGTATTAAAGAAGTCTTGCCGTGGTCAACGTGACCTGCAGTTCCAAGTATTAAATGTTTCACTATCTCTCTCCTAGTATCCCCTTAAGTTCACTTACAATAATTTCGTATTCTTCCTCGTCTATAGTTCTTAAGTCAAGAAGCACTTTGTCCTTATATATCCTTACAATTATAGGTATTTCAAGATGTCTAAGTTTTTCCTCAAGCTTTGCAGTAGATATATTCTTTGGCTCAATCTCAATCGCCTTAGACTTTATGAATTGGTTTGGAAGTGAGCCTCCACCTACTTCTGATGCTGTTTCAACTACGCTCAGTTCAGCTCCTTTTATGCCTTCAAGCATAGCTAATAGCTTTTGCGCTCTCTTCTCTATTGATTCATAGCTTTCTGTTATCATCTTTATAGTCGGTATTTCAAATGTTTTATTCTTGTCTATATAATAGTTTAGTATCGTTTCAAGAGCTGCTATAGTCATCTTGTCTACTCTAAGTGCTCTAAGCAGTTGATTCTTCTTGATTCGACTGATGTATTTTTCTTTGCCGACTATGATGCCCGCTTGTGGACCGCCTAAAAGCTTGTCACCACTGAAGGTAACAACATCAACGCCACTTGCAACCGATTCCATAACAGTTGGTTCGTGTTCAAGACCATAGTCCTCAAGATTGATTAAAACTCCTGAACCAAGGTCTTCTATAAGTGGCAAGTCTCCCTTTATACTAGCAAGTTCACCTGCATTAACGCTTTCAGTAAAGCCTAAAATTTTGTAATTTGATGTGTGAACCTTTAGTATAGCTCCAGTCTCTTCATTTATAGCGTTTTCATAATCTCTTAGATGAGTCTTATTAGTTGTGCCGACCTCTCTAAGTGTCGCTAAGCTTCTTTCGCAAACATCAGGTATTCTGAATGATCCACCTATCTCTATTAGTTCGCCCCTTGAAGTGATGACTTCCTTGTTCTTGCTAAGCGTGTCAAGCACAAGCATAACAGCTGCAGCGTTGTTGTTAACTACAAGTGCTGCCTCTGCTCCAGTAATCTTCTTAAGCTTTTCTTCAATGTGGGAGTATCTTAAACCCCTTTCGCCTCTTTCAAGGTCATACTCAAGATTTGAGTAGCTAGATAAGAGCCTCACAATATTTTCTTGAGCTGATTTTGGAAGCTTTGATCTGCCTAGATTAGTATGGATGATTACACCTGTAGCATTTATTACGGGTCTTAGGCTATAGCTTAGCTCATCTTCAAGCCTTTGTGCAACAGACTTTTCAATGTTTTTAAGCCTCTCTCTAAGGCCTTCTTCATCAAGACCATTCTTTATCGCTTCTCTCATCTCGTCTAAGATATTTCTTATAGTATCGTTAATAAGTCCAGCGTCGTGAACTTCGAATAATTTCTTAATCTCTTCATTCTCCATAACTTGATCAACGCCTGGTATCATTCTAAATAAATTCATATCACACCTACTTAATTAAAATATATTTATCGTCGAATTTTTTTGCTTTTGCAATTATGCCAACTCCAAATGGAAGGTCTATCCTTTCCATGTATGTCTTTGCATCCTCTTCTGACAAGGATATTAGTAGTCCTCCAGAAGTTTGTGGGTCAAATAAAAGGTCCTCCATCTCCCTTTTTATCTCAGCATCTATCCTAAAGTTTTCACCAACGAAAATTCTGTTGTCATATGCACCTGCTGGTACAAGACCCATCATCGCATAGTCAAGAGCTCCCTTTAGTACAGGTAATTTCTCTGTATAGATCTCAACGGTAACGTCAGTGTTTCTAAGCATTTCGTATACGTGACCCATAAGTCCAAAGCCTGTAATGTCTGTGCAGGCATGCACATCAAGTCCTTCCATAGCGTCCTTTGCCTTCTTGTTAAGAGTCTTCATTACTAAAGTTGCTTCATCCAAAGCATCCTTGTCACAGATGCCGCCCTTAACAGCAGTGTTAATTATTCCAAGGCCAAGTGGCTTTGTTAATATAAGGACGTCTCCTTCTTTAACTCCAGTATTCCTCAAAACTTTGTCTGGATGAACAAAGCCTGTAACGCTCATGCCGTACTTAAGCTCGTCATCTTGAACAGTATGTCCACCTATTAGCAAGGCGCCTGCTTCCTTAACCTTGTCAAAGCCGCCCTTCAATATTAGCTTTAATACTTCTGGCGATAGACAGTTTGGAAAACACGATATATTCATCGCAAGTATAGGTTCACCGCCCATAGCATAAACGTCAGATAGTGAGTTTGCTGCTGCAATCTGTCCAAATGTGTATGGGTCGTCAACTATTGGAGTGAAGAAGTCCAAAGTTTCTATGATTGCTCTGTCTTCACTGACCTTGTACACAGCTGCGTCATCACTAGTCTCCAAACCTACCAATAGATTTGGATCTGGTGCACTCTTTTCTAGTCCCTTTAATATTTGATCTAAAACCTCCGGTTTTACCTTAGCCGCTCAGCCAGATGTCTTAGCAAAACTTGTTAATTTTACATTTAAATCGTTATTCATGCAGTCACCTTCCGTTTACACTTATATATTCCTTAATATTTTTAAATTTATTCTCTCCAATGCCTTCTATGTTCATCACGTCTTCAATCTTTTTAAACTTCTTCTGCTCTCTGTAATCAATAAACTTCTGCGCAGTCTTCTCTCCGATGCCAGGTAGCGTCATTAGCTCACTTAGACTCGCTTTGTTAATGTTGATCTTCTTAGTCTTAGCATCTATCGCCGCGCTAGTTATGCCTTCTTCGCTAGACCCACTCTTTGATGGCACTATGATTCTCTCCTCATCAACGAGCTTCTCAGATAGATTAATCTGATTAATGTCAGCATCATCAGTCAAACCGCCTGCTTCTTTAACAAGGTCGTCCATACGAGTGCCCGCCTTCATCTTGTATACACCAGGCTTTTTGATCTCGCCCGTGATGTGAGTGTATATGTATTCTGTGTCCTCATCACTCTCATCATTTAAAGAGTCCTTTGTGCTTGAGTCATAAGCCTTTTGCACAGTAATACCATCATCACTAGTGCTAAAAAAGTCTGTATTCATTACCTTTACAAATATTATAATAAGTGCGACTATAAGTACTATCTTAAGTCCCCTCTTAATTTTATCGATGTCCATAGAATCACCAGATATATTATACCATAAATTTGATAAAAATGAAACAACTTTGTGAACTTTTATTCATAAAGCTTTGCAATGCTTGCAATCACTTATACTTATATGCACTTACTGTCCATATTAAACATTAACTCGCAGGGCATAGCTTAGAAGCTACATATATAATGAGAGGCTTGACATATAGTGAGTGGCTTGCTATATATAGAGAGGCTTGGCATATGATGAGTGGCTTGCTATATATAGAGTGGCTTGCTATATAGTGACAAGCTTGGCACCATAAACATAAAAAAAGGCTATAGACCAAGTCTATAACCTATGTGGTGGAGATGATGGGAGTCGAACCCATGTCCGAAAACCCTTCCTAAAGAACTTCTCCGAGCGCAGTTTCTTATAAAGTTTCACTAAGACCAATTTAAGAAACAAAACAAGTCTTAGCTAGCTTTAAAATAATCTTTTAACTTTTAAGCTTGGCTAAAAGATCTTCTCGTCTAAGTTGACCCAATATAAAGCCGTACGAGAAAACTCTATATTGAGAGCTAGCCTAACTAGGCAGCGTATGCAAAATTATTGTTTTCTGCGTTTATATTTTTTTGACAGATGTAACGTATCCATCGAATCGGCTCGCTATTCTAAATTCCAAATCCCCGTCGAAACCAAATTCATCCCCGTGGTATTTTATTATTACCCAGAAGGCTCTAATACATAACAAGGCAGCTTAAGGTGCCCTCGGGCACCCATAGCTATATTTCCTTTTGATATATTCTGTATGTTATATTAATCTTTGCTCCAAAGCTTTCAACGTCGTTCATCATGTCTCTGTTGTACTCCCAAATTGTTGAGCCTTCAAGCTCTGTGTAACCCTTTTTAAGCGCGTTTAGATAAGTTTTTAAGTACATAACGCTTGTAACGCCTTTTTTTCTATACTCTGGCACTACGAATAAAACGAAGAATCTAATTCTGTTGATCTTTCTTTTGTAATACAAGAATTTTAAGAAACCAAATGGGAACATCTTTCCATTCATCTTCTTAATAGCTTGATTATAGTCTGGCAGTGTTATGTTAAAACCGATTGGCTCGTTTGTCTTATTGTCTCTAGCTATGAAGATAAGCTCTGAATCGGCAAATGGCACTAGCTGCTTTACTATCTTTCTTATCTCTTCTTCTCTTGGTGGAGCAAAGTCGTCCCACTCGCGCGGTAAGGCTCTCTCTAGCACATGCATTATGTCCATAGCGTCCTTATCGACATTCGTAAGGTCTATGTTGTCTACTCTGAAATCGAATTTCTTCATTGCATATGGAACTAGCTTTTCATATCTATCTATGTCGGCGTTGCCTATAGTGTCTTTGTATGCGTAGCAGTCAAAATACTTCTCAAAGCCATACTTAACGAAGTAGTCGTTGTAGTACTTTTTATTGTATGTGTTCATAATGAATGGTTGTGCGTCGAAGTTATCTATGATGAAGCCTCTATTGTCTTCGCCGCCTGGTAGTGATAGTGGCCCTTTAACCTTTGTCATACCATGAGACTTTAAAAACTCTATGGCCCTATCAAGAAGTGCCTTTGCATACTCGTAGTTCTCCTTGCATTCAAATAATGAGATGTAGCCTTCCTTGTATCCATGATGCTTGTTAAGAATATTGTTTACTCCAACTAAAAGTCTGCCTACCACCTTTTCATCATCGTAGCAGATGTACTTTGTGTTTGGGCCTGCTTCGTTAAGGTCGTTGTCAACGCCTTGAACGTACTTTTTATAGTCCGCTCTTAGTGGCGGCACAAAATTTTTATCTCCTTCGTAATTTTCATAGATAAAGTCCACGAAATCATTAAGTGTTTTCTTATCATTAACCTCTTTAATCGTTATCAAGGTAAGCACCTCTTCTTTCTTTTAAATAATCATACACATCTTGGCTCAAAAAGTTCTTAACAGCTATAAAATCTGTTTTAAATTCCTCTCTAACTTTTGATGCGCTGACGTATTCACCGTCAATCATTTTTCTATCTATAAATACAGCTTCAAGGCCGTATTGTGAAAGTATACTCTTCATCATCTCATTGTACTTTTCAGTAACTTTGTCAGTGGGCTCAGTGCCGAAGTACCTCTTTTTTATATTTAAGTCCTTCGCAATATGCCTTGCAAATATCTTTGCATCAAGCTCCGTATACACCTTTAGCTTATCTGTATCCTTCTTTAAAAAATATGTTGGAAAGGTTAATCTAGATATGATGTAGGGCCCTGATTTAAAGACGTGAACTCTTTCATTGTCTTGATAGTGCTTTTTCACTATCTCGTATCTATCCTTAGTACTAAAGTATGATGCGTCTTCTTCTAAGACGAAGATGATTAAGTCTCTATCGTCTTCCAAAGCCTTGTCTACTAAGTACTCATGACCAAGTGTTAGTGGATTTGCATTCATAACGATGGCGTTATATTCTTTATTGTCCAGCTCACTTCTTATGCTTTGAGTCCAGTCTTTGTACTTAAAGAAGCCGCCTTCTAGCAAAACAACGTCTTCTGTCTTTTCTATCGCATCCATAGACAAGGAAGTGAATATACCCTCGTTCTTTGTCTTTGTAAATACAAAGTAGTTTCTATATCCCTTATTAATAATCTCTTCAAGAGCGCTATTGATTAGATCGATAGCCAAGCCCTCGCCTTGATATTTATCGTCAATGTAGAAGAATTTAATTAGATTCTTCTTTACTGATACAGTCGCAACTATATTAGCATTGTCTCTTATGATAAAGCTCGCATCAACGTCTTCATAAGTCACATCACGCAAGGCTAAGAAGTCAATAAGTTCTTTCTCGCTTGACGAGCCTTTTATTAGTCTATCTACGTAAAACATAATTAGTCCACTATAATGCCGCCGCCTACAACAGTTCTGCCGTCGTATATAACTAGGCTTTGCGAAAGAGTGATCGCTCTTTGCGGCTCTTCAAAATTAACTGTGTAAGTTCCGTCGTCATTTTTCTTTACTTTTGCTCTCTCGTCGCTAGACCTATATCTAACTTTTGCAGTGTAGACCTTGTCTTCATCAATCTCGTCAATAGAGATAAGGTTCACATCTTTTATAAGAGCAGTCTTTTTGAATAAGTCCTCTTCTGGTCCAAGAATGATCTCGTTATTTACTGGATCAATCTTTGTTACAAAGGCTCTTTGTCCTAAGGCGACATTAAGCCCCCGCCTTTGACCTATGGTGTAGTTTCTAATACCATCATGCTCACCTAAAACTTTTCCACTCTTGTCTTTAATAAGACCCTTCTTGCTAATATTTTCTGAATATTTATTTAAAAATGACTTATAATCATCATTTGCAATAAAACAAATCTCTTGCGAATCCTTTTTATTATAAACAGGTAGACCCGCTTCCTTGGCAATGGCTCTAGTTTTATCCTTGTCCATGGCGCCAACTGGGAATATCGCATCCCTTAACTGATCTTGCTTAATATTGTATAGAAAATAGCTTTGATCTTTTCTAATATTAGATGATTTTTCTAGATAGTGAATGCCATTTTCCTCGTATTTTTCAACATAGTGTCCTGTTGCAATAAAATCAGCATCAAAATTCTTCATCTCGTCGTGAAATCTCTTAAACTTAATGTTCTTGTTGCAGAATATGCAAGGGTTTGGTGTGTGGCCAAGCTCGTACTCGCGTATGAAGGGTTCTATAACCCTCTCCTTAAAGTCATCTTTATAATCAACGACATGGTGCTCTATGCCAAGGTAATCAGATACTCTCTTTGCATCCTCTATCATCTTTCTGTAATTATCTTTAATAATATCGTCGCACAAATTAAACGTAATAGCTACAACATCGTAACCTTGCTTTTTTAATAAATATGCGCTAACGGAGCTGTCGACCCCGCCCGATAAAGCTATTAAAACTCTCTTCAAACTATTTCGTCTCTCTTTCTATCAAATCAACTAAATCTTTAGCTAATCTTCTAAGTTCATCCTCATCTTCACCTTCAAGCATTACCCTTAGAAGCGGCTCAGTGCCTGATGGTCTGATGACTACCCTCATATCAGGGTTATTCTTAGTCAAATCATCTATAGCGTTTTTAACGCTTTCTATCTCTAAAACTTTATTTTTTATCTCGTTAGTAACTTTTGCATTTAAAAGTACTTGTGGATATGTTTTCATAAGTCCGTTTAGTTCAGCTGCTGTCTTTTTAAGCTGGGTCATGGCATTGATTAGGAAGATGGCGCTTAGTAGACCATCGCCAGTATTTTGATAATCCTTTAATATTATATGTCCAGATTGCTCGCCGCCAAGTGATAAGTCGTCCTTAATTAGTTCAGCTAAAACATATCTATCGCCAACACTTGTTACATCAAGCTCTACACCGATACTATCTAGGTACTTCTTAAGGCCAATGTTTGACATTATAGTCGCAACAAGTTTATTCTTCTTAAGCTTATCATGCTTTTTCAAATATGTCGCAAGCGCTGCAAGTATATGATCTCCGTCCATAATCTTGCCTTCATTATCAACTACTTGCAATCTATCTGCATCTCCATCGAAGGCTATGCCGATATCAGCTTTCTCTTCTTTAACAGTTTCTATAAGGGACTCAAGATGTGTTGAGCCGCAATTCAAGTTGATGTTTCTACCGTTTGGCTCGTCATGAATGTATATCATCTCAGCACCTGATCTATCAAGAACTTCCTTAGCAGTCACGTAGTTCGCGCCATTAGACATATCGCAAACTATCTTTAGACCTGTGTAGTCCTTCATAAGCGAGCGCAAATAATCAGTATAAGCTGTCTTATCTAGCTCGTCAGTGATATATCTACCAAAGTGGTCCGCCTTCTTAAGCTCCTTATCCTCAAGCATATTCGTTTCAATAGCTTCTTCAACTTCATCTGCAAGCTTGTAGCCATTCTTATTAAAGACTTTGATGCCGTTGTATTCATATGGATTATGTGAAGCAGATACAACTATGCCGAATAAAGAATCATTTTTGCTGATTATATAGCTTGCTTCTGGTGTAGATGTTACGTTCAAATCGTATACATCAAGTCCCATAGATGTGATGGCTGCTGCAAGTGATAGCTTAATCATATCCTTTGACTCTCTTGTATCGCTCGCGATAAAGACCTTCTTGCCCTCTCCATCCATAAAGTAGTCAGCTATATATTTTCCAAGTTTGTATGAAAATTCACTCGTTAAAAACTCTCCAGCGACGCCTCTAACGCCGTCTGTTCCAAATAATTTCTTCATTCTTCTTCCTCCATATATTGTTTAAGAAGTGGGAGCAAAGTTTCTCTATCGTTCTCAAGCTCCCCAAGACTCACTTTCTCCTTAATTTTGCCAAGCGCACTTTTAAATTTCTTACTTGGCTTGTATCCCATGGCAATCAAATCATCACCACTAACCGCAAGTTTTAACACACCACTGTCGTCCAAACTTGCCTCTATCTCTTTTATGTAAGATGTAAATTTATTTATATTGTCAAGCTCCCTACCAGGTCTCGTAGCAACAGTATCAGCTCTAATTAGGTCAAGGTAACGATAGATATTGTCCTTGCCATAATAATTATAAAGCCTTCTTACAGCCTTGATGCCAAAGTTTGGGTCCTGCTTCATATGCTTTAAAATAAGGTCATGAACTAGTTTTATAGTCTTTTTATCATAATTAAATTTTTTCAAAATATCAACTGCCATCTCGGCACCGACCTTGTCGTGATCGTAGTAGCGCGACACGTCCCCATCTTCAGAGCGTGTCAATGGTTTTGCAACGTCATGAAATAGAGCCGCAAGACGTGTAGCAAGGTCCTTTTCAGTAGCTTCCACCGCCTTCATAGTATGCGTAAATAAATCATAGCTATGATAAGGATTGTTCTGGTCGTAATTAAACTCTCTATCTATATCAGGTAAAACTTCCTTTAATAGTCTCAAATCATGCATAAGAGTAAACGCGTAATGAGCATTGTCAAGAAGCAAAATCTTATTAAACTCCTCTCTGAACTTATCCATAGAAAGAGTTTTTACATAAGGTGCATATTTCTTCGCAGCCTTAAAAGTTTCTCCTTCTATCTCAAAGCCTAGCTTTGCAGCAAAACGCACTAAGCGAAGTATCCTTAAGTAGTCCTTGGCAAAGCTTTCGTATGGATCAATCACTGTTCGTAAAATTTTAGCGTCGAGGTCCTTCTTGGCATCCAAAAAATCATATATCTTCTTGTTCTCATCCATGAGCATGGTGTTGATGGTGAAGTCGCGCCTAATAAGGTCTTCCTTGACATCGTCTGTAAAGCTTAATGTGCTAGGGTGCCTACCGTCGCGGTAGCCCGCCTCGCGTCTAAATGTAGTTATCTCTACCGAAGGCTCGCCCTTAATCTTAACAGAGCCATAGTTCATAAACTTAGTATCAAGCTCATAGTCACTTAAAAGACTAGCCACTTCATCAGGCTTCTTTGCAGTACATATGTCGATATCATAGACATCCTTGCATAGCAAATAGTCCCTCACAGCACCTCCAACAATGTATGAGGAACCCTTCAAGCTTTTCAATACATCAATCGCGTAGTCTAAATTTTTCATAATATAAAGAATTATACCATATATGTAAGAAAAAATCAAAATTTCAAAAAGAAAACAGCCACATCATGATGTAGCTGTTAATCAATTATAAAATTTCTTTCTATTTTGCTAATTTTACATTACGAAAATCACCTAATATAAAGTAATTAGCATCATAATGTTTGTTATTATTTATATATTCCATAAAGTTTAAATTTGGTATATCTGCTACATAATATGAGTAGTATTTAAATATTACTTTATCTATTACAAAATTACCATTCTTTTTTATATATTCTTTTACATCCGAAGAAGTATTTAAAACTGCACCTTCCGTTGTTATATAAAAACTTGGAAAACTAGACCATACTATAAAAGGAGTTTCTCCAGGATGCTTTATTAACCCTATCGGTGTTACATCTATAAGTCCAGTTGCATCATATACTTTTGGCTTATTATTAAAAGCAAAATCAATTAAATCAGTTCCCCAATAACCAGATTTTTCTCTGTTAAAATCTTTACATTGTCTTTTAAATTCTTCCTTAGGTATTTCTCTTACATTATCACCAGTAAAATATTTTATAAACTTAGTTATGTTTAAAAGAAGACTAGATTCTGGATTTCCACTCTTTATATCATTAACAACTTCGCTGTATGACTCATCATAGAAAGAATGTCCTTTTGTTATTATTGCAGTACCTACTCTTTGGTCATTTTTATTTGGTTTGAAAATGTTAAAATTTGATGGACCTTTTGCAATAGCATCTACCTTTTTAAATGGTGTACCTGTAGTATATTCAAGAACAGTTCCTTTAAAGAAAGTAGTCGAACCATCTGGATTCTGAATAAAATCTTCTGGCTTTAATTTAATTGTGTATCCACTGTTAAAATCTACTGTTACACCATCTTGACCTATAGTATGCATAGGTAGCTCTTCCGGTTTTGGTATTCTTTGTCCACTTGCTGTTACCCATGCTAGATTTTTATTTTGTGTAGGTCTTGGTGTTGGTGTTGTTTGTTGTTGGGCTGTTGTTACTCCTGTGCCTGCGCCTGGTGTTAGGACTACTTCCTTTGCTTTAT